>NZ_JBGKAC010000001.1:1495694-2243541 GCF_041361465.1 Halobaculum sp. MBLA0143
CGCTCCTCCCACGGCCGCGCGGCAGACTCCCCGAACAGCTCTCGCATCAGTGTGACGATGGTCTCGGGCGGGAACTGGCCGCTCTCGGTGACGATGGCGTCGACGTACCGCGGCGGGGTCACGTCGAAGGCGGGGTTGTCGACGGTGAGCTCGCCGATCTCCTCGCGGGTCTCCCGGTCGATCACCTCCGACTCCTCGCGCATCTCGATCTCGACGGTCTGGCCCGTCAGCGTCTCCGGGTGGAGCTTGATCGTCTGGGCCGCGACCACGATCGGGACCCCTCGTTCGCGGGCGTTGACCGCCAGTCCGGAGGTGCCGATCTTGTTGATGACCGAGCCGTCGGCGGCGATGGAGTCGGCGCCGACGAGGACGTGGTCGACGTCGTCCAGGTAGCGTCTGGCGGCGGAGTCGACGATCAACGTCACGTCGACGCCCAGCTCACGGAGTCGTTCGGCGGTGATGTGGCCCTGCCGACGCGGGCGAGTCTCCTTGACGACCGCAGACAGCTCCTTCCCCTGGTCGACGGCGGCTTCGACACACGCCAGCGCGTCGGTGGAGTGACAGTGCGTCATCACCGTGTCCCCGTCGCGGAGTCGGTTGGCACCGATCTCACCCAGGTCCGACTGGGCCCGGGAGAGTCGCTCGGTGAACTCGCCGGCCGCGGAGACGACCGACTCCCGCAGCGCCGCGACGCTGTCGCCGTCCATCCGATCCAACACGTACCGGAGCGCGTTCGGGAGCGACACCGCCGTCGGACGGGTGTCGTACAGGTGTCGCCCGGCGCGACGTTGTTGCCGCCGGAACGCAGTCGGGTCGTCGACCGCCGACTCGCGGGCCTGTGTGGCCAACGCCTCTACCGCGGCGCCGGCGATGGTCGCCGCGCCGCGGATCTCCATCTCGGCGATCCGGTCGGCCGTCTCCCGCAGCTCCGGGTGGAGTGCCGTCTCGTCGCTCATACGGGGCTTCAGCCGACCGGGGGATTTAGCTCCCGCGGCCCGCGGTTCCGAGGGTCGCCCGCGCCGCCGCTCACTCCGCCAGCGTCCGTTCGAGCGCGGTCGCCGTCTCCTCCGAGCGGCGGAGAGTCAGCGTCTCGGCGGTGACGAACACCCCCTCGTCGTCGCCCGTCACGCGGACGAGACTACCCTGGTCGAACACACGGACGCTGTAGGCGTACGCCCCCAGCTCCGAGTCACCGTACGCCGCCGTCGTCTGGAACCCCTGGCGTGCCATCTCCACGAACCCGCTGAGGTCGGCGTCCGGCTCCAGGTCAGACCGGAGGTACACCTGTTCGAACGCTCCCGGGGTGAAGTACGTCAGACTGCGGAGCCTGTCGCCGAGCCCGGTGCGGGCGGCGGCCGTCAGCGTCGTCGCGCGCTCGGGGTCGAGCAGTTCCCTGTCTCTCTGCATGCGTACTGGTGACACGTACCACAGACACACCAGGTTTCCGGTGGTGACGGCCGTATCCTGTCACGTCGCTGCCAATTTCACGCCACGAGGCTCGCCACAGAACGTATATCGCTGCGCGAACAGGATTGGAGTATGGACGACAGTGTCCCCACGACTGACCGCTCCACCCCGCTGGGTGTCACGGTGTTGGCACTGCTGGGGATCGGTGCCGGCGTCCTCCAACTGCTGGGCGGGCTGGGCTCGTTCGGGTTCGGCCCCGTCGGCCTGCTCGGCGGCACGCTCGGTGTCGCGTTCGCGCTCGGACAGATCGCCACGCTCGTCGCTCTCCTCCGGCTCCGGCGGTGGGCGCTCGTCGTCACGCTGGTCGTGGTCGGGCTGAGCGCCGTCGCCTCACTCCTCTCCGTCCAACTACTGGCGCTGTTGTTCGACGGGATCGTCGCCGCCTACCTCCTGTCCGTCGCCGACCGGTTCGACTGACGCCGTCGGCGTGGGTCAGTCGTCGGCGTGGGCCAGTCGTCGGCGTCGGGCCCGCTGGAACCCAGTTCGCACCGTCTCTGGAGTCGTGACACGCCGGAAAGTTGAACAGCGCCGCCGCACATCCCGTGAGAACATGGGACGAGCGCTCGACTCGTTCAGAGCCGGGGTCGACCGGCTGGACCACTGGACTGGTGGTAACGGCGACACTGTGGTGTTCGCCACGCTGGGGCTCCTCCTGTACGTGGCCGAGGTCGTGACCGGCTCGGACCCGGCGTGGTACTTCGCGGCGCCGTTCGTCGCCCTCCTCGTGGCCGCGTTCGAACGCCCGCTCCTGCGACGCTACCGGTCGTGGTCACAGCCGAGCGAACGTCGTCACGAAGGTGGTTGATGCGACGAGACCGGGAGAGACCGAGACCGCCCGACGGAGCCGCCGGCGTCAGTCGGCCGTCGGCGTCGGCGTCGCCACGTCGATCTCGCCCGCGTCGAGCCGTTCCTCGACGTTCCGGGCAGCCTCTACGAGGTTCTCCATCTTCCCGTAGGCGATCTCCCGCGGGAGCAGCTTCAGCCCGCAGTCCGGCGAGACGGTGAGCTTCTCCGGCGGGACGATCTCGAAGCCGTGTTCGATGTTGGCTTCGATCTCCGCGACGGACTCCACCTCGGCCGTGTGGGCGTCCACGACGCCGAGCGCGAGGTCCGGCGCGAAGTTCCCGTCGGCGAACACCTCGACCTGTTCGTAGTCCCCGTTACACAGCTCCACGTCGAACTCGTCGACCGGGAACTCGTTGATCTCCGGGTAGATCCGCGAGTAGTCCCCGTAACAGACGTGGAGGCCGATCCGAACCTCCTCGGGGATGCCGTCGACGATCCGTTCCAGCGCCTCGCCGACGATAGCGTGGTCGTCGACGTGTTGGGCCAGCGCCGGCTCGTCGATCTGGACGTAGCGAGCGCCCGCCTCGACGAGTCGTTCGACTTCGTGGTTGACGAGGTCGGCGAGCTCGTAGGTCAGCTCCGCAGTGCTGTCGTACTGTTCGTCGAAGGCCCACCGGGCGAGCGTGTACGGGCCCGTGATCGGCACCTTCACGGGGCGCTGGGCCACCTCGTCGACGAACTCGAACTCGTCGACGAGCCACGGCTCCGCGTACCCCACCTCGTCGACGACGGACGGCTTCCGGAAGGTGTTGTGTCCCCACACCTTCACGGGTCCGTTGAACTCGTAGCCGTCGATCCGTTCGGCGAAGTACTCCACCATCTCGTTGCGCCGCACCTCGCCGTCGACGACCACGTCCAAGCCGGCGCGTTCGTGTTCGTTCGTGACGATCCGCGCGGCGTCGTCTTTCGCCTCCGCCCAGTCGGACTCGCCGAACCGGGTCTCGTCGTCCTCGAACTGGTCGCGGGCGCGATTCAGCCACGTCGGCTTCTTGTACGACCCCACGACGGTGGTCATGAGGAAGTGGTCGTTCGGGTGGTTCGTCGGGCGGAACTGTTCGCGGTTCTCGGGGTTGCGGCTCATGCTGTCACCTCCGTCTCCAGGCGCTCGCGCGCCAGTTCGACGCCGTCTGCCAGCGCCGTCAGCTTCTCCCGGTGACGGTTCACCGGGAGGTAGAACGTCTCCGTGTTCTGTGAGACGTACGTCGTCTCGAAGTCGGCCTGTGGCGTCTGGTCGTGGACCCAGGCGACCCGGTCGGCGACGGTCTCCGAGTCCTCGACGAGCGTGTTCTGGCCGTCGACCAGCCCCAGCGCCACGTCGTCAGTCGCGCCGTACTCGTTGATACAGTACCGGTTCGCCTCGCGGTCGGCGGCGACGAAGTCGAAGCCGACGGCGTCGATGTCCGCGTCCAGGAGGTGGGCGTACGGTTTCTCCTCGAACGCCGCCCAGTAGCTGTCGACCACTACGTCGGCGTCCGTGGCCGACGCGACCGTGTCGATGGCCGCGCTGGCGCGCTCGTCGACCCCGTCGCCGGGCGGGTTCACGACGTAGCTCGGCTCCGCCAGGAACAACGTCCCGTGGGCCGGGAACGACGCGATCTCGTCGGCCAGAAGCTCCGCGACCGCCGCCAGCAACTCCGCGTCGTCGTCGTAGTACTCGTCCGTCGCCAGGTCGGCCAGCGTGTACGGCCCCGGGAGCACGGCCTGGAGGCTGGCTGCGGTGTCGCCGTCGAACGCCGGCACCTGGCCGTCGGGCGTGTCGAACGCCGTCTCCTCGTCCAACAGCTCCGTCGCGGCCGTCAACTCCGCGCCCACGTCGCCCGACGCCGACAGTTCGTCGACGATCCGTGGGTCGCGGTAGAAGTTGTTGTTGTCGTAGTACCGGACGATGCCACCCGTCTCCACCCCGTCGGCGAGGACGAGTGGGTGCGCGAGCATGTCGTCCCAGCGGAGCTGTCCCTCCACGATCCGATCCAACCCGGCTGCGACCTGGTCGGCGATCACCGTCTCGCGTGCCGTCTCGTAGGCGGCCGCGACCGCCTCCCCCTCGTCGCCGGAGATCAGGTCACCCTTCTGGTGGCCCTTCAGCTCCGACAGCTCTCGTTTCGCAGGATCCGGAAGCGGGTACAGTCCCGCCGTCGTCGCGACGATGTTCGTCATCGACAGTCGCTTCGGCATGCCCGTTCATAATACTGGCGAGTCTGTTTTATGCACTTGGGTTATCAATCTCCGTCGGCCCCCTGATCGGTCGGGGACGCCCACTCTCGCGTTCCCGAGAGCGACCATGGTCAAAAACGACTTTCTCTGTGTTAGTGTTTTGCACAGAAAGAGTTGTCTGAGTTTTATAAGATAAACTTTGAAAATACGCAACCACACGTCTGATCTGCGTCCAATCATGGAGCGAGACACAGAGCACAACACGGAGTAGAGCGCATCAAGACGGAAGGTACTGGCAGCTTCGTCGAGTGTCGGCGCGGCCATGTTCGGCTACGGCGGCGTCGTCGGGACGGCCGCCGCGGACGACGGCACGGCCCGCGGGAGCCACCCGACGCCGGAGGAGTTCGCACAGAGCCTCCGAGAGTTGGACCACATCGGTATCAGACGGCAGTACGACGGCCGTCTCAATCGGGACGCGATCTCGTCGGTCAGCGAGCTCGACACGTCCGTCACACCCGGTCGCGGCCACCCGGACGTCTACTTCGGCGAGTTCAAGAACGCACAGACGCCGTCGGGCGACTACTTCAGCGTGTCCGACAACGCCTTCGAGGCCGACTCGAACACGGTGCCCGTCAGCGTCAACGAGGACGATGTCAGCAGCGACTTCGTCAGCTTCGGGCAGAAGATCGGCTGTGCAACCCTGGACCTCGGATGGATCACCGAGCGACTGTGTGTGTCCATCCAGGTCGGTGTCAACCTGGAGTTCCTGGGTGACGACAAGATCGGCGGGAAGCTGTACGCCGACTTCGTCTTCAAGCACCCGAGCAGCGGTGCCCAGGTGACGGTCTCGCCCGCCGGGTTCGGTATCTACGCCGACCTCGACAATCCGCTGGGGATCTGTCTCAGTCCGACGTTCCGGGCACCCGGTCCGATCCCGGGCAAGATCGACTCGGAGATCTGCTTCGACTACACGTTCACCGTCCAAGGCGACGACCTCAAGATGGGGTTCGAGTTCAGCAAGCTCGAGGTGTGTGTCGAGGACGACACCTTCTGTGTCGACATCCTCACGTTCAGCTTCGGCTTCCAGTTCAAGGTCGCCGACGTGAGCGACGTGCCGTTCCTGACGCGCGGCGGCGTGTCACCCGAGACTCCGCCAGGGTTAGACACCTGACTGCCACACCGGTCGCGGCGTAACGACCCACAGGCACGCTTTTTTGCTCGCGGACACACCCGGAGCCGCTCGCTCACTCGACGTCGACGCGCGTCTGCGGGACACCCTGCCGCCACATCCACCTGAACACGACGAGCGACAACGGCGACCCGAACGCGACGAGAAACACCGCGGCCGACGGCGCTCGTGTGAGCGTCCAGCCCGCGGCGGTGACGACACCGACGGCGAGCCCGACCGTCGCCCCGACCGCGCGCCAGTCGAGCCGTCCGAGGCTCGCCGCTGCAACCGGAAGCTCGAACGCCTCGACGGCCCGTTCGTACTCTTCGACGTGCGTAATCTCGTGGTCGTACTCCGCGCCGAGCGGTCTGATCGTGAACGTCCGAGTGTCGAACAGTCGGTCGGCGAGGTGTCGACTGCGCAGTTCCACGCGCTGGAGTTCATCGACAGGCACCGACCACTGTGGCGTCTCCGTGAGTTCGTCGTACGCGATGATCGTGTCGCCGCGTCGCTGGTACGCCAGCGTCCCGTGGGTGAGCCAGTACTCGACGGCTCTCAGCCCGACCACGAGCGCCGGACCGAGACCGAAACAGGCCAGCGCGACGAGCGGGCCGGCCGCGGACGCACGGGTGAGCGCGCCCCAGACGAGAGCGAACCCCGGGAGGAACTTTATTGCCGGCTCCACCCCTCGCCAGAGCGCGGCAGCGACGACGGCACGGCCGTTCGGTCGGACCACGGCTGTCGGCACCGTCTTCGGCACCGACACCGGCGGAAGCTCGCCCGGCTCTCGGTCGTCGCCGGTGAGCGACTCGCCACGGTAGCTCAGCCACTCGCCGTACAGCTTCACCGCCGCGAACACGACCACCGCACCGGTCGGACCGACACCGCTTGCGACCAGGAACACCGCCGCAGCCACGCCCGCCTCACCCGTCGCCGCTTCGACCACATCCTGGGGCGTGACTGTCTCGTACTGGCGCTCGCGGAAGTACTGCCGTTCGATCACGGCGACGTGCGAGACGACCAGCGAGACGGTGCTCGCGGCGACGGTCGGCTCGGTCAGCGTCGCCAACACGTCGACGGACTGCCCGAGCACGGCGACGAACACGGCCGACAGTGTCACTACAGTCCCGAACCACCCCGTCACGAACGAGGCGTTCCGGGGGTACACCGGCGGGAGCCAGTCGACGACCCCCACGCTCCCGCGCCGACGATTCAGCTCGCTCGGCCCGACGGAGGTGCCCTCCCGGTCGTCCGACTTGAACCGGCCCGGCTCTTTGGGTCGGGTCAGCTCCTCGTAGTCCGGGGGCTGTGCGGCGAACAACGCCTTCAGGCCGGCGAACGGGACGGCGACGAGCAGTTCGACCACGTACACGACAGCGAGCATCTCCGCGTCCCACCCGAGCGCGAACACCGCGGCCACCGGGAAGACGTTCGTCACGACGGTGACGAGAAACGGGACGGACGAACTCTCCGAACTCCCAGCCATCAGTATACACGCACAGCACACGAATCAAAACAACGTCGATATTCGTCCGGCCGCCGTCACACGACCGGCTCGATCTGTCCCGCCACCGTCACACGACCGGCTCGATCCCGCTCCGGCGACCGTCCAGGACGGCGAACCGCTCGCCACGGCGCTCCTCCAGGTGTGCCAACAGCCGCTCGGCCCAGCGCAGTTTCCGGCGTTTCTCCGCGGTGACGCTCTCGTCGTCGAAGTCCCACCCGAGGAACTGGAGTCGTGTGGCCCCGAGTTCGTCCGCGAGGTACGCCGCCCGGTCGCCGTCCGTGAACCCCCCGGGGTTACAGACGGCGTCGGCGGGTGCGGCCTGTGTCGTCGCCAGGACGTGGTCGGCGTCGATCCGGGGGAGCCACTCCGCGAGCAGATCCCGGTTGTCGCCGTGGGCGTGGACGGCGACCGGCTCCCCCCGGCCCGTCCGGTCGGCGACCGTCTCCGGGTTCTTGTCCAGGTCCGTCACCATCAGGTCGACCGTCACGCCGGCGTCGGCGAGCCGGTCGGTCGCCGTCGAGGCCGCGAACACCCAGTCGGCCTCCCGGGCGACGGCGACTTCCGACTCCAACGAGGGCCCGGCACCGGCGACGGCGACCGTCTCCCCCTCGCAGGCGAGTCGGTCACGGTCGAACGGCTCCGCGACCGCCGCGAGCTCGTCGCGGGCGGTCTCGTCGCCGCCGCGACCGTAGCCGAAGTCGTCGAGGATCGACTCGTAGACGGGTTCCCAGTCGGCGTACTCCATCGTCCGTCACTCGGTCGGGCGAGACAAGAGCCTCCCGGTGTCGCCACTGGCGGTGTTCTGTACGGTACGGTGGCCGGAGTGGCACCCAAGTACCCCTACCCGTGGTGCCGTTCCGGCTTCACCGAGATAGTGTACCCGATTCGGTATAAGTTTTCCCTACTCTACCTCCCCGTCGAGACGCGAGGCGGCGACGGCGAGAGGGTCGTCACCCTCGACCCCCGCCGACAGTGCCGCGAGCCCGGCCGGCGAGCCGACGACGAGCGCCGCACCACCGTCGCCGGCGGGCGCGACCGTCGCGTCCGTCCCCGCGGCCGCCGCCCGGAGCCGGCCGACCGCCGTCGGCGACAGCCCGTCGAACTCGTACACTCGGGTCGCCGCCTCCTCGAGGGTCAGCGTGGCGTCGAGCCGGTCGGCGTGACGCCCCGCCTCCGCCGGCGCCGTCGCGTCCAGCTCCTCGACGGTGATCTCCCCGGTCGCTCGGGTGCGGTCGCGGGCGAACTCCGCGCCCACGAGCGCCGCGTCCCGGGTCTCTGCCACGTCGTGGGTCCGGATCACGTGTGCGCCCCGCTCTACTGCCATCGAGGTGGCCGCCAGCGACACCGGCAGTGCTCCCTCCGTGTCCCGGCCGGCGATGGTCTTCAGGAAGCTCTTGCGGTTGATCGACACGAGCATCGGCCGGGCGTACCCCCGGAACTCCCGGAGCCGGCGGAACGTCTCCCGGTCGTCGGCGTGGGTCTTGGCCTCGCTCCAGCCGCCGAACGCCGGGTCGACGATCGTCTTGTCGGTGAACCCGTTCTGTGCGAGGGCGTCGTAGATCTCGTCGACGTCCTCGATGGCGCCCGGGCGCTCCAGATTCGGCGGCGACGCCATCTTCGACACCGCGGCGTCGTGGTCCCGGCACACCCGGGGCATCTCCGGGTCCGCGAACCCACAGATGTCGTTGACCATGTCGAACCCTCGCGAGAGTGCCTCGTCTGCCACCTCGTGGTAACGAGTCTCGATAGAGAACACGGCGTCGCCGGAGACGGACTCGATGGTCTGGATGGCCGTGTCCAGCCGTTCGAGCTCCTCGTCGGGGCCGAGCACGTCCAAGTCCTTGTTGGCGGACTCTAGCCCGATGTCCACGATGTCTGCCCCCTCGTCGATCAGTTCCTCGTCGACGTACTGCGCCGCCTCCCCCGGGTCGTCGTAGACGCTCGGGTCGTACGGCGACTCCTCCGAGACGTTCAACACGCCCATGATCCGGGGCGGGTGGTCGTCGCCGATCGACAGTCCTGCCGCGTCGACTGTTCGCATACGGTGTGAGTCGACCCGAGCGGACATATGCACCCCGGTATCGACCGCGACCCTTAAGTTCTGTTTCGCCGATACAGTATCGAAACCGTGGACGAACGACAGAGTCGAGAGACCCGTGCCGTCTCCCCCGTGATCGGCGTGATCCTGCTGGTGGCGATCGTCGTGATCCTCGCGGCGGTCCTGGGCGCCGCCGTGTTCGGCCTCGCCGACACCACACAGCCGACGCCGACGGTGATCGCGGAGGCGTCGTTCGAGGCCCGGGAGAGCGTCGACCCACACTGGGTGTTCCGGCTGGAACACGTCGGCGGCGACGGCATCTCGGCCGGCGAACTCACCGTCCGGCTCGTCGGCGAGCCGGGGGGTGGAACGGCCGAGGCGACGTACCCGATGTCGTTCGGGGTCGGTGACACGCTCCAGGTGGGACTGTGGGGGAGCCCCTCGCGGGCGAGCAACGTCGACTGCACGGCGGAGCCGGGCGACGGCCCCCCGGGCGCCGGCAACAACCAACTCGACGGCTACAGGGACCCCGCCCACGACGAGACCGTCCGGATCGTCCTGATCCACGAGCCCTCGCGGGCGGTGGTGGAGCGACTCACTGTCGACTTGGGGGCGGAAGACCGGCGGTTCACCGGCGACGAGCGCCACTTCCTCGTCGACGGCGCCGTCCCCTCGTTCGGCTGTGACGACTACGACTGGGACGGGTAGTGTCTCGTGTCGCCGGCGGCCAAGAACCACGTCGCCAGCCGACGCTGTGCCCGGCGGAACGTCGTGCTCACCGAGGAGGGGTCCGCGTCCAACGCCCCCGCGAGCTCCGCGAGCGTACACTCCCGCGGAACGTCGAGGTAGCCGTGTCGCAGCGCCGCCGACAACACCTCCCGTTGGCGGGCCGTCAGGAGGCCGCTCCGATCCGACGCCGTCAGCTTCGACAGCAGTTCGTACTCCGTCCCGTGCTCCTGAAGTGTGGCGACGAACCGGTCGAACACGGCCTGTGAGACGGTCACGTCGAGTTCGTAGTCGCCGTCGCGGACGACCACCGGGAACTCCGGGGGCAGCTCCGACGACTCCAGGAAGCCGTACAGCGACACGTCCGTCGTCTCGTACCGCCCCAGCAGTCGGTTGTCTGTCTCCCCCAACGCCTCGTAGTTGGACACCGCCGGGTGGTCGCGGATCGTCGCCTCGACGGCGGCCGGCTGGGTCGTCTGCACCTCGCCCAGTTCTTGGGCGGTGTCACCGCTGCGGACGCCCGCCAACAGCCGGAACGTCGCGTCCGGGAACGCCTCCGAGGCCGCACACACCCACGTCTCCGGCGGCAGCGCGATGCGGAACCGGGCGTACACCACGTTCGTGTCGGCCACACCCCAAGCTATTGGGGGAACGAGCAAGACGGTGTCGGCCGTCGGTAACCCCGTGACGTCGAACACACACGGGGCGCGGACGCTCGCGTCGCCGACGACTGTCGTGACGGAACTGTGGAACCGCGACCGCACCCTGGCCGGTACTGCCGCCGTCCAAACCGTACTGCTGGGGCTGTTCGTGGTGGGACTGCTGGTCGACCCGCGGACGGTCGGCGGGGAGCCGGTCTGGCTCAAGCCCGCGAAGTTCGCGGCCTCCCTCGCGTTGTTGACGGGCACGCTCGCCTGGCTCGCTCCGTCGCTGCCGGTGGCCGCGAGGCGCCGGCGCCGGCTGGCGGGCGTGATCGCCGTCGGCGCGGTCGTCGAGATCGCGCTGATCGGCGGCCAGGCGTTCCGGGGTGTCGAGTCACACTTCAACACTACGACGGCCCTGGGCACAGCTATCTACGGCGCGATGGGGCTGTTCGTGGTCGCGGTGACCGGCGCCGTCGCCCTGTTGACCGTCGAGGCCGTCCGCGGCGACGCGGACACACACCCGGCGTTCGCGCTCGGGATCCAGTCGGGGCTCGTCGTCTTCCTCGTCGGCTCCGTCGAGGGGGCGCTGATGTCGGCCCTGTGGACGAGCACGCTCGACGCGTCGACGACCTGGCTCACCGTCCCGGTGTTCGGGTGGGTGCTGCCGGGTGACCTGCGTGCGGCCCACTTCGTCGGGATGCACGGGCTCCAGGCGCTCCCGGTCGTCGGGTTCCTGGCGGCGCGGCGGGCGCAGGCCGGGCAACTCGCCCGGCCGCGGGCGGTCGTCTGGACCGTCGCCGTCGCGTGGACGCTCGTGTTCACCGCCGGGCTGGCGGCCGCCGTCGCGCCGGCCGTCGGTCTCGGCTGACGGGAGGAACCCGCAGCCTTACCTTCGCGGCGGCCGTGCTCCCGACGAATGGGCTCGGCGGAGATCGTCCGGACGCCGGACGTGCTCGACGGCGAACCACGAATCGCAGAGACGGGCGTGTCGGTGTTGGAGGTGTGGTCGTACGTGCGGGAGCTGGGGTGGTCGCGCGAGGAGACCGCAGCACAGCTGTCCCTGACGGACACGGAGATCCAGGCGGCGCTGGACTACTGTGCGGCCAACCCCGAGGAGATCGAAGCGCTGCGCGCGGCCCGCGAGGACCGCGAGACGGCGATGGCCGCCGACCTCGACCTGTAGCTACTCCGGGAACAGCTCCGTCTCGCGGTCGATCTCGTCGATCCGGCGGCGTTGCTCGGCCGACAGCGACAGGTCGGCGGCCACAAGGTTGACACGACGGTGGGCCGGCGACGACGCCTTCGGGATCGCCACGACGCCGTCGTGTGACACCACCCACGCCAGCGCGGTCGCCGCCGGGCTGGCGTCCAGTTCTCCGGCCACCTCACGGATCACGGGGTCGTCGAGGACGCGCCCCCCGGCCAGGGGGGCGTACGCCACGAGCGGGTAGCCGTGCTCGTGGGCGTCCGCGAGCGCCCCCGGCTCTCGGTAGTACGGGTGGAACTCGACCTGGTGGGCGGCCACGTCGACGTAGTCGTGGGCGGCCGCCAGTTGGTCGGGCTCGAAGTTGCTGACGGCGACGGCGTCCGTCAGCCCGGCCTCGCGGACACGGGCCAGCGCCGGCAGTGTCTCCGCGGAGTCGTAGCCGCCACGCGGGCGGTGGACGTACAGGAGGTCGACGCGGTCGACGTCGAGCCGGTCGAGCGAGCCGGCCGTCGACGCCCGAACGTCGTCGGCGGCGAGCCCGTCCACCCAGAGCTTGGTCGCCAGCGTCACGGCCTCGCGGGGGACGGCGGCGGCCGCCAGCCCCTTGCCGACGGCGGCCTCGTTGTCGTAGATCTGTGCGGTGTCGAGGTGGCGGTAGCCGGCCGCGAGCGCGTCCGTCACCGCCGCGGGGTCGTCGACACCCATCGTCCCGAAGCCGACGGGCGGCAGGTCCATACGCAGCCGTCGGCCGAGACGGGCAAGGGTCTGCTGGTGTCGACCGGGGGTCGGAACACTCCCGACGCCCCGCGGCTACGACAGTTCTCGGAACAGGAGGACGCCCCGCGGCTACGACAGTTCTCGGAACAGGAGGACGCCGTACGCGGCGACGAACGCACCGACGGGCGCCGTGACGGCGACGGCGACGAACACACCCGGGAGGCCGCCCCGGATCAACACGGAGACCGGGAGCGAGACGGCGGCGCCGGCGAGGACGTGTGCGACCGCGAACCGGAGGTAGACGCCGCCGTCGCGCGCGATCACTAGCGTGCGCGACAGCGCCGGTCGGAACGCCCGTTCTTCGACGACGATCACGAACGGGAGCCCGTACAGCGCGTAGCTGGCCAGCAACAACAGCGGGACGATCACGACCCCCAGCAACGGAGCGGCGAGTACGAACGGCGCGGCCAACAGGATCAGGCTAGCCCGCAGCAGTCGGGCGAGCGTGACGGGGACGACGTGTCGCCGGGCGGCGGCGAGCAACGACGGCGACCGTCCGGCCGCGAGGTCGTCGAGCGTCCCGACGAGCCCCGCCTCCAGCGCACCCCCGAGGACGGTGCCGACGAGGAACGCGGCCAGCCCGGGGACGAGCCCCAGCCCGCCGGCGGCCACCGGAACGCTGCCGCTCGTCGGGAGCGAGGCGTACGTCCAGACGGTCGGGAGCCCGCCCGGGAGCGGGAACGTCACCCCCCCGCCGGGACCGGCCGCGAGCGCCCGGGCGAGACTCGACAACGAGAGCAGGGACGCGAGCGCGGGCAGAGCTACCAGCCCCGGGCGGCCGGCGAGCAGTGTGCGTGCACGGGCAGTACGACTCTGGTCGGCTGCCGGGGACTCGCTCCCGGCGGGCGGTGTGGAGGGCACACGACGGACCGTCGCCGGCAGCCACTTCTGTCCGGCGGTTCGCGGTGGATCGCGTGGGCGGCAGTACGAGAACGACCGGGAGGGAGACGCCACGAGAGACGCTACACACGCGGCGCATCGAGAGGGACGCGGCGCGGCGAGACGCACGCGGCGCGGCGAGACGCACGCAGCGCAGCGAGACGCATGCAGCGCAGCGAGACGAGCGCCACAGGTGGACGGCGCGTTCAGTCCTGTGAGGTCGTCAGCTCCTCTTCTTCGCGGTCGTCGGTGGAGATGGGGTCCTGTTGATCCTCGGCGAAGCCGGCGGAGTTCTCGATGCGTTCTGCGGCCTCCGGGTCGAACTCCCGTTCGATCTCCTGGAACCGGTCGACGAACGACAGCGCGTGGTGGCTCTCCGTCTCGTGGCCGACGTAGCGGCTCTCTAGGTCGAACTGCGCCTCCTCGTCGCCCTCGGCGGCCGCGGACATGTCCTCGTAGACGGCGTGGGCGCCGGAGTGGAGCGCGAACAGAGTGACGAAGATGTACTTGTAGCCCAGGTCGCCCAGCTCCTCGAACGTGAGCGGGTCGTCCTCGGCGGACCACTCGAACGACGAGGAGTAGTTGAACGCGAGGTCGATCTCCGGGTGAGTCTCGTGGAGCGTCTCGGCGTACTCCACGGCGTCCTCGCGCGAAGGGTCGGGCATCTCCGGCCAGACGAGGTCGACGCCGGCGTCGGCGTACAGCCGGCCCCGTTCGAGGTGTTCCTCCCAGTCGCCGTTGGCGGAGCCGTAGGCGTCCGTCCGGGCGATGACGACGGTGTCGTCGGACTGGCGGGCGTCGACGGCCGCCTCGAACCTGGCGACCGCCTCCTCGCGGTCGACGATCTGCTTGCCGGCGACGTGGCCACACCGCTTCGGCGTCGTCTGGTCTTCGATGTGGACGGCGGCGACGCCGGCCTTCTCGTACTCGCGGACGGCCCGCCGGACGTTGTGGACGCCGCCGTAGCCGGTGTCACAGTCGGCGACGACCGGGAGGTTCGTCGCCTCCGCGATCCGCTTTGCGTTCTCCACCATCTCCGTCATCGTCACCATCTCCAGGTCCGGGAAGCCGAACTGCCCCAGCACCGTGGAGTAGCCGGACATGTAGACGGCGTCTAGCCCGGCCATCTCCGCCATTCGGGCGTCTAGGGCGTGGTACAGCCCGGGCGCGAACACGAACTGGTCTTCCTCCAACAGCCGCCGGAACTCGCGTCCCTGCGGGTTGTCCACGTCGCGGTCGAACACTTCCTGGTCCAGCTCGGACGGGTTCATTCTGCGTCCTCCATCAGCGCCAGCTCCAACGGGTTCCGCCCGACACGCTCCGTGTCGGTCTCGGGCTTGCCGCTCAGGTCCGGGACCAGCGGGGCGTCCCTCTCGGCGTCCGGGCCGAACGGCGTCTCCGTCGTCTGCCACCGGGCCACGCCGCCGTCCGTCGCGGTCGTCGGTCGGTCGCCGTCGCGCTCCGTGTGAGTCGCCTGGGTGTCTCGCATCACATCACCAGGCAGTGACGGGAGCCACATAACTGTAATGATCTATAATGATAGTATTCTGGAAGGCGCGCAGGGGGCGTCCCCAGTGTATTGATGTGATTTAGTAACGTGGTAAACGGTCACACGACACACGGTAAGAGCTTTGCGCGCGGCCGTCGAACGACGACCGTGACCGGCGACGAGACGGAGGCAGTCGGCGAAGCGTCGTCGGCGGAGGGGACGGAGTCGTCCGAAGTGTCGGCGGAGGGGACGGAGTCGTCCGAAGTGTCGGCGGAGGGGACGGAGTCGTCCGAAGTGTCGGCGGAGGGGATGGAGTCGTCCGAAGTGTCGGCGGAGGGGATGGAGTCGTCCGAGATCCCAGAATCGCCCGAAGCGCTGGCGGGGACACCCGCCGCCGAGCGGACGGGGGTCTGGCCCCGTCGGCTCCGGCTGATCGAACTGCTCGCGGTCGGCTGTGTCGCCGGCGGCGTCGGCTTCGCGTTCCTCGACGGGCAGCCGCCGTTGGCGGCGGTGTTGGGCGGCGGGACGCTCGGCGGGCTCGTGTTCCTGTTGGCGACCGCGGCGTTGCTCGTCTACTGGAGCGTCGTGGAGACGGTGGCGGGGTAGCCGTCTACGCCTCGTCCGGTAGCGTCGCCGCGACGCCGACGTACGTCTCCGGCTCCAACGCCGCCAGTTCCTCCCGAACGGACTCGGACACGTCCAGCTCCGCGAACAGTTCGCGGAACGCCGACAGCGTCACCTCCTCGCCGCGGGTGAGCGCCTTCACCCGTTCGTACGCCTCCGTGTCACCCTCGCGCCGGAGGATCGTCTGGACCGCCTCGCCGATCACCGCCGGCTCGTCTGCCAGCGCCGCCCGCATCACCGGCTCGTTCGGCACCACCTTCGACAGCCCGGCGGCCGTCTTCGTGTAGCCGATCAGACAGTGGGCCAACGCCGCGCCGACGTTGCGCTTGACTGTCGAGTCCGAGAGGTCCCGTTGGAGCCGCGAGCTGGTGACGTAGTCGGCGAGGAACCCGAGGTCGCTGTTGGCCTTCGAGAGGTTCCCCTCACTGTTCTCGAAGTCGATGGGGTTCACCTTGTGTGGCATCGTCGAGGAACCGGTCTCGTCGTCTGTGGCCTCCTGGCCCAGGTAACGGTCGGAGACGTACTGCCAGCAGTCACGATCCAGGTCGAGCAACACGTCGTTGGCCCCCTGTAGGGCGTCGAACAGCCGCGCGAGGTCGTCACACGGGTTGATCTGTGTCGCCGGGCCGACGTGTTCCAGTCCGAGGTCGTCCACGAACCCGGCCGCGAACGCCGGCCAGTCCACCGCCGGGTAGGCGGCGTGGTGAGCGGCGTAACTGCCGGACGCGCCCGCGAGCTTGCCCGCGAGTCCGTCCGTCGCCCGCTCCAGCCGGCCCAACGCTCGGCCGAGCCGCGCCGCGAACACCGCCATCTCCTTGCCGAACGTCGTCGGCGTCGCCGGCTGGCCGTGCGTCCGGGCCAACATCGGCAGGTCGCGGTGGTCGTGGGCCAGCTCCGTCAGCGACTCGCGGACCGCTCGCAGCTCCGGGAGCAACACCTCCCGGACGGCCGGCCCGAGCAACAGCCGTCGAGCGAGGTTGTTCACGTCCTCGCTCGTCAGGCCGAAGTGGATCCAGGGGTGGAGCCGCTCCGGCGTCCGGGTGCGCAGGAAGTACTCGACGGCCTTCACGTCGTGGTTCGTCGCCGCGTACCCCGCCGCCCCCTCCGTCTCCAGTCGCTTGACGAGTCGGGCGTCCTCGTCGTCGAACCCCGTCACGACCCCGTCCAGCGTCGCCCGCTCGTCGCCCGACAGCGACAGGTCTACCCCGGGCTCGTCTGCCAGCGCCTCCAGGTACCGCACCTCCACCCGGACCCGCGCCCGGATCAGCGCGGCCTCGCTCGCGTACTCCGACAACGGCGCGGTGCGTCCGGCGTAACGGCCGTCCAACGGCGAGACGGCGTGTAGCGTGTCGGTCACGACTGGCAGTTGTGCCCCCCTCGGTGATATCTCTGGCCGTTCGACCCGACGGTGTGTACACGCTCGTGTGTACGTTCGAGGTGTCTGTGCCCCGTCGGAGCACTTTCGTGCACAACCACCGACGCCGGACCACAACGGTTTATACGGCGGCCCACGCCTGCACGGGTATGCAAGTCGCCGGGATGGCGAGCAACAGGGGTCGAAACCTGAGACGAATCGCCGACCTCGCGCCGGGTGGGGCGGAGCTGTCGGTCGTGGTCACGAACGACGCGGACGCGCCGGTGCTGGAGGCGGCCGCGGAGCGGGGGATTCCGACGGAGGTGGTCGAACGACCGGAGGGCCAAGACCGCGAGGAACACGAGCGTCGAATCCTGTCGGCGCTGTCCGACTACGACTTCGAGTTGGTCTGTCTCGACGGCTACGACCGAGTGTTCACGCCGGTGTTCTTGGACGCGGCGCCGACGACGCTGAACGTCCACCCGTCGTTGCTGCCGGCGTTCCCCGGAACGGACGCCCACGAGCAGGCGCTGGCGGCCGGCGTCCGCGTGTCCGGCTGTACCGTCCACGTCGCCACCGAGGACGTGGACGCCGGTCCCATCGTCACCCAGGAGGCGGTGCCGGTGTACGCCGACGACGACGCGGACCGGCTGAAGCGTCGGGTGCTGGAGGAGGGTGAGTACGCCGCCTACCCCCGGGCCGTGCGGTGGTTCGCCGAGGGGCGCGTCGAGGTGGACTACGACGTCGGCGAGGTGCGGGTCGCGGGCGACACTGACAACGCCGCTGGCGACACAGACGGCTCCGGCGGGGACGGCACCGGCTTCCCCAGCCGCCGGCTCACCGCCAGCGAACACGTCGGCGACCTGCGGTACGGGGAGAACCCCCACCAGGACGCCGCGTTGTACAGCGACGGCCGCGAGGTGGGGCCGACGGTGGTCCACGCCGACCAACTGAACGAGGGGGCGAAGGCGCTGTCG
The DNA here is from genome assembly GCF_041361465.1 of Halobaculum sp. MBLA0143. Taxonomy (NCBI): domain Archaea; kingdom Methanobacteriati; phylum Methanobacteriota; class Halobacteria; order Halobacteriales; family Haloferacaceae; genus Halonovum; species Halonovum salinarum. The sequence goes on from NZ_JBGKAC010000001.1 coordinate 1,513,552, forward strand.
TACAACAACTACAACGACACGGACGCGGCGGTCGGGCTGGTCCGAGAGTTCGACGACCCCGCCGCGGTCGTGGTCAAACACACCAACCCCGCGGGGTGTGCCGTCGCCGACACGCTCGCGGACGCGTACGCCGACGCGCTGGCGACGGACCCCAAGTCGGCCTTCGGCGGTATCGTCGCGCTGAACCGGGAGTGTGACGCCGCGACCGCGGAACTCGTGACGGAGTCGTTCAAGGAGGTCGTCGCCGCGCCGGGGTACACGGACGACGCGCTGGCGGTCCTCCGGGAGTCCGACAACCTCCGCGTGCTGGATCTGGGGGCGACGGAGCCGTTCGGCGCCGACGCCGCCCAGGACACGACGGAGGTGAAACTCGCCGGCGGGCGACTCGTCCAGGACCGCGACCGACAGGCCCCGACGGCCGAAGACCTGGAGGTCGTGACGGAACGGGAGCCGACCGACGACGAGATCGAGTCGCTGTCGTTCGCCTGGCAGACGGTGAAACACGCCAAGTCCAACGCAATCTTGTTCGCCGACGGGACGGAGACGGTCGGGCTCGGCGCCGGCCAGGTGTCCCGGGTGGACGCCGTGGAGATCGCCGCCGACAAGGCCGCCGCCGACGCCGAGGGGAAGTCCGCCGAGGGGGCCGTCATGGCCTCCGACGCCTTCTTCCCGTTCCCGGACGGGATTGAGGCCGCCGCCGACGCCGGGATCGAGGCCGTGATCCAGCCCGGCGGGAGTGTCAACGACGACGACGTGATCGACGCCGCCGACGACCACGGGATCGCGATGGTGTTCACCGGGACGCGAGCGTTCCGGCACGACTGACGGGATCGGCTCCCGGCTCTCGTCGCCCGTCCCGCACGCTCCGCCGCCCGACCGAAACCCGTTTGCGGGTCGAACCGGTCGGGCGTGGTATGACCGGCGACAGCGAAGATCCGAACGACGACAGTCAGTACCACCTCGACGTGACGAGCGAGGACGTGGCCGACACCGTTCTCCTGCCGGGGGATCCGGACCGTGTCGACAAGATCACGCAGTTCTGGGAGACCGCCGACGACCGGGCGCGTCACCGCGAGTACCACACCGTCACCGGGAGGTACGAGGGGACGCCGATCTCCGTCACGTCGACCGGGATCGGCAGCCCGTCGGCGGCGATCGCCGTAGAGGAGTTGGCCCGCGTCGGCGCCGACACCTTCCTCCGAGTGGGCTCGTGTGGCGCGATACAGCCGGAGATGGACGTGGGTGATCTCGTCGTCACCACCGGCGGCGTACGCCAGGAGGGGACGAGCGACGCATACGTCCGCGAGGACTACCCCGCTGTCGCCGACTTCGAGGTGGTGACGGCGCTCGTCGCCGCCGCCGAGCGGCTGGGGTACGACTACCACACCGGACCGACGATGTCGGCCGACTCCTTCTACACCGGGCAGGGTCGTCCGGGGTTCGACGACTACGAGGCGCCCGACGCCGAGGGGCTCGTGGAGGAGCTGAAGGCCGCGAACGTGAAGAACATCGAGATGGAGGCCAGCGCGATCATCACGCTGGCGAACGTGTTCGGGCTCCGGGCCGGCGCCGTCTGCACGGTCTACGCCAACCGCGAGACCGGGGAGTTCCAGACCGCCGGCGAGAATCGCGCCGCCGAGACCGCCAGCCTCGCCGTCCACCTGCTCGCGCGGATGGACGAGGTGAAAGCCGAAGCCGGCGCGGATCGGTGGCACGCCGGGCTGTCGCTGGACGGCTGACGCCACAGCCGGCAGTGTCCGGCGCGGGGAGTCGACTCACCCGCCCGTTCCACTCGACGATCGACTCACCCGCCCGCCCCACTTGCAGCCGCACTCGTCTCCTCCTCGTCGGAGAGGTCCGTCTCGGCGTCGATAGCGTCTCTGATCCCGTCGCCGAGCGCGTTGAACCCGGTGACGACCAACACGACGAGCAGGCCGGGGATCACTGCGACGTGCCAGGAGGCGGTCGTGAGGTACGGCTGGCCCACGTCGACGATCCGGCCCCACTCCGGGGTCGGCGGAGAGATTCCGAGCCCCAGGAACGACAGCCCGGCGATCCCGATCACGATCCCCCCGAAGTTCATCGAGGCGTACACCATCACGTAGCCCGCGACGTACGGGAGAACGTGTTTCCGCATCGTGGTCCGAGGCCGTTGACCGAAGCTGTCTGCGGCGTCGACCCAGTCTCGCTCGGACACCTGGAGTGCCGGTCCACGGATCGCCCGCCACAGCGACGGCCACCCCGTGAGCGCGAAGATCAGCGCCAGCAACACCCCGCCGTTGTACAGCTGGGCGATCCACGTCTCCGACATCACCACCGACAACAGGATCACCACCAGCAACTGCGGCAACGCCTGTGTGGCGTCACTCACCAACACGACCAACAGGTCGACCACGCCGCCGTAGTAGGCGCTGACCATCGCCAGCCCGACCGCCACCAGTGCGCTGACGGTGATCGCGAGCAGGCCGACGAACAACGACACCCGCGAGCCCGCGGCGACGGTGGTGAACAGGTCCTGTCCGGAGGGGAGCGTCCCGAACGGGTGGTAGCGTCCGAAGGTGTCGTAGCTGAACGGCGGGACGTTCCGGTTGGCCGTCCCCTGTGAGATCGACTCCAGGTTGGCCTGGCCGACGCTGACGGTCACCACCTCGCCGGCGTCGGCGTCGTACGTCTCCACCTCGTAGCTGTAGGGGTCGTACACGTTCCGTTCCATCGTCGTCGGGCCCAGCGCGGGCGCGAACAGCGCCAGCGTCAGGAACAACACGACCACGACCAGCCCGAACTGCCCCCAGCGGTGACGGCGGAACCGCCGGAGCACGTCGTCGCGGGGCGTCCACGCCCGCCGACGGTAGTGACGCCGGTAGATGCCGTACCCGCGCCACAGCCACGCTGCCCAGACCGCGGCGTAGAGGTACGCCAGTCCGACCCGGAGCGCCCACGCCACCGCCGGTGACAGGCCGAGGAACGTCCCACGCCACTCCCCACCGGGGAGCTGTGCGCCCTGGTTCGGGATCGTCTCCCGACTGATCAGCGTCGGCACCGCGTTGGCGACGGCGACGACCGCGTCGACACCGACCAGATTCCCGAGGAGACCGATCAGTGCGCCGATCTCCGGGGCGAGCAACAGTGTCGCGCCGGCGAGCCACCCGACGCCGGGCGCGAACCGCCCGTCGTGTTCCGCGCTCGTCCCGGGTGTCGACCGAGCGCCGGCCTGGGGAGTGGAGTCACCGCTCATCTCACCGCCCCTCGAAGCCGACGCGTGGGTCGATCACAGTGTACAACAGGTCCTGGAGCACGTTGATACCGACGGTGATGAGGATGAACACGAACATGAGTGAGCCGGCCAGTGGGAGGTCGCCGGTCGTCATCGCCTCGTAGAACAGGGTCCCGATCCCGTTGATCCCGAACACCACCTCGACGAGCACGCTCCCGCCGACCAACAGGTACGCCTCGCTGGTCACGACGGGGATCAACGGGATGGCGGCGTTCCGGAGCACGTGTTTGAACACGATCCGACGGTCGGAGACGCCGACGGCCTCGGCGGTCTCGATGTAGTCTTCCGTGATGATCTCCAGAACGGCCGTCCGGGAGAGCCGGAGCTCGTTCCCCATCGACGCCGAGCCGAGGACGAACGACGCCGGCAACACCTGTTTCGTCGCCGTCAGGAACCCCTCGGGGGTGTGGAGCGAGGAGAGGTTCGGCGCGCCGACCAGGTCGGTCTCCACGAGGAACGTCTGCCACCCGCCGCCGGGGAGGAACTCGTTGGACAACGACAGCCCCGCCAGGAGGACGACCGCCAGCCAGAAGTTCGGCGTCGCTCGCCAGACGATCCCGCCGATCGAGGCGGCGTAGTCCCGGCGCGTGTTGGGGTTGAGTCCGGCGTAGATGCCCAACGGAATTCCGAGGAAGATCGGGATCAGAACGGCCCACGCCCCCAGCCACAGCGTTCGCGGGCCGAACGCCGCCAGCAACGCGACCGTGTCCTGGCCGGGGTAGACGACCCACGACTGACCCAGGTCGAACGTGACGAGATTCAGCATGTACTCCGTGTACTGTTCCAGCAACGGGTCGTTCAACCCCAGTCGTTCGTTGATCCGAGCGAGGCGTTGACGAGCCTCGGCACTGCTGACCGGGCCGACGATGGCCGCCGCGGGGTTGAGCGGGCCCAGTCGGACGATGGCGAACGTGACGGTCGTCCCCAGCCACACCACCGGGATGGACAGGGCGAGCCGGCGAAACAGGTACGCGAGTCGGTTCACGGACTACAACGACACGTCGTCGTACAGTCGGTCGTGGAACCCAGTCGGGTGGACCGGCACGTCCACGTCGTCGTACCAGAACTGTTGACCGCGCGGGTGGTAGTTCGTGAGGTAGATGGCGTCCTCCCAGATCGCCTCCTCCATCTCCAGGAACGCGTCCGCGCGGGCCTCCTCTGCCGCCTCGCTCGGCCCGAGGTTCGACTGGATCGTCTCCCAGGCCGACGCCGCCCGCTCGGAGGCGTCGGAGGGGTCCTCACGCCACCGCACCAAGTTCCCCTCGTACGGCCGCCCGAACTTCAGCATGTCCGTCGGCGACGGGTACTCCAGCCCGTTGCCCAGCGTGTACATGTCGAGGTTGCCGCTGATCGCCTCGTCGATGATCGTCCCGAACGGCGCCGTCTCGACGGTCAGCTCCAGGTTGATCGCGGACGCCTTCGTCCGGATCAGGTCCGCGATCCGAGCGTACGCGTCCGGATTCCGGTCGTTGTAGACGGTCAGGGTCAACTCGGCGGGGCTGTCGGCCGTGTAGCCCGCCTCCTCCATCACGCTGCGGGCCTCGTCCACTCGGGCCTCGCGGTAGCCGTACGGGAAGTTCTCCTCTGCGTGTCGGTCGTACGCCTCCTTCCCGCCGGGGTACACCGACGGCGGCGACTGGTGGTACGCCGGCTCGCCGACTCCCTTGAACCCTTGCTCGACGAAGTTCTCCTGGTTGACGGCGTAGTTGAGGGCCCGCCGGATCGGCCGCTCGACCCGCGAGCAGTCGAAGATGAAGTACGCCGTGTACGCTTCGTCCCACGTGGAGTAGTTGACCGTCTCCCCGTTCGACAACGGGCCGTAGGTGCCGACCTCCTGGCCCAGGCTCCGGGTCTCGTCGATCGACACCTTCGTCGGGTCGAACCTGGAGTTGGGGAGCTGGAAGATGTCGACGTTCCGCTCGGCCGCCCGTCGGTAGCGCGTGTCGGCGTTCTGCACCACTTGGAGTTGGATTCGGTCGGGACCCGGCGGCTCGCCGTGGTAGTCGTCGACCGCAGCGAGTGAGACCTGTGTTCCGGTTCTGATATCGTCGACCCGGTAGGGGCCGGTGCCGACCGGGGCCTGCGAGGAGAACTCCGCGTAGTCCATCTCCCCGTCGTAGCCTGCGATGTCGCCGACGATCCCCTCCGGGATCGGGCTCAGGGAGCCGTAGGCGAACCAGAACAGGGCGTCGAAGAACGGTGACTCCAGCGTCACCTCCAACGTGTAGTCGTCGACGGCCTCCACCTGGAGCGTGCCGGGGTCGTACACCTCCTGGTCTTCCCCGTCGACCGTCTCGGTCGTCGTCTCGTGGGCGATCCGGAACCCGCCCTCCAGGATCACCGGCGACTCCTGGCTGTTGTCGGAGGCGGCCAGTCGCTCCCACGAGTAGACGAAGTCCTGGGCCGTCAGCCCCGTCCCGTCGTGGAACGTCACGTCCTCGCGGAGCGTGAACGTGTACGTCCGGCCGTCGTCGGAGAGTTCGTAGTCCGTCGCCAGTTGCGCCTCCGGTGTCAACCCCTGCGGGTCCTCCCCACGGGGCAGCGCCATCAGCTCCGAGAAGACCTGATCCGAGACACGCTGAGAGCCGTCACCCTTGATCTGCACCGGATCGAAGTTCGACGCCTCCGGAATCGACAGCGAGAGCGTCCCGTCCGTGCTCGTCGCGGCAGAGTCGTCGCCACCGCTCGTCTCCGTCGCGCTCGACATCTCGTCGCCGTCGTCCCCCTCGGTCGCTGTGCTGTCCGTCTGTCCGCTACATCCGGCGAGGGCTGCCGCCGCCGTGACCCCCGTCGCCGTCAGAAATCCGCGCCGCGTCCGCCCTGTCTGTGACTCGTCGGACACACTCGTTCGCTCGGTCTTCACCCTGTTAACCCGGCTGGAACCGGCCAGAAGCGTTTCCGTGAGTGGATTTACACAGGCAGTCGAACCGACTACTTAAACGCTGCGCCGAACTATCGAGTGATACGTAGTCAGGGGGTGACCAACACGCCGTCTACTACTTAGTTGTGTGTCACGTTCCGAGTGTCGTTACAGTCCGACGGCGCTCGCAACGTAGTCGAAGGAGTCGTTGCGGTCGCGGGCGAGATCACAGCAGTAGTCGTCGAAGATCCGGTCGACGAACCGCTCCATGCTGCCGAACGTCGACTCCTCGAACGCCGCGGTGAACTCGGGCTTGCCGACGTGATCCGTCGAACTCGGGACCGGGACCCGGCCCTCGGAGGCGACCGCGTCGGACACGCCCGCGAGGAGCCACCCTTCGACCGCGTCGACGGCGACGAGCACGTCGAAGGGGTCGAGGATGTCGTACCGTTGTTGTTCGTACGTCTCGCGTTCGTCACAGTTCTGACAGTTCCCGCGTGCGTCGACCTCCCGGTCGAGATCCGTGACGTAGTAGTGTTCGGCACAGGTGCCCGCGAACGCGCTCACGAGACTGTTCACGTCGGACGCGCTCTTCTGGGCGTACTTCACGACATCCGGCTTCCCTTCGATCCGGGGCCTCAACACTGTCTCGACGAACCGTTTGTCGTCCGGTCCCTCCACGAGGAACACCACGTCGTCCATCTGTCACTCCCCCAGCAGATTCTCCGTGTACATGTCGTCGATCCGGACGCCTTCGTCCAAGAACGTCTGGACGCGCTCGCTCTCGGCGGGCTTCTCGACTTGGGTGAAGCCGTCGTCGTCGCGGGAGACGAGCCGAATGCTCTCCAACGGCGCGTACTTCACGACTTCGACGTTGTGGGTCGTGAGGAAGATCTGCTTGTCCGTGTTCTCCGCGGCGTCTTTCACCTTCATCATCAGATTGGCGATCAGCGAGGGGTGGATGTTGCGGCCCGGCTCCTCGATGAAGACCTTCTCGTGGTCGCTGAAGTAGAGGATGTAGATCAGCGCGAGGACGCGCAGGGTGCCGTCCGACAGCATCTCGGCGGGGATGTACTGGTCCTCATCTGGGTCGAAGTTCTCCAGAATCTGGAGGAACAACGACTGGTCTGGCATCGCATCAACCTTGGTGTCGGAAATAAACGGCAACACATCCGAGACGAGGCTGAGGAACTTGCGTTTCCGTTCTTTATCCTCAAGTAGCTTCTTGATGACGAGCGCAAGGTTGGAACCGTCCGGTTGGAGGTCGGTCCTGGCAGCAAGACTATTGTCAGTTGTAATCTTCCGAGGATCGATATCAAAAGTTTTACCAATCTGATGATACCGTCTGGCATCAGGATCGTATCCATCTATTACTTCTATCGCGCTTGGGCCTTCAGCCGCAGATTCTGTGCTGTTTTGTGCAATTCTTTCTATGCTATAATTATTCATTTCTACAGAAGACTGGGCTATATCGCCTTCGCTACTGGGCGGGTAGTCGATATCGTACTTAAAATCGTATGTGTCCTCGTCAAATTGTAATTCAGCTTTTATGTTACTGGTCTCCTTTTCAGGAGATTCATGCGAACCACCGCTTTCGACCTCGACAGCCATCTTCAGTCCGATACACAAGTTTCGTTGAATCCCGATCCGCGTGTTTCTGAGGTATTCAACCCCCCCTTGAAGCTGAATTGCGTCCTCAATTCCTTCGCTACGCGCGTCCCGCAGGAACTGAAACACCTCAAACAGATTCGACTTCCCGGCGGCGTTGCGGCCGACGAAGACGTTCAGGTTCGAAAACTCCACGTCGAGTTCTCGAATGCTCTTGAAGTTCTCGACGTGGAGGCTCTCGATGTTCACACGCACACTGGCGCGTTCCAGTACAAAAACCTTGAGTCGAAAACGAATACAGGCCCTGGCGCGCGCAGCGCTCGCGGCTCTGCGAGCGCAAGCGGCGCGCGAGGGACGAGCAGCGCAGCCGAGCGGAGCGAGGCGAGCAGCGCAGTCGGCTGGGGAGGATTGTGGTTGTGGTGCGGGGTGGGACTGAAAGGGGCGTCGGGTTGCGGGTCGCTGACGACACAAGCATGGCGAGACCTTCGGTCTCGTCGGCCGTGCAGGCGACTCGTGGGTCGCCCACACGACACCGCAGCGGAGCGAGAAGCGCAGCGAGTGTCACGCGAGCGCCAGCGAGCGTGACCGTGGGAGTCGCAGCCCGCGCAGCGAGCGAAGCGAGTGAGCAGGACCGTCTCCCGGTGCAGCGACCCGCAGCCCGGCGGGGCTTTCAGCCTGTTCGTAGTCCCACGCCCGACGCAACGGACAACACTACCAGATAAAAGAGAAAACAGATAGACTCCGCTTCAGACCCGAACGTCACGCAGCAACGCCAACAGCTCGCTCGCCTCGGTCCGAGCAGCCGCCAACGTCGCGGCGTCGACCTCGCCGGCCTCGACGGCCGCCGCGAGCGTCGAAGTCGTCTCACTCACGCCGTCGGCGTGACTCGTGAGCGCGGCAACGAGATCGTCGCCCACGAGGTCGTCGGCGGCCGCCTCACCCTCGCCAGACAGCGGCACCTCGGGCAGCCCGACGGGCGTCGTGTCGCCATCGTTCGATGTGTCGGTACACTCTTCCGTATCGCCAGTGGATCCGTCCATGCTGTGTCTCCACACAGCGCCTGGTAGGGTGCCCACACACCCTGCCGCTTTTCGACACCGCATCGAAGAGCGACGGGAGCGCTGTGTACACACTGCTCGTGGTTAGAGACTGAAAAAAGTTCCTGTGAAATAGCTAATAGGACAACAACACTCGTACAATCAAAAATTCACGCTAGACTCGTCGTATCACTCTCCGAATCGTCGGTGGCGTCGGCGTCGTCACAGCCACCGAACACCGTCAGGGATCGCCGAACACCGCCAGAAGAACGGGCCCGAACCCTACCCCCACCGCACCGAGTAGTCAGAACTTCTCGTGAATGTCGCGTCGGTACAGGTCCAACTCCGCGACCGTCCCGGGCGACTCCTGTCCCACACACGTCGCTACGGCGTCCGCAACGTCCTCGGCGGACACGACCTCCTCGGAGTCCAGCCGTTCGGCGTTCGTCTCCCCACGGGTGTCGCGCCCGAACGACGTGTCCACGCCGGAGGGGTTGACGAGCGACACCGCCACACCCTCCTGGCCGGCACGCCCCGCCACGGAGTGGGCGAACCCGCGGAGCCACCACTTCGAGGCGGCGTACACCGGCGTCTTCGTGCTGGGGAACTTCCCGAGGTAGCTCCCGACGAACACGAGCGTGCCCTCGGTCTCCCGGAGTGCCGGGAGCGCCGCTCGGGCGGTGTAGAACGCGCCGTCGACGTTCGTCCGGGTGACAGTGTCGTACGTCTCCAGCGACAGCTCCTCCAATGGGACGTTCTGGGGCTCGCCCACGCCGGCGTTGACGACGGCGACGTCGAGTCGACCACACCGCTCGCGTGTGGTATCGACGAGCGCCCGGACCGCCTCGGGGTCGGTCACGTCCGTCGGGACGGCGTGGGCTGGGACGCCGTACTCCGTCTCCACCTCGTCGGCGACCCGCTCCAGATCCGCGGCGGTTCGAGACGCGAGCACGACTCGGTGGCCGTCGGCAGCGAGCCGACGCGCCGTCGCAGCGCCGATGCCACGCCCTGCACCGGTAATCACCGCCACCGGTGTGTCGTCGTCCACTTGCGGCGTGTCGCCTCCACCGTCTGCCCGCGCCACACCGTCGTCTCCACCGTCTACCCGCGTCGAGTCACCGTCGTCGTCTGCCCGTGGTGTGTCGCTGCCACCCGTTGTCTCGGGTTCGTCTGTCACGGTCACACGTCCGCTCGGGAGCCGACTGAGTGTTGCGGTCCGGGTCGTTCGAGAGCAGAGCCCTCACTCGGCGACCGACCGGTCCGGGACGGTCAGGGTGACGACGCTCCCGACGCCGTCGCGCTCGGCGAACGACAGTTCGCCGCCGAGTCGTCGCACGGCCAGCCAGACGAACCACAGCCCGAGCCCGCTGCCGTGTCGCAGCGGTTCCTCGCCCGCGACGAGCACTTCCCGTTCGCGGGCCGGGATCCCCGGCCCCTCGTCGTGGACGGCGACCGCGACGCCCGACGCCGTGGCCGCCACGACCACCTCGACCGTCGGTGTCGGGTCGTCGGCGTGCTCCAGCCCGTTCTCGACGAGCTCCGCCAACGCGGTCGACAGCAGCTCCGGGTCGGTCACCAGTTCGTCCGGCGAGCCGGCGGCCCGGACCCGGACCGTGCCGGCGTGGTCGTCGAACCGCGCCGCGACGCCGTCGGCGACCGCGACCGGCTCCGCCGGCTCGCGCACGGACGGCCGAGAGAACAGTCGCTCCATCTCCGCGACGGTCGCGCCGGTGTCGGCCAGCCCGGCCGCGAGGTCCCGAATCCGTCGGCGGTGTGTGGCCGCTCGGTCCGGCGGGTCGTCTCCCGCCCGCGAACCCCCTCGCTCCCCGGGTTCGCCGTCGAACTCGTCGTCGTCGAACTCGTCGTCGTCGAACTCGTCGTCGTCGAGCGCCTCGGCGAACGCCTGGACCGCGTCCAGGTCGTTGCGGAGGTTGTGTCTGAGCACCCGGCCGAGCACGGCGAGTCGTCGTTCGGCGGTCACCCGCTCGGTCACGTCGCCGAAGAGGTACGTCCGGCCGACGACCGTCTCGCGGTCGTCTCGCACGCGGGTTGCAGAGACCGCCAGCTCCCGACGACCGTCCGGCGTGTCGACCACGACCGTCTCTCGGTCGGGGTTGTCGGGGTCCGGGAGTGGGGCGTCGACCACGGCCGCCACCGAGCGACCGAAGGCGTCGTCGCCCAGATCGAAGACGCGACGCGCGGCGGCGTTGGCGTCCGACAGTCGACCGGCGCGGTCCGCGACGATTGCGGCCTCGTCCATCGCGGCCAACAGCCGTTCGCGGGCGAGGTGATCCGTCCCCGGCGCACGGTCGAGCGCCCCGTCGACGACGGCGACCGCGAGACAGCCGGCGGTCGCCAGACTCAGTCCCGCGCTGGCGACCGCTCCCCCGTCTGGTATCAACACGGCGGCGAACAGGGCGACGCTCGTCCCACAGGCCCCGAGCAGCCCGGCCGCGCGGCGGCGCGAGAGGCCGCCGTCGTCCGTGGCCCGCCACAACAACAGCGCGCTGTAGGCGGTGGCGACGAACAACAACACCCACCCCAGTTCCAGAAACAACCGGACCAAGCCGGTCAGCTCGAACAGGACTCCGGGGAGCTGCCAGCCGACGGCGACAACGGCGAGTAGGGCGGTCCACCGCGGTCCGAGCGCCGGCCCGCGGCCGGTGTACGCCGCCGCGAAGCCGAGCCAGAGCGGCGGGAGCGCTCGCCACACCACCGCGAACAGCCGAACACTCGCCGGCGAGACGTCGGAGGCGACGAGGACGACGACTTGGAGCGACGGCTGTGCGGCAGTCAGGAAGGCGATGGCCGACAGCGCGCCCGCACCCGGGACCGACCGCCGCCAGGCGGCGAGTCCACCGACGACCGAGAGCCCGGCCACGGCGACCACGTTGACGACCACGAGCGGATCGACCCCCGTCACGTGCTACCCCTCCGTGCCGGAACGGTGATTCGTCCGTCACGCACCGGGACGGACAGGGTGACCGCCCAGCCGCCGGCGTCGGACGGATCCGTCGGGTCGTCCGTCCCAACCTCGCCCGCACTCGACCCGTCGTCCGTTCCGACGCCCGTCCGGCCGTGTTCTGTGACGCTCCCGCCGAGAGTGTCGGCGACGATCCGGGCCACCGCGACCGCCGCGTCGGGGTCGATCGCGTCGACACTCGTCGTGTCGACATCCGGCGCGTCGACATCCGCCGCGTCGACACCCGCCGCGTCCGTCGGGCGGTCCCCCGCGACTCGGATCTCGACGCCGTCGGCCGTCGTCGTGGCCGTCACCGTCGCTCCGGTCGTCGCCTCCGTCAGCGACTCGACGGCCGTCCGGACGAGCGGCGCGTCGGCAGCAGCGACGGTGACGCCGTCGTCGACCGCCGACGTGTCCGTGTCGTCGACCGCCGACGTGTCCGTCCAGTCGACCGCCGACGTGTCCGTCCAGTCGACCGCCGACGTGTCCGTCCAGTCGACGCTCGCCTCCGCGAGCAGCGTCGACAGCCCCACGGGACCGTCTGCACCGCCGTCTGCGAGCGCCCGTTCCAGGCTCCGGACCCGCCCGACGACCGTCGTCAGCGTGGTTGCCGTCTCCTCCGGGTCCGCGTGGGGCGCCGACTGCGTCCGTCTCCTCGAAGCCGTCTCTGCGACGGCACTCATCCGGTCGTGGACCGTGTCCGCCAACAGCTGTGTGACGAGCCGGAGACGACGCTCCCGCTGTCGGCGGTCGGTCACGTCTCGACAGACGAACAACCGGCCGGCACGGTCGCCGCGGTCGTCCGTGACCGTCGTGACGGAGACGGCGAGGTGTCGCCCGGCGTCCGTCCGCGTCCGGAAGTCCGCGCCACGCCCGGCGACCAACGACGGCGCGACGGCGGACAACGGCTCGCCGACGGCCGCCGCTGTCGGCCCGAACACGGACTCGGCGGTCGTGTTGAGATCTCTGATCACGCCGTCGTCGTCGGCGACGACGACCGCCGCCGACATCTCGGCGATCGCTCGGTCACGCCCGACTAGACTCGCCGCCGGCACCCGTTCGAACGGATCGTACCGAGCGACGATCACCCACAGCAGCCCGACGGAGCCGGCGAGCGCCGTCGAGAGAGCGACGACCCCCGGCACGATGCTGGAGGCAGTTGGGAGCAGCGCCACGACGGCGAGCCCGAACCCCTGGCCGGTCGGCACGGACGTGTCGCCGACGGACCCCCAGGCGACCGTGACGGCGACGACGGCGACGATCCCTCTGGCGATCAGGAGGCCGGAGGCGCCCGCGACCGAGACGACCGTCTCCGGCGTCGGCCCGCCGGTCCGGGTGACGAACGCCCCCGCGGCCGTCAGACAGACGAACGCCGTCGCCAGCCCGACCTGGAGCGGTCTCCCGGCGAGCCGGTCACGACCAGTGTACCGGAGCACGAACCGGAGCCACGGCACGCTGACGGCCGCCAGCAGCCCCGTCACGGCCCGGTTCGCGATCTCGTCGACTACCGGCGTGTGCCAAGCCACGTCGGCGGGCAGGGCGGCGACACCGACCGCCAGCGCGGTCGCCGCGACCACGGCGACCACCGGCCGGAGTCCGCGAGCGACGGACGACTCCGAGCGGTCGAGCCGCCACACGAGTCCCGCGGCTGCGAGCGTCGTCAAGCCGGCGACCGCAGCCTCCGGCGGGAGCCGTGTCGGGCGCATCTTCGTGGTACTGTCTGTCGGTTGCGGTGAATTCCGAAGTAATCTTCGCTCCGGAGGGGAGCGACGGTAGTTGGAGGACCGAACGCCGGGAACCACGGCGTGAGGTCGGGTCGAAACGACAGGGGGGGGGAGGGAGTGCGTCGTGGCGGCTGACGGCCGGACCGGTGTGGGGGGTCCGAGGTCCGTCGACCAGCCGCCTCGGCGCGATTAGGCGTACAGCCCACCCACACCTATCACCCGTTGCTCGATGCGCAGACACCCCGTCGAGCGCCGAGTCTGCACTCGCAGACACGGGGGTGTGTCTGCACTGTTGGACTGTCGCCGTCGACGCCGACTCTGGACACACAGTAGCTGGGATTAATTGTCCGGAGTGTCTAATCGTTCGGTGTGCCAACTCGTGTGTCCGTCTGCGGGTCCGTGTCCCACCCCCGCTCGCTACGGGAAGTGTCGTTACCAGAGCCAGCCCTCCCTCACCGTCGCCGGGACTGGAGGGAGTGCGTGTGACAATGGCAGATAGCACTCCCGGCGACGGGGCCGGCGGCAAGGCACCGCCCGACCGCGAACAGGGGGTCGCAGAGTACACGGAGCCGGCGATCGCGTATCGGGAGGCGGACGACGACGGAGAGGCAGTCGTCGTCGACACGAACGCCGCCTTCGAGGCCGTGGCCACCGGCGACGGCGGCAGTCTCGCCGGACTCCTGGACGACTGTCTCCCCGACCGAGACGGTGAGGCGGTCGCCGGGCGGCTCGTCGCCGGCGACCGGACGGAACCGGTCGCGTTCCACGACCCCGACGCCAGTTTCCTCCCGCGAGTAGTCGTTCGCCGCGACACGGTGTGTCACCTCCTGTTCGTCGAACTCGAGCCCGTCGCCGACGCCGGGGACACGGACGGCGACGAGCCAGTGGCCGAGACGGACGCGCCGGCCGTCGGCGACTCCGAGGCGGTCGCACACGTCGTGAGCCACGACCTCCGGAACCCGTTGGACGTGGCGGGCGCCCACCTCGAGCTCGCGCGCGACGAACACGACGGCACCCACCTCCGTCGGGTTGCAGAGGCACACGAGCGGATGGAACAGATAATCAGAGACGTGCTGACACTCGCGCGGGGCGAGCGGGCGATCGACGCCTCCGAGGGGGTCGACATGGGCGCGGTCGTAGAGACCGCCTGGGAGAGCGTCGCGGCCGACGACGTGACCGTGACCGTCGGCGACGTGCCGACGACGACCGCCGACCGTCCGCGGGTGGAGCGACTCGTCGAGAACCTGCTGCGCAACGCCGTCGACCACGCGGGCGACACGCCGACGGTGGAGGCGGGCGGACTGCCGGACGACGCCGGCTTCTACGTCGCCGACGACGGGGACGGCATCTCGGCGACGGCCCGCGACGCGGTGTTCGAGCCGGGGTACACGGAGAGCGGCAGCGGCACGGGTCTCGGCCTGGCGATCGTCAGGCGGATCGCCGCCGCCCACGGCTGGACGGTGAAGATCACGGACAGCGAGACGGGCGGCGCCCGCGTGGAAGTGTGGTTCGACGACCCCGAAGGACACACGACGGAGGGGACCACACAGTGACCGACGACCCCACACGAACCGACGGTGGGACGGAGACGGACCCCACCACGAGCGCGGGCCGCCCGGCGCTACGGCTCGACGCCTGCCCGTACGGCGTGGTGATCGTCGACGACGGCACCGTCGACGCGGTCAACGACATCGCCGCGGACCTGTTCGACGTCGACGCCGACGACGCCGTCGGCGCGTCCGTCGAGTCGGTCACGCCGGTGTCTGTCGAGTCGACGCTGCCGTCGTTGTTCGCCGGCGGCGACCCGACGACCGACCACGAGTTCGAGGAGTACTACCCGGAGCTGGAGCGGTGGCTGTCCGTGACAGTCGTCCCGACGGACGGCGGCTGTGCGGTGTACGTCGACGACGTGACCGACCGCGTCACCGCCGAGCGGGAGACGGAACGGCTCCGCGAGGAGTTGGACGACGTCGTCGGCGTGACGGACCTGTTGTCGGCAGTGTTGGTCGAGTTGGTGGACGCGACGGACCGCGAGGCGGTCGCAGAGACCATCGTCCGGACGCTGGGCGAGCGCGAGGAGTACGAGTTCGCCTGGCTGGGCGAACGGGAGCCGGGCGGCGACCGGCTCCGCGTCCGGGCGGCCGCCGGGGACACCGGGAACCTGTTCGAACAGGTGGAAGATCACCTCGGCGAGATCCCGGAACGGACGGCCGTGGAACGCGACGAGGCGCGAGTGATCCAACCGATCACGGAGTCGGAGGCGGTGCCGGCGCCGGTGCGGCAGGCGGCGTTCGCCGACGGCGTCCAGTCGTTCGTCGCCGTGCCGCTCACGTACGGCGGCACCGCCTACGGCGTCGTCGGCGTGTACGCCGCCGGGAAAGACGCCTTCTCCGAGCGGGCCCGCGAGGCGTTCGAGACCCTGGGGTCGATGGCCGGCTTCGCCGTCAACGCCGCCCGCAACCAGAACCTCCTGTTCGCCGACACGATCACGGAGTTCACCGTCGACGTGATGGACGCCACGGCGCCGTTCGTCGGGCTCGCCCGCGAGTTCGACGCGACGTTCGACGTGGACGGCACCGTCCCACAGGGACGCGACCGCGTGGTGGCGTACCTCACGACGGAGGGCCCCTCGGCGACGGCCGTCGCCGACTCGCTCGCCGACCACGACGAGGTCCGGGACGTGCGTGTCGTGACGGACACGGAGACGACCGCCCGGCTGGAGGTGACGCTCGGCGAGGGAACGCCGCTCCAGACGGTGGCGACGCTGGGCGCGTCCGTCGGGCGGGCGACGTACTCGGAGGGGCGAGGCCGGATCGGCGTCGAACTCCCGTCGGGCGAAGAGGTGCGACAGGTGGGTGAGGCGCTGCGGCGGCAGTTCGACGCCGACACGGTGTCGAAGGTGCAGCGCGACCGCTCGGTCACGACCGCCGGCGACATGCGGTCGGAGCTGGGCAGCGATCTGACGGAGCGACAGGAGACGGCGCTGCGGACGGCCTACCTCGCGGGCTACTTCGAGTCACCCCGCGACAGCACGGCCGAAGAGGTGGGTGAGGCGTTGGGGATCACCGGCTCGACGCTGTTGCACCACCTCCGGACGGGACAACGGAAGCTGTTGGACATCTACTTCGACGGCGAAGACACCGGGCGCCGCGGGGACTGAGCGTCGCCTACGCCTCCTCGCGCTCGATCTCGGCGAAGTTCTCCACGACGGACGTGTCCTCGCCGAGCAGCCGGCTGACGCGCTCCTCTAGCCGTTCGACGCGCGCCGCCAGCTCGCGGTACTCCTCGCGGTCGTCGCGGTGCTCCTCGGGGATCTCCGCCGCCAGGACGGCCCGCTTCGACTCGGCGCTGAAGAACTCCCCCAGCGTCTCGTACGCCAGCACGCGCCGTTGGTGTTCGACGGCCGCGTGGAGGTCCTCCCGGTTCATCGGCTTACAGAGGTACTCGTCGAACGGCATCTCTACCACCCCGAAGTCCGGGTCCACCGCCGTCACCATGATGATCCGGCCGTCGAACCCGCGGTCCCGCAGCTCCTCCAACACCTCGTCGCCGGACATCCCCGGCATGTGTCGGTCGAGCAACACGAGATCGACGGTCGACTCCGAGGCGATCTCCAGCGCCTGTTTGCCGGTGTAGGCCGTCTCCGTCTCACACACACCTTGGAGGCGCAACGCGTACGCGTCTGCCACCTCCTTCTCGTCGTCGACGACGAGTGCACGAATCTCTGCCGTCGAATCGACAGTCACCAGAGCCATTTTGCCGTTCGTAACGAACACAGCCACCTAACTCCACGGGGTCGCCGCCGACCCCTCGGACAGTACAGGGACCGGTCGTGTCTGCATACGCAGACAACCCCCCGGCGGTCGACTCCAGATACTGGGCTGGAGTGTACGTAGGGATGTAGGTCTCAGGAGTAAGTACGATGTCCGAGAGTGCTGTCAGTTCCCGCGTCGCCGAGGCGGCCGCACGACCGACCGCAGACGACGGTACGGAGGTCGCGACGGCCGGCCTAGAGCTTCTGAGTGACGACTGCGCCCGGTCGATCCTGTCGACGGTCGCCAGAGAGCCCGTGCCGGCTCGCACGATCTCCGAACGGCTCGACGTGTCGCGCACGACCGTCTACCGCCGGCTCGACCGGCTGGAGGAGGCCGGGTTGTTGACCGCGAACGTGGAGTACGACCCGGACGGCCACCACCGGAAGGTGTTCCGGTTGGCCGTCGACGAACTCGCCGTCACGGTCGGCCCGGACGGCGTCTCCGTCGAGTGTCACGACGACGACGACTCCGAGAGCCGTTCGTAGACGCGTTCGACCCGGCTCCGGACGGCCGCCAGCGCGCCCGCCTCGTCTGCGACCGCCAGCGCACCGCCGGCGCCGACGCCCTCCTTCCCCGCTCCCGCGGCGTACCCCGCCGCGACCGGGTGGTCACCCAACTCCGCCAGTGCCGGGTCCGTGACTGTCCACGCCAGCGACAGCGCCGTCCCGAGCCGGGCCAGGTCCGCCGTCTCGTCGGCCGCGACGTACGCGGTCGTCGCCGCCCGCAGCGGCGTCTCGACGCCCAGCCCACGCAGCAGTGCCGCGACGGCCGCCATCTGTGTCCCACCGCCCAGGACGACTGTCGTGTCCGTGGCCGTGGCGCCGCGGACGACGCCGGCGACGGCCGGTAACACCGGGTCGCCGACGGCCCGAACGGCCGCCAACGGCCGGCCGGCGAGGTCGCCGGGCGCGATGCCGCTGGCCGCGAGCGCGTCCGCGACCACCGTGTTCTTCAGCGCGGTCGGGTTGTCCGGCAGCGACGAGGAGACGGCCGTCGGCCGGCCCAGCGCCCGCAGCACTGCCATCGCCGTCGTCGTCCCGCCGGGCACGGTCTCGCCGATCACGACCCTGTCGGCCGACAGCGACCGTCCGACCGCCCGTGCTCGGTCGTAGGTTCCGGCCGCGTCCGGCACCGCTACGGCTTCGCGGATGTCTGCTCCCGAGCGGTCGGCGACACGTCTGGTCTGGGTCGCCGGCGACGCGGCGAGCCCGGCGTCGACCACGAGCGTTTCCAGTCCCAGCGTCTCCACGACCGCTCGCGACAACACCGCCGGCGTCGGACAGCCGTTCGGGCCGACCGGGAGCGTCGCCGCCGACCGGACGCGCCCGCGAGTCAGAATCTCCGTGTCGGCGACCGGAGTGTGGACCGCCGCCGCGGGGTCGCCGCCGGCGGCGCTGATCCCCTCGATCTCGCCGGTCGCCGTCGTGCCCGCGACCACGACCAACGCCGTGTCCGCCGTGTCGCCGTCCCGTGGCTCCGCGAGGCCGTCGTCGACGCTCGACGACCCCCTGCGGGTCACGTCAGAACTCCGTCCCCTTCCGGGCGCGGCCACCCTCGTCGAAGTGGTGGCGTCGTTTCTCGACGTGCGTGACGAGATCCGCCTCGCTCGTCGCGTACGTCGGCTCCTCGTGGCCGCCGGTCAACACGAGCTCCAGCTGTTCGGGGGCTCGTTCGATCAACTCGACCACGTCGTCGGGGTCGATCAGCCCCCGGTTGGCGGCGTACAGGATCTCGTCGAGGATCAGGAGGTGGACGCCCGCCTCCGGCGGGGCGTCGAGCGCGACCTGGGTCGTCGGGTCGCCGTCGGCGGCGGCGTCGAGCAGTTCACGAGTGCGCTCCAGTCCCGCCGCGGCGCGGGCCTCGTGGGCGTCCTCGTCGGTGCCGTCCAGCGAGCCGTGCCAGCCGTAGTGACCGGAGTTCTCGTAGCTGAACCCCGACAACGCCGCGATGGCGTTGTACTCGCCGCGCACGTCCTCGACGCTCGCGGCCCCGCCTTTCATGAACTGGAGGAGGTGGACGCGGTAGCCGTGACCGGCCGCCCGCATCCCCATCCCCATCGCGGCCGTCGTCTTCCCCTTGCCACCACCCCACCACACCTGGACGCGCCCGAACGCCTCCGGGGCGGCCGGGGTGATCGGCTGTGGCTCGACTGGCCCCGACGGCGCGTCTGCGTCCTGCTCTCCGTCTGCCGTCTCGTTCGTCGCTCCGTTCGACTCCGTCGCCGTCTCGTCGTGTGTGTCGTCTGTCATGTTGTGTCGTCGGTGTCGTGTGTGTCGTCTGTTATACTGTGTGATCGGTGTCGCTCCAGGCGTCGTCGCTGCGCGGGTCGAACGCGGTTGCGCGCTCGTCCGTGACGACACCGTAGTCGGCGTCGGCAACGGCGGTCGGCGGGCTCGCGTCCGCGTAGCGGGCCGACACGGTCGCCGTCACGGCCCGACGGACACACGCCCTGGCGGCGGCGCCGACCGTCGTCGCCGCGCCCGCGAACGACGCCGGCTCTCCGTCCGTCGCGGTGCCGACGATCACCGCGTCCGTCGTCGTCCCCGTGAACCCCGTCCGGGCAAGCAGCGTCGCCGTTTTCGCCTCCACGACCGTCGTCAGCAGCTCCGCCAGCACCCCGTCGTCCAACGCCCGGGTCGTCGCCACGACGACGTTCACCGTCCCGTCGTGGCGAGGGTGATCGTCGGTCGTCGTGCTGTCGTCCGACGTCGGTGACGAGGTCGTCGTCCCCGGGTCGTCGTCCGGCGTCGACCGAGTCGGCGCGTCGTCCGCTCGTTCGTCGTCGACTGCCAGCACCGCGGGGTTCGACACGCCGGCCGTCGCGTACGCGGCGACCGGGCCGTGTCGCGCCCCGCGGACGTGCCGCATCGCCACGCCGGTGAGGAGCCCGGGGCCGTCCGCGTCGAACCCCACGCGTCGCCGTCGCTCCCGGAGGTACGCCCGGAGGTCCGTCCGGTCGAACCCGGTCGGGACGGTGACGTTGTACGCCGCCGGCGCGTCGCGGTAGCCGCCGCCGAAGCCGGTCGACAGCCACCGCGTGTCCGGTCGCCGGAGGCGGAACACCTCCTCCCGCACCTCACTCTCGAACGGCACGCACCACCTCCAACAACCGGTCGTTCTCGGCCGGGCGCCGGACCGCGACTCTGACGTGGCTGTCCAGCCGGCGGAACGTCGTCGCGTCCCGGACGGCGACGCCCCGCTCGCGGGTCGCCGCGACGAAGTCGGCGACGGACTGCTCGCCCACGTCGAACGTCAGGAACGGTGCCCGAGAGTCGACCACGTCGAACCACTCCGACAACGCCGCCGCGAGCCGCGCACGCTCGTCGACCACCCGGTCGCGCGTCTCCCGGACGAACTCCCGTTGCCGGAGACAGTGAGTGCCGACCGCCAGCGCCGGCGTCCCGAGGTTCCAGGTCCGTCGGCTCCCGCGCAGCGCCTCGCCCAGTTCCCCCGTCGCGACCGCGTAGCCCGCACGAATCCCGGGGAGGCCGTACAGCTTCGTCAGCGCCCGCGCGACCACCACGCCGTCCGTCCCCGAGAGCGACGGCCGGTCGCGGAACCCCAGGAACGCCTCGTCTGCCAGCAACGGCGTGTCGGCGGCGCGACACCGACGGGCGAACGCCTCCAGTTCCGTCAGTTCGTAGCCCGTGCCGGTGGGGTTGTTCGGCGTGCACACCACTGCGAGCGCGTGGTCGGACGGGTCCGCGTCGGTGACGGTCTCCGCCGGGTGGAACACCGGTTCGCCGCCCTGGAGCCGCACCTCGCGGGCGTACTCGCCGAAGCTCGGCGCCGGAACGAGCACGCTGTCGCCGGGCTCGACCGCCAGCGCGACGGTCCGTCTGATCGCCGCCAGCCCACCGGGCGTCGGGACCACTGCCCCGGGGTCACAGTCGACCGCCGACGCCGCCGCCTCGCGGTAGTCGGCCGGCGGCTCCGCCGGGTAGCTCCGTGCGTCGTCGAACGCCGCGCGGTACGCCGCCTCCGTCCCGGGCGGCACCGCCGGGTTCGTGTTCGCCGAGAAGTCCAGCAGTTCCGGGTCGTCCGTCGAGCCGTGTGGTTCCCTATCGAGACGGCCCGCGGCGTCTCGTCTCACGGTGCACCCTCCGTCGTCGTGCCGTGTTCCGTCGTCGTGTCGTGGATCACGTCTCTGCACCTCGCTGTCGTTCCGCGAGCAGTCGCGCCGCGACGCGCCGGTCCCGCGAGCGGTTGACGTTCACCGCCAGCCGGTCGTCCGCACGGACGAGTCGCCGGTCCGAGCCGTCCGGCTCGCCGACGACGTTCACCCCCGTCGGCGCGAGCGAGCGTCCGTCGGGCGCGAACGTCGTGTCCAGAGTCGCTCCCAGCGCCCGGACGCGGTCCGCAGGGACACAGACGGACAGTGAGGGAGCAGTGCCGTCGGCCTCGGACGCGACACGCTCGTAGGCCGTCACGACCGTCTCGACGGCCTCGCCGTCGAGCAACGGCAGGTCGGCCGCGACCGTCAGCGCCGGCCGCGAGACCGCCGCGAGCGCGTCGTCCAGGTCCGCGACGTACCCCTCGCCGGCCGTCTCGACGACGGTCGAGGCTGCCTCGCGCTCGCGGAGGTGTGCCCGCGTCGCCGGCGTGTGCGGCGACACGGCGGCGACGACGCGGTCGACGCCGGCCGCGGCGACGAGCGCCTCGACCACGCGATCGACCATCGGTCGGTCCCCGACGGCGACGAGTGGCTTCTCCGTCGCCGTCGCCAAGCGAGTGCCGCGCCCGCCACACATCACGACAGCGTCCACGCCACCACCCCCGCGTGGATCGCAACGAGCCGCGTCAGTTCGTTCGCGGCCCCGAACACGTCGCCGCTCACGCCGTCGAGCGTGCGCCGGGCCCACCACAGCAGCGCGCCGGCGACGACCGCCCCCGTGGGGACGGCGACCAGCGTCGCCGCCGGCGCGGTCCACGACAGGGCCGTCGCCGGCGCGGCCGCGACCACGACCGGTCCGAGGTCGCGGGCGTCCGTCGTCGCCGTCAACGCCGACGCCAGCCCCTCGTGGGTGGCCGTCCCGAGACAGACGAGCGTCGCCATCGCGGTCTTGGCGGCCACCTCGCTCGCGACGACCACCGCGACGGCCGTCCGGACCGGCAGCGACCCCAGCGACAGCCCGGCCGCGAACAGCCCGCCGACGACGACCGTCAGCGCCAACGCCCCGCCGGCACCCAGGTCGCTGTCCCGCATCACCGACCGTCGTCGCTCCGGGTCGCCGTGGACCGCCGCGGCGTCACCCAGGTCCGCGACGCCGTCGGCGTGCGTCGGGCCAGTGAGGAGGTACGTCGCCACGACGAAGACGGTCGCGACGGTCGCGTCCGGTCCGGGGAGGAGCGTCACCGTCGCCAGGAGCCCCCCCAACAGCCACCCGGCCAACGGGAACGCGACCGGACGGTCGCCGAACGCCCGCCAGGCGACCTCCGACTGCCCGACCGGCAGTCGGGAGAGGAACCCCACCGCGCCGCGGACGGCCGTCAGGGCCACACGACCACCCCCACGAGCAGGCCGACCAGTCCGCCGGCGACGGCGACGACCCTGACCCCCCGGCGCGCTGCCGTCACCGTCGGCAGCGCCGGCCCGGCCACGAGGTCGTACGCCCCGGGCTTCCGGAGCCGCACTCCGAGCACGGTCGCCAGCGTCGCCATCGGCCACCCGGAGTTGGGCGAGGCCGGCTCGTCGGCCCACCGTCGTGCCCGCGCCAACGACCCCGGAGCGCGGCCGGCGACCGCCAGCAACGCCGCCGTCGCGCGCGCCGGCAGCCAGACGACGGCGTCGTCCAGCCGGGCGCTGGCCCGCCCGACCGGCTTCGAACGGTACCCCAGCATCGAGTCCATCGTGTTCACCGCCTTCACCCAGCCCGCGGCGGCGGCGCCGACGGCGAGTGAGACCTGCGCGCCGACGGCGAACGCCGACAGCGGCGCGACGAGCCCGTCCGCGAGGTTCTCGGCGGCGCTCTCGACGGCCGCGCTCCGGAGGTCGGCCGCGTCCAGTCCGTCCGTCTCCCGACCGACGAGCGCCCGCACTCGCTCGCGGGCGACCGCGAGGTCCGTCTCCGTCGCGTCGATCACGTCGCCGGCGACGGCCAACAGCATCCGGAGACTCGTCGTCGAGAACAGTACCGTCCCGGCCGCGACCGCGGTCGCCGCCTGCGCGAGCGTCGCGTCGCCGAGCCGCGCGGGACCGGCGACGACCGCCCAACAGACGCCGGCGGCGACGAGCGGCAACGCCACTGTGGCCGCGGCCCCGACGACCCCCGGTCGCGTCCACTCTCGGTCCAGCGGCGCGACCGCGCGTCCGAACGCCGCGACCGGGTGGACCCGACCGGGGAACTCGCCGACCACGGCGTCGGCCGCGTACGCCACTGCCACCGCCGCCGTCGCCGCCGCCGTCACCGGCGTCTCACCCCACCGTGTGTCCCGTGCATCGCTCCAACGTGGTGAACTTCGGACAAGAACACTTGAACCGCTCGGTGGTCGGTCGGCGACTGTCGAGCAGTCGAGCAGAAGGGTGATCCGGTCGGGCCGGGTCCGGGCGGCGTCTACACCGCGTCCGTCCCGGTGGCGCCCGTCCGGATCTGGTGGGCGTCCGCGACGGGTAAGACGAAGATCTTCCCGTCGCCGGGCTCGCCCGTGTTGGCGGCGTCGGCGATGGCCGAGACCACGTCGCTCGCGGGAATATCCGCGACGATACACTCGATCCGGGTCTTCTGGTGGAGGTCGACGGTGTACTCCTCGCCGCGCCACTGGCCGACCTTCTCCGGCTGTGACCCGCGGCCGGCGACGTCGGCGACCGTGAGCGACGGCGCCCCGACCTCCGCGAGCGCAGTCTTGACCGCCCCGAGCTTCTCCGGGCGGATCACCGCGACGACCATCTGGAGCTCCGCGTCCGTCTCCTCGTCGGGTGACTCGCTCACGCCCCGTCACCCCCGTCGACCGCGCCGTCGTCCGGCGCCGTCGGGTTCGCGTCCGCGCTCTCGCCGGACGTGACGCCGCCGTCCGTCGCCACCTCCTCGTCGGTGGTCGTGACGCCGCCGTCTGCGGTGACGGCGCCGGATTCGGACTCACCGAACTCGGGGTAGGCGGCGATGCCGTGTTCCACGCGGTCGAGCCCGGTGAGTTCGTCCTCGTCGGACACCCGGAGCCCGAACAGTTCGTCCGCGACGAGCAGGACGACCATCGACGTCAGCACGGTCCACGTGCCGATGACGGCGACGCCGACGATCTGCATGACGAGCTGCGACACGGAGAAGCCCGCCACGTCGAAGAACGGGATCAGCATCGTCCCGAGGAAGCCGGCAGAGCCGTGGACGGCGAACACGCCACACACGTCGTCGATTCCCAGCGAGTCGACGACCCAGCGGTAGACGATGGGCGTCTGTGCGCCGCCGAGCACGCCCAGGGCGATTCCGCCGACCCAGGTGACGTGGGCACACGCGCCGGTGATCGCCACGAGTCCGGCCAACAGGCCGTTGGCGGCGAACAACGGATCGGGCTTCCCCTCCCAGTACGTCGTGACGAGCGTGGACGCCACCATCCCGGCGCCCATCGCCAGCGTCGTGTTGAGCGCGACCCGACCGAGCTCCGCGCCGGCGAAGCTGCCGTCAGAGAGGAACAGCCCCTGTGTGCCGACGTTGAACGCGTACCACCCGAACGCCAGGAACAGCGTCCCGATCACGGCGAACAACAACGAGTGGCCGGGGATCGGCCGCGGGTTCCCCTCGCTGTCGAACCGACCGTTGCGCGGCCCGACCATGTACGCGGCTGTCAGCCCGGCGATGCCGCCGAGCGCGTGGACGACGGTCGCGCCAGCGAAGTCCTTGTAGCCGGCACCGATGGCCTGGCCGAGGTAGCCGGACGACGACAACAGGCCGTTACCGCCCCAGGCGAACCCCTGTGCGACGGGGTAGATCACGGCAACGAGCGCGACCACGTAGAACACGTAGGCGGCGTAGCTCATCCGCTCGGCGACCGCGCCGGAGACGATGGTGGCGGCGGTCATGGCGAACACGGCGCCGAACAGCCAGCCGATCCAGGCCGTCGGCGTCGTGATGTAAGTGAACGCCCCCGCGAGCGTGTACTCCGCGCCCGGCGTCGTGACGAAGCCGGCGACGGCCGCGACCCCGGCGCCCGCGACGTAGTACACCAGAACCCCGAGCGACCAGTCGGTCATGTTCTTCATCACGACGTTGCCGGCGTTCTTCGCGCGCACCTGGCCGGCCTCCAACAGGGCGAACCCGGGCTGCATGAAGAAGATCAGGAACGACACGACCAACACCCACACCGCGCTGGCCGCGTCCGTCACCGCGGTCACGTCCGACTGGAGGAGTACCCATTCGGGCGTCACCACGGATCACCCCCGCGTTCACTCTTTTCGGAAATCGGTGTAGTTTCGTTTGGATCCTGTCTCACACGGCACGCGTCTGTCCAATCCATCACGAGAAACTGTGAACATCAGCCAGTACTTAGCTGTTCGGGGGAAGGTGTCAATACGGAGCCTATCCATAATATGTGTCAAAGGGACTTAGAAGGGGTAGCGGTGCCGGACCGCGTTCGACTCGTCGCGCCGTCGGTGTGGCGATCAGAGTAGGTCGGCGAGCCAGCCCACCACCCGCACGGCGACGACGAGCGACGCCAGGCCGAACAGGTCGCCGGCGGTGGTGACGGCCGGGCCGACGAGGTCGTCCGGGTCGACGCCCCGCCGGAACCCCAAGAACACGACGGCGACGACGACGGCAGAGAGGACGGCGCCGGCGAGGAGCGCAGCGACGAGCGCCACTCCGGCGAACACCGCCGGCGACGCCGCCGGGCGTCCGAGCGTGGGCAACAGGAGCGCTGCCACCCCGGCCGCGAACAGACTGGAGAGCACGCCGACGGACAGCGACCCGACGACGACACGCCAGAGCCGTCCACGGCCGTCGCCGTCCAGCGTCGGTCCCACGAGCCCCTGGTGGAGCCCGGTGGACAGCCGGGAGCCCAGTGAGCCGTAGACGCTACCACGGATGGCCAGAAACGCCGGCACGACGACGAGGAGCCCCGGCACGGCCGCCAACTCCGCCTGCATCCCCGAGAGAATCGCGCCCGCGACCAGTCCGCCGAGCGCGCTGGCGCCCACCGTCGGGAGTGCGTTCCGGTACCCCTCCACGGCGACGCTGCGTACGGTCACGGTTGGAACCCAGCCGCCGCCGGCAAGTGTCTGTCGCCGCGGCACAGTTGCCCCGACACACACGCTGTCGGCCGCTCGACAGCCGTTCACACGAGCAGCGCGACCGCCAGGAACAACACGACCACGCCGAGCACGTCACAGACGTTCGTCACGACGGGGACGACGAACTCGTCGGGGTCCAACCCGAGCCGGTAGGCGACGTACGTCGCCAGGACGGCGACGACGGTCGCGGCGACGCCCAGGGCGACGCCGCTCGTGGCCGCGACGGCGACGACGGTGGTGACGGAGAGTCTGGGTGCGCCCGTGAGACTGACGACCGCCCAGCCGCCGGCGCCGACGACCGGGAACACGGTCACCGCGAGCCCGAGCGTGGCGGCGGCGTTGCCGACCAGTCGGTCGTCCGTCGGCGCGAACCGGAGCGTCCCGAGGTGGAACGCCGTCGACAGCCGTGCCGCGAGCACGCTCCCGAGGTTGCCCGCCGTCCCGATGGTGACGGGCACGAGCACGAGCAGCGTGGGGTAGCGCAACAACGTCGCCTCGAACGAACCCAGCGCCAGCCCACCCAGGAGCTCCAGCGTCGTCAGCGCCAACAACACCGGGAGGAGGCGTCGGACCGTGCCGCCGACGGACCAGTCACCGGTCATGCCGTCCAGTCGGCCAGCCGCGTGGCGCCCGCTCGGGTCCCCTTGGCGATCACCACGTCCCCGGCCGACAGCGTCGTCCCCGGCGGCGGCGACAGGACGTACCGCCGGTCGCTGTTCGCGTCTGCTCGCCGCACCGCGACGACCCGCATCCCGGTCTGTGTCTCGATCGCGGCGTCGCCGACGGTCGTCCCGTCCAGTTTCGACCCGGGGGCGACCGTCTCCCGCACGAGTACCTCGTCGGACTCCTCGACCACCTTCTCCACGACCGGGTGGCTGCCGAGCCCGCGGAGGACCCCTTCGCTGATCTCCAGGGCGGCGTCGCTGATCGCCTCCGTGCTCGCGCCGATCCGGAGGAGCCCGCGCAGCCGCACCGGGTCGGCCACGTCCGTGGCCGCCCGCAGCACCCACGCTTCGAACCGGGACTGGAGTGCGTCCACCTCCACCTCCAGTTCTCGCACCTCGCGGGCCAGGGCCGGGCTGTCGAACAGGACGCTGCCGTACGCCAGGTCGACCGCGAGTTCGCTGGCGTCTTTCATCGTCACGACCGTCTCGACGGCCCGCTCCAGGTCCGGGACGTCGGCGACCGCCGTCGCGGGGTCACCGTCGGCGCCCATCGCCGCGTCGTCGTCCGCCAGCGGCTCCCCGGTCGCGGTCTCGTACACGCCGGCGAGCCCGTCGGCCGGTCCGCGACACAGCAACACGTCGTCGGCCCGGACGACCGTGTCACGGTCGGGGTGTAACAGCCAGTCGTCCGCCCGGCGGACGGTGAACACCCGGACGCCCGTCTCCGTCTCCAGGCCGAGTTCGCCCAGGGACCGGTCGACGTAGTCGGCGCCGGCCGCGACGGGCACGCGGGCCAACGGCTCGACCGCCTCCGGCAGCGCGTCCGCGAACGCCGCCGGCAGCCCGATCTCGCCGAGCACGACCCCGGCCACGTCGCCGGCGGCGTCACTCACCTTCTCTGCGGCGTCGACGACACCGAACACGGGCGCTAGCCGTTCTGCCTCCTCCGGACTCCGTCCGGCCATCACCAGGCTCATCCGGGCCTGGAGCTGGAGGAGGTCCATCTCCTCTTCCAACGCCAGCGCCTCCTCCGCGAGCTCGCGGTCCTCGAACACGACGGCCGAGTACGACAGGTCGATCAACAGCTCCGCGGTGTCTTTCATCTCCGCGAGTACCGCCACCACGCTCACCGGCCTGTACGACACCGTCGGCCCGTCGTCATCGGTCACGTCCGGAGTGGCGTCGCCCGGGGGCTTGAATCTGCCCGCCGGGTCGGCGGCGGAGCCGTTCGCCTCTCGCCCGCCCGTTCTCTCTGCCACAGGCCGTCTCTACCGTCCCCTCCGAAGCCGGCAACAGTTGCTTCTATCCCGGCCGACTCCCGGCGGCTGGGAGCGCGAACCAGCCGTTGGGAAACGGCTTCTCGTTATACTACCCTGCCGGCGAGACGTAGAACCGTGAGGTGACAGCAGATGTCCACACAATCGGCGACTCGGCTCTCGGGGACGTTCGAGTTCACGTCGGGCGGTGAGCTCCAGAGCTACTGGATCGCGTTTCTCCGGCTGGTGACGGGGTGGTGGTTCTTCCACGCCGGGGTGACGAAGCTGATCGAGGACGGCCTGGCGTTCTCCTACGGGCCGATGTACCTGCGGGGGATGACGGGCACGGCACTCGGTCCGATTCCGGTGTGGATGGGTGAGAACCTGGCCCCGCTGATCCAGGCGGGGGTCCCGCTGGGCGAGACTGCCATCGGTCTCGGGCTGATGGTCGGGGCGCTCGTCCGGCTGGCGGCCTTCTTCGGGGTCTTCTTCATGACCCTGTTCTGGGTCGGCAACGCCGGCTTCGGCCACGGCCTGGTGAACGCCGATCTGATGGGGCTGCTCCTGTTCGTCACGACGATCGTGTTCGCGGCCGGCCGGCACTACGGTCTGGACGCGATCCTGGAGCGGACGGCGTTCGTCCAGCGACGACCGCGTCTGAGGTACCTGCTCGGCTAGGAGGTGACAGATCATGACACAGTACGACACCGTCGACCGAATCGCACTGGGCGTGAGCGGCGCGCTGGCGACGATCGGGATCGTCGTCTCGGGCGTCGTGGAGATCGTCGCCGGCGAGCCCTACGGGGCCGCGCCGGTGACGAACGACGCGGGCGAAGTGGTGGCGACTCCCGCGGTCGACCCGACGATCAGGACTGGGCTCGTGATCGCCGCACTGGTCGTGCTCCTGGTCTGGGGGCTCTACCGCGTCGCCACGACCGAGCCGGACCAGCCCAGCGAGACCGCGGACGGCCACGTCACCGCGGACTGAAGCGTGGACGCCGGTGACGCGGTCGTTCGCGGTAGTCGGGATTCCGTTCTCGCCGTCCTCGTCACGTTCGAGGAACGGCCGTCGGCGAGCGTTGTCGCCGCGTCGACACCCACCCCTGACGGGTCCGAAACCATCGTGCAGGAACCGGACACGGCGCTCGGAGACTGTGTGACCCTTCTCGAGCCTGTTGCCGAACGTGAGCTGACAGCCAACGGCGAGCGAGCCAGAGACGTGGTAGTCGACGTAGTGGACTACGGACAGTTCTGACGGCACTGAACGACGGCGAGGGACGAACCTACACGGAGACGGTCGGCAGGGTGATCGAGTACCTCGACGAGCCGGGACCCCGTTCTCGTCGGGTTTTCCTGTCCTTTTATTGGAGTGAATGCATACGATAGTAGCAGCACAGTCCGATTATCAGAGATAATACTTAGATAAGAATTTATTAAGAAGTAGAACGAAAGGAGACGTACGTCACGAGTTCGACCGTACAATCGGCAGGACTACCCCGTACTCACGGAAGGTTCGCGAGAAGCTAGACGAACTGGGTGTAGAGTACGCCGGGACGCTCGTGCCAGACGCCCACATCGATGGTCACGCCGCGGTTTCGGTAGTCGTCCGAGGACTGTCGACGGTGTATCACGCAGTTCGAACGAACTGAGGTTGGAGCACACGAATGACACACGAAGCAACAGTCGTCGACGCATATCGGATCACACCACAGGTCTCGGCATTTCGGCTACAGGTGCCTGGCCACGAGTTCGACTACGAGCCCGGCCAGCACACGACAATTCGGTTCGAGTCGGGCGGCGAGGAGGTCGTTCGGCCGTACACGCCGACGAATCTCCCTGGCTCGGACGAGCTGTCGCTCACGATCAAACGATACGACGACGGGTTGGCGTCGTCGTACATGCACCAGAAACGCCCTGGTGACACGGTGACGGTCGGCCCGATCGACGGCAGCCTGACGCTGGCCGACACTGACCGTGACGTCGCGTTTCTCGCCTCTGGCACTGGACTGACGCCGATGATGGCGATGGTCCGACAGTATCTCCGAGATGGATCCGGCCACGCACACGTGGTACTCGGTGAGAAGCGAGAGGAGACGATCATCCACCGCGAGACGCTCAACGAACTCGCCGCGAACAATCCCGAACTGGACGTCACGTTCGTGCTCTCAGATCCCAACTGGGAGTGGACCGGCCACGCCGGCTACGTTCAAGATCACCTCGAATCGTTGTTCGACGACTTCGACGATCGAGACTTCTACGTCTGTGGTGTCCCACCGATGGTCGTCCAGACGAAACACCGACTCGCCGAGTTGGGTGCACCGGAGGAGCGAATCCATAGCGAGGGCTGGGAGGATGGTGTCGTGGGAGACGAGTGATCGGCGACGTCGGTCAACACCGCCGAACCGAACAACTCCCTCGGCCGAGCAGATTGAAGAACTCACACCACCCTGACCGAGTGTGCTACTGGATTGAACACGGGATGAAGCTAACTATCACCCGGGCGTAGTACACACCACCCCACGGGGTCACACGACTGGTTCTCACCGATCTCCCTGATTACGACACAGCGACAGTCGAGTGTGAAACGAGTCGATTCGACCCGCTTGTTCGGGGTGTGATCGAGCCGAGCGGCCTACCCGAGCCGACCCGAATCGACCCGAGATCGCGTCTCCAGTGGCGCGCTCGGACACCCGAGTCGGCGTACGTGTGCGACGAGCCACCGGCCTTTCGACCCGTGAGACCCGACTAGGAGGTGCGCGTATCCGAACCACCGACGAGCGACGACGACCCTTGAGAGACCTCGAAGGAGCGACCGGCCACGGACACACCAGCCAGGCGCTCGACGACACCGCGCGACTGTGCGCGAAGCTTCGCAGTGACACGAGGGTAGTGCCGACCGGCCGGGCCAAGCTGCTCGTCGACGCCTCGACGACGACCGACGTCTCCGTCGGCGACAACTGACCAGCGTCGCGCGTCAGGGACCGACGAACTGCTCGGACACCGAGGCCACGTCTCCGTCGGTGTACCGACCCCACGCGAGGATCAGCCCCATCAAGAGCACTGTTGGCAGGAGAAAGACACTCGTCTCTCCCAGCCCCGGGGCAACCCGTTCGGCGGCGACGAGTTTCGGGTAACCGGTGCCAGGCTCCCCGACGACGATCCGCACCCAAGCGTTGCTGACGAAGTGGATACCCACAGAGAGCCCGAGTCGTCCGGTCACCACGTACGCCAACACGAAGTACGAGACAGACGCGAACGCTTGCACCGCACCGAACACCGGATTGGTGAACGCAACTGCAGCACCGAACGCGTGAATCACTCCGAACACGGCACCGACTCCCAGCAGGGACGCACCGACCGCGGTTCGGCGAGACACACCACGTCCCGCGAGCCCTTGAGCGACGTTGCGGATCGACAGACTCCGGAACACGTACTCTTCCCACAGCCCCACGACGGCGAACTTCACGACGACCGCGATCACCAGGGCGGTGAGTGAGACGACACCGGTCCCGATGCCGGGTTGCAACGTCGCGGTGAAGCTGAGGTCACCGACCGCCAGCCAAGCGGCGGTCACAGCCAGTTGGAACACCACGCCGAACACGATCCCGACGAGGAGATCCCGGACCCACGCACCACTGGGTTCGAGTCCGAGGTCCGCGAGTGACCGGTCGGCGAGTCGACACTCGGTGATCACGGCTCCGACCGTGCCAGCGAGCAACGCGAGGTTCGTCTCCGTCACCAACACCGTATCCGGGCCGACCGCCTCGATCAGCCGACCCAGTCCGATCCCGAGAGACGCGAACACGGCGACCGGAACGAGTATCCGCCAGATCGCCCGCGGTCGTCCCTCCGAGGTACGCCACACCCGCGCGAGCAACGAGTCACTGTCCGATCGATCCTGTTCGTCGGGCTGCACCCGTCCGTTCGTCGAATCCATGTACCGACTGTTCTCGGCTCCGATGTTCAGTTCCGAGGCTCCCCATCGGCAACTCTCTCGGTCTGGACTGTGAGACCGACCGCGAGCCGGTGTAGCTCGCCGACTCGCCAGTCGTCGCCGTCGACGAACGCCGTCGCCCGAGAGCCGTCTGGGCCGTCGCCGACCTCCGCGAGCCGGTCGGTCGGGCCGTCGACGGCGGCTAACGGGTC
The DNA here is from genome assembly GCF_041361465.1 of Halobaculum sp. MBLA0143. Taxonomy (NCBI): domain Archaea; kingdom Methanobacteriati; phylum Methanobacteriota; class Halobacteria; order Halobacteriales; family Haloferacaceae; genus Halonovum; species Halonovum salinarum. The sequence goes on from NZ_JBGKAC010000001.1 coordinate 1,546,119, forward strand.
GTCGCGGACGTAGCAGAACACGGACGTCGCCCCACGCGCCCGACTGGTCGGCTCCGGTGCCCGTCCGAGGAGAAGCTGCGACGCCGGTACAGTGCGTTCCGGGTCAGTCGGCGGAGGTGACACAGTCGGGGTCGCCGAGACGCCTGGAGAGACTGGTCTCCCGTTACTCCACGCGGAGAACGGGCAACGGACTCACCGGGTGGAGGGCAGGCGACTCCGTCAGGAGGTGTCTGAGCACCCGGACGTGACCCGAGCCGACGACGAACAACAGTCGGTCGCCGGCGCCGTCGGCGACCCGCCAGAGGTGGTGTGCCATCCGCAGGTTCCTGTCGTACCAGAACGTTAGATTCACCGGGCTTCCGAACTGCTCGTCCGCCGCACGGAGACCGCGGTCGAACATCTCACGGTGGTTCTGGGACAGACGTTCCTCGTCGTTCTGGTACCGGAGCGCCTCGACGACCGTCTTCCTCTCGAGTTGTGCTGTCCTCTTCTGCTCCATCTCCTCGGGCTCGGGCCACGTCGGGGGGGTCTTTCTGGAAGTGTCGATCTCCCGGTCGTCGAACGGGTCCGTCTCCGGCACGTCTGGGAACTCGTCGACGGCCCGGACCCGGTCGTGCCCGAGTCGATCCGCCAGCCGGAACGCGATCTGCACCACCTCACTCCGGCACTCCGTGTCCGGTTCGTCCCGTCCGGGGTCGGGGGGCGTCACTCGGACCTCCTCGTCGTACGCCTGTCCGTCACGGTAGGTAGCGTACAGGTCGTTCACTGCCGACTCCCGGTCGTGTGGGCGTTCGACCGCGACGGTGTCCGGCCGAAGTGGTTCCAGACGGTCTGCCAGCGTCGAGAGCTGCGCCTGCTGGTCCGGCGCCAGTGGGTCTGGAACGGCCGGGTCGGCCTCGTCCAACCCGGGTTCGTCCATGTGGTGCGTGCCCAGCAACACCACGTCGATTCGTTCGTCAGGCGGGGACTCCGACTCCGGCCAACCCTCCGGCGGGTTGCGCGCGATCTCGCACGGGTCGACTTCGGGCAGTCCGTCTCTCGTCTGCTCGGGGTCCGGGGACACGACAGTTCGGTGGGGCCAACTCCACGTGAGTGCTCGCAGAACTGCGTTTCTGACAGATAGCATACAGGAGAGGCTACGCCCCGTACTCCCCGACGAGTGTCGGGTCGGGGCCGAACACGGGGACACGACGGGTACCGTCGAGCGAGACGGGGACAGCGACCCGGAGTGGATCAGTCGAGACGAGATCGGTACTGTCTCGGTCGAACCACTCCGGTACCAGCTCGTCGTCCGGTGACACCGGCTTGGACATACGCACCCACTACACGACGGGCACAGTCCGATAGATTCCGTGAGAGCCCGTGCTCGTTCACCGAACGATCACCTCGCCGGCCGCCCCGAGCGGCCACCTCTCGCCGTTCTCGCCGTGGCAAAGACATTTCACCGCTCGCGCCGCGAACGACAGTATGCCAGAGTTCTCCGACAGCGTCGAGCAGATCTCCATCAGCGGTATCCGCGAGGTGTTCGAGGCCGCCGGCGAGGACGCCATCAACCTGGGACTGGGCCAGCCGGACTTCCCGACCCCGGAGCACGCGCGGCAGGCGGCCGTCGACGCGATCGAGTCGGGCGCTGCCGACGGCTACACCTCGAACAAGGGCACACTGGAACTCCGCGAGGCCATCGTCGAGAAACACAAGCGCGACGAGGGGTTCACCGTCGACCCCGAGGACGTGATCGCCACCGCGGGCGGGAGCGAGGCGCTCCACCTGGCGATGGAGGCACACGTCGACCCGGGCGACGAGGTGCTGATGCCCGACCCGGGGTTCGTCTCCTACGACGCCCTGACGAAGCTGGCGGGCGGTGAGTCCGTCCCCGTCCCGCTGCGGGACGATCTCACCCTGTCGCCGGCGGCAGTCGAAGACCGGATCACGGACGACACGGCCGCGTTCGTCGTGAACTCCCCGGCGAACCCGACGGGGACGGTCGCAGACGAGGCGGACATCAGGGCGTTCGCCCGGATCGCGGACGAACACGACGTGTTGTGTATCTCCGACGAGGTGTACGCCCAGATGGTGTTCGACGGCACCCACTACAGCCCCTACGAGTTCGCGTCGTCGGACAACGTCGTCGTCGTCGGCGCCTGCTCGAAGACCTACTCGATGACGGGCTGGCGGCTGGGCTGGGTGACGGGCAGCACGGAGCGGATGGAACGGATGCTCCGCGTCCACCAGTACGTCCAGGCGTGTGCGTCGGCGCCGGCACAGTACGCCGCCGAGGCGGCGCTGTCCGGGCCACAGGAGCCGGTCGCGGAGATGAACGCCGCCTTCGAGCGCCGGCGCGATCTCGTCGTCGACGGGCTCGAAGACGCCGGGCTGGCGTGTCCCCGCCCGGCCGGTGCCTTCTACGCCATGCCGGAGGTGCCCGAGGGGTTCGTCGACGAGGTGATCGACCGTGGTGTCGTGGTCGTGCCCGGCGAGGCGTTCGGGGAGCACGGCGCCGGTCACGCCCGTATCTCGTACGCTACCGGGGAAGAGGAGCTGAAGGCCGCCCTGGAGATCGTCGCCGACGCGGCCGCGGCGGTCCGGTGAGCATGGAGCCGCCAGACCCACCCGCGTCCGTCGCCGACCGACCGCCGTTCACCCCTGTCGACCCCGGGATCGCGGACCTCGCGGATCTCCGGGCCGACATCCCCGTCACCGGCGAGGTCGCGTACTTCAACACCGGCGCGACCGGGCCGTCACCGACGTTCCTCCTGGACGCCGTCGACGGCTGGACCCGTCGTCACAAGACGGACGTGTTGGCCGACGGGGACGCCTACGCCGTCGGCTTCGCCGCCTACGAGGCGATCCGGGAGCGTGTCGCCCCGTTCGTCGGCGCGACGGCCGACGAACTCGCCTTGACGGAGTCGACCTCCGACGGGCTGAGCGCCGTGCTCGCGGCACTGGGACTCGAACGGACTGACGACGCCGTCGTCGTCACGACGGACCTCGAACACCCGGCCGCGGACGTACCGCTGGCACGGCTGGCCGAACAGGGCGTGACGATCCGGCGTGTCGAGACGACCGCCGGCCGGATCGACACGGACGCGTGGCAGACGGCCGTCGCGGACGCCGACGCCGCCGTCTTCTCGTCGCTGGCGTGGAACTACGGCACCCGGCTCCCGGTCGCCGAGCTGGTCGCGGCCGCCGAGGAGGCCGGCGCGTTCACGCTCGTCGACGCCGTGCAGGCGCCCGGCCAGCACCCCGTCGACGTGACGGCCTGGGGCGCCGACGCCGTCGTCGGTTCTGGTCACAAGTGGCTGTTGGGCGTCTGGGGGTCGGGGTTCCTCTACGTCGACGGCGACGCCGTCGCCGACCTCCGGCCGGCGCAGTTGGGCTACCGGAGCGTGACGGACCCCGGCGGCGCGTTCGAGCGGAAGCCGACGGCCGCGCGGTTCGAGCGCGGGACGACCGCGATCGGCGCCCACGTCGGCCTCGCGGAGAGCGTCGCCCTGTTCGACCGGCTCGGCGTGGAACACGTCCACGAGGAGGTGCTCCGGCTGACCGACCGCCTCGTCTCGCAGTTGCCCGCAGAACGGGTCGTCAGCCCGGCCGAGCCGGAGACGGGGCTCGTCACCGTCGACGTTCCCGAGCCGGAGGCGACCGTCGAACGGCTCCGGGACGACGGCGTCGCCGTCCGGTCGCTGCCCGACCCCGACTGTGTCCGGGTATCCGTTCACGCGTTCAACACGACCGCCGAGGTGGAGCGGCTGGCCGACGAACTGGCGGCGATCTGGTGAACGAGAGTCGACTGGTGAGTGGTGATGCACGGGCGGAGACGATCACCTCACTTCGGCGTCACGAGAGCGGCACACTGCGGCCGAGTGGTGTTCCGTAGCCACGCCCGACACAGGCAACACGGTCGTTCGACTCGTCGACGCACCGTTCGACGCGCACGAAACGTCCGCCGAGTTCGGCGTAGTGTCGTCGGCGGACGGTCCGTCACCGTCGATCACCGCTGCCAGCACGTCGCAGGGGACGGCGGGCTCGCTCCGGCCGTCGCCCACGTCGGACTGGGCCCACTCGGCGTGGTGCTCTGGCACACGCGCTGTCAGTCGTCCAACGCCACAGCGCGCGCCGCCGAGTACCGACGACGGGACGGGGTGAACGTGTCGGACGAACACCGGGCAGTCTCCCCGAACGCAGTGCACGAGTGTCTCGTGGGTGTCTCGCGCGGCTCGATCCGGTGCCGGTCGCACGACCGGCGTTCCGTGTCAGGTCCGTTCGCGCTCGCGGCGTCGCTCGCGTGTCCCGTCGCCGGTTCCCCCCGTGTCGCCCGTCCGTCGCGTGCCGCCCTCGGTCCGGATGTCGTCCAGGCTCAGCCCCTCCGTCGCCAGGAGGTCGTCGAGACGGCGCTCGAACTCCTGGCGCGACAGTTCTCCGTTGGCGTAGCGGTCTCGGAGGTCCGCAACCGGATCGCCGCTGGGCTCGCGTCTGGGCGGGGCGGGCTCACTGCCGTCGTCGACGTACGGCACGAGCTCCGGGGTGAGCACGATCAACGGGATCAGGATGAACAGCCCGATCGACGCCAGAAACGCGGAGAGGAAGCCGCCGACGAACGGCGCGACCGCGACTGCTCCAGACGCACCGATCGTGAGGAAGAACGCCAGCGCCGCAGCACGCCACCGACTGATCGTCTCCATGCGTAGATCTTTACTCGGAGACTCTTATCTCCACCGCCGGGTGTCTGGAGACGACACGCGCAGTCGAGAGGCGGGGTCGATCGGTCGGTCACGCACGCGGGGCGGACAGCGTCCCGTTCAGTTCGCCGTCGACACCACCTTCACGACGTCCCCCTCCGCCAGTTCGTGCCCTTCGCCGATCCGGCGATCCGAGCGAGCGTCGACGGCGTGGAGGTAGCCCTCGCCGATGTCCGTGTGGACGGCGTACGCCAGATCCTGGGGGCCGCTCCCCCTCGCCAGGAGGTGTGCGTCCGGCAGCATCCGGCCCTGGCCGTCCGTCCAGTGGGTCTCGCTCTCGACGGGGTAGACGGTGATTCGATCCAACAGGTCGTAGACGGCCGTGTTCAGCGCCGTCTGCACGCCCGTGCCGTCGTACTGTGTCATCACCTCGCCGATGCGCTCCAGTCCGGCCGCCTGTGAGTCGCTCAGATCGCCGCGGACCTCGAACGCCTCGTCGCCCGTGTCGTAGTCGATGGCGCCCGCCGCGGCGGCGCGCTGGAGCGCCAGCTCCCCGTCGGCGGTCGTCGGCACCACCGGCTTGTCCGTCTCTCGGAGGCGTTCGACGTTGTCCTCGGGTGCGATGTCCGCCTTGTTGGCCACGACGACGATGGGCTTCGTGCGCTCGCGGACCCGTCGCGCCAGCTCCGCGCGGTCGTCGTCGTCCCACGACCCCGGGTCCGCGGGGTACTCCATCGCCCGGAGGACGTACGTCACGTCGTGTTCCGTCGCGCCGAATCCCGTCAGCATGTCCACGAGCGCCTCGTCGATGTCGAAGTCCGGCGACCGGCCCTTGCGGACGACCGACTCCCAGTTGCGGTCCACGATCCCGGCCAGCCACTGGTCCATCTCCGACTCCACGAAGTCCACCTCCTCCACCGGGTCGTAGTCGCCCACCTCCACCGGCTCGCCTTCCGCGTTCGTCTCGCCGGCGGCGTCCACCACCTGGAGGATCACGTCCGCGTCCGTCAGCGCGTCCAGGAACTGGTTGCCCAGCCCCCGTCCCTCGTGGGCGCCCGGGACGAGTCCGGCCACGTCCAACAGCTCCACCGGGACGTAGCGCTTGCCGTCGCTGCAGTGGTCGCTGCCACACCGCTCGTCGCGCGCCAGACACGGACACTCCGTCCGGACGTGTGCCACCCCCCTGTTCGGGTCGATCGTCGTGAACGGGTAGTTGCCCACGTCCACCTCCGCGTCCGTCGCCGCCTCGTAGAACGTGGACTTGCCCGCGTTGGGCTTGCCCGCCAGCGCTATCGAGATCATGCAGGGGGGTTCTCGGGAGACGACCCTGTGGGTTTCGGTCGCTATTCGTCGTGTTCGGTGTGTTCGTCTCGTTCGAGTGACGATCCGCTCGTCGCGGGACTACGAACGGCCCGAAACCCCCGCTATCAGTTGTTGGCTCGGACGAGCATAGGACCACGAACAGGCTGAAAGCCCCGCCGGGCTGTGGGACGCTCACTCGCTGCGCTCCTCGCTTCGCTGCGGTGGCGTGCGGGCGACCCGCGAGGCGGGTGTGTACTGAACCCCGACTGTCGAACGAGGTGTCGTCGGTCGACAGTCGGGCGAGCGAACGCTCGTTGGGACTTCCGACAAGGTGGGAATGGAAGGGGCGCGGCTTCCACCCTGTTCGCACACACCGTGCAAACACAGAGTCCGACGAATCACGAGGGTTCCACCCGAACGACACAGACAGATACCCAGTTTCACTTCCGCCGTAGGAGCCGAAGGTTCACGTCTGCCCCACACGAAGCCCACGCGAATGACAGAGACGCTCCCCGGGGTAGACGACGGGCCGGGCGAGCGGGTGATCGTCCACGTCGACATCGACTGCTTCTACGCGAGCTGTGAACGACTCCGCGAACCACAGTTGATCGACGAACCGGTCGTCGTTGGGATGGGCTACGAACCGGGCGAGCGCCACGGCGCGGTGGCGACGGCCAGCTACGAGGCCCGGGCGTACGGCGTCGACTCCGCCCAGCCCATCGAGGAGGCGTTGGACAGACTGCCGCGGGTCGCGGACGCCGACCGGACGGACCCCGAGGCCCCCGACCCGACGGAGGCGGGCCACTACCGCCCGGTCGATATGGAGTACTACGAGTCCGTCGCCGAGAGGGTCAAGGGAGTGCTCCACGACCTCGCCGACACCGTCCGCGAGGTGAGCGTCGACGAGGCGTACCTGGACGCGACGGACGCGACGAGTTGGGCACCCGTGGGAGAAGGGGCAGTGGCAGAGGGAGACGGGAGCGACGTAGACACGGACGAAGACGCGGATACGAACGAACACACGGACGAAGACGTGGACTCGGAGCGCAGACTGGCGGCGGGGTACGCCAGACACGTCAGACAGGAGATCCGCCGGCGCGTGGGCGTGCCGGCGAGCGTCGGCGTGGCGCCGAACATGGCCGTCGCCAAGGTGGCGTCGGACCACGACAAGCCGGACGGGCTGACGGTCGTGGCGCCCGAGCGGGTGCGGTCGTTCCTGGCCCCGTTGCCGGCCGAGGACCTCCACGGCGTCGGCCCGGTGCGGGCCAGCGAGCTCGCGGCGATGGGGATCGAGACCGCAGGAGAGCTGGCGAGTGCGGACGCCGACCGGCTCGTGGAGCGGTTCGGCGACCGTGGTCGGGAGCTGTACGACAGGGCGCGGGGCCGCGACGACCGCGAGGTGACCCCACGCGGGCGGCCGAAGTCGTTGTCTCGGGAGTCGGCGTTCACGGAGGCGACGGACGACCCCGCGGCCAAGCGGGAGAAGGTGCGGGCGTTGGCGGCGGACGTGAGCGAGCGAGCCCGCTCCCGCGGGGCGACGTACCGCACCATCGGCATCAAGGCGGTCCAGCCGCCGTTCGACGTGAACACGCGGGCGGAGTCGCTGTCGGGGCCGGTGGACGACCCGGATCTCGTCCGCGAGGTGGCCCTGGAACTGCTGACGGAGTTCGAGACGGTGCCGGTCCGGAAGCTGGGCGTCCGGGTGTCGAACCTCTCGTTCGGCGGCGGCGACCAGGCGAAGTTGGGGGGGTACGACGGCGACACGGCCGGAGTGTCGAACGGCGGGGGGACCGCGGCCGGCGACGGCGGAGACGCTCACGACGTCGTCGGTGCCGGCGGTGCGACGCTCGAAGAGTGGGCGGAGACGGCGACGGGCACCGACAGCGCCGCGGACGGGGAGGCCGTCTACGCCGACGGAGACACCCCACAGACGCTGACGGCGTGGGCCGAACGCGGGGGGACGGCGTGGGACGAGTCCGACGCCGCCGCGTGGGACGAGCCAGACGACACGGACGCGGAGTCGGACCGCCGGTGTCGCGGTCCGGCACAGCCGTCACTCGACGCGTTCGAGCCGACTGGGGGGGACGGCGACGAGTGACCACGACGGGGGGCTGCCGGGGTTCGGCGTCTCGTCCGACAGGGACTAAGCGCCCGGCACCCGACCGGACAGGTGTGACAGACGACAACGACGACGGGCTCGCGGTCGGCGGCGCGGGCGACGACACGGACGCGCACGGCGTCGAGTGGCCGTCCGGCGACTCACCGGCGTACGCGGCAGGCGACGCCGATCCGTTCGACCCGGCCGTGGCGGCGGCGTTGGACGACGCGGACCCACTGGCGTCGTTCCGCGAGCGGTTCGACCCGCCGGACGGGGAGCTGTACGTCGACGGAAACTCGCTGGGCCCGTTCTCGGAGGCGGCCGGCGAGAGCCTCGACCGGGTGCGCGAGGAGTGGCGAGACCTCGGGATTCGCGGCTGGGAGGAGGGGGAGCCGGACTGGTTCCACTTCGCCGAACACCTCGGGGAGCTGTTGGCGCCGGTGGTGGGTGCCGATCCCGACGAGGTGATCGTCGCCAACTCCACGACGACGAACGTCCACACGCTCGTCGGGACGTTCCTGGACACGCTCCCGGGGACGCCCGCCGGGCCGGCGCCGGACGCCGACGCGCCGGCGATCCTGGTCGACGACCTGGACTTCCCGACGGACCACTACGCGATCCGGGCACAGCTCCGCCAGCGCGGGGTCGACCCGGACGAGAAGCTCCGAACCGTCGGCTCGCGCGACGACCGAACGATCCACCCCGCCGACGTGGAGACGGCGTTGGCGACCCACGACGACGTTGGAATCGTCTTTCTGCCGTCCGTGCTCTACCGCTCGGGACAGCTGTTCGACGTCGACCGGATCACGGCCGCGGCCCACGACCACGACGCCCTCGTCGGGTTCGACCTGGCTCACTCCGTCGGCGTCGTGCCACACGACCTCGCCGGCGCCGGCGTCGACTTCGCGGTCTGGTGTTCCTACAAGTACCTCAACGCCGGGCCGGGAGCCATCGCCGGGCTGTACGTCGCAGAGCGGCACCACGGCACGACGCCGGCGCTGGCAGGGTGGTGGGGCAACGACAAACAGACGCAGTTCGAGATGCGTCAGACGTTCGACCCCGCCGACGACGCGAGCGCCTGGCAGATCGGGACGGTGCCAGTGTTGTCTGCCGCGCCCATCGAGGGGGCGACGGAGACGATCCGCGAGGCGGGGATCGACCGGGTCCGACAGAAGTCGCTGGCGCTGACGGACTACCTGATCGCACTCGTGGACGCGCTGCCGGAGACGTTCGCCGTCGGGACACCCCGGGATCCCGCGGCACGCGGCGGCCACGTCGCCGTCGAACACCCCGAAGGACGGCGGCTCAGCCGCGCGCTCCGCGACCGCGGTGTCGTCGTCGACTTCCGGCCGCCGAACGTCGTCAGAGTCTGTCCGTCGCCGCTGTACACCCGGTTCGAGGACGTGCGCGCCGTCGCCGACCACCTCCGCGAACTCGCGGAGACGGAGGCGTACCGGGAGTACGAGGTCGACGACGGCGGCGTGACGTAGCGAGCGACAGAACGGGAAGTGAGCGAGCGACAGAACGGGAAGTGAGTGGGCGACGAGACGACAGGACGGTTCCGGACACCTGCCTCAGGCCAGCCCGAGTACGGAGAGCCCGTCGAACCGGAACAGGAAGAAGTACAGTTGGACGACGCCGGCGGCGGCCAACAGCACCCCCATCCCGCGTTCGATCAGGCTCGTCCGGCCGCGGGCGGCAGCCAACAGGGCGTTACGGCCCAGCGCGGCCGCGACCGTCACCGCGACCATCAGCAGGCTCATCCCGGCCGCGTAGGCGCCGAACGCCGCCAGCGCGGTCGGCGGCCCGGCCGCGACCGCCTGGACGCCGATGCCGACGAACACCGGAGCGGTACAGCCGGCCGCGGCGGCGGCGTACAACACGCCGAACGCGAAGAAGCCGCCGACGCTCCGGCGTCGCTCCGGCAGTCTGACCGTCGGCGTCGGGAGGTCGTACCCCAGCGCCGTCGCCGTCCCGACGACGATCAGGACGACCCCGACGACGAGTTCCAACAGGCTCACGCTACCCAACAGTCGGGAGCCGACGGCAGCCGTCACCCCTGCCAACAACCCGTACACGAGGAAGAACCCCAGACTGACGACCACGCCGACGACGGCCGCGCGGACGAGCCGCGCGGCCGTCTCGCCCGGGAGAACCGTGCCGAGAGCGTCGGCCGTTCTCTCGGCGACGCGACCGGTGCCCGGGCCGGCGACGGGACTGCTCGGGTCGGCAGCACGACTGTTCGAGTCGGCGGCAGCGCTCCCGTTCCCGCCGCTCGCGTTCGCGTCGGCAGCGCCGCCGTTGGCGCGGCCCTCGCCGGCCGTCTCGCCGAGGTAGAAGGAGACGTACCCGGGGAGCAACGGGTACGCGCACGGCGCGAAGAAGGTACCGGCGCCGGCGGAGAAGGCGAACGCCACGAGCGGGAGATTCGGGATCACGACTGGAGGGCACGCTCCACGCCGGCGACGAGCCGGTCGGTGCCGGCCAGGCCGGTGTGGCGGAGTGTGGTCTCGCCGCTCGGAGTCTGAACCACGACCGTCGGGATGCCGGTCACGTCGTACGCCTGGGTCGCCGCGAGCTCCGGGTCGCGGGCGACGGGCCAGGTGCCGTCGTGTCGCCGCCAGAAGGAGCGGATCGCCGCCTCGTCCGACTCCTGGGTGACGGAGACGACCGCGAGCGCCGTCTCGTCGAACCGTTCGCGGACCCGCCGGAGGTTGTCCATCTCCGGTTTACAGGGCGCACACCAGGTGGCGAAGAAGTCGACGAGCACCGCCCGGTCGGGCGGCGACAGCCCGACCGTTCCCGACGGCGAGCCGGGTGCCGACACCGTCGGGAGGACGAGCCCGCGGTCCGTCCCGGTGGGAGTGGCGTCCGAGCCGGCGGTGCTGCCGTCTCCCGCCGGCCCGCGGTCGTCCGGTCCGCCGTCGGCGTCTGGGCCGTCGACACCGACACAGCCCGCGAGCCCGGCGCTCGCCGCGGTGCCGACGGCGGCGAGGTAGGCGCGACGCTTCACGCTCACAGCCAGTGGGCTCCGGAACTTCAACGGTCTGGTGTCGTGTGCGGACAGCCCCCAGCCCCGGCGCGACTAAGCCACGGGACGAGAGTAGGTAACACGATGCACCGCCGCAGCTTCCTCGCCGGTGTCGTCGCCGCCGCGCTCGCCGGCTGTGCCGGCCGCGGCGGCGACGAGACGGCGACACGCACGGACACCGCGACAGCCGCCGCGACGGAGACCGCGACGGAGACCGACACCGCGACACCGCGCGCGGTCTCGGGTGACGTGAGACAGGTCGCGGGCGTCGACCTCCCCGTTCCGGACGAACAGCTGGCGCGGGGCGCGGGGGTGGACTCCATCCCGGCGATCACGGACCCCGAGTTCGGGACAGACTGGTCGGGCGTGTCGGTGACGGTCCGCAGTCGGATGACCGGCGAGGAGGAGACGCGCGAGCCACGACTCCGGGGGGACGACCAGGTCGTCGGTGTCGTCCGCGACGGCGAGGCGCGGGCGTACCCGTTGCGCGTGCTCAACTGGCACGAGGTGGTCAACGACACCTTCGGCGGGCCGTTGCTCGTCACGTTCTGCCCGCTGTGCGGCAGCGGCGTCACCGCGGTCCGCGAGGTAGACGGCCAGGAGACGACGTTCGGCGTCTCCGGTCTCCTGTGGAACTCCGATCTCGTCATGTACGACGAGGTGACGGACAGCCGGTGGAGCCAGATCGCCGCGACGGCGATCCAGGGGCCACGCACCGGCCACACCCTGGAGCTGGTCCCCTCGACGATCACCACGCTGTCGGACTGGCGGGGCAGCTACCCCGACACCCAGGTGTTGCGGCCGCCGCCGGAGTCGAGCACCGTCGTCGGCTCGGCCGCCGTCCGGGACTACACCCGGAACCCGTACGCCTCCTACGACGACGTCGACCAGATCGGGCTCGGCGAAAACGAGTTCGACGACGACCGACTCCGCCCCAAGACACGGGTGCTGGGGATCGCCTCCGACGGCACGGCACGAGCGTACTCGTTGGAGGCGGTCCGGGCGGCCGGCGGCGTCGTGGAAGACACCGTCGCCGGGACGCCAGTCGTCGTGGCGACCGGCGCCGACGGGACGACGCTACACGGCTGGCGCCGGACGGTCGACGGCCGCACGCTGTCCTTCTCGGCGACCGGCGACGGCCGGCTCGCGGCCGGCGACTCCGTCTGGCGTGCCGCGACCGGCACGGCCGTCTCCGGCCCCTTCGAGGGGACGCGACTGGCGCCGGCGACAGACACCGGACAGCTGTTCTGGTTCGCGTGGGCGGAGTTCCACCCGGAGACGACCGTCTACGGACGCGACGGGTAGCGCGGAGAGGGTGTACCGTCACCCACCGCGACCACGGAGTTGAAGTCGTGTCCGACCGTCGACACAGTCGTGCGCGCCGCTATCTACGATGGACCGGGAGAGATCAGTGTCGAGGAGGTACCGCGGCCGGAGATCGAGTCGCCGGGCGACGCGATCGTCAGGGTGACACACACGGCGGTCTGCGGGTCGGACCTCTGGTTCTACCGCGGGGACAGCGACCGCGAGGCCGGCTCTCGTGTCGGCCACGAGCCGATGGGGATCGTGGAGGAGGTCGGCGACGACGTGGTGAGTGTCGAGCCGGGCGACCGCGTGTTCGCGCCGTTCGTCGTCTCCTGTGGGGAGTGTGAGTTCTGTCGGAAGGGGCTCCACACCTCCTGTGTGAACGGCGGCGGCTGGGGCGGCGACAACGGGGGCGCCCAGGGTGAGTTCGTCCGGTCGCCACACGCCGACGGGACGCTCGTCAAGGTGCCCGACCGCGTCGCCGACGACGAAGACGTGTTGCGGTCGATTCTGCCGCTGACGGACGTGATGGGGACGGGTCACCACGCCGCCGTCAACGCCGGTGTCGGCCAGGGGGACGCCTGTGCGGTCGTCGGCGACGGTGCCGTCGGGCTGTGTGGCGTCCTCGCCGCGCGCCGACTCGGGGCACGCCGGATCGTCGCCGTCGGCCACCACCCCGACCGGCTGGCGCAGGCAGAGGCGTTCGGCGCGACGGACACCGTCGACGGCTCCGGCGACACGGACGCCGTCGAACGGGTCCACGAGCTGACGAACGGCGGCGTCGACCACGTCTTGGAGTGTGTCGGCGCCGCCTCCGCGATGGAGACCGCGACCGGGATCTGTCGCCCGGGCGGGACGGTCGGCTACGTCGGCGTCCCCCACGGGATGGACGCCGGGGTCGACCTGTTCGACTTCTTCGGCGACAACATCTCGCTCTCCGGCGGCGTCGCCCCGGTCCGGGCGTACGCCGACGAACTGCTGGCGGACGTGGTCGGCGGGACGCTCGACCCCGGGCCGGTGTTCACGGAGACGGTCGACCTGGACGGTGTCCCGGAGGGGTACGAGATGATGGCCGAGCGGGAGGCGGTGAAGGTGCTCGTCAAGCCACACGAGTGAACGCGAGAGGCGTCGCTCGCTGTCGTCTGGGGGCGTCGTCAGTTTGTGGGCATCGTGGGTCCGCAGGCGTCGTCAGTTCGTGGGCGCCCGTGAGCCCGTGGGCGCCGTCAGTTTGTGGGCGTCGTCAGTTCGCGGTCGTCGTCAGCCCGCGGGCCACGGCGTCGATCAACAGATCGCGGGTGGGTTCGTACAGTTCCTCGCCGATGTCCCGACGGTGGAGCGTGACGAACGTGACGGCGCGGACGGCGCTTGCGACCGTCTCGGGGTCCGGCCCGTGGACCGCCTCCGCCTCGTACCACGCCTCGACGTACGGCAGGAAGTACGCCAGCGACTGCTCGCGTTCGGCCGCGACCCCCTCCGGGCCGTAGTGGTCGCGGAGTCGGTCTAGTTCCTCGCGGTCGGTCAACAGCCGTTCGACGAGCGGGTTGGTCTCGATTTCCCCACACACCCGGCGCATGAACGCCGCGAGCGCCGTCTCCGGGTCGTCTTCCTCCTCCAGCGGGGCCAGCAGATCCGGCAGGATCTCCTCGCCCTCGCGTTCGAGAACGGCCGCGTACAGGTCGAGTTTCGAGTCGAAGAATCGGTAGAAGGTGCCGTCGGCGATGCCCGCCTCGTCGGTCAGCTCCGAGACGGTGGTCTTCGACCGGCCGTAGCGGGCGAACCGTTCGCGGCCGGCCGCCAACAGTCGCTCGCGGATCGCGGCCCGTTCGTCCTCGGTGAAGCCGTCTGGCATTCGCGTGTCAGTTCACGTCCCGGCGCGTGAAGTAGACACTGCTCGCCGTCCAGACGACGGCCGTCGCGGCCAGCAACACGACCGCGCCGCCGGGGTCGTGCGTCCCGCGGACGAGAATCGCCGTCGGGTCGTAGTAGTGCGTCGGCGAGAGTGCCCCCAGAGCCTCCAGGTCCGTGTCGGCGACGACGGACTCCACGAGGTAGAGCCCGAACACGACGCCCGCGGCGGCTCGCTGGGCGACCGCCGCCCGGTCGGCGACGACGGAGGCGCCGACGCCGACTGCGGCCGTCGCCAGGAGGTACGGCACGGACGCCAGGTGGACGACGACGAGATCCGTGACGGCGATCGACTCGCCGATCCAGGCGACGCTCGCGTACACGACGACCGGGACGAGGGCGTTGACGGCCACGAGCGGGACGAGCAAAGAGAGCGTCGCCTCCGCGAGCAGCCGGCGGCGCCCCATCGGGAGCGACAGGAGGAGATCCATCCGGCCGGTCTCTACGTCCCGGGCGACGACGCCGGCGGCGGTGTACGCGAAGTACACTCCGAGGAGCAACACCCAGCCGAAGGCGTACAGCTCTGTGGCGAGGAACCCCTCCACCGTCCCCAGCGTCTCGATCCCGAAGGCGGCCTGGAACGCCGGCGGCAGGCTCTCCGTGTAGGCGTCTAAGTCCACGTTCGCGGCCACGTCCGGGTACAGCGACACCATCAGCAGCGTCAGCACGGACAGCCCGCCGGCGACGACGACCGCACCACGGAGCCGCCGCCGCGCGGCGTAGCGAGCGAGCGCGAGCGTCACGCTTCACCTCCTGTCGTCGGCGTTTCGTCGTCGGAGGTGTCGGCGGTGCCAGTCTCCCCGTCGGAGGTGTTGGCGGTGCCAGTCTCCTCGTCGGAGATGTCGGTGGTGTCAGTCTCGTCGCCGGCCGCGGACGCGAGCTGGTCGTCCGCCTCGTCGTAGAAGCCGGCGAACACCCGTTCGAGCGGTGCTTCCTCCACGTCGAGCTCCAGCAGTCGGAGCGACGACAGCCTGTCGACTAAGTCGTTCACGTCGCCGGTGAACGTGAACTGCACGCGGGTGACGGGCTCGTCCGTCTCCCCGCCGGGGGTCGTCGCCGGCTCGACCGTCAGGTCGTGGACGCCGGCGAGCCGGAACCGACTCCGGTCGTGGTCGCCGGCAGCCAGCAGTCTGACAGTCTTGCCGGAGCGGTCCAACAGCGTCTCCACCCGTTCGACCGTGACGAGCCGTCCGTCGCGCAACACGCCGACGCGGTCACACAGCCGTCGCACCTCCCCGAGAACGTGCGAGGAGACGAGCACGGCCTTGCCCGCGGCGCGCTCCTCGGCGACGAGCGTCTCGAAGCGCCGTTGCATCAACGGGTCCAGCCCCGCGGTCGGCTCGTCTAACAGGAGCAACTCCGGGTCGTGGGCGAACCCGCGGACGACCGCGAGCTTCTGGCGCTGGCCCGTGGAGTAGCTCCGCACCGGGCGGTCCAGGGGCACGGGGAACCGCTCCAACAGTTCCGCGCGTCGTTCGTCGCCCTGGACCGCGCCGTGGAGGTCCAGCGCCGCGCGTCCGGTCGCCGTCGGGTCGAACGCGGGGTTGGCGGGGACGTAGCCGATCCGTCGGCGAGCCTCGACGTGGGCCGCCTCGTCGCGCACGTCCGCGCCCAACACCGTCGCCGTCCCCGCCGTCGGCGACTGGAACCCCAACAGCGTCCGGATCGTCGTGGACTTGCCCGCGCCGTTCGGGCCGAGGTAGCCGAACACCTCCCCCTCTCGAACCTCGAAGCTCACCCCGTCGTTCGCTCGGACGTCGCCGTACGCCTTCGTCAGCCCGGACACGGTGATTGCGCTCACGACTCCACCGACTCACTACGAACGTATGAACGTTTTCCCCAGTCGTTCACACGAGTCGGACGCACGTCTGACCGGGGCCGGAAGCCACAAATCCCCCTCGACACGAGTGTGACAGCATGGAAACAGGACGGTCGGGCGACGGGGGGGGCCGGCCGACGGGGTACGTCGTCGGGGGCACACTGTCTGCGCTCGTGTCGCTGCTCCTGTTCGTCCCGTTGGCGGGGCTCGTCGCCATCTACTGTGGCTACCGGGCGTACACCGCCGGCGAGGAGGCGTTCGCGTACCTGCTCGGGGTCGGCGGCGGGATCCCCGTGTTGTTGTGGGCCGTCGGGGTGGTGGGATAAACGCTCTCCCGCAACGCGTATACTTTATCAGAGGCTAGTCTTGAGCAACGGACTTTCGGTGTACTCAGATATGCCTGATGACGACTCTCCGGATCACGAAGACTTCCAGCGGGCACTCGGTGAGCTTCTCCCGGTCGTCCCAGTCGTCTCACCGTCGTACCTGGCAGAGGGTGTCGGCTGTACCCAGGCCGAGGCTCGTGCATGGCTGCACGGACAGTGGAGCGAAGGTGAACTCCACCGCCGCAAGATTGGCGGGTCGACTTTCGTCTACTATCCGAGCGAAGAAAACACAGGTTCGACAGAACAGCCCGCTTCCGAGGCAGAGTCATCCAAATCTGTCGAGGAAGACACCGACGCCGGTGAACGGGTGCTGTTCTTCCCAGGGCGGCGTGAGATTGCCGTCGACCAGCCGACGGACGACACGCGAGAGTCGCTCTCGGGTGTCGCACATCTCGTCGACTCTGCTGCCGACAGCTACCTGTACAAGATAGGCTCGGGGGACGTGTGGACTGCTGCCGTCGATTCGTTCGACGAACTACGAGAGACCCTCCGTGGTGTCGTTGGTGACGAGAAGTGGGACGGTGGGTTCGAGAGTCGGATCGAGGACGACTGGCGGCGCGCACACCAGTTCGAACTCCAGACGGAGACGGACGACGCCGGCCGGGAGTTCACCGTCCTCGAAGCTGAAGATCCAGAGACTGTCGAAAACGTCGTCAAGCGGAAGCTCGAACACAACGAACACTACACGGAGTTTCTCTCTGAGACCGAGGTACGCCTACGGCGCGGTGCGACCGCGGCGGTGAAAGAACAACTGTACGAGGAGGGGTATCCTGCGGTTGACAGCCGCCGAATCGACGAAGGCGAGAGTCTCGACGTCGAACTCGTCCCCGAGATCAGTCTACGCGACTACCAGCAGGAGTGGATCGACCACTTCGTCGAGCGAAAGGCGGGCGTGTTCGTCGGCCCGTCCGGGTCCGGTAAGACCGTCGCGGCGATGGGTGCGATGGCGGCGGTCGGCGGCGAGACGCTGATAATCGTCCCGAATCGGGAGCTAGCCGGGCAGTGGCAGGAGGAGCTGTTGGAGAAGACGACGCTCGAACGCGACCAGATCGGGCAGTACCACGGCGGGCAGAAGCGCATTCGGCCGGTGACGATTGCGACGTACGACACCGCCGCGATGTCGAGACACCGGGAGCTATTCAACGAGCGGGAGTGGGGGCTCGTGGTCGCAGACGAGTGCTTCAGCGGCGACACAGAGGTCGTCACCGAGTCCGGTCGCACTACGTTTGCCGAGCTAGACGACGAGCACGGCTTCTCTGAAGGGTGGACGGAAGGTGTCGATCTCTCCGTGCAGACGTACGATCCCAATGTGGGAGAGTACCACATGACAGAGGTGACAGGAGTCTACAAGACGACAGCTCCGGTACAGCGCATCGCCACCGACGACGGTCGAGAGATCACAGCCACGCCGTCGCACACGCATTTGATCTACAACCCGGAGACAGCAGAAATCGAGGAGTCGAAGACGCTCTCGGAAGGCGACTGGCTCGTCTACCCCAGGAGTCGGAACGTTCGCCTGTCGGGCGACTACTCCCACCCTGCGGCGGAGCTGACAGGGTGGATGATCGGTGACGGGAGCATGACCGACTCCGGGGCGATGAAGTTCTCGTTTGCCAAGCGCCCAGAAGAGCAGGCGTCGGTCGTCAAGCGTCTGTGCGATGCTCTGGATCTCGACTACTCGACGTACTGGAACGACCGCGGCGACTACACCGTCCGTGTCCCGGCAACCGACAAACTCCCGTACGACGGCACTCCAGGAGCGAAGACGAACACCGTCCGTATTCCGGCGGAGTCGTACATGTGGTCGGAAGAGAGAGTCGCCGCACTCGTCCGTGGGCTCTTCGACGCCGAAGGGTGGGTGGACGAAGAGACGAGCAGAGTGCAGATCGGGACGACATCCCCGGGGCTGTCCCAGGACCTCCGGTTCCTCCTGCAACGCCTCGGGTTCGATCCGCGGTCGCAGACACTTGAACGTGAGGAGCCTCACGCGGACATGCACCGCCACGTTCTCTCTCCCGAGCAGTCGTGGGAGTTCGTGGACATCGTGGGCAGCAGATTCGTGCACAAACGCGAGAACGTCAACTCAGACGGTGGGACGAACAGAGGGATTCCCACAGCAGGGCTGTTCGAGTCGGTGAAGACGGAGCTGGGTGTCACGAACGAGACCCTCGCAGAGATGCTCGGGATGAGTCGACAGGGAGTGGGTGAGGCGATTCGCGAAGAGTACGAGTACCCTGCCCAGGAGCTGCTTGGACTCGCCGACGGCCTGGAGCGTCTGGCGCTCGAAACGCTCGAGGGGGCCGAAGCAAAACGGAAGCACTGGAATATCTCGTATGCGGAGCTGTCAGAAGCATCGGGCGTCGACATGAGCTACTGCCGGAAGCTACTCGAAGGAATCCACGATGCCCCCGAGACGACCGAGCGGGTCGAGCGTGCTCTCGAGACAATTGTAGAGCAGCGTCGTTCGGCGGCGACGGAGTACGCCGAGCGAATTCGCTCGTTGGCGAACTTCGGGGTCACCCGCGTGACCGACATCGAACCGGCCGGCGAGGAGACGGTGTACGACTTCGAGACGGAGACGCACACGTTCGTCGCCGACAACCTCCTCACCCACAACTGCCATCACGCCGTCGCAAACACTTGGAAGCGGTTCCGAGAGATCCAGTCGGTCGCCCGGTTGGGGCTATCTGCGACGCCCGTCCGGGAGTCTGGTGACGCGAAGGAAATCTTCTCGCTTATTGGGCCACCGGTGGGACAATCGTGGAGCCGACTGTTCAGAGAAGACTGGGTGGCAGAACCGTCCGTCGAACTATTGCTCGTTCCCTGGGGATCGGACGCGGCACGGACCCGGTACGAACGAGCGGAAGGTGCGAAGAAGTTGATCGAAGCTGCCCGAAACCCGAGGAAGTCCGAGGTGATCGAGGAGCTTCTTCGAGAACACGACGAGGAGAAGACGCTGATCTTCGTCGACTGGATCCGGCAGGGGCGCGAACTGTCCGAACGCCTCGGGATTCCGTTCGTCTACGGCGAGACGAGTCACGACCGACGACAGACGATTTATCAGCAGTTTCGTGACGGCGCGATGGACGCACTGATCGTCTCTCGTGTCGGCGACGAAGGCTTAGACCTCCCCGACGCCGAGGTTGCGATTCTCGCGTCGACGATGGGATCCTCGCGGTCGCAGACGGGCCAGCGCGTTGGCCGGACGATGCGTCCGATGGGGAACGCGAAGGTGTACATCCTCCTGACGAGGGGGTCGAGCGAAGAGGACTGGGGCCGAGAGAGCACCCAATACCTCGCAGAAAAGGGGATCGACATCGAGAAACGTGAGCTAGATGGGTGAATAACTTACACTTGGAGTGTAAGTCACCCCCGCCTTCGATGGCGTTTTGAAGGCTTCAAATCCCATCTTCAGCTAGATGTCAGAGTAAGTAGAAAAAGACATAAGTCATAGTGGGTCTAGCTGCCGTCTGTGACGGACGAGATGAAATTCGAGGATCTCCTCGTGGACGAAGAGGAAGTCAACGAGGAACTCCTCACCGAGACCGTGATCGACTACGTGCAGATCGGTGAGCAGAGCGGAGAGTTGATCCCGAAGCCTGCGTACGACGACCTCACCGCGAAAGAGAAGATTGTCGTCGCGCTGCTCGCACACCGCGCGCGGTTCGGCTTGGACATGGTTGAAGACGAGTGGATCAAGCCGGGAGCAATCGCCTCGATGACGGGTGTCAAGAAGGGGACCGTCTACCCCACCGTCCGCGATCTGGCAGACGATGGGATCGCACGGAACTCCGACGACGGGGGATACATGATCCCGTCGGTGAACGTCGAGCAGGCGCGAGAGTACCTGAGAGGTGATGCGTGATGTCAGGCGAAGAACAGACGGTCACCGATCTCGCGGCGGAGGTCGACGACCTCCGGGAGCGCGTCGAACACCTGGAGGCACTGATCGAGGAAGACCCGGAGTCAGTCGGAGCAGCGCCGGACGTCTCGTCGTTCGTCGCCGACGCCGACCCGTCGTCACACCCCGAGCGTGCGCTGCTCTTGGCCTACTATCTCGAACAGTACGAGGGACAGGAGACGTTCACGACAGGCGACATCGAGGATGGGTACAGTGAGGCCCGGATGCAGACGCCGGCGAACCTCAGTGACACGCTCGCGGGTTGTCGGCGGAAAGGCTGGCTGCTGGAGGCTGGCGAAGACGAGGAGACACAGGCCAAGCTGAGACGGCTCACGAGAGGCGGAATCGAGGCCGCCGAGGAGATGACCGATGAGCCTCGATGATCGTATCCGAGACGAGATGGTGGTGGAGAGCCGGTCCCAGCTCGAAGAGAACTTCGAGAGGGTCAGTGATCTGATCGATGTACGACAGGACGGGTCGGTCAGAGTGGGCAACGGTGACGAGTTGACCTGGAAGCAACGTGCGCTGCTCATCCTCATCGGTTCCCGGTTAGCACACGAAGCGGACGCAGCAGACAGCCCTGAGATCAGTTACTCTGAACTGTACGGTCGGCTCGACATCTCGAGTTCGTCCGTTCGTAATTTCATCGGCAGCCTCCACGATCAGGAAGTCGTCAAAAAGCCCGACGGGGACTGGATCTACCGTCCGGTCGATCTCTCGGGGGTCAGTGGTGTCGACCTCCCGAGACAGGATCTCGAACAGCCGAGCGAAGAGGACGACTCGTTCCTCGGCGATGTCGAGCCGCGAGAGCCGTCCTACGAGGATCTCGTCGAGAGTGTAGAGCGGACGTACGCGAGCGGGCTCTACAGTGCGACGATGATCCTGACCCGGAAGCTGTTCGAGAATCTCCTCGTCGACATCATGCGAGGTCACTACGGTGTCGGTGACTCTCTAGACGAGTTCTACGACGAGGATCGTGGTCGGTTCAATGGGTTCGCCGTAATTCTCGAAAACTTTGGCGAGAACGCTCAAGCGTTCAACCCTTACGACACCTCTCTGGCACAAGGTAAGTTCCTCAGCGAGATCGACGACTTCAGAGAGGAAGCAAACGCTGACGCACACTCTATCAGTACTACTCGTAGCAGCGAAGAGATGGAGGAGTACTCACGCAAGGCGAGGAGGATTGCAAAGGTGCTGTTTCACGCGAAACGGCGCGCAGTAGAGGAGTAGCGGCTACTCGTCGTTTTCGAGGAGTTCCTCCTCAACGTACTCATCGCCAGTGCGTGTCATTTGGTAGACTGGAGACCCATCGGACTCGTCGATCTTGCTGATATGTCCGTCACGGACCTGATAGCGCAGGTCGCGTGACACGTTCGACCCGAGTTCGATCCGTGCGTCCTTGGCTTCCTGTTGAAGTTCGGGCTTGGTGAACTCGCCGTCACCCTGCTGCGTGAGGAACCACCCGACGAGCAGTGCCCGGTCTTTCTTCGTCGGGCTGTCGGTCATCTTGTAGTACTCCGGGAGAGTGCGGTCGGCTGTTCGTCTGTTTGTTTCACTGTTGTCGGCGCTCGTAGTGTCGGAGTCCGTCAGACTCTCGGCCTCGTTGCCGGACACCTGGGCGGCCTCCCCGTCGCTGTACACTGTCGGAGCTGCAGCCGGCCCGGGTGACTCCGCGGCCGCACGAATCGTCTCCTCGTCGAGGTGTTCCAGAACTTCGTTCTGTAGGACATCGTACCAGAACTCGACCTCGTCTGCTCGACCGCTGAGTTCGACAGACACCTCGCCGACGCTGACGCTGATCGACAGTTCGGATTCGTCGCCATCGACGACTTCGCCGTCGTGTTCCTCTGACATACTAATTCTGTTGTGCTACCCGAGCCGATATAAACATACCTGCTTCGAGAGGAGCCGAACTGTCTCGAGCCAGTGTTAGGTATCTCCAGACCCAAACAGCGACCGAGTGACGAACCCCGACACCGTCCCGACGGCCTCACAGATCCACACCGTCACCGACGGCGAGCCGGGGACGGTCGTCTGGCACCGCGAACACCTCCGGATCGCGGACCAGCCGGCCGTCGCCCGCGCGGCCGACGACGACCGACTCCTCCCCCTGTTCGTGTTCGACCCCGCCTTCTACGGCGACCGGGGGATGGCGTGTGACGCCCGGATCGAGTTCCTCCACGAATGTCTACGCGACTTGGACGAACAGTACCACGACGTGGGCGGCGCGGGGCTGACGTACGCCCACGGCGACCCGGTGGCGGTGATCGAGCGGTTCCGCGAGGCTGGCTGGGACGTGCTCGCGGCAGAGAGTCCGACCGGACGGTACGGGCTGGAACGTGACGAGCGCGCCCGGGAGGCGGGCGTCGAGTTCGTCGCCGGCGACGGACTGGTCCGGGACCGCGAGCGGACGCGGCAAGACTGGAGCGACGAGGTGGAGTCGTGGCTGGCGGCCGACCAGTACGACTGGGACCCGGCGAGCGTTCGACTGGGCCGGATCGACACCGAGGTCACGCCGGCGTCGGTCGCCGAGCGGTACGACCTCTCGCCGACGAAGACGAAGGTTCCGACCGGCGGGACGACGGCCGCCCGCGAGCAACTGCGGGAGTTCCTCGGCCGGATCGGCTCGTACCCGAGCAACATCTCCTCGCCGACGGACGCCCGCGACGGCACGAGCGGACTGTCGCCGTACCTCCGATTTGGCTGTCTGTCCGTCCGGCAGGTGTACCAGACCGTGATCCAGGAGACCCCGGCCGGTCGCGGCCGGGAGATGTTCGTCTCGCGGCTGTTCTGGAACCTCCACTACCGCCAGAAGCTGGCCGACTGGCCGGGGTGGGTCGACGAGGCGGTCAACCCGGTGTTACGGGGGTTCAACGCCGACGAACACGATCCCGACCTCGTCGCGGCCTGGAAGGCGGGCGAGACGGGGTTCCCGATGGTGGACGCGAGTCTGCGGTGTCTCCGGGAGACGGGCTGGCTCAACTTCCGGATGCGGGCACTCGGGGTGAGTGCCTACTACCACCTGTTGCAGCAGCCGTGGTGGATCGGCGCCGACTACTACCACGAACACCTGATCGACTCCGTCGCCGCGATCAACTACACCCAGTGGCAGTACCAGTGCGGGCTCGTCGGCAAGCCGACGGTGCGACTGTACAACCCGATCAAACAGGTGCGCGACCAGGACCCCGACGGGGAGTTCGTCAGGCGGTGGGTGCCGGAGCTGCGGCCGTTGCCGGACGAACACCTCCCGCGGCCGGAGAAGACACCCGTGAGCGTCCAGTCGGAGTGTGGTGTCCGGATCGGCGAGGACTACCCCCGGCCGGTCGTGGAGTACGAGGCCGCGAAGGAACGCTTCTGGGAGCGGTACGACGCGGTGAAGCCGGAGGCGGCGGCGGCGCTGGCAGACGAGACGGTCGCCGACCGGGCGTCGCTGTCGGGCGGCCGAGCGGCGGCGCGGGCCATCGCCGAGGAACACGGCGAGACGGACGCGGAGACGGGCAGTCAGGCGACGCTCGGCGGGTTCGAGTGAAACCGTTAACAGCCGCGCGCCACTACCACGGTCGATGACAGAACGCGCCGTCGCGGGGGGTGTCGACGCCTTCGCCGCGCTCTCTGAGCCGGTGCGGGCGGCGCTGTCGGACCGGGGGTTCACGACGCCCACGGAGCCACAGCGGCGTGCCATCCCGCGGCTCGTCGACGGCTCACACGGGCTCGTCGTCGCCCCGACGGGGACGGGGAAGACGGAGACCGCGATGCTGCCGGTGTTCTCGGCGCTCGCCGACGCGCCGCCGGAGGGGATGGGTGCGCTGTACGTCACGCCGCTCCGGGCGCTCAACCGAGACATGCGCGAACGGCTGGAGTGGTGGGGCGAGACGTTGGACCTCGACGTCCAGGTGCGACACGGGGACACGACGGACTACCGCCGGCAGCGCCAGGCCGAAGACCCGCCGGACGTGCTCGTCACGACGCCGGAGACCCTCCAAGCGATGCTGACGGGGTCGAAGCTCCGGGCGGCGCTCTCGGACGTGGCCCACCTCGTGATCGACGAGGTTCACGAACTGGCCGCGTCGAAGCGAGGCGCACAGCTGACGATCGCGATGGAACGGCTCCGCCACCTCGCCGACGACTACCAACGGATCGGACTGTCGGCGACCGTCGGCGACCCCGGCGAAGTGGGACGGTTCCTCACCGGCGACCGTGGGTGTGAGATCGTGGAGATCGACGCCGGCAGCGCCGTCGACTTCGAGGTGGTGTCGCCGGAGCCGACGGACGCCGACGAACGGCTGGCGGGCGAGCTCGCCACCGACGCGGAGATCGCCAGTCACGTCCGGACGATCCGCGATCTCGTCCGCGACCACGAGTCGACGCTCGTGTTCGTCAACACCCGCCAGACGGCAGAGGCGCTGGGGTCGCGGTTCAAGAAGCTCGACGAGCCGATCGAGGTCCACCACGGCTCGCTGTCGAAGGAGGCCCGGATCGACGTGGAAGACCGGTTCAAGGCCGGCGAGATCGACGGCCTCGTCTGCACCTCCTCGATGGAGCTCGGCATCGACGTGGGGCGTGTCGACCACGTCGTCCAGTACAACTCGCCGCGGGAGGTGACGCGACTGCTCCAACGGGTCGGCCGCGCCGGTCACCGTCGTGACGAGGTGTCCAGTGGCACCGTCGTGACGGAGCACCCGGACGACACGCTGGAGGCGATGGCCATCGCCCGCCGGGCGGTCGACGGCGAGGTGGAGACAGCCGGCATCCACCACGCGAGTCTCGACGTGGTCGCCAACCAGATCGTCGGGGTCCTGATGGACCGCGAGGACGGCGTCGGCGCCCGCGAGGCGTACGAGCTCCTGACACGGGCGTACCCGTTCCGCGACCTGACGAGCGAGCAGTTCCGCGAGGTGGTCCGGGAGCTGGCCGGCAATCGTGTGCTCTGGTTGGACGAGGAACGCGACCGGATCGAGACCAGCGGCGGCACCTGGCAGTACTTCTACCGCAACCTCTCGATGATTCCCGACGAGGAGACGTACGAGGTGTACGACATCTCCTCGCGCCGCCAGATCGGCACCTTAGACGAGCGGTTCGTCGTCAACTTCGCCGAGCCGGGCGAGACGTTCATCCAACGCGGCGAGATGTGGCGGATCAACGACGTGGACGACGACGAGACCCGCGTCAACGTCGCCCCCATCGAGGACCCCGCCGGCGAGGTGCCATCCTGGACCGGCCAGGAGATCCCCGTCCCGCAGGGCGTCGCCCGCGAGGTTGGCGAGATGCGGTCCGTCGCCGCCCCGCAGTTCGCCGGCGGCGCCCGCCCGGAGACGGTCGCCGGGGAGTTCACGTCGCGGTACCCCACCGACGAACAGACGGCGCTGACGGGGCTCGAACAGATCCAGCGTCACGCCGAGACGGACCACCCCGTCCCCACCGCCGACCGGCTCGTCGTCGAGGGACGCGGCCGCGAACTCACGCTCAACTCCCCACACGGTCACGAGGTGAACCGGACGCTCGGCCGCCTCCTGTCCGCGCTGATCGGCCAACGTACCGGCTCCTCGGTCGGGATGGAGGCGGACCCCTACCGGATCGAGTTGGAGGTACCCTCTCGCGCCAGCCCCGGCACCGTCATCGAAATCTTAGAGGAGACCGACCCGGACCACGTCGAGGCGTTGCTGGAGCTCGCCCTGAAGAACTCGGACACGCTGAAGTTCACGCTCGCGCACGTCGCCGCGAAGTTCGGCGCGCTCAAGCGCTACGACGCCGACCGTCGCTTCGGTGGCGACCGGCTGTTGTCCGCGCTGGAGGACACTCCCGTGTTCGACGAGGCCGTCCGCGAGGTGTTCCACACGGAGCTGGCGGTCGACCGCACGGCCGACCTGCTCGGGGAGATCCAGTCGGGGGAAGTCGAGGTCGTCGCCGCGCGCGACCACACCCCGCTGGGAACCGGTGGCCGATCCAGCGGCCGCGAACTGCTCGTCCCGGAGAACGCCGACGCGTCCGTCGTCGAGACGATCAAAGAACGCGTCCTCTCGGACCGCGTGATCCTCCTGTGTGTCCACTGTGAGGACTGGCGCAGCGAACGCACCGTCGGCAGTGTCTCCGACGAGCCCACCTGCCCGGACTGTGGCTCCACTCGAATCGCCGCGCTCAACCCCTGGGACGACGAGACCGTCGAAGCCGTCCGCACGACCGACAAAGACGACGAACAGGAACGGCGCACCCGCCGCGCCCACCGCGCCGCCAACCTCGTCCAGGAACACGGTCGACGCGCCGTGATCGCACTCGCCGCCCGCGGTGTCGGACCGACGAACGCCGCCCGCGTCATCGGCAAGCTCCGCGAGGACGAGACGGAGTTCTACCGCGACCTCCTAGAGCAGGAACGGGAGTACGCGCGGACACAGCAGTTTTGGTAAAACACCGACCTTTTTGCCGTTCGGGTGCGCGCCTGCGGCGCGCACCACTCACGGCAAAAATGTCGATCAAAAAGGCGCTCACTCGGTCGCTTCGCTCCCTCGTTCGCGTCCGGATCGTCGTGCGCTACTGCCTCCGCACCGCTCCCGCACCGCTCCCGCACCGCTCCCGCACCGCTCCCGCACCGCCTCCGCACCGCCGAAATTGGCCTTCGACTCCCGCTCGCGTCCGGATCGTAGTGCGCTACTGCCTCCGCACCGCTCCCGCACCGCCTCCGCACCGCCGAAATTGGCCTTCGACTCCCGTTCGCGTCCGGATCGTAGTGCGCTACCGCCCCCACACCGCTCCCGCATCGCAGAGTTGGTCTTCACACCTCGCTCGCGTCTGGGCTCTAGCGTTCTACCACCACCGCACCGCCAGAATCCGATTTTGGGCGCGCGCGTCTCGAGTTCGAGACTGTCCCGCTCCGCGACCAAGTCACACCACTCCGCGACCGCGCCCGCGCCGCGAGACGAGACTCGCGGGCAGTCGGGGGTGACGAGTGTCGCGCGCATCCGAACCCTCAAGCCCACGCTCCGCCACCGAGAACGCATGCCGGAACGGACGGTCGAACTGACGGGACACATCATCGACTCCGGAATGATGCAGCGCGCGTTCGGGGTCGTGATGGACATGGGCGGCCAGTTCCACGTCGAGACGTTCGACGTGGGCTCACAGAAGGACAAACACAGCTACTGTCGGATGCGTGTCGAGGCCGACGACGAGGACACGCTCCAGTCGATCCTCCACGAGCTCCACCAGAACGGCGCGAGCGTCGCCGACCCGGTGGACGCCCGGACGGAGCCCGCGCCGGCCGACCACGTCGTCCCGCAGTCGTTCTACTCCACCACGAACCACCGGACGGAGGTGCGCTACGACGGCGAGTGGATCGAAGTAGAGGGGACGGAGATGGACTGTGCCGTCGTCGTCGATCCCGAGGGGAGCGGTGCGGCCGGGGACGACGGTGACGGCACGACGGACGAGGGTCCGCGAGCGTACACGGAGCCGCTGTCGGGGGTGGAGGCGGGTGATCTGGTCGTCGTCGGCGAGGCCGGCGTCCGGGTTCACCCTCCCGAGCGCCCTCGCGACGCCGAGGGCCCGTTCGGGTTCATGCAGGGCGGCGTCTCCAGCGAGCGCCCCTCGGAGTCGCTCGTCCGCGAGATCGCCGAGGTGGTCGTCGAGACGCGCGCCGACGGCGGCGACGTGTTGGTCGTCCCCGGCCCGGCCGTGATCCACGCCGGCGGCCGCGAGGCGCTCGCCGAACTCGTCCGCGAGGGGTACGTCACCGCCGTCTCCGCCGGCAACGGGTTCGCCGTCCACGACCTGGAACGGGACCTGTACGGCACCTCGCTCGGGATGGACGTAGAGACGCTGGACCACCCCCGGACGGGCCACAAACACCACATCCGCACCATCGGCGAGGTCATCCGCGCGGGGTCGATCCCCGAGGCGATCGAACAGGGCGTCGTCGGCTCCGGCGTGATCTACGAGTGCGTGGACAACGACGTGCCCTGGGTGCTCGCGGGGTCGATCCGCGACGACGGCCCGTTGCCGGACACGATCACGGACACGGTCGCGGCCCAGGACGCGATCCGCGAACAGGCTCAGGACGCGGATCTCGTGTTGATGCTCGCGACACTGCTCCACTCCGTCGCGGTCGGCAACTGTCTCCCGTCGGAGACCCCGACGATCTGTGTCGACATCGACCCGGCGACGGTGACACAGCTCGTCGACCGCGGCTCCGCCCAGGCGACCGGGATGGTGACGGACGTGGGGATGTTCCTCCCCCGGCTGGCGGAGGCGGTGACGGGCGAAGCGGAGGAACCGACGGGGTGAGCGGACGCACCGCCGGCCGTGCGGGGCGACGACACGTTTTACTCGCCCGGCGTCGCACCGGGAGACGTGAAAGTACTTCTGGGAGTCGGCGGCAGTTCCGACTCGCTGACGGCGCTGGAGGCGACCGTCGAGCGGGCGCTGGCGGCCGACGACGAACTGACGGTCGCGGTGGTGGAGAATCCGCGGTCCGACATCGACCCGGACGAGGTGGAACGACGCGTCCGTGAGGAGCTGTCGACGGTGCCCGTAGAGGCGGAGGTGCGCCGCGTGGAAGGGGACGGCGGGAGCCGACTCGTGGAGATCGCGGAGTCGGAGGGGTTCGACCAGATCGCGCTGGGCGGCGGCCAGACGAGTCCGATGGGGAAGATCAACATCGGCTCCATCGCCGAGTTCGTCCTCCTGAACGCTCCGGTGTCCGTCCACCTGGTTCGGTGACCATGAGCAGACCCTACCCAGACACGGCCGCCGGGCCGTACGACCCGCCGCCGCGGTCGTTCGCCGACCGCGAGGACCGGACGATCCAGGTCCGGGTGTTCGACGGCTCGCAGGCGGAGCTGGACGCACTCGTCGAGATGTACGACGGGTTCGACGCCGCAGACCGCGCACAGGGGATCCCCCCAGGCGGAGAGCGCCGGATCAGAGACTGGCTGGACGCCGTCACCGGGCCGGGCTGTCACAACGTGATCGCCTGGGACGACGACACGGTCGCTGGCCACGCTACGCTCGTCCCGGACGACGACGCTCACGAGCTGGCGATCTTCGTGGACCAGCCGTACCAGGGCGCCGGAATCGGCACCGGGCTGATCGAGAGCCTCCTCGGGCACGGCGCCGACGAAGGGGTCCGTCGCGTCTGGCTGTCCGTCGAACGGTGGAACCGCGCCGCGGTGGGCCTGTACGAGAAGGTGGGGTTCGAGACCGCCGGCGCCGAGTCGTTCGAGATGGAGATGGCCGCTCGTCTCGACCCGCCGGAGTGACTGCAGCGTGTACTCTCTACCCACGAACGTGTAACTTTATCACATATAGACCGATTTCTACACACAGTGTGGCTCGTCACCGTGGGACCTCGGCGTGTGCTACCGCGTGATTTAGGAGGGTGAAGCCACTCTCTCGGAACGAGTTCAGATGGCACCCACGGAGTCGTCGCCGACGGTGCTGATCGTCGACGACGAGACGGATCTGACGACACTCTACGCCGCCTGGCTGGAGTCGGAGTACGACGTGGTGACGGCGACGAGCGGCGCGGAGGCGTTGGCGACGCTGGACGGGGGGATCGACGTGGCGCTGCTCGACCGTCGGATGCCGGAGACGAGCGGCGACGAGGTGTTGGCAGAGATCCGTCGCCGGGACATCGGCGCGCAGGTGGCGATGTTGACCGCAGTCGAGCCGGACGCGAACATCACGGAGATGCAGTTCGACGACTACGTCACGAAGCCGGTCGAGCGCCAGGAGGTCCACGCCACAGTCGAGGTGTTGTTGGAACGCCGGACGTACGACCGCCACAGCCGGAGGTTCTTCTCGCTGGCGTCGAAGAAGGCGGCCTTGGAGTCGGCCAACGAACACGACACCGACGAGTACGACGAGATTGTCGACCGGATGGGGGAGATCCGCGACGAGATGGACGACACCCTAGAGACGCTGACGGCGAAGCAGGCGTTCACCCAACTCGACGCCGGGATCGGCGTCGAGACCGATCGGTAGCCGGCTACACGGACAACACCGGCTGGCTGGCGTACAACAGGACGTACTCCGCGGCTTTCTCCAACACCGCGCCCGGCTCGCCGGAGACGGGTTCGCGGGGGACGACCAGGAAGTCGGCCTCGACTTCCTCTGCGGTGTCGAGAATGGCGCTACCGGGGTGAGTGGTCTTCCGACGCGTGGAGTAGCCGTACGCGATGGCCGTCGACACGTCGACACCGGCGTCCGCACACTGCTCGCGGACGGTGTCGGTGAACGCCTCCGTCTCCTGGGCCACGTCCTCGCGGGCGACGGCGTCCGTCTCGATGGCCCGCACCACCTCCTCGCCGAGGACGTAGACGGCGTGGACGGTCGCTCCGTACCGGTCCGCGAGCGCGACCGCGTACTCGACCGCCTCCAGCGACTCCTCGCTGCCGTCGACCGGGACCAGCACGCGATCCAGTTCGAGCGTGGCGTCCATACGCGCCGGGTGGACTGGTTCGGCCATAGGCCTTCCCCTCGCGGCGACGGCGTTGTGACGGCGGGGTGACGACGCGGCGACGGCACGCGGCCGACGACGCGGGCCCGCCGCGACCCAGTCGCTTATGTCGACTGCCGGACAACCCCCCCGCGTGTTCGACACCATCGTCGTCGCCACGGACGGCTCCGCCAGCGTCCAACGGGCGGTCGCGGTGGCGCTGGATCTCGCGGAGGCGTTCGACGCCGCGGTCCACGCGCTGTACGTCGTCGACAGCAGCGAGGTGGACTCCTCGCCCGCGGGCGTCCGCGAGCAGATGCGCAACGCGCTCCAGGAGCGCGGCGGCGCCGCCATCGTCGACGTCCAACGGCGCGGGGCGGAGTTGGGGTGTGACGTGACCGGCGTCGTCCGCGAGGGACGCCCGGCCGACGAGATCGCCGAGTACGCCCGCGA
The DNA here is from genome assembly GCF_041361465.1 of Halobaculum sp. MBLA0143. Taxonomy (NCBI): domain Archaea; kingdom Methanobacteriati; phylum Methanobacteriota; class Halobacteria; order Halobacteriales; family Haloferacaceae; genus Halonovum; species Halonovum salinarum. The sequence continues at coordinate 1,577,424 of NZ_JBGKAC010000001.1, forward strand.
GATCGACGCCGACACGGTCGCCGTCGGCACCCGTGGTCGCCACGGGGAGAACCGTTTCCTGATCGGCAGCGTCGCAGAACGCGTCGTCCGGGCGTGTCCCGTTCCGGTCCTCACCGTCCGCCACTTGGAGGACAGCGACGCCGAGCCCGTCGCCGAGACCGGAGCGTCGGAGCGCTGAACGTCCGTCGGGCCGCGACACCGTCTTCCGGCCGTCGGTATCCGTCGCTCGACCCGTCGATACTCGTCGCTCGACCTACCGGTATCCGTCGGTAGTTACCGCCTAACGCCGTGAAATCGGTGGATAACTATACCCCCTGCCTACCGAGAGGGAAGTATGGCCGAAGTCTACGACTACGTCCCGTCCGCGGCGGCACAGGAGACGGCCTACCGAATCGTCTGTGGCGGTGCCAGCGTGGACCCGCCGGTAGACCAGGATCGCGTGCTGGAGCTGATGACACTTCGCGGCTACGACAACGAGGAGACCCGACGGGCACTCCAACGGCTGTTGGCGGTAGAGGCCGTCCGAGTCGGTGAAGACGGGATCCAGCCGAACCACACGTGACACCGTCCGTCGTGAGTGTGCCGACTGGTTCGCTACCGCGCGTGCGACGCTCGACCCCGCCCGTCGCGTCCCCCGTCGCTCCGTCCAACTGATAAAGTCCCACCGTAGCGTGGCTGAGGGCTGATTCACGTTCGGTTCCTCCCGTACAGTAGCCTCGGCGACGCCCTCTGGTGTCGCCGACGGAGACGACACATGAGTGTCGACACACACACTGACGGATGGACCGAGGAGACCCCACAGACGGACTTCCTGGCACGCTGTCGAGACGCCGAGGCGGGGACGATCGTGGAGACGGCCGCAGACGAGATCCGCGCCGCGCTGTCGCGGGTGCCCGACGGCGACGCGACGGTCGCGTGGCTCCAGGCACAGAGCTGTTCGGGCTGCACCGTCTCTACGCTCCAGAGCGAGTTCCCCCGGATCGAGGGGGTGCTCGGTGAGTTCCGCGAGGCGGCGAGCTTCCACCCCACGCTGATGGCAGCGGCGGGCGAGGAGGCGATGGACGCGCTGGCGGAGCCGCCGGACGTGTTGATCGTCGAGGGGTCGGTGCCCGTAGAGACGCCGTTGGCGGCGACGCTCGGCCGCGACGAACGGGGCAACCGCAAGCCAGTCTTGGACTGGGTCGTCGAGCTGGGGGAGGCGGCAGACATCGTCGTCGCCGTCGGCACCTGTGCGGCCTACGGCGGGCTGCCGGCGGCGGGTCGCCACGACAGCGACGACGGCGTCGGCACGGACCCGACCGGCGCGCGCGGGCTCCAGTTCGACGGCCGAGAGCCCGGCGGCGTGTTCGGCCCGGCGTTCGAGACGGGCCGTGGGCTGCCGGTCGTGAACGTCCCCGGCTGTCCCGCCCACCCGGAGCACGTCCTGTTGACGCTGGCGACGGTGCTGGCGGGCCACGATCCCGAACTGGACGAGTACAACCGCCCGTTGCCGATCTTCGGGCCGCTCGTCCACGACGACTGTGCGCTCCGGGAGGAGTACGAGGCCGGCAACTTCGCCCAGTACCCCGGCGACGACGGCTGTCTGTACGACCAGGGGTGTGCCGGCGTGTACAGCTACTGTGACGACTCCGTCCGGCTCCGCAACGGCGGCACGACGATCTGTCGCCGGGTGGGGGCGCCGTGCATCGGCTGTGTGGAGCCGGCGTTCTGGGACCGGTTCACCCCCTTCTACGAGCCTGGCGAGGACGACGGCTGTGCCGGCGCCGACGCCCCCTCCGTCGGCGAGGTGAACGCCGACGACGACCCGACGGAGATGGCCGCCGTCGGGTGGCTGTCGGCTGGGCTGGCGAGCGTCGTCACACTCCCGTTGGCGCCGGTCGCGGCCGGCGTGGGCGCCGTCGGTCGGTTCTTCGGCGACGACGACGGCCACACGGTGTCGACGGAGTGGGACGAGAGCGCCTCCGCCGCCGGGTCTCCGGCCGTCACCGACGGTGGACCGTGTGGCGACTGCGCGGCCACCGGAGCGACGGACCGGAGGGACGAACGAGGAGGGGGTGAGTGACCGTGCCGGAGATCGAGATCGACCCGACGACGCGGATCGAGGGCCACCACTCCACCACGCTGCACGTCGAGGACGGCGAGGTCGCCCGTGCGGAAAGCGAGATGAACATGTTCCGTGGGATCGAGAGCGTCACCCACGGCCGGGCGCCGTCGGACGTGCCGCAGGTGACACAGATGGTGTGTGGCGTCTGTTTCACCTGTCACCGGCAGGCGGCGACACTCGCCTTGGAGGAGGCAGCCGAGCGGGCCGGGGTGTTCGACGGCGTGCCGCCGAACGGCCGGCTCCTGCGCGACGTGATGGAGGCGACGTTCCTGTTGTGGAACCACGCCGTCCACCTGTTCGTGCTCGCGGGGCCGGACTACTCCGACGCGGTCGCAGACACCGGGTTCGACAGACTCGACCCCGCGGACGGCGACGGCTACCGGACGGCGCTGGAACACCAACGGTCGTTGCTCCAGGCGTTCACGGAGTTCGGCGGCCGTGCCCCCCACCCGCTGACGTACGTTCCCGGCGGCGTGACGGCGGACCCGGACCCGGAGACGGTCGGCGAACTCCGGGAGACCGTCGCCGGGTTAGACGAGTGGCTCGGCCCGACGGACGCGCTGCCGGCGACGCTGGAGCGGGCCCGCGACCGCGACCCGGTCGGGGACCACCCCGGACTGTACGACCTCTGTTCCGTGCTCGTGGGCGCGAGCGAGGCGGGTGCAGACGGGTTCGGGGTCGGCCCCGGACGGTTCTACGCCAACGGGATGTTCTACGGCACGGACGGGGGTGACGACCACGTCCTGCCGCGGGGGGTCGTCGACGGGGACGGCCGCCGGCGGCCCTCGCGGGCGGAGCTGATCGAGGGGATCACGGAGGACGTGAGCCACGCGTGGTACACGGCAGCCTCCGGCGGCCGGATGGACGAGGCGCCGGCGCCGACGCCCGAACCGGACGAGGACGGCGCCTACTCCTGGGGGAAGGCGCCCCGCTACCACGGCGAGACGATGGAGACAGGACCGCTCGCACGACTCGTCGCGGCCGACCGAGACCCACACGGCCTGCGCGAGCGGCTCGGCAACGACGAGACGGGGTCGTCCACGTTCGACCGGCTGGCCGCCCGGGTGCAGGAGACACTGCTCGTCCGAGACTACCTCCGCGAGTGGCTGGAGGCGGTGGATCCGGACGCGCCCGTCCGGGCGGCGTGGACCGACGAGTTCAGCGGCAACGGCGTCGGGCTGTGGGGTGCCTCTCGGGGGGCGCTGTCCCACTGGGTCAGTGTCGACGACGGAGCGGTCGACGCCTACCAGATCGTCACGCCGACGACCTGGAACCTCGGCCCGCGGGACGGAGACGGCACTCCAGGGGTGTTCGAGGCGGCCGTCGAGGGGACACCCGTCTCGGACGTGTCGGAGCCGACGGAGGTGATGCGGACGATTCGGTCGTTCGACCCGTGTCTGGGCTGTGCCGTCCACGTCGAGAGCCCCGAAGAACGGTTCGAGACACAGATCCAGCCGCACGCGCCCGGCGCCGGGGGTGACCGCGGGTGACCGTCGTCGACGGGGACACGGCGGCGACGACTGTAGACGGGGAACTGGCGGCCGCGAACGGCGTCGTCGTCGGTGTCGGCAACCCGACGCGGGGTGACGACGGCGTCGGCCGAGCGGTCGTCCGGGCGACGGAGGGCGTGCCGGCGACGTTCGCGTCCACGACCGCCTTCTTCGCCCTGGAGGCGGCAGACGGGCGCGACCACGCGGTCGTCGTCGACGCCGTCGACGGCGACGGGCTCCCGGGGACGATCCACCGCTACCGGCTGGACGCCGGCGACGACGCCGTCCCGCGGGTGGCGCTCCACGACGTGACGTTCGCGGACGCGCTGGCGGCCGGCGACGACGTGTACGACCTCCCCGATCGGCTCGTGTTGCTGGGGGTGGTCCCGGAGAGTCTGGAGACGCGAATCGGACTGAGCGACCCGGTCCGGCGGGCGGTGCCGGCAGTGGCGACACTCGCCCGCGCGGAGCTGGTCGAGACGACGCCACACGACGGCGGTGACACGACCGTGGACACGACCTGGTACTGTCAGGACTGTGAGGAACGGATCGACGCGGGTGCGGTGTCGAACCACGAGGAACGGGGCCACAGCGTCCGTGGGCGGGCGCGCCCGGACCGTCTCCTCTCGGACGACCCCTGGGCGCTCGGGGGCGGAGAGGAGAGCGAAGGCGGTGACGGAGGTGACGACTGATGTGTCTGGGCGTCCCGGGCGAGGTGCAGGAGGTGGACGGCCAGGAGGCGTTGCTGTCGTTCGACGGCGCCGAGAAGTGGGTTCGCGTGGACGTGGTCGGCGACGACGTAGAGGCGGGCGACTACGTCCTGGTCCACGCGGGATTCGCAATCCGGCGCATCCCGGAGGCACAGGTGGAACGCACCCGCGAGCTGTACGCGGAGGCGGCCGCGGCGGGCGCCGGTGGTGTGTCGTGACGACCCTGGAGTTCCGCGACCCGGAGCGAGCCCGCGAGCTCCGGGCGCGGCTGTCGACGCTCGTGGACCGGATCGACGGCGACACCCGGGTGATGCACGTCTGTGGCTCCCACGAGGAGGCCATCGCGGAGTTCGGGCTCCGGTCGGTGCTGCCCGACGGGCTCCGGGTGGCGATGGGACCGGGCTGTCCCGTCTGTGTCACCGACCGGCCGGAGGTGGACGAGGCGGTCGCGCTCGCGGAGGCGGGCCACACGGTCGCCACCTACGGCGACATGGTTCGGGTGCCCGGGACGGAACGGAGCCTGGCAGACGCCCGCGCGGCCGGAGCAGACGTGCGGACGGTGTACGGCGCCGACGAGGCCGTCGAGATCGCCCACGAGACGGACGCGGAGGTGGTGTTCTTCGCCACCGGGTTCGAGACCACCGCGGCGCCGACCGCGACCGTGCTCCGGGCGGACCCGCCGGAGAACTTCTCCGTCCTGTCTGCCCACAAGTACGTCCCGCCGGCCATGGACGTGGTGGCGGGCCACCCGGAGACTCGGATCGACGGGTTCCTGGCGGCCGGTCACGCCGCGACGATCACCGGAGTCGAGCCGTTCGAGGGTGTCGTGGAGCGTCACGGCCTCCCGGTCGTCGTCGCCGGGTTCGAGCCGTTGGACCTGTTGGCCGCGCTCGTGTTCCTGTTGGAGGACGTCGCCGACGGGACGCCGACCGTGACGAACGCCTACCCGCGGTGTGTCGCCGACGACGGCAACCCGGCGGCACGGGCCGCGCTGTCGGAGGCGTTCGTCCGGGTGCCCGGGGAGTGGCGCGGCGTCGCACGCGTGCCGGACGCCAGCTTCGAGATCGCGCCGGCGTACGCCGCCCACGACGCCCGCGAGCGGTTCGACCCGGAGACGCCGGCGCCGGACGGCCGGGCGAACGCCTGTCGCTGCGGAGAGATCATGGCCGGGCGGGCGAGCCCCCGGGACTGTCCGTTGTTCGGCCAGGGGTGTACCCCCGACGACCCCGTCGGGGCGTGTATGGTCGGCGAGGAGGGGCCGTGTCGCATCCAACACGAGTACGGGGGTGAGCGGCCGTGAGCGAGGAGGTCGTCACGGCCGCCCACGGCGCCGGCACGGAGGCGACGGCCGATCTCGTCGACCGACTCCTGGGCGACCGGTTCGGCGGTGGCGAGGGGGGAGACGCCGGCGACGGCGACGCTGGCGGCGCCGGCGGCGCCCTCCCTGCCGGCGCCGTCGGGCTGGCGGCCCGCGACGACGGCGCGGTCGTCCCGGACGCCACGACCGGCGACGAGACGGCGACCGCGACGGTCGTGAGCACGGACAGCCACGTCGTCCAGCCGCCGGTCTTCCCGGGCGGGGACGTGGGGCGACTCGCGGCCGCCGGCACGGTCAACGACCTCGCCGCGATGGGGGCGACGGACGGCGTGACGCTGTCGAGCGCGCTCGTGATCCCGGCCGGCACGCCCGTCGACACCGTCGAGACGGTGACGGCGTCGATGGCGGCGGTGTGTGAGACGGCCGGCTGCACGCTCCGGACGGGCGACACCAAGGTCGTCGGCGCGGACGAACTCGACGGCCTGGTCGTGACGACCACCGGCGTCGCCCGGGTGGACCCGGCGGACACGCTGCCCGCGAGCGGGCTGTCGCCGGGCGACCGGCTCGTGGTCACCGGGCCGGTCGGCGACCACGGTGTCGCCTTACTCGCCGCCCGCGAGGGGTTCGACTTCGAGACAGCCCCCGAGAGCGACGCCGCGCCGACGGCGGGACTGCTGCGGGCCGCCCGCGAGGCCGGGGAGATCACGGCCGCGACCGACCCCACCCGTGGCGGGCTGGCGAACGCCGTCAACGAACTGGCGGCCGCGAGCGACGCCGGCGTCGTGTTGGACGAAGAGACTCCGGTCGCGGACGACACCCGCGGCGCCGCGGAGGTGCTGGGGGTCGACCCGCTGACGGTCGCCTGCGAGGGGCGGCTCGTCGTCGGGGTCGACGCCGACGACGCCGAGACGGTCGTCGACCGGCTCCGCGACACCCCCGGCGGCGAGGGTGCGGCCGTGATCGGCCGGGTCGTCGACGACCACCCCGGCGACGTGGTGTTGGACACCGGAATCGGCCGACGGTACCTCTCCGTGCCGACCGGGGAGCGAGTCCCGCGGATCTGCTGATGCACGAACTCGCCGTCGCCGAACGGCTGGTCGCCCGCGCCCGCGAGGCCGCGGACGACGCCGGCGCCGACCGCGTCACCGGGCTGACGGTCGCGGTCGGCGAGGCCACCCACCTCGCGCCCACACAGCTCCGCTTCTGTCTGGAGGCGGTGACGGACGACCTGCTCGCGGACGCGACAGTGTCGTTCGAACGAGTGCGGGCCCGTGGGACGTGCGACTGCGGCTGGCGGGGCGAACTGGACCGACTCCCGGAGACGGTCGCGGCCGCGCCGGAGCGCCGGTGTCCGGCGTGTGACGGCACCGTGACCGTGACCGCCGGCCGGGAGTGTCGACTGGAGCGGATCACTGTCCCGGACGACGGCTCACCGAACGACACCGACTGACCATGTACGAGACACACACCTCGATCGGAACACCGACGCACAGGCCCGTGTACAGTTCCACGCACAGACCGACGCACAGTCCGAAACACGCCACGCCGGGGTCGCTGGCGGGGGCCGTCGCCGACCGAGCACGGCGGCTGCTCGCCCGAGTCACCGACGGGGTCGACGGCGGGGTCTCCCGGGTCGCCGAGGTGATCGACGGCAGGGTCGCCGACAGCCTCGTCGGCGCGCCCGCACCGGGACCGTCGTCGGCTCACCGGTTCGGCCACGGCGACGACACCGACGGGGAGGCGACGGACACGGAGGCGGACGTGTTGGCGGCCGTCCGGGACCGGGCCCGGGAGAACCACGAACGGCTCGCCCACGACGCGGACGTGTTCGCCGTCGAACTGCTGGGTGCGACCGGCAGCGGCAAGACGGCGCTGATCGAGTGGCTGTTGGAGCACGCCCACGACGGCGACCGCGTCGGGGTCGTCACCGGCGACGTGTCCGGCGAGGACGACGCCGAGCGACTGCGCCGCCACGGTGTCCCGGTCGTGAACGTCACCACGGGGAAGGACTGTCACCTGGACCCACGGCGCGTCGCGGACGCGTTGGACGACGAGCGCCTCGAACTGGACGCCCTGGACGCCCTGTACGTCGAGAACGTCGGCAACGTCGTCTGTCCGGCGGACTTCCCGCTCGGGACGGCCGTGCGGCTCGCCGTCGTCTCGCCCACGGAGGGGACGGACGTGGTCCGGAAACACCCCCACCTGTTCCAGGTCGCCGACGCCGTCGCCATCAACAAGACGGACCTCGCGGAGGCGGTCGGCGCCGACACGGACCGGATGGTCGCGGACGCCCGCCGAATCGCCCCGGACGCGCCGGTCGTGGAGACGAGTGTAGAGACCGAAGCCGGCCTCGGGGACCTCGTCGACAGCCTGGGAGGGTTCCGGGCCGCCGACTACGACGACGGTGGGCACGCACACACCGACGACAGTGACCACGCGCACGCCGACGGCCACACCCACCACGACGACGGTGGGGCGCCCGACCACAGTGACGAGACGCCCGACGACGGCCCGGAGGTGAGACGGGCGGACCACGCGACGGACGGGGGTGAGCGGTAGGTGGCGACCGGCGAGACGGACGCCCGGGAGGCGGTGACGGTCCGGGTGACGGGGACGGTCCAAGGTGTCGGCTTCCGGCCGTTCGTGGCTCGGACGGCGGCGGCTCACGACCTCGCGGGCGTCGTCCGCAACACGGACCGTGGCGTCCAGATCCGGTTCGAGGGCGCTCCCGGAGCCGTCGGCGACGCGGTCGAGACCGTGCGGTCGGACCCGCCGCCGTTGGCGAGCGTAGAGGCGGTGGAGACGGCGACGGCGACGGTGACCGGGGCGACCGACTTCGAGATCGTCGACTCCACCGGCGACGAGGAACGGACGACGCTCGTCCCGCCGGACACGGCAATCTGTCCTGACTGTCTGGCGGACCTCCGGGACCCCGGCTCTCAGTTCCACGACTACTGGGCGACGGGGTGTGTGAACTGCGGCCCGCGGTTCACCGTGACCGCGGGGCTGCCGTACGACCGCGACCGGACGGCGCTCGCGGCGTTCCCGCCGTGTGAGGGCTGTCGGGAGCGCTACGAGACGCGGACGGACCGGCGGTTCCACGCCCAGACGGTGGCGTGTCCGGACTGTGGCCCGCGCGTGTCGTTCGAGCCGGGTGACGACGGCGCGACGGCGACGGGGACGGCCGCGGTCGACGCCGTCGCCGACCGACTGCGCCGCGGCGCGGTCGTCGGCGTCGAAGGCGCCGGCGGCAGTCACCTCGTCTGTACCGCGACGGAGCCGACGGTGGTCGACCGGCTGCGCGAACGGACGGGACGGGCGAGGAAGCCGTTCGCGGTGATGGCGCCGACTGTCGACGCCGTCGAGTCGTTCGCGGCCGTCTCCGCGGAGGAACGGGAGACGCTGACCGACCGCCGGCGCCCCGTCGTCGTCGTCGACCGACTGGAGCGGTCCTGGCTGGAGTCGGTCGCTCCCGGGCTAGACACGGTCGGCGTGATGCTGCCGTACAGCGGGCTCCACCACCTCCTGTTCGACCGGGTGTCGGCGCCGTTGGTCGTCACGAGCGCGAACCGGCCGGGAGAGCCGACGTGTACCGAGACGGAGCGGCTCCGTGGGCTGTCGGCCCCGGACGCGCTCCTGACACACGACCGCGAGATCGTCAACCGCGCCGACGACAGCGTCGTCCGGGTCGTCGACGGCCGTCGACAGTTCCTCCGGCGCTCCCGCGGGTGGGTGCCCGACCCCATCCCTCGGCCGGGCGACGCCGGCGACACGACCGCGCTCGGGGTCGGTGCGCGGTCGGACACGACGGCCGCCGCGGCCGCCGACGACCGACTGCTGGCGAGTCAACACGTCGGGAGAGTGACGGATCCGGCGACGGAGGGGGCCCACCGCGCGGCCGCCGCGACCGTCCGGGAGCTGTTGGACGCCGAGCCGGACGTGGTCGGTCACGATCTCCACCCGGAGTTCCGGACGCGCGACCTCGCCGCGGCGTACGCCGCAGAGGCGGGCGCGGAGACGGTCGGGGTCTGGCACCACCACGCTCACGCGGCGTCGCTGCTGGCGGACCACGGCCGCGAGCGGGCGGTCGTGATCGCGGCAGACGGCGTCGGTCACGGGCCGGACGGCGTCGCCCGCGGCGGGGAGGTGTTGGACGCGACGCTCGCCGAGAGCGACCGGGTCGGCGGGCTGTCGGAGTTCCGGCTGCCGGGCGGCGACCGGGCGGCCGAACGACCCGGGCGGCTGTTGGCGTCGTTGCTGGCGGACCCCGACCGAATCGACCGGCTGCTCGTCGGCCGCGACGCCGCTCCGGACCGGGAGACGGCCGCGACCGTCCGCCGGCAGGCCGACGCCGGCGTCGCCAGCCCGGAGACGACCAGCGCCGGGCGGTTCCTGGACGCCGTCGCCGCACTCCTGGACGTGTGTACGGAGCGACGGTTCCGCGGCGAGCCGGCGATCCGGCTGGAGACGGCCGCGAGCGACGGCAGCCCCGTTCCCGTCGCGCCGCCGGTGGACTGGAGCGGCGAGCCGACGTTCGTCGCCGACGAGGCGTTGGCCCGGCTGGACGAGCTCCGGGACCAGTACCCGACGGCGGACGTGGCCGCGACGGGACAGGCGTTGTTGGCGGACGGGCTCGCCGAGGTTGCCGTCGAGACCGCCCGCGAGCGCGGCCGCGAGGCCGTCGGGCTGACCGGCGGCGTCGCACACAACGCCGCCGTCTCCCGCCGGGTGCGGCGGGCCGTCGAGGACGCCGGAGTGACCTTCCTCGGCCACGAGGCCGTCCCACCGGGTGACGGCGGACTCGCGGTCGGGCAGGCGGTCGCGGCCGCTCGGCGGGTGTGAGCCGACGGACGCCGAGTCGGCGCGTGTGAGGCCGCGGCTGTTCACGCGGCGTCGTCCGCGAGGTCGGCGACGGCTGCCCGAGCGTTCTCGACGACCGCGGGGTGTGGCTGGCTGGGACCGTGTTGCTCCCGGACGGTCGCGAGCGCGTCGTCGAACGCGACGCCGCGGACGAGCGCGAGCGCGCCGGCGGCGACGGCGACGCTACGGGAGGCGCCGGCGGAACAGTGGACGAGCGTCGTCTCGCCGGATTCGACTCGGGCCCGGAGCCGGGAGATCGCCCGGCGCGTCGCCGCGGGGTCGTTCCGTGGGCCGTCGATCAGCGGGACGGCGTCGACGGCCAGCGACTCGGGGTACGGCGTCTCCGGGGGGGAGTGGGTGAGCCGCACCACCGCCTCAACGCCGACCGCGGGCAGTGCGTCGCCGCGGGCGGCGTCGCGCGCGTCGCCGACGAACAGTCGGTCACCGATGGGTGTCACGCCGGAGGGTGGCGGGCCGACGGGGTAACTCTCACGGCGCCGTGGGCCTCGGAGACACGACTCTCCGGGTCTCTCCTCACCGACTGGAACGACGGTCAGCTTCATACGTCTCGGCCAGGGACGTACGAGCGTGTACGACGCCGTTCTGGCGGCGACGGACGGGAGCGACCACGCTCGCGTCGCCGCCGCCCACGCGGTCGTAGCCGGCCGTCGGTTCGACGCCGACGTGCCGGTCGTGAGCGTCGCCGACCGGCGCGCGACAGCGGCGCTGCCGGCGAACGGCGGCGCGGCGGTCGCCGCCGCGGCCGCCGAGACGGCCGCCAACGAGGCGTTGGCGACGGCACCCGACGACGACCGGGTGGAGACGGTGTTGGCCCGCGGCGACCCCGGACAGGTGATCGCGGCACGCGCCGACCGCCGGGGCGCGGGGCTGATCGCCGTCGGCACACACGGCCGGTCCGGCGTGTCGCGGTACCTCGTCGGGAGCGTCGCGGCGCGCGTGATTCGAGCGGGAGTAGCACCGGTGCTCGTCGCTCGCGCGAGTCACGCGGAGCCGCCACGGCGGGGGTACCGAGACGTGGTCGTGGCGACGGACGGCACCGGCCGGGTGGACACGGTGTTGCCGACGGCGTTCGAGTTGGCGTGTGAACACGACGCGACGATCCACGCGATCAGCGTCGTCGACACGGCGACGAACCCGACGTTCACCGGCCTGGCGGGCAGTCGCTCCGTCGACTACCGGGAGCAGTCCGCCGAGGCGGCGACGGAACGGGTGACGACCCGGGCGCGCAAGCGCGACTTCGACGCCCGGACGGTCGTCGAGACCGGCGAGCCGGCGGCGGTCGTGACGGACTACGCCGCGCGGGTGGACGCGGACCTGTTGGCGGTCGCCACGGCCGGCCGGAGCGGGCTCTCCCGGTTGCTCGTCGGTAGCACGACGGAACGGCTGCTCGGATCGGCGCCGGCGCCGGTGCTCGTCGCCCGCGCCGGACCGGTCGGTCCCGACTGACGGCGTGGGCTGTCGGTCTCGCCCGAGCGCGACTCTCTGCCGAGACACCACTGTCCAGCCGCCCGGACGGCGTCGACAACCTAGTAGTAACTCTCCGTGACGTTCACAGGGGGCCGACGCCGGGGCTCGACGTGTCCTCCGTCAGATAGAGAGGGTGTACAGGCGCTTTCGCGCGTCCGAGAAGGAGAATCGAGAGTCGACGACCTCCACCTCCTCCAGCCGCGAGAGGGCGTACCGCACCGTCCGCGGCGGCAGCATCGTCTCTTCGGCGATCTCCGTCTGTGACAGCGTCTCCTCGTACTCCAACACCTTGGCGACGAGCTTCGCACTCGGCGGCAGGTCCGCTACCGCGTCCCAGCCGTCCTCGACCGGCTCCTCTGTCACCGCAGACTCTGAGGCACTCATCCTGTTCGAACGGTGGGTATGCCGAGTGATAATAGTTACTATCCCATTTCATTACCATAGCGTATCACGCGAGGGTGGTGGGGTACGTTACCCGAAACCTCTTGTCCGTCAGTGCCCTACTGATGACAATGACAGACACGGCGGAGGGAGTCGACTTCCCGTACGACGAGGAGAACACCTCGCGTCAGGAGAAGATCGAGGCGCTCCGTGAGCGGCTCGAGGTGCTGGAGTCACAGAACGAGGAGATGCGCGACCGTCTCCTGGACGCCAACGCCGAGAACAACAAGTACCAACAGAAGCTGGAGCGGCTGACTCACGAGAACAAGAAGCTGAAGCAGTCGCCGTTGTTCGTCGCCACGGTGCAGGAGCTGACGGACGACGGAATCGTGATCAAGCAACACGGCAACAACCAGGAGGCGTTGACCGAGGTGACGACGGAGATGCGGGAGGGGCTGGAGCCGGACGACCGCGTGGCCGTCAACAACTCGCTGTCGGTGGTCAAGCGGCTGGACAACGAGACGGACGTTCGGGCTCGGGTGATGCAGGTCGACCACTCCCCGGACGTGACCTACGAGGACATCGGTGGGTTGGACGACCAGATGACCGAGGTGCGCGAGACGGTGGAGATGCCGTTGGAGAGCCCGGACATGTTCGAGGAGATCGGCATCCAGCCGCCCAGCGGCGTGTTGCTCCACGGGCCGCCGGGAACCGGGAAGACGATGCTGGCGAAGGCGGTCGCCAACCAGACGGACGCCACCTTCATCAAGATGGCCGGCTCCGAACTCGTCCACAAGTTCATCGGCGAGGGGGCCAAGCTCGTGCGTGACCTGTTCGAGGTGGCTCGGGAGAACGAGCCGGCGGTGTTGTTCATCGACGAGATCGACGCCATCGCCTCCAAGCGGACGGACTCGAAGACCTCCGGTGACGCCGAGGTCCAACGGACGATGATGCAGCTGCTCTCCGAGATGGACGGGTTCGACGAACGTGGCGAGGTGCGGATCATCGCCGCCACCAACCGGTTCGACATGCTCGACTCCGCCATCCTCCGGCCGGGCCGGTTCGACCGGCTCATCGAGGTGCCCAAGCCGGACGAGACGGGTCGGGAGCTGATCTTCCAGATCCACACCCGCGACATGAAGACCGCAGACGACGTGGACTTCGCCGAACTCGCCGGGATGGCGACGGAGGCGTCCGGCGCGGACATCAAGGCCATCTGCACGGAGGCCGGGATGTTCGCGATCCGGGACGACCGGACGGAGATCCGGATGACCGACTTCCGGGAGGCGTGGGAGAAGATCCAGAGCGGCGACACGGACGCCGAGGCCGGCGACGCCGTCGCGTTCGCCTGAACGGCGGCGGGTCGGCTGCGGGTAGCGTCGGAACTCGTTCTCGAACGGTCGTACTCCGAGTGTGGCCGAATCCGACGGGGAATCGGAGCCAATCGCCGGCTTAGAGCGGTCGATCAGTGCGGACGAGACGGTTCTGTTCGCGGTGGCGTTCGGCTCACAGGTCGACGGCGATCCGACAGAGGGCTCTGATCTCGACCTCGCGGTGAAGTTCGTCGACGAGCTCTCGGCGAGCGAGCGGTTCAGACAGCACTGCCGTCTCTCGGGTGAACTCCAGCGAGACGGTTGGCCGTTCGTCGATGTCGTGGACGTGGAGTCGTTGCCGCTCGACGTGACTCACGACGCGGTCGGCGGTCGTCTCCTCTGTGGAGACAGCGGAGCCTTCGAGTCGTTCGAGCGGTCGGTAGAGACGGAGTTTGCCGAGCGACGCGAGGAGATCCGGACGCGCCGGCGGCGCGTGATCGACCGGATCGCTGAGGAGAGACTGCGCGGCTGACGAGCGCGTCGTCTCGGTCGAACTAGAACAGATCGAGCAGTACCACGGGGAGCTAGCCGAGAGACGGGATACGCTGTCGCACGCGGCGTTCAGTCAGAGCACGACAGAGCAACGGGCCGTCGAACGGGTGTTCGAGAACGTGATTCGGGCGTGTTCTGACCTCGGTCGACGCATCGCTTCGGAAGACCTCGGGTACGACGGGAACTCTTCGAAGGAGGCCGTTCGAACTCTGGGGGACAGGGGGGTTCGGCGAGGAGACGACGGAGACGCTCGTCGCTGCCGTCGGGTTCAGAAACGTTCTGGCCCACGAGGACGGGCACGTCGACACCGACGAGGTCTACGAGACACTCCAGACAGGACTAGCGGTGTACGACGACTACAGCCGGCAGATTGCTCAGTGGGTCCAGTCGCAGCCGTGACTGACTAGCGAGGTAAGGCCCGCCACCGAGCTACAACGACGACACGATCAGGAACGGCACGCCAAACAGCAGCACGGTCATGACGGCGAGGATCAGGCCGTAGCCGCCGACGGTCGCCAGCGCGGTCCGCAGCGACTCGTGGTCCAGCTGCGAGAGCACACCCACAGACGAGCACCCCACTCACTTAGCTCTGTCTCGTCAGCCGTCGTTGGCGTCGAACAGTCCGGTCGACATGTAGCGTTCGCCGGAGTCCCAGTACACCGTGAGCACGAGCGGGTCCGGGCCGGCCGTGCCGGCGTCGGGCCGCGGCTCCCAGCCGTCGACGGCGACCGGACGGTAGCCCGGCGGCTCCCCGTCGACGAACGCCCGGGCGACGCGGCGGGCCGCGAGGTTCGACGCGCCCGACGACTGGCCGACGAGGATCCCCTCCTCACGGGCCAGCCGGCGACACTCCGTCTCGGCGTCCGCCAGGTCGACGCGCAAGACCCCGTCCAACAGGTCCGTGTCCAGATTGGGGCTGACGAACCCCGGCCCCATCCCCTGGAAGGCGTCCTCGCCGGGGTCGTCGCCCGAGAGCACCGCGTTGGCCTCCGGCTCGACGGCGACGACGTCCACGTCCGGGAACGTCTCGCGGAGCCGGCGGCCGACCCCGGTGATCGTCCCGCCGGTGCCGACGCCACAGACGAGCGCGTCCGGCGTCCGGCCGTCCAACTGGTCGAGAATCTCCGGTCCCGTGGTCTCGTAGTGGGCGCCCGGGTTCGCGGGGTTGTCGAACTGGCTGAGCTGGACCATCCCCTGGGCGACCAGCTCGTCGGCGCGTTCGCGGGCCGCGGTGATGTCGCCGTCGACGAGCTCGACGGTGGCGCCGTACGCCCGCAGGAGGCGTCGTCGCTCCGGGCTCTTCGACGCCGGCATCACGATGGTCGCGTCGTACCCCTTCGCCGCCGCGGCGACGGCGATTCCGACGCCGGTGTTGCCGGAGGAGGGCTCGACGAGTTCGTCGCCCGGCTCCAGTTCGCCGGCGTCCTCGGCGGCTGCCACCATCGCGCTGGCCGGGCGGTCCTTCGCCGACCCCCCCGGGTTGCGCGACTCCAGTTTCGCGGCGACGGTCCCCCCGTCCGGCCCGCTCACCCTGACGAGCGGCGAGCCGATCGTCTCCAGCACGGAGTCGTCCATACCGAGGGTATGGCGGGCGGAGGTTTGAACCCGTCCCGACTCCGGCAACGGCTCTGGTGTCGCGGTCGCACGGCCGCAGTGTCAGCCGAACAACCGGTCGCGCAGCGAGCGGTCCGTCGGCCGCTCGGCGAGGACGACAGAGCAGTCCAGTTTCGACGCCACGTCGACGGTGGAGTCGCCGACGAGCCGGGAGACGAGCCCCCGCTCGGTCGCGCCCAGGATCACCATCGAGCAGTTGGCGGCCGCCCGTTGGATGGCCGCCTCCGTGTCGCCCGTCTCCACCCGGAGGTTCACGTCCGTCAGGCCGTGTTCTCGCGCCCAGTCGTCCAAGAACTCGACGCCTCTGTCCTCGTCGTCCGTGACGTGGAGGAGCGTGATCTCGGCGTCGTACTCCGACCGGAGGATCGACGCGAGCTCCGCAGACAGGTCCGACTCCGGTCCCCCGGCGGTCGGGAGGAGCACGTGTTCGGGGTCGAACCCGCGGTCACGCAGGGCGAGGAAGTCACAGGGCAGCCCCGAGCCGAGCTCGGAGACGCGCGACTCCAGGCGTCCGCTGTCGCGGACCGTCGGGTCCCACCCCATCACGACGAGGTCCGCCTCGTGGGTGTTGGCGGCGTCGAAGATCTCCTCGTACCCGCGGTGGGAGACGACGGTGTGAGTGTCGATCCCCACGCCGAACGTCTCGGCGTCTGCGTGCGCCTGGTCCAACACCTCGTGGTAGTCCTCCTCGAACTCCTCCAAGTGGTCTTTGGCGTACTGGAGTGAGGTCTGGTCCGGGACGGTGATGACGTGGACGGCGTCGACGGTGCCGCCACCCTGGCGGGCGGCCGCCGCCGCGAACGTGACGAGGTCCGTCTCCGTCTCCGGGTTCGACAACGGCACCATCACGCGGTACTGGCCGCCGTCCGGCTGGACGGTCGTCGCCGCGGACACGACGGGGTCCGGGAGGTCGTCTTCGCGTTCCAGGATGTACTCCGACAACACCCCCTCGGCGGTGGTGCGCGACCGGGCGTACAGGACGTACCACAGCACCGCCGCGACGACGAGCCCGCCCCCGAGCAGCCGGATAGTCGGGGAGATGTACGCGATCAGCGCGAACGACAGCAGTGTCCCGAGCACCGGCACCGCGGGGTACAACGGGACGGTGTACTCCGGCTCGTACTCCGGCACCTCCGCCTCCCGCATCACGATCAGGGCGACGTTGAGCAGCCCGTAGATCACCAGGTGGAGGAAGCTCCCCAGCGAGGCGAGCTGGTTCACCTCACCGAGGAGGATGAACAGGAGGATCAGCGCCCCCGTGATCCCGATGGCGCGGTACGGCGTCCCGAACCGGGGGTGGACGCGGTTGATCTCCGGCGAGAGGATCTCGTCGCGCCCCATGGCGAAGTTGATCCGCGAGGACGCCAGGATCGAGGCGTTCGCGGAGGAGGCGGTCGCCAACAGCCCGCCGGCCAACATTGCGACGGCGCCGACTGGGCCGAGCAGCCGGCGAGCTACCTCCACGACGGTGATGTTGCCCGCCATCTCCTGTTGTGCGATGAACCCCTGTTCGACCGCGGCAGCCATCGTGACGAGCACGAGCGCGTAGATCGACGTGACGATCACGACACTGCCGATGATCGCCCGCGGGAGGTTGCGGCCAGGCTCCTTGATCTCCTCGGCCACGCTCGTGATCTGGACGAACCCCAGGTAGGAGACGAAGATGATCCCCGTCGTCGTCAGCGTCGGACCGAACCCGGCCGCCGGCGGGAGGTTCGCGGGGTCGGCGCGGAGTGCCCCCACCACCGTGAACACGGCTAGGATCGCGACGAGGATCAGCACGATGACGTTCTGGAGCTTGCCCGTCTCCTTGGCGCCGACGTAGTTGACGAACACGAAGAAGGCGCCGCCGGCGAGCGCCACCGCCTGCACGCTCAGTGGGAACGAGAGTGTCACGCCGAGGCCGGCCAGCGTGACCTGCTCGCCGACGATGGCGACGATGTACTCTCCGAACCCGACCATGTAGAAGGCGGACGCGAACGCGAGCCCGAGCCAGTTGGCCCAGCCGGCGATCGAGCCGAACAACGGTCCGAGCGCCCGGTTGACGTAGAAGTACGCCCCGCCGGAGCGGGGCATCGCCGTCCCCAGCTCCGAGGCGGAGAAGGCTGTCAGCAGCGCGATGCTACCCCCGAGCACGAACGAGGCGATGGCCATCACGCCCGCCTCCCGGATCGCCGTCCCCGGCAGGACGAAGATCCCGGCCCCGATCATCGTCCCGATTCCGATGGTCAGGGCCGCCAGCGGCCCGAGGTCCTTCGCCAGCTCCTCGTCGCCGCTGCTCATCCGTCACCTCCGCCGTCCGTGTCGGACGCAGCCGTCTCGCTGTCGTCGTCCGCTGGGTCGTCACCGCCGTCCCCGTCCGTCGAGTCGTCGTCGGGGGTCCGCGGGAGCGCGACGACGGGGACGGTCCCCTCGGTCACGAGCCGGAGCGACTGGTCGCCGGTGAGGAACTGTAGGATTCGGTTGCCTCCGCGCGACCGGTAGGCGACGGCGGACGCGTCCACCTCGGCGGCGGTGTCGAAGATCGCGTCTACCACGTCCGTCGCGTAGGTGACGTGGTCGTCGGCGTCCGGAAACACCCGACGAACGGCCGCGAACGCCTCCTCGGCCAGTTGTTCGGACTGTTCGACGGGGGTCTTGTCCGGCACGCCGCCGGCCTTCTCCACGACGTGGAGCGTCGTCACCCGTCCTGGGGCGTACGGGGCGAGGGCAGCCGCCGTCGCCGTGGCGTCGTCGGCGTCGGCCACGGGGACGAGGACGTGCTCCAGGAGGTCGGCGTTCGTCTCGCTCGGCGAGACCATGGGTGTAGTCACTCTCGTCGCGGGTTTAATACTCCCGCAACGGCACGCTCGGTGCCCCTCTCGGAGCGACGTCGTCTCGACTGCCGGAGACTAGAACGTGTAGTCGTCGTCGGTGCCCTCGTCCTGGAGAGCGGGGTCCTGTTGTTCGTCGGTCATCTGGTCGAACATGCTCTCGTCCATCTCCGTCGCCGCGTCCTCCTCCGTCGTCTGGTAGGCGGACAGTCCCCGCGAGAGCAGCTTCTCGACCGCCTGGTCCCTGTTGATGAACTCCCCCTGTTCGACGAGCCGTTGCATCTCGCTCTCCGTCTGGTCCGACAGCGAGACTTCGATCTGAGTCACGGGCCCCACTTAGCTCCGTTCCACAAATAATCCTCGGTTCGACCCACCCACGAGAGGTGTCACGCAGCCCCACGCCCCGGGCTGTCGCGGACGACGACGGGTCCACGAGCCGTCGGGAACGGCCGGTCGAGGCTGCAGGCGTGCCCGCGAGCGCAGGGTTGTCGTGTGCGCGCCGCGTAGTCCGGCCGTGAGCGACGCGACACCCACCACGCTGGCGGCGACGGACATGGAGACGCTGCAGCCGACCCCGGAGTTCGACCCGACGGCCCACGCCGACACGGTACAGGCGTTGGGCGCAGACGGGCTCCAGTTTCACGTCTGGACGGCAGACTGGTGTCCGGACTGTCGAGGGCAGGTGCCGGCGTTCGCGGCCGTGCTGGAGGCCGCGGGCGTCGACGACGACGCCGTGACCGTCTACCCCGTCGAACGCGGTGACGACGGCAAGGTCGGCCCGGGAGTGGCCGAGTACGACGTAGACCTGATCCCGACGGTCGTCGTCTGCCGTGACGGCGAGGAGCTCACTCGTTTCGAGGAGTCGGGCCCGTTGTCCATCGCGGCGACGCTCGCGCGTGACATCGGCGAGAACGGAGACGGCGAGGCGTGAGGTGGGGACGGACGGGGATGAGACGGCCGGAGCGCTGGAGCCGCGCGACCGGCGACTAGAACGTCGTCAGTTCGCCGTGGACGGCCCGCTCGGTCACGTCCGTCACCTCGGCCAGCTTCCGGTCGGCGATGGCCGCGACCTCCTCGCGCACGTCGTCGACGGCGACGCCCTCGTCCGTGACGACCCGGGCGTCGGCGACGTGGGGCTCGTCGATGGGACGGCCGATCTGGCTGAGGATCCGAACTTGGAGGTCGCGGATGCCGTCCACCTCGGCGACGACCGCCTCGGCCACCTCCGTCGACAGCAGGTTGTAGATCTTCCCGATGTGGTTGACTGGGTTCTTGCCGGAGGTGGCCTCCATGCTCATCGGCCGGTTGGGCGTGATGAGCCCGTTGGCACGGTTGCCGCGACCGACGGAGCCGTCGTCTCCCTGTTCTGCCGACAGCCCGGTCGTCGTGAGGTAGATCGACCCCTCCTCGACGTCGTCTGCGGTGTTGACCTCGACGGAGACGGACCGGTCGGTGTGGGTCTCGGCGACCGCCCGGGTGCGCTCGCGGACGCCCGCGACAGCGTCGAGGTAGTCGTCGAGGTCGTCGACGTGTCGGTCGACGATCGCCGCCGCGACGGTCACGTCCAGGTGGTCGCCCTCGCGTTTCCCCATGATCTTCACGTCCGGCCCGAGCGCCGGGTTGTCGTCGGCGTACGAGCCGTTCAGCTCCCGTTCGGCCTCCAGGACGACCCGTTCGGTCTCCGTCAGCGGGGCGTGACCGACGCCGTAGGAGGTGTCGTTGGCCATCGGCACCTGGACGCCGTCCTCGGAGAAGACGCTCTGGAGGTCGCCCGACCCCTCGCCCAGCTTCACGTCGATCACGACATCCGTGCCCAAGTCGAGCTCCGGGGCCGTCTCTCGCAGGTACTCCCGAGCCGCATCCAACGCCGTCGACTCGACGGGGAACTGCCGGCCGTCGTACTGTTTCGTCGCCCGGCCGACAATCAGGAGGTAGATCGGCTCCAACACCTCGCCGCCGCCGAACGCCGGCGCCGCCCGCCCGGCGACCAACTGCGTCTCGTCGGTGTTGTAGTGGAGCACCTCACCCACCCGGTCGAGGTACAGCTGCGACAGCGCCCGCGACACTGCCTCCGCGACCCCGTCACAGATGGAGTCCGGGTGACCGATCCCCTTCCGCTCGACGATCTCCACGTCCTGGTCCTCGACCGCACCACGATCCAGCTCGGAGACGCGCACGTTCCTCATTACTCACAGGGTGAGCCGGCCCGGTTGCTATAACTTGCGAAAAGTAACGCCGCTCTTCGTATTACTCTGAAGAATTACCGGTGAGCAGGAGCCCGAGGTAGGAGGTGCGAATCTGTTCCGTCGGGTCGAGTCCGAGGTTCGACAGGAGGCCGCGGGCGCCGTCGCGGACGCGTTCGACGCCGGTCTCGTTCGTCTCGGCTTCCACCTCGACGAACTCGCCCAGGTCCGTCACGCGGTCTAAGGTGACAGTGTAGCCGTCGAGGTCGAAGCGGTCGCGGCGCTTCTCGACGGTCGCGGCCGGCTCGTACCCCAGCCCCGCCAGGATCCCCGTCAATTCACCGTCGTCGTCGACGACCGTCTCGTGTTCCACGCGGGTCTTCGAGCCGGCGTCGACGAGCGGACCCTTGTACGTCAGTTTCGTCCGAGTGGTCGCGTCCCCGTCGGGGTCGACCGTCTCCCGGCGGATCCGCAGCGCCTCGTCCGTCTCCGCGAAGTCGCGGTCCGGGGCGTCGTAGTACGTGTCCGTCTGCTCGACGGTCCCCAGCGCCGACGCCCCGCGGTCGGCCAGCGCCTCGCGGACCGTCTCGTGTGTGGCCCGCACCTTCACTTCGACCTCGTAGCGCCCGTGTGTCTCGTCGTCTGGCACGCCTGTCTGTCGCACAGGAGGTGTGAAAACGGTTGTCTCTCCCGCGTCCGCGCCGGCAACGCCGCGGATGGCGCCACGGGCGACGCAACCGACGACATCACAGGCGACGCGACCGACGACGCCACGGGCGACCCCGTCAGTCGTCGGTCGTCTCTTCGGCCCGCCGTCTGGCCTCGCGGACCACGTCCGGCCGGCCCACGAACGTCACCGCGACTCGGTCGCCGTCGTAGTCGACGTCGGCCGTCCCGTGGTCGTGGAGCCACGACAGAACCGCCTGTGTCTCGCCCGTGTTCGGGAGCTCGAGCCGCGTCGTCTCCGTCGGCAACAACGCCCGGAGCCGGTCGCGCAGTTGCGCGAGTCCGTCCCCCTCCGTGGCGCTGACGGCGACCGGTTGCTCGGCGTCGGGCGCCAGCCGCGCGAGCGTCTCCGCCCGTCGAGCGACGGTCGCGTCGTCGACCAAGTCGGCCTTGTTGACCACCGGGAGCACCCGGTCGGCCTCGCTCGCGAGCACGTCCAGCGTGGTCTCGGCCCGGCGCCGGAACGCCTCGTCGTCGACGGCGGCGTCCACCACCGCAACCACGGCGTCGCTGTCGCCAATCTCTCCCAGCGTCGCCGAGAACGACTCCACGAGGTCGTGCGGGAGGTCGTCGATCAGCCCGACCGTGTCCGTGACGAGCAGCCGCCGACCGTCCACCGTCGCACGCCGGGTCGTCGTCTCCAGCGTCTCGAACAGTCGATCCTCCGTGTTCGCCGTCACCGTCTCGTCGCCGTGGTTCTCCGCCAACGCCGACAGCGACAGGTCGTCGGCCAGCCGGTGGAGCAGCGTCGACTTCCCGGCGTTCGTGTAGCCCGCGAGCGCGACCAGGTCGAACCCCTGTTCGCGCCGCTCGGCCCGGCGTTCCGCCGCCGACGCCGACAGCGACTGGATCTCCGTCCGCAGCCGGTCGATCCGGTCGTCCACGTCGTAGACGATCGACCCCTTCTCCGTCCGGGAGCTCATCGACTGTACCTCCGTCGTCTGTCTGAGCCGGGGGTACTCGTACTCCAGGGTGGCCAACTCCACCTGTTTCTTCGCCCGTTCGTCGCCCGCGCCGTCCGCGAAGATCTCCAAGACGAGTCGGTAGCGGTCGATCAGCTCCGTCCCGTCCGGCAACAGACCCCGGAGGTCACCGTGCTGGCCGGGAGTGAGCTGTCCGTCGAAGATCACTGCGTCCGCATCCGTCTCGGCGACCCGTTCCGCCAGCGTCTCCGCTCGGCCGCGCCCGAGGTTGTACGTTCGGTCTTCGCGGCGCCGCTGAGTCACTGTCGTCACTGTCTCGAACCCCGCCGCCGCGGCGAGGCGTTCGATCTCGTCCGTGTCCGGTCGTTCGTCCGCGTCGCGGGCCGCGATCACCGCGCGCCCGCCGTCGAGTCTCTCTCGTTGCATTCGTGTCGTCGCCGCCGCGCCGACCCGGCCCGTCACGGTCGGGGTGACGACCCGGGCGACGGACGACGCGTCGCTCGTCGAACAGTTCGTCCCACGGACGGATACGCCACTCGGCGCGAGAAGAGCCGTCCGTGCCGTCCCGACGAGCGCGTCCCCGTCGACGCGCTCACCGGCGCGTCGCGTGTACGGTCTGCATCTGTCTCCGAACGAGTGTTCCTGTCACAAGAGTGTTGCTGCTCCGTGTGGCTCTTTCACACGGGAGCGAGGGTCAGATTCCGCCGTCCACCTCGACCCCGGCCAACTCGGCCGCGAGCGTCGTCGCCTCCGGCTTCGACAGCGGGTCGTTGGCGTTGCCGCAGTGTGGCGACTGGACACACGCCGGACACCCCTCCTCGCAGTCACAGGCGGCGATGGTACGGGCGGTCTGTGCGAGCAGTTCCTCCACGTCGTCGAAGGCGGTGCGGGTGATCCCGACGCCGCCGGGGTGGCCGTCGTAGACGAACACGGTCGGCGCCTCCAGCTCTGGGTGGTACGGGGTCGACAGCCCGCCCACGTCGGCGCGGTCACACAACAGCCACAGCGGGAGCAACGAGATACTGCCGTGCTCGGCGGCGTGGATGCCGCCGTTGAAGCCGTACTCGCCGCCGTGTTCCCGCATCCGTACCTCCAGGTCCTCGGGGACGGTGTAGTAGAACGCCCGCGTTTCGAGGGAGGTCTCCGGGAGGTCCAACGGCTCGCGCCCCAGCGTCTCTCCGGTGGTGCCGTCCTTCCGTTCGAACCCGGTGATCTGCTCGCGGACGGTGACGGTGCCGAACCGGACGGTCACGTCCGGCCGGGCAGACAGCGTCTTCCGCCGGTGTTCCTCGCCGACGGTCACGTCCTTGTCCGTGAGGACGGACGTGTAGTAGTCGGCCCAGGTGGGCTGGAGCTCGGCGGTGTCGCGGTCCAGATCCAGCTCCGTCACCTCGTAGTCCGTCCCCTGGTGGTGGTAGATCGCGCCCGGGTGGGCGTCGCGCAAGGCGTCGCCGAACGACAGCGAGGCGATCCGTTCGTTCGAGCGGGCGCCACGGAGCGTGATCTCTCTGTCCTCGACGGTCCGGAGGTTCATCGAGTAGTGAGGACTCTCCTCGCCGGCGTGGGTCCACCGAGTGCCGCGGCCGGTCTCGCGGCGCTCCAGGGCCCCGTCGGTCTCCAAGTCGGCGACGACGTCCGGGAACGTCTCCCCGAAGTGGCGGTCGTCGTCCGGGGACAGCCAGTTCTCGGCGGCGGCGGCGGCGACGTGGTCCGGCAGGAGGGTGTCGTTGTCCGGGTCGGAGACGGCGTCTTCCGGTTCGCCGTCGAAGAAGTCGTCCGGATTCGACAGCAGGTACTGGTCCAGTTGGTCCTCCCCGCCCACCATCACGACGAGCGCTGGGTCGTCGCCGCGACCGGCGCGCCCCGCCTGTTGGAACGCCGACATCCGGGTGCCGGGGTAGCCGTCCAACAGGACGGCGTCCAGCCCGCCCACGTCGACGCCGAGCTCGAGCGCGTTCGTCGACCAGACGCCGCGTACGTCGCCGGCGTGGAGCCCGTCTTCGATCTCCCGGCGGCGGTCGTGTGTGAGCGCCGCCTGGTACGCCTCCACGCTGCCCGCGAGGTCGTTCCGGCCCCGTTCACGGAGTTCGTCGGCGCTGTCGGTGGCGTACCGCTCTGCGGTCTGGCGGGCGCGGGTGAACGCCAACGTCTGGTGGCCCTGAGACAACAGGTCGACGAACAGCTGTTTCGCCTCCGTGTGACTCGACTTCCGGCGGCCGCTCTGGCGCTCCTGCTGGCGGTCGGTGTACTCCGGAGGGTTCCACAGCACCCAGTGGCGCGGACCGCGCCCGGAGGTGTCCTCGTCGACGAGCGTGAACGACGACTCCGGGGCGCCGACCGTCCGGGCGGCGTGGTCCACCGGGTTGCCGATCGTGGCGGAACAACAGACGAACTGCGGGTCGGCGTCGTACCGCTCGCAGAGCCGGCGGAGCCGGCGGAGCGTCAGCGCCACCTGGCTGCCGAACACGCCGCGGTAGCTGTGAACCTCGTCGATCACGACCAGTTCCAGCGACGAGAAGAACCACTCCCACAGGCGGTAGGCGTGTGGCAACAGCGCGTAGTGGACCATGTCCGGGTTCGACAGGACGACCGTCGGCTGGCGGTCCCGCACGTCGCGTTTCTCGCCGTCGCTCATCCGGCCGGTGTACTGGTCGACGGACACACGAGAGCCGAACCCCAGGTCGTGGGCTAGTTCCGACAGGGTCTCCTCCTGGTCTTCGATCAGAGCGTTCTGCGGGCCGAGGTACAGCGTCCGACCGCCGTGGTCCATCGCCCGTTCGAACGCCGGGACGGTGTACGCGAGGCTCTTGCCGCTCGCGGTTCGGGTGGCCAACACGACGTTGTCGCCGTCGCGGACGGCGTCGATCGCGTCCGCTTGGTGGTCGTACAGCGCGTCGATTCCGCGGTCCGCGAGGGCGTCGGCCAGCCGCGACTCCAGCTCGACGTCGGTGAACGACGGCTCACGACCCGGGAGTACGCGGCTGTCCGCGATCTGCCCCCGGTAGTACGGTCGGTTCCGGAGCCAGTCGACGATGTCTTCCACAGCAACTGGAGGGCCGCGGCGCGCTTACCGGTTGTGGTCGGCGTGGTCCGGCACCCCGTCGGCGTACGCCCCCGACTCGACGCGGCGGGTCAGCGCCTCGTTCATCTCGTCGAAGCCGTCGGCGAGGAAGCCGACGAGCGACGACGGCACCGCCGCGCCGACCGGACCGTCGAGCCGCTCGAGTTGGGTGAACTCCGTCCGGTCGCCCCCCGCCAGCGGCCGCAGTTGGAAGGCGTGACTCACCCGCACGAGCCCGCCGCCGGGGACCGCCGCCTCCCAGGCGAGTTCTCGCTCCGGGTCGACGCGGGTGATCTCCGCCCGGATCGGCACCGGAGGGAATCGTGGCTGAGCGATCACGGCCCGCACCGACTCTCCCTCGACTGGCTCCCCCTCGACACGCGGGAGCAACGGGTTCCAGGCGCCGTACCGCTCGAAGGCGGTCAGGGCCTCCCACACCGCCGCCGGCGGGGCGTCGATCTCGACTGCCGCGGTGACACTCACTACGGTGTCGTAACGGCGCGGCGCGTATCAACGACGCGGTCGGAGTGGTGGCCAGGTTCGGACGCCGACCCAGAGCCGAAGTCGGAGTCACGTTCGAACTTCGACTCGGACCCCGAGCCGGGTTCCGACCCGGAGTCGTGGAGATCGGCACGCTCGTCGCGTTTGGCTCGCTAGCTCGTAGGAAGATACTAATACAGTTAGTTCGAACAATAGTCGTATGCCAGCGTACGACCCCGACTCCGAGGGTGACGGCCGGTACGTCGCCTCGTTCGTGGCGGCGGCGGCAGACGTGTCACCAGTGTTCGAGCGCCGAGTGGAGACGGTGTTCGACGAGGTGCTGGGCGGCGCCGACGCCGACGAGTGGTACCGGACCGGCGACATCGTCGCCGCGTTCGACCGACTGGAGGCGGAGGCCGGCGAGAAGACGATGGAGAAGGGTGGTCGCGCCGCCTCGAAGGCCGTCCCGTGGCCCGACGGGGTCGAGGGTGTCGAGGAACGACTCGCGTTCCTGGACGACGCCCACCGAGACGCGTACAGAGACAGCGAGATGGACGCGCCCGGCGGGGGGTACACGTTCGAGTCCACCGGGGACCGTAGCGCTCGCGTCGGTCTCACCGACGCGTACCCGTACCCGGACTCGTTCGGCCGCGGTGCGTTCAAAGGGGTCGTCGACACCACCGTCGGGACGATGCCGGTGTTGGAGCAGGTGCCCTCGCGTGACGGGGAACGGACGGCCTGGGAGATGGAGTGGTGAGTCCGGGCGGTTCGTGTCTGCTCGCGGCCGTCGCTCCTCGTCTTGTCCCGGCTTGTCGAAACAATCATCTCTGACGGCCAGGTACGTCCGTGCGCCAACAGAAATGGACGCCGGGCAGACTGATTTTGGAGTACTCGCGGTCCCAGTAGTGCTCGTCGTAGTCACGTATCTCGTGTTCGATCTCACGACCACCGTGGTCGGGATCTGGATCTTCGTCGAACTCGTGACAGTGTGGCTGTTGTACGGTGGTCTGGCGATGGTCACACGACCGGAGACAGACATCCGAGAGCGTGGGGCTCTCTTCTTTCCGGGGCCGGTCGACTGGATCGACGAGCGGTTCGACGCCGACAGACAGGTGTCGCTCCCGGGTGTCCCGCCGGTCTACCCGAAGAACCTCCGGTTCGCCGTCCCGACAGCGCTCCTCATGGCGATCGGTGTGCTCGGTGTCGGGGCCGGACTCGCCACCGACGGCGGGATCGGGTGGAGAAGCGGCGGGAGTACCTCGGAGCTGATCGCCGCCTTCACCATGTTCGATCGACCGGTCGTCGCCGCCGTCGGTGCGATTGTCGTCGTCGCACAGATCGTTCGGTTCTACCGGTGTCACGTCGCCACCGGCCGGTACGAACGACTGACGGCGTACATGGTGCTCGATATGCAGGCAACCTACATGTTGATCTACATCTTCGGGCTGTTCCCGTCGGCCGTCTACCTGCTCGTGACGTTGGTCACGAGCGAATTTCTCTTCTCCCCGGTTCTCGGCGAGTCGACGGCACAAACTGTGTGGCCCGTTGTCGCTGCTGGCGGTCTCGGGGCCGGCAAGCTCCTGCTCGAACGGTACCGTACCCGCGGGGAACGACGGTCGGGACTCGATGGTGACGACTCCACGACGAGACTCACACCGACCCCCCGCCGGGATCTGACTCAACACGCGCCGACGAGCTGACGGGACGACCCGGCCGTTCGGACGGCAAGTGAGCAGCATGGCGCTCCCCACTCACCCCGTAGTAGATACGACGATATCGTTGCTAGCTTTTCTTGTCCTAAATGTATCTATTTCTTATCTATCAGACGGTATACTATTTTGCAATAGATACTGCCTGTTGCGATGCAAGATAACGGTGGAAGGGAACCACAAGAGCGTAGAGATACGACCAGACGGGAAGTGCTCGCGGCGTCGGGCGGGTTCGGCGGTGCGGTGATCGGTCTGGGTGGCATCACCGGACAGGCTGCGGCCGAAGACGGCCGGCTGACCGAAGACGAACTGGTGAACTCGGTGCGCGAGTCGCGTCACGTCGGCCGCCGCCGCAAGTACAACGACCGTCGAGCGGAACTGCTCGGTGGAGCCGACTCGCTCCGCGAGGTCGACGAGTCCGTGACGATGGGTGAAGACCACCCGGACACCTACTTCGGCGAGTTCGAGAACGCGCGACCGCCGTCGGGCGAGTACGACGCGATCACCGAGCCCGGTGCACACCGCGAGCGGGACGCCCCCATCACCGTCGACCGAGAGTTCCAGAGCCAGTACCTCGACACCTTCACCGTCGGCGGAGACCTCGGTTGCGCCACTATCGAGGGAGTCGAACTGTGTTCTTCTGTCAGCGCCGGGTTCAAGATCACCGGGACGAGTGTTGTCGAAGTCAGCGGTTCGTCGTTCGTGGACGTGGTTCTCTCGGGTGGAAACACCGAGATCACGCTGAGGCTGGCGGGGCCGAGCTTCGGTATCGGACCCGGGAAGTACGACGGCTTCTGCATCGATGCCGGGACGAAACTCCCCGGGAAGCTCCCCGCTGGTTCCGTCGAGATCTGTGGGGAGGTCGGCTTCGAGACGAGGAACGGCGGCGAAGAGGCCCGAATTTCACTCGGAATCGGCGGGGGCGACGTCTGCGTCAACGTCTGTTCACCGATCGACCGTTCCGTCTGTGCCACCATCGTCAAGATCGGTGCCACGTACGAGACGGACTGGTTCGACAACCCGCTCCAGTGACGTGAACCGCCGGAACGGCCAGAGTCGGCGTCACGAGAGGCCCGTACCCGGCGTCTGTTCCCGTCTCCAGTTTTCGTTCGGTCGGGCACAGATAGCGTGGTCGTTCTCGGTGGGTGTCGGAGTATCTTTCTACGTCACGCTCGTTCATCCGTCTCGACGGAGGGAGAAGTGCTAGACTGCGGCCGATAAATGCGAAGATCTAACCCTGTGTGATTTCTTACCACAGACCGTGTGCGTCTCGTATCGACACGCCGACCACGCAGCGGGCAACGAGTCGTTACGACGGCACCGGCCGGCGACTCCCGCCGTGGGTGGACGGCAGCTACGCCGTCGGTGGGAGCCGGACGCCCGCAGTCGCCGTGGCCGACACGACCGACGTCGCCCCCCCCCCCCGCCCGAAACTGGACGGGAGGGGGAGACGGAGCCGACGGCGAGGGGATTCGACGCCGGGCGACTCGTCGACCCGTTACACCACCGGCAGAGACGCACGACCGACACCGCGTCGCCGACCGTCGACCGGGAGACGGCGAGTGACGCCGGAACCACCGGAGACGACGCCAGGCGGCGAGTAGTGGCAGCGCGCCGGCGACGAACGACACACAGGAGACAATGTCAGACAACGAGGACACGACCGACGGGGACCCGGGTCGACCGGCGCCGGATGGCCCGATCAGGACCACTGGCGCGACGGACGACATCGAGCCGGACCCCCAGGCGCAGGCGCTGCTCGACGAGGTCGGACTCACGCCGGAGGAGGCGGCGGAGTTGGCGGCCGAACAGCGCGCTGCCGTCGCCGAAGGCTCGACCGACTCGGGGAGCGAGACCAACGAAGCCGAGAGCAGCGAAGCCGAGACCAACGAAGCCGAGAGCAGCGAAGCCGAGACCAACGAAGCCGAGAGCAGCGAAGCCGAGACCAACGAAGCCGAGAGCAGCGAAGCCGAGACCAACGAAGCCGAGAGCAGCGAAGCCGAGACCAACGAAGCCGAGAGCAGCGAAGCCGAGACCAACGAAGCCGAGAGCAGCGAAGCCGAGACCAACGAAGCCGAGAGCAGCGAAGCCGAGACCAACGGAGCCGAGAGCAGCGAAGCCGAGAGTAGCGAAGCCGAGACCAACGAAGCCGAGACCAACGGAGCCGAGAGCAGCGAAGACGGGGCGGATCCAACGGACGACCCGCCCGGACTGGACGAGACTGACGACACCGCGGGGGCGGGCACGGCGTCTGTCGAGACGGCGAGCGGCGACGACGCGCTCACGGGACCGTCGGACAACGACGGCGAGGCGCCAGACGGCGCAGACACTCCTTCCACAGACGGTGAGACCGCGGGCGGCAACGAACGGGCGGGCGGTGAGCCGAAGAGTGACTTCGGCGACGCCGTCGAGACGGGCGACGAGCCCGGAGCCGGAGCGGCCGATAGTGACGACGAGACGATCGACGACGACGAGACGGGCGACAACGACAACAAGACGACCGACGACGAGACGGGCGACAACGACAACAAGACAACCGACGACGAGACGGGCGACAACGACAACAAGACGACCGAAGACGACGAGACGATCGACAACGACAACAAGACGACCGAAAACGACGAGACGACCAGAGCGAACGGGTCGGGCGACGGAGCCGTCGGCGACGCCGCAGTAGCCGACAACAGCGACACCACGGCAGTCGATCCGACCGACAGCGACGACAGTCTGACCGACAGCGACGACGAGACGGCCGACAACGACACACCGACCGCCGAAACGGCCCCCGACGACGAGACGACTGGAACGACCGACGCCGGGGCCGGAGAGGTTGACGACGCGACCGGGCCGACGGTGAGTCCGTTGGCGCTGGTGTTGGCGCCGCAAGCGACCGGGGAGTCGGAGCCGGAGGCCGCGGTGACGACGGCGGTGGACGACTACTTGGTCGCGCTGCTGTCGGGGGAGGCGACGGGCGACGAGCGGGAGGCGCTGTCGGTCGACCTCCAGACCCACCCGGCGGTGGAGACGGCGCTGTCGTCGGCCACGGCGGCGAACGACAGCTACGAGACGGATCGAGCGCTCGTCCGCGCCGGGCTCGCGGCGGCACTCGCGTCGGAGGAGTCGGCGACGGCGGACGCGCCGGGCGCGACAGGTGCGACGGACGGCCGGCTCCCGGCGAGGCGGTCCGTGCCGGCGTTGTCGCGACACGTCGACGAGCTCCGGGCGGTCGTCGACAACGAGGCGTACGCCTTCGAGACGGCGACAGCCGTCGTCGACGCCGCGGTGGCGTGGGCGCTGGCCGACGGGGACGCGGAGTGAGCCGGCGGGGCCAGCGCGATCACGGGACGGGCCCGCCGACAGCGGTCACTCCTCGTCGAACACGCCGACGAGCGAACGCTGATCCGCCAACAACGCCGGGTCCAGTTCGGTGACGAGGTCGCGTTCGCCGCGGTCGAGCTCTCGGTGGACGCCGCCGTCCGGGCGGGCGACGAGCGACCGGCCGGCGTACTGCGCCGGGTCGGCGTCGGCCAGCCGTCGGCGCCCTGTGCGGCCGGCACCGACGACCCACCGGACGCCGTCCAGTGCCCGTGCTCGGAGGAGGAGTCGCCAGTTCTCGCTGTGGGCGGCCGGCCAGGCGCCGCCGACGAGCAGGAGTTCGACCGCCGGGCGGGCCAACTCCGCGCTCCGATCGACGAAGTTGAGGTCGTAACACGTCACCAGCCCGGCCCGGCCGGCGGGAGTGTCGACGACGACCGACTCCGTTCCGGGCGTCAGCCACTCGCTCTCGGCCGCCCAGAGGTGTCGCTTCCGGTACACCGCGGTCTCCCCGTCGGCCCCGACGTAGACGGTCGCGTTGTGGTAGCCCTCTGGGCCGTCCTCGACGAGACCGACGGTGACGGCGACGCCCGCCTCGCGAGCCCGCTCGCCGATGGCCGTCACCGCCGGGCCGTCGCGGGCGACGGCGGCGTCGTAGACTCGGTCGTCGGCGACGAACCCCGTGAGAGCGTACTCCGGGAACACCGCGAGGTCGACACGGTCCGGGAGCCCGGCGATCCGGTCGGCGATCACGCGACGATTTTGGGCAGGGTCGAGGTCCGCGACGGCCATCTGGCAGGCTGCGACTGTGGGCACACCCACGTTCGGACGGCACCGCTGATGAAGCCCGTGGAGGGCGCGCGAACGGCACCGACTCGGGTCGCGGCGGGCGGCGCCAGGGGGTCGGGGCCGGGGCGCCGCCGGGGTCGTAAGCTTCAGGCCGCCGGCCACGGTGGTCGAGACGATGACAGCCACAGACGCCGACGTGTTGGTGACCGGGTTCCCGGGGTTCCTGGGTTCGGCGCTGATCCCGCGGCTGCTGGCCCGCGGCGAGGGGCCCACCGTCTGTCTTGTTCAGTCACACCACCGCGAGGCTGCCGAGGCGCGCGTGCCGGAGCTCCTCGCGGCGGCGGCCCGACGCGGCGGCAGCGACGACCCCGACCAGCTCCGACTCGTCGAGGGGGACATCACGGAGCCGGATCTCGGGCTCGGTGACGAACGAGAGCGGCTCCAGTCCGTCTCGACCGTCTACCACTTCGCGGCCGTCTACGACCTGGCGGTGAGCCGCGAGCTCGGGGAGGCTGTCAACGTCGACGGTACTCGTCACGTCGTCGACTTCGCCGAAGACGCCGGCGTCTCCCGGCTCCACTACGCCAGCACCTGTTACGTCAGCGGGCGCTACGACGGCGTGTTCACCGAGGATCACCTCCGGGAGGGGCAGTCGTTCAACAACCACTACGAGGCGACGAAGTACCGCGCGGAGGTGCTCGTCCGGGAGGCGATGGAGGCGGGACTGCCAGCCACGGTGTACCGTCCGGCGATCGTCGTCGGTGACAGCGACACGGGCGCGACCGAGAAGTTCGACGGACCGTACTACTTCCTCCGACTGTTGGACGCTCAGCCGTCGGCGCTGTCCGTGCTGCCGGCGCTGCCGGGCGCCGCTCGGACGGAACTGAACGTCGTCCCGCGGGACTTCGTCGTGGACGCGATCACGGAGCTGTCCGGACGGGCGGACACGGTCGGCGAGACGTTCCAGCTGTGTGACCCGGCGCCGCCGACCGTCTCGCAGTTCGTCCAGACACTCGCAGGGGCGCTCGGCCACCGTGCCGTCACCCTCCCGGCGCCGAAGTCGGCGGTCGTCCGTGGCGTGCGGGCGCTGGCAGACCGTGGCGTCACCGCCGAGCCGGCGACGGTGGACTACTTCGACCACCCGACGCGGTACGCCAACCCCGCGACACAACGCGCGCTGGCGGACACGGGTGTCACCTGTCCCCGGTTCGAGTCGTACGTGGACGCCCTCGTCGAGTTCTACCGGGCGAACCCGGACGTGCGGGTGGAGGCGATGACGTAGTCTGGGTCGCCGCCAGGCGTTTCTAGTCTGGGCCGCCGTCGGGCGCCTCCCCCGGCGACGGGCTCTTTCCCGTTCGCCACGGAGTGTCGGACGGATGTCAGCCGGGCCCCTCCGCCGTCTCGCCGCCGCCGTCGTCTTCCCGCACGAACTCGCACACGCGCTGCCGGCGGTCGCTGCCGGGCTGTCGATCACCGTCACGCCGCTGCCGGAGTGGGACGGCCCCGTCTCCCCGCTGTGGCAGTTCGACGCGGAACTCGACGGGGAGAGCCCGCTGTGGCTGATCCGGCTCGTCGCGGTCGCGCCGCTCGTCGTGTTCTTGGGCGTCGCCGCCGGACTACGGGCCGTCGACGCCGTCTCCGGTACCGCGGCGCTGCCGGTCGCCGGGACGTGTGCGCTGTGGGGATCACTGTCGGCCGGCGACCTCGGCGTGGCGCTGTCGCCGGACGAGGCGCGGGAGGCCGGTCAGTTCCTGGCGACCGTCGACCGTCGGGTACAGCTGGCCGCGGACCTGTTGGCGGTCGTGACGACAGTCGCCGTCGCGGCGTTGCTGCTGGCCTGAGACGGCGTCGACCCCGTCTCCTGTCGATCCGACCGTCTCCTGTCGATCTGACCCCGATCACCGCGAGACGGTCGAGACACGTCGTTTCCCGACCGACGCCCGAACGCCGGAGTTTTGTCCCGCGACGCCGGAACACGGTGTCGTGAGACTCCGCGACACGCTGTTGTACACGAGCGTCCTCTGTGTCGGCTCCGGGCTCGTCCACCTCTTCGCTCCCGGGCAGCTGTTGGCGACGGCCGCGTGGGCGTACGACCGGCTGTTGGCGGTCGACTTCCAGCCGCGGCCGGCTGCTCGCACCCGCGTCCGACTCGTCGGCGTGGCCGTCCTGTTGGTCGGTCTCCTCGCCGACCGCGCTCGCCGCGGGATCGACCGGGTGCGCGACCGAGCGTGAGCGTGAAACTCGTGGCGGGATTTTTGGACGCGGACACTACAGTAGCCACCGTGACCGACAGGCAGCACCCGCACTGGGTGGTTGGAACGACCGCCGGACTCCTCGCCGCCGTCGCCGGCTGGACCGCCGCGACCGTCGGTGGAGACGCCGTGTTCGTCGCCGTGGGCGTCGCCCTGGCGGCCGGTGGCCTCCTGGCTACCCTCCCGAGACTGTCCGACCGGCTCGTCGACCGTCGCGGCCACCTCGTCGTCGGTGGGGGCGCCGTCGCCGTCGTGGCCGCGGCGACGTGGTGGGCGGCGCAGACGCCCGCGAGTCTCCCCGGCGAGTTGTACGCTCTCGTCACGGCGTTGTTCGGTGTCCTCCTCTGTACCGCCGGCGAGGGGGCGCTCGCCGACCGACGGGTGCGCGACGGGACGGTCCTCGCGCGGGCGGACACGACGGTGCCGCGGTACCGCCGGGCCGCCGTCCAGGTTCCGTTGTCGGCGGGCGCGATCTGGCTCGTCGGCGTCGTGCTGGGCTCTCCCCCCGGTCCGGCGGTCGTCGCCGCGGGCGTGATCCCGACGGTGTTGTTGAGTGACGGTGACGGCGAGTTGGTCGTCGTCGAGGAGGGTGTCGTGCTCGGCCGCTCGGACGACTTCGGCGGCTACCTCCTGCCGTGGTGGGCACTGTCCGGAGTCGACCACGACGACGACGCGACCGTCTCCGTCACACAGTCGTTGCCGGTGCCGCTCCCCCGGCGACGCGTGACCGACGACGCGGCGACGGCCCGGAGTGTCGCCGACGCCGCTCGCCGTGCCCGACGGCGGTGACGACCGACCGCCGCGCCGCCCGTCGTGGACTACTCACCGCCGTCGGTGCCGCGGCCGTCGGACTGTGGCTCCCGGCCGACCGGTTCCGAGCGCCGGCGTCGTGGACGCCAGCGAACACGAACTGGCCGCTCCCGCGGCGTGATCCCGCACGGACCGCGGCCACCCCGACGCCCGGCCCGACGGCGAGTCTCGACCTCGTCTGGGAGACTCGGGTCGCCGACCGGCAGCTCGTCGGGTCGTTGCTCGTCGGTGACCGCGGGGTCGTCGCCGCCACGCACGATGGGGTCACCGTTCTCGCGCGCGACGGCGACCTCCGTCGGCGCGTCCGGTCGCTGGGCCCGTTCGAGGCACCGTTGTGGGTGAACGCACTCCTGGGTGTCGACGACGGGCCGCTCGTCCGGGTAGACGGAGGGGTGTACGCGCTCGACCGACGGGGCGGGGTTCGCTGGCGGCTGTCGCCGTCGAGCGCGGTCGACGGGTCGGTGTTCGTCGGCAACACGCTCCTCGCGGGCGTCGGCGACAGTGTGGTCGCGGTCGACACGGACACCGGGCTGGAACGGTGGCGTGCCCCCGGTCCGTTGCCGGCCGCGTGGGCCGACGGCCGGCTCGTCGGCCCGGACCCGGACGGCGCGGGGCTGGTCGCGCTCGACACGACCACCCGTCGCCGCGACTGGCACACCCGGGAGGCCGACCCCGTCGGGGGCGTGATCGCCGCCGACCGGTTCGTCGCCGTCGGCGAGACGCTCGCGGCCTACGGGCTCGCCGACGGACGGCGACACTGGCGTCGGGACACCGAACTGACGGGTCCCCCCGCGACCGACGGGGACCGGTTGTTCTGTGTCGTCGACGACCGACTCCTCGCGGTGTCGGTCGCGGACGGGACGACGGCGTGGACCTGTCGGGTACCCGGGCTGGCTCTCGCGGGACCGGTCGTCGCCGACGACACGGTGTACGCACAGACGGACCGGGGTGTGGTCGCGGTCGACCGAGAGACCGGCACCGTCCTGACACGGTTCGTCGTTCGGTCGTCGTCCGGGAGCCCGGCAGCCGGGCCGGTCGTCGCCGACGGCCGACTGTACCTGGCGTTCGACGAGACAGTGTACGCCGTCGGAGGGGAGTCGTGAGCGACCGCACCGCCGGACTCCGTCGAGCGGTCGGAGCCCTGTTCGCGGCCGGCGGACTGAACCTCGGGCTCGTCGGCGTCCACCGGACGGCGACCGCCGCGTTCGCGTGGCCGGCCGCCGAGGTCGGCAGAGCGGCCGCGTACGCGATCGCGATCTTCGCCGCCGACCGGCTCCGCGCCCGCGGGGTGAGTACCGCCCAACTGTGGGCGTTCGGCTTCGTCACAGCCGCGACGTTCCTCCCCTCGTCCGCGCTGGCCGGCGACGGGGTGACGGCCGGCAGTCTCTACCCGACGCTCCGGACGGCCGCGTTCACGGTCGCGTCGCTGGCGACCGGGTACACCTACCTCGCCGTCGGCGGCGTTCGCGGGCTCGTGTGGTCGGTCGCCGGAGCGAACGACAGCGTCGACGAGAGGGACGGACGGACGGAGCGATGAGAGCCGCAGCGGGTCGTCTGTCGCCGAGCGGTCACTCCGGACCGACGCCGAGGACGGTCACGAGCGAGTAGACCGGGACGCCGTCCACGTCGTCTAACCCCTGTTTGTCCACGATGACGACACACGCGACGGGGTTTCCCCCCTCCTCGCGGATCGCCTGGACG
This sequence comes from Halobaculum sp. MBLA0143, assembly GCF_041361465.1. Taxonomy (NCBI): domain Archaea; kingdom Methanobacteriati; phylum Methanobacteriota; class Halobacteria; order Halobacteriales; family Haloferacaceae; genus Halonovum; species Halonovum salinarum. The sequence continues at coordinate 1,614,016 of NZ_JBGKAC010000001.1, forward strand.
GTCTCGCGCATCGTCGTTCCGGAGGTGATCGTGTCGTCGACGACGTAGCAGTCGCGGCCCCGGATCGTGGCGAAGTTGCGGGAGAAGCCGCCGCCACGGTCGTCGATGTCACCCTCGTTCCACTGGTGTTTCGCCGGGGCGTAGGCGGCCATGTCCGTACCGAGGCCGTTGGCGATGGTGGTCGCCAACGGGGTGCCGGCCTTCTCGATGCCGACGGTGAGGTCGACCGCTTCGCCCTGTTTCTCCAACAGGTCGGCCATCGCCGTCCCGACGTGTGCGAGTCGGTCGCTGTCGCGGCCGATGGTGGACCAGTCGACGTGAATGTCCTGTGGCCCGCCCGCCGAGTCGTCCGGCTCGGCCGTCTCGCCGGCCGCCGCGCCGGAGCGCTCGACGAGCCAGGAGGCGGTCTCGCGGGAGACGTTCAGTTCGTCTGCGATCTCCCCTCTCGACAGCCCTCGGTCGGCGAGCGTCTCCGCGTCCCCGATCAGGTCGTCGACGTTCTTCATCGAGTCGAGAGTTCGACCGCCGTCTTGATAGTGCTGTCGTCGTCTTCGAACGCGCGCTCGAACTCGGAGAGGTCGTACACCCCGGTGACGAGGTCGTCGGTGAACCACTCCGGCAGTGCCGACAGCGAGTCGATCGCTCGCCGGAAGTGTCGGACGTTGCCGTTGACGGAGCCGACGAGCGCACGATTTCCGAGCACGAGCTGTTCGTGGAAGGCGCCGCCGTCGATCTCGAAGTTCCACGACCGCGGGACGCCCAGCAGTGCGGCCACGCCGTTGTGTGCGAGCGCGTGGACGCTCCCGACGCCGTGTTTCGCGTAGCCCGTCGCCTCGTACACCAGGTCCATCCCCTCGTGGACGGACGTGATCTCCGCCACCGGCGTCTCCCGGCTGTCGACGTACGTCGCCCCCAGCCGCTCGATGATGTCGACGGTCGGGTCCGGCCGGTCGCGCCGGCCCAGACAGTAGATCCGGTCGATCTCGTCGTCTAGCATCGCCAGCGTCGTCAGCCCCAGACTGCCGTTGCCCAACACGAGCGCCGACGACGGCGACCACTCGAACGACGACCGCGAGGTTCGCGCCAACTCCAACGCCTTCTCGGTGATGGAGATTGGCTCCACGAGGTAGCCCAGCTCCGCCAGCTCCGACGGGATCTCTACGAGGAACTCCGCCGCCGACGTGAAGTACTCCGCCGCGAACCCGTGGGCGCCGTCGATCCCCCGCTCGTGGTACGCCGACGGCGGCGCCATGTCCGGCTCACCCCGCCGGAAGTAGTCGTTGTCGCCGTTCGGCGGCCGCCGCACCGTCGGCACGACCACGTCCCCCTCCGACAGCGACGTTCCGTTCGACTCCGCCACGACGCCGACCGCCTCGTGACCGATCACGAGGTGGTCGTCCCCCTCCGGAAAGCCGCCGTGTTCCCCGGCGACGATCTCGTGGTCCGTCCCGTCGATCCCGACCCGGAGCGTCCGGACGAGCGCCTCCCCCTCCGACGGCACTGGCCGTGGCTTCTCCAGTACGGTCGCCGTCTCCACCCCCCGGCGGAGTGCGAGTGTTCGCATACCTCGCCCGTCTGCGCCGGGCGGTCAAAAGGTTTATTCTACCGCGAGTAAAAGACTGAATCGCGGAGACCCCCCGGTGGCACGGCGGACGACGGACCCCTCGTCGGACAGGTTTCCGTCGTCGCTGCCACACTGTCCACCCCGCCCCGGGCGGGTCACGCCGGACCAGTCGCTGTCGACGACTCTGGCGAGCCGCGCACACGAGAAGGCGAGAAGGCGACTACTCCTCGGGCTCGTCTTCGTCCGACTCCTCGGCCGCGAGGTAGTCGAACTCCGACAGGTAGCCCTCGATCGTCTCCGCGTCGTGGTCCGTGTACGTCGGGTCCTCCGTCGGGACCGTCGCCAGACCGACGCCCTCGGGAGAGAGCCCTTCGTCGTCGTCGTTCATCGCGTCGAGCGCGCCGAAGGCGAGGTCGATCCCCTCCTCCAGCGTCAGCTCCTCGGTGAACCGTTCTTCGAGGTAGTCGCGGATCTCCGAGCGGTCCTCGCCGACCGACAGCGCCATCCACTCGTACGGCGTGCCGGACGGGTCCGTCTCGAACAGTCGCGGCTCGCCGTCCTCCACCCCGGCGACGATCAGGGCGACGCCGAACGGCCGCGCACCGCCGACCTGGGTGTACTGTTGGATGTGGTCGGTCACCCGCTTCGTTAGCGTCTCGACGCCGATTGCCTCGCCGTAGCGGAGCCGTTCGACCTGGGCCTGCTGGCGCGCGAAGTCGATCAGCTTCCGGGCGTCCGCGACGTGGCCGGCGCTGGCGATGCCGAGGTGGTCGTCCACCTTGTGGAGCTTCTCCACCGACGACGGCTCCATCAGCTCCGACCGAGAGCGCTTGTCCGCCGCGAGCACGACGCCTTCCGTCGTCCGGACGCCGACACTCGCCGTTCCTCGCTTGACCGCCTCGCGTGCGTACTCCACCTGGTAGAGGCGGCCGTCCGGCGAGAAGATCGTAATCCCGCGGTCGTACGCCTGCTGTTGTTGTCCTTGCATAGTTTGTCAGTCCGTGGTCGACTCGGAGACCAGATCCGAGACCTCGGTCTCGGTGGCCCCGACGTAGCCGCCGTCCGCCTCCACGTCCACCGGGCGGCGAGAGCGTGGCGACGAACCGTCGGGCGGCAGGGTCTCCCGTTCACCTGTGACTCCGCCGTCTGCGTGTAAATAGCTTTCTTCACACGCCCGGATCGTCCCCGATACCCCCCGGACGACCACCCCGACCGGCGTCCCGCCGACGGCGTCGACACAGGCCAGCGCCGCTCGCCCGGCCGAGGTCGCCTCCCGACGCACCCGGACGACCGCCTCCCCGACACCGTCGGCGAACCGGAACCGGACGACCGAGAGGTCCGCGTCCGCGCTGCCGGGGTCGCCCAGCAGATTCTGGGCCGCGTACCACAGCGCTCGTTGGAAGCCGTCTCGGTCGACGGCTCCGTCCGGCCACGTCCGGAGCTCGGCGGCGAGGTAGCGCCACCGCGGCCGGGCGTGTTTCGGGAGGTGTCGCACGCTACGACTCCCGGCCGCCCGTGACGACCCGCTCTGCCGTGAGCACGCCCACCTGGTCGTGGACCCGGTCGGCCTGTGTCACCGCGTAGCCGGCGTCCGTGAGCGCGTCTACGAGCGTCCCGACCGTCGCCGGGTCGTCGACGGAGGGGTCGTAGAACGGCTCGTCGGGGTTCGGCTCGCCGAAGAACATCACGTCGCCGATCACGATCCGACGGGGCCCGACCGTGTCCGTCCGCGACGGGGTGCCGCCGCCGTCCAGGTCCGCGATCGTCCGGATCGCCGCCCGTTTCTCCGCGTCGCTCAGGTGGTGGAGCGCGAAGTTCGTCGTCACGACCTGTGTCTCGCCGTCGTACTCGGGGTCCCGGAACTCCCCGTAGCCGAACGCGACGTCGTCGACCCCGCGGTCGGCCGCCTTCTCGCGGGCCTGCGCCAGCATCCCGTCGCTGATGTCTCGACCGACGACGCGGTCGGCGTCGTCCGCGAGCGCGAGCGCGATGGCGCCCGTTCCCGTGCCCAGGTCCAACACCGTGTCCGAGGCCGCCGGCGCGGCACGCTGGATCACGAGCCCAGCGCACGCCTCGTACTCCTCGCTGTTTCGGTCGTCGTACGACTCGGCCGTCTGCGAGAACCGCTCTGCGTGTTCACTGATCGTCTTCTTCACACTCCACTCTCTGGACCCCCGGGGAGATGAACGAATCGGAGCGTCGCCGCCGACTCTCCGCCGCGATCACCCCCCACTCCGCCAGCCCCGCCCGGACCGTCGCCGGCTCGAACCCGACCGTCTCGCCGACCGCGACGAGTTCGCGAGGCGCCCGGAGCTGGAGGTGACTCGCCGGTCGAGCGGACACGACCACCGGCGCGTCGTAGTAGTCGACCAGCTCCCGGAGTTTCCGGAGGCGTTGGAGCCGGCGGACGCGCTCGCCGCCGGCCGTCCGGAGCACCGGCCCGAGGTTCACCTCGATCCGGGTGTCGTGGTCGCGGGCCGCTCGCACGAGGACGTGGTTGAGGTCGCCGTCGGCCCGCATCGGCGCCGCCAACACGTCCACGCGGTCGCTCTCGACGGCGAAGCGGTTGCGATCGGGGCTCCCGCCCAACACCGTGACGACATCGAACTGCTCGCGCGCCCGGCCGACGAGCCCGCTCGCCTCCTCCGGGTCGGCGTCGATCTCGACACCCGTCGCCACGTCGATCTCAAGGTCGTCCGCGAGCGCGTCCGCCTCGTCCGACGCCGCCCGGGTGCGGACCACCACCCCGTCGAAGCCGTAGTCGGCCGCGACGGCGGCGTACCGCGCGGCCGTCGTCTGTCCGTCCGGGTGGGCGGCGACCGCCTCGTACGGCGCCTCAGGGGCGCCGTCGCGGTCGGCGGTCACTGTCCCGGGTCGAACCGCTCGGCGAACCCTGCCGGGTCGGCCGCCGCGGCCGCCACCCGTACGGCCTGGACGTTCTCGCGGGCGTCGTGAACTCGAACCAGGTCCGCACCCGCTCTGGCGGCCAGCGCCGTCGCCGCCACCGTCTCCGACAGTGCGTCGCCCGTCTCCCCGTCGACGAACTCGAACATCGACTTGTGGGAGTGCCCGACCAACACCGGACAGCCCAGCGCCGCGAACTCGTCCAGTCGGCCCAACAGCTCGAAGCTCTCTGCGGCCGTCTTCCCGAAGCCGAGCCCGGGGTCGACGATCACCCGTTCGCGGTCGACGCCCGCCTCCTCGGCCAGCAACACCTTCTCGCGCAGTTCCGCGATTACGTCGTCGACCACGTCGTCGTACGGCACCTCCTTGTCCGGGACGACCGGGGCGTCGATGCTGTGCATCACGATCACCGGTACGTCTCGTTCGGCTGCCAGCGCCCGCATCTCCGGATCCTCCAGCCCGGTCACGTCGTTGAGCACGTCCGCGCCGGCGTCCAGCGCCGCCGCCGCCACCGCCGGCTTCCGGGTGTCGACGGAGACGAGCGCGTCCGGTTCGGCGTCCGTCACCGCCTCGATCACCGGGACGATCCGGTCGATCTCCTCGTCTGCCGGCACCGGCTCTGCCCCCGGACGGGTACTCTCGCCGCCCACGTCGATCACGTCGACACCCGCCGCGACCAGTTCCTCCGCCCCCGCGACCGCGTCCGTGAGATCGTAGTGTTCACCCCCGTCGTGGAAGGAGTCGGGCGTGACGTTCAACACGCCCATCACCGCCGTTCCCGTCTCCCAGGGGTACGCGTCCGTCGCGTCGGTCGCGCCGGTCGTGTCCATCTCGTCGGTCGCGCCGGTCGCGCCAGTCGTGTCCATCTCGTCCGTCCCGTCGGTCGCGCCGGTCGTGTCCATCTCGTCCGTCGCGTCGGTCGCGCTGGCCGTGCCCATCTCGTCCGTCCCGTCGGTCGTCGACGGTGCAGTCCCGTCGTCGTCCGGCAGCGCCGCCGCCAAGTCGTCGGCGACGCCGTAGAACGCCCGCCCACGCTCCCGGAGCCCGTCGATCAGTCGGCGGAAGTCACCCACAGATCCGGAGAGGAGCACCTGTCGGTGGCGGCCACGGTCGTCGAACCCGCTCTCGGCGGTCGTCACGCCCGCGGTCGCGGCCGCCTGTCGGACCGTCGTCGCGCGATCACCCGGGAGTGTCGTCTCCAGGGTGCGGTGGACCGTCTCGGCCGCGGTCCGAGCCGTCTCCGCCGGTGGGACGTGTGCCGCCCGGAGCGTCGCCGTTGCGTCGGCGACGCTCTCGGGACGCCGCGGCGTCACCGTCCGTGTCCACTCCGTTCGGGCGGCCGCAACGCAGTACAACGACCCCGTCAACAGGACCAGATCCTCCGGCTCGGCGGCCGCTCGGGCTGCCGACAGCGCCGCGACGACACCGTCGTCCGGACGGTCGCTCGGACCGTCGCCGACCGTGACGGTCGCGCCCGTCTCCGACTCGAACGTTCGGGCCAGCGCCGCCGGGTCGGCGGCTCGGTCGGAGTCGGGCGCACACGTCCGGACGGTGGCTGCCGACGGCAGCGCCCGTACCATCTCGCGGTGGTCCTTGTCCGTCATCGCACCGAACACGAGGTGGAGTCGGTCGTGGTCGAAGGCGTCGACCGTCTCCCGCAGCGCCCGACACGCTGCCGGGTTGTGCGCGCCGTCTAACACGACCGCCGGCTCCGTCTCGACCACCTCGAATCGACCGGGCCAGGTCGCCGCCCTGAGCCCCCGTCGGATCGCCGTCTCGTCGTCGACACCCAACTGTCGGACGAGCGCGACCGCGACGCCGGCGTTCGTCGCCTGGTAGGCCCCGACGAGCGGGAGCGTCGCGGACAGCGTCCGACCGTCGACGGTCAGCCGGATCGCCGACTCCTGGCCGCCGGTCGCGCCGTCGTACGCCGCCGTCACGACCGGGTCCGTCGGCTCGTCGGCCGTCGTCGGACCGGCGACGGCCGCGAGTTCGCCCGCCGCCGCGGCCAGTGTCTCGCGCGCGTCCCCGTCGGCAGCGGTGACGAGCGGCCGATCCGTCGGCGCAACCGGCGCGAACGTCTCCGCGATCTCCGTCCGGGTCTCGCCCAGCACGGAGGTGTGTTCTAAGGCGACGTTCGTCACCGCCGCCGCCGCCGGCTCGACCACGCTCGTCGCGTCCAGTTCACCGCCCATGCCGGCCTCTAAGACGGCCACGTCCACGTCCGCCTCGCCGAACCGCCACAGCGCCAGCGCCGTCACCACCTCGAAGAAGGTCAGTGGCTCGCCGACGGCCGCGCGGTCGACGAGCCACGGTCTGACCGTCTCCACGAACTCCGTCACCGCCGACTCCGGCACCTTCCGACCGTCGACGCGCACCCGTTCGCGGAGGTCCTCGAAGTGAGGGGAGGTGCACGCCCCGACCGTCCGGTCCGTCTGGCGCAACACGCTCGCGGCCATCCGCGTGACACTCCCCTTGCCGTTCGAGCCGGCCACCTGGACGAACGTCACGTCCTCGTGTGGGTCGCCGAGGTGTGACAGCAACGCCCGGACGGCGTCCGTCCCGGGGTCCACCTGGAAGCGACGGAGGTCGAAGAGGAAGTTCGTCGCCTCGTCGTAGTTCATGCCGACCGCTTCGGCGGGCGCCGGTAAAAAGTGACCCGTCGGCGACCGTGGTGGGTGCCGTTCGCTCACCCCGCGTTCCGTCACTCCGTCACGAGTTGACGTTCGTGACCTCCCAGTAGAAGCTCTCCGTCGTGCCGTCGGCGTACTCGAAGGTGGCGGAGAGGTAGTCGCCACTCGGGCGATCCGTGGCCTCCTGAAGCGTCAGAGCGACGTTACCGGCGTCGTACTGGCCGAGGTCGAACGACACCTGCTCGCCGGCCGCGACGGTCGGGGAGGTGTCGAACGAGCGGAGCGTGGCGTCGACCGGGTAGCCGTCCTCCGAGTCGGCGACGGCGGTGCCGTCGGCGGTGACCTCCGCACCCGACCGTCGGATCGACTCCACCTGGACGGTCGTCTCCAACGCCCACCGGTCGACGGTCACGTCCCGACTGCCGACGTTCTCGACGGTGAACACGAGCGTCTTCGAGCCGCTGGTCTGGCTGCTCACACGGCCGATCTGGCCGGCGTCGCCGGACTCCCCACCGCCGCCGCTGCCGGGGTCTGCCTCGGCGTCCGGATCGGTTGCGACGATCGTGCCAGAGGCACCGACCGCGATGTCGTTCGTCTGGTCGACGACCGCCTTCAGCCCCTGTCCGTTGGGGGTGGTGTCTCTCGACCACGAGCCGTTCGCGCGGTCGAACACGGCGCCTGCGTTGCCGACGGCGTAGCCGTCGCCGTCGTCCACCTCGATGTCGCGCAGCCCGGCCTCGCCCACCTTCGTGGAGAACCACTTCGGCGTCCCCTCGGCGTCCGGGGTGTAGTGGTGCACCGTCCCGCTGCCGGCCGCGACCCACACGTCGTCTGCGGCGTTGGAGTCGACGCCGTACAGCGACACGTCCGCGTCCGCGACGCCGATTCTGTTCCAGGTCGTCCCGTCGCCCGTGCCGAACACGTTGGCGTTGCCGTTGACGAGGTGACCCGACTTGACATCGTGGAAGTCGATCGCGCTGATCCCGGCGCCCTGGCCGACGGTGACGTAGTTCCAGGTGCCCGAAGCGCCGTTCTCGAAGGAGTAGTAGACGCTCCCGGAGTCGCCGGCGACGTAGACGTTCGCCTCGCCGGCGTCGCCGGTCACGGCCACGTCGTTGAAGTTGTTCGTCACGTCGTCGGGTGCGGAGTGGTCGACGAGAGTGCCCGTCTCCACGTCGTACTCCCCGATCGCGCCAGAGGCACCGACGAACCACAGCCGCTCGCCGTCGTCCGTCACGTCGGCACCGTACAGCCCACTCCCGTTGCCAGTCGGACCGCCGTCGACGACCTTCGTCCAGCCCTCGGTCGTCCGCTCGGCCACGATGCCTCCGCCGCCGACCGCGAAGTCGTTGCGCCCCGTCGTCTCCACGTCGTGTAGCGTCACGTCGACCGGGCTCGACACCGACTCCCAGGTCGTCGACTCGGCAGCGCCGACACCCCCCAGAAGTGTCGCGCCGACTGCGGCTCCAGTCAGCCTCAGTACGTCCCGCCGTGTCGTCGAGTCACGTCCCTGCATGCACTCGTCCGTTCTGGCGCCAACGGCGTATGCCCCAGAGCTAACATGTTAGTCTCGGTGAGGTCCTCGGACACCTCACAGTTTAGACCGACGGACGTGTGTAATCCACACTATCCTAGGTGAACCGCCTCGGGGTCAAGTGGTTCGAGACGCTCCGCGTCTCGTCATCACGGAAATCTCCGATTTCCGTACGACCCCGAGGCACTCGCCTTGGTTCTCTGTAGAACGCCGACGGCACAGAGCCAGCGGTTCGTCGGTCGTCGGTGTGTGAGGCGTCCGCGAGCCGAGTTCTCGCGCCGGAGTCACGACTCGTCGCGGTCTGCCACCGCGCGACGGAGGTCACGGAGGGCGCGGCGAGCGATCCGTTCGCGCACCTGGCCGCGGTCGCCGTCGAACTCGTAGCGAGCGACGCGAGCGCCGGAGTCGCCGGTGCCCCAGTCGCCTCGCCGGGCGACGCCGACGTACACCGTCCCGACGGGTGTCTCCGCGGAGCCGCCGCCCGGGCCGGCGACCCCCGTGGTCGACACTCCCCAGTTCGTGCCGGCGACGTCCCTGACGCCGCGAGCCATCGCCCGCGCGACCGGCTCCGACACCGCGCCGTGGTCGTCCAACAGCTCCCGCGGGACGGCCAGCGTCTCCAGCTTCGAGTCGTACGAGTACGTCACCACGCCACGGTCGAAGTAGTCACTGGAACCGGGGACGGCCGTCAGCAGCGTCCCGACGAGACCACCCGTACACGACTCCGCGACCGCGACCGTCTCCTCGGCCGCGCGCAGCGTCTCGCCGACTCGTCGTTCCTCGGGCGGATCGTCCGCGAACTCCTCCATGCCCGGAGGGTGGGCGGCGCCGGAGAAGTGACTGACGGCCGGCGAACGCCGGAGTGAAGCCCCGGCGGCGCCACGGTGACCGCATGGAGTACGAACGGCCGCAGTTCGCCCGGCTGAGTCGCTACGCGGACGAGGCCGACCGGGACGTGATCGACACCGTCTCCGGCAACCCGGACTGGGAGCCGCCGGCGGCGCTGCGTGACGGGCTCCGAGCGTCTGCCGACGGTGATCCGGAGTCGTTCCAGTACCCACCCAGTGAGGGGTTGGACGCGCTCCGGGCGGAGATCGCCACCCGGCGGAACGTCCCCCGCGAGCGCGTGATCGTGACGAACGGCGCCGGCGAGGCCAACCACCTCGCGCTCGCGGCCGCACTGACCGAAGCCGACGGCGACGAGGTGTTGCTCACGGACCCGGTGTACCCCTACTACCCCGCGAAGACGGAGCTGTTGGGCGGGACGCCGCGGCTGCTCCCGACGGAACCGGACGGGAGTCTCGACCTGTCTCGGTTCCGTGCGGCCGCCGGCGACGACACCACCGCGATCCTGCTCAACAGCCCCAACAACCCCACGGGAGCGGTGTACCCGCCGGAGACGATCAAGGCGACCGCGGAGCTGGCCGACGACGTCGGCGCCACACTGATCGTCGACGAGGTGTACGACCACTTCGACTACACGGGTCGGTTCGAGAGCGCACTGACGTTGGATCGGGACGACGTCGTCGTCACGACGGCGTTCTCGAAGTCGATGGCGATCACCGGGCTCCGGGTGGGGTACGCCGTGTTGCCGGAGCCGTTGCTGTCGCACGCCCGTACCCGACACATGCTCGTCAACGTCACCACGTCGCGGCCGGCACAGGCTGCGGTGCTCCGGGCACTCCGGGAGACGGAGCCGGGCTACTACGCCCACAACCGCGAGTTGCTGCGCGACCGGATCGGCGCGTTCGCGGACGCCTTGGACGACGCCGGCGCCGAGTACACCACCCCAGAGGGTGCGTTCTACGTCCTCGCGCGCTTCGACGACTTCCCCGGGACGACGGAGAACGCAGAGCGGCTGATCGACGAGGCGGGCGTCGCCGCGATGCCGGGCGCGACGTTCGGCGACGCGCGCGCCGACTGGTTCCGGTTCGCGCTCGTCACCCCGCGGGCGACGGAGGCGGCCGAACGGCTGGCGGCGTTCTTCTAGCTCGGCCTCTCGGCGTAGCCGGACTGTCGGTCCGCCCCGGTGACGGACCCCGAGCGTCCGGGGGCTCTGGTCCCGGCACCACACTTGAACTCTGGGCCGGGCGCCGGCGACCAGTCCGGGAGTCGTTCGTCGATTCGCTCCCGCGTTTCGGGAGCGAAACGCTTCTGACCGTAGACAGTGACCGCAACTCCGTGAGACGCGCTCGCTCGACTGCCGTCGTCGCCGTGTTAGTCACCCTCGCGGGGTGTGGCGCCGTCCCCGGGCTCGGCGGTGCACCGGACCGGACCCCCGGAGCGGGCGCTGCGAGTTCTCACTCCGGACCGGGGTGTCTGATCGACGTGGCGCAACGTAGCGCCGGGACGGTCACGGTGATCCCCGACGAGACGGACGCCGGGCTGATCGTCGAGACGACGATCGCGCACGACAGAGGCGAACGGCCGGACTTCACCCTCACGCGGACGTCCCCGGGAGTGTACACCCTGTTCGTCACGGTCGTGGGCGAGGAGACTCCACACTCCGGCGAGACGGCGACGCCGCAGCGTGTCCGCGACGGCTGTCGGATCGGGAACCGGGTCGAGAGTCGGGGTCGGATGGGCCAGAGCCTCGACAGGGTCAGAGTCGTCGTCGGCGGCGAGACAGTTCTGAACCGGACGGCACCCGAGAGCCGGACGACGTGGGAGATTCCGCGCGTGATCGACATCGACAGCGGTGAAGCAGTCGAGGTATCGACCGAGACAGACGCGACCGACGCCCCGACCGACACCTCGACCGAGCCGAACGCGACTGCGACAGTCGGGTGAACGGCGCGACCGACACCGACGAACAGACAAGCGCCGCGCGCCAAGCGGCGCACATGGACGATATCGACGTCGAGCCGGTCGACGAGATCGACGACGAGGACGACGGACCGGAGCCGGCCTCGCGCGTCGGCGCGGCGATCAAGATGTCCGGCGGCGACGACGACGACGACGGCGCACTCGAACCGGTCGACAGCGACGCGCTCGTCGCAGCGGACACCCCGGAGTACGTGCTGTACGGCGGGAAAGGCGGCGTCGGCAAGACGACGTGTTCGGCCGCGACGGGGTTGGCGAGTGCCGCCGGCGGGACGCCGACGCTCGTCGTCTCCACGGACCCCGCACACTCGCTGTCGGACACGCTGGACACGGAGATTCCGTCGGAGCCGAGCCGGATCCGCGAGGACGTGCCGCTGTACGCCGCCGAGATCGACCCCGACGAGGCCGTCTCCGAGGGGATGCTCGGCGCGGGCGTCACGGGCGACGGCGCGGGCGCGGGTGACACCGACGCGGCCGCCGACAGCCCCCTCGGCGGGCTCGGCGACTTGGGCGAGGTGGCCGGCGACGGACCGCTCGGGGGGATGCTCGGCGGCGAGATGCCCGGGGCCGACGAGGCGGCGGCGATGCGACAGCTCCTGGAGCACTTAGACGACCCGCGCTTCGACCGGGTCGTCGTCGACACGGCGCCGACGGGCCACACCCTCCGTCTGCTCCAGCTCCCCGAGCTGCTGGACTCGATGGTCGGCCGATTCCTGAAGATGCGCGAGCGTTTCTCCGGGATGGTCGACGGGCTGAAGGGCACCCTCGGGCTCGGCGAAGACGGGGAGCCGGGGCCGGAGCTGGAGGAGCTGCGCGACCGGATCGAACGCCTCCGCGCGACGCTCCAGGACCCCGAGAAGACGGACTTCCGGGTCGTGATGGTGCCCGAGGAGATGAGCGTCGTCGAGTCCGAACGCCTGATCGACCGCCTGGACGAGTTCGGTATCCCCGCGAACACGCTCGTCGTCAACCGGGTCATGGAAGACCCCGAGGACGTTGCCGGCACGGAGACGACCGACGTGGAGTTAGACGACGAGTGGGTCGTGACGCCGTCGTTGGACTCTTGTGAGTTCTGTCAGCGCCGTTGGGAGGTCCAACGGAACTCCTTGGAGCGCGCGAGTGATCTCTACCGCGGCCGCGACGTGAAGCGGGTGCCGTTACTGGCCGAGGAGGTCCGCGGCGAGACGGCGCTGGGTGTCGTGGCCGCGTGTCTGGCGTGAGACAGGGGACTGAAGTGGACAAGCGTGTCGAGCCGTCGTCTGCGCTGGAACTGCTTTCTCGACTGTGTGTCACTAGCGGTACGGTGCAACGTGCTAGCTCTGTATGTTTCAAATTTTCTAATAAAATAGTTATTTCTGTTTTACTACTAAATAGGTATAAAGACGAGAAATAAGTCTTATATACGCCGTACTAGACGAGCCTTACGCATGTTTGACCGGAACTACTCGGGGAGAGAGGTTTCACGACGGCAGACACTGGCGGCAGTGACGGGTGCGACGGTGTCCGGACTCGCAGGCGTGCCGACGACCGTCGTCGGCGACAGCGGGCGGGAGAAACGGGTCACGATCCTGGCGAGCGGCGACGAGAGTCGTGAGACCGTGACGGTCAGCAAGCGGTGGTATCGACACAAACAACAGGCGATCAAGGTGAAGGAAGCGATGAGCCGGCAGTTCCTCGGTGAGGGGAGCATCCACTCCGTCGGAATCGAGTCCAGTGACACCGTGGTGGGTGACCTCCGCGGGAAGCGTGTTCGTGTGACCGCCGATCCAGAGGGAGACGTGTCGGCGCTAGACGCGGTGCCGAGTGCTGTCGAAGGAATCCCAGTGCGGACTGTAGAGGAGGAACGGCCCAGGCAGACGGCGTGTTACAACGACCGGCGTGACGACGTGGACGGCGACGGCGAGAACGAGTTCCTCGGGGGGATGGCGTTCGAGGGCATGAAGAACATCGACGACGGTGGCGACGCGGTCGAAGCAGGAACGCTCTGCTGTCCCGTGCAGTACAACGGCGGAACGTACATGCTCACCGCTCGTCACGTTATCAGCGGTGACGTGTGTAAGACTCCAGGGATCACCGAGAGTGACTACGGCTGGGGGAGGACTGGAAACAACGAAGACAGTGTGACACCCTTCGGCTTCGTCGAGGCGGCACTCCCCGACTACGATGCTGCACTTCTCACGCTCGAGTCGTCGGATCTTCAGGACTTCAGTGGCCGCATTACCGACGAGCCAGACGCGGAGGTCGTCGGCCGGGTGACTGGCGACGGCATCGACACGCTGGCGTCGTACCCAGCCACGACAGTCTGCAAGCGAAGTCGGAAGACGTGCGCGACATCTGGGACTATCGTGAGTTCGAGATTGACCTTTAAATACGACTGTGGCCCGTTCGGCGACGAACAGAAGGAGTACGGGCAAGTCCGTACGTCGGCGACACAGGAGAAGGGTGACTCTGGGGGACCGGTGTACCTCCCGATCAACGACTCGTCTGGCACAGACGAGCTCTACCTCTTGAACGTGGCGACCAGAAACTACGGGAGTGACGACTACGCGCAGGGCTCCTCGGCAGACATCCTACACGATCAGGAGGATATCAGTTTCGGCAGTGAGAAGTACTATTAGCGAACAGATGAATATCCGTAGCATCGCCTCTCGGTTCGCTGGAACGTTCGCACTCGGGGCTGCGACACTCGCTGGACTGCTGATCGTAATCAGCGAAGTTCATCTATCCTTGAACGCGTACTACAGAGGAGGATCGATGAGTTGGGCGGAGATCTACTCTGCTTTTGTTGCTGGGGAGAGAAGTCTGAGTTTGCTCACCCTCATGGCCGACCTTCGAATTCTGGTCGCAGTAGCGTTCGTCCACGCAGTCTGGCAGAGAAGTCTCACGGTCGCCACACTCTCCGGGTTCCTCGCGGCAGCGGAGTCTGGAATAACGGCATCTCTTCCTCCAGCTTTCACACCAGTTGTGAGAGAACTCTGTCCGTCCTGTACGACCTCTAGCTTCGGTACCGAAGTCCCAGTGTGGATACTGGTCGTCGTTGCTGCGATGCTGTGCAACGCAGTTGCACTACTGGATCAGAACAGTGACACCAGTCTCGGGGGGGACGGGCATCACGGTGTAGATGAGTCAACTGACGCCTTGCTGCCCACCACGGAGCGACAATTGGGGTACCTTCTAGCTACTCTCTCCGGGTACACGCTCGTTATCACGTTCTTATCTATTGGTATTGTATCCTCGCCGTTCGTCGAGGCCTTACCAAACATCAACTGGAGGACTGCAGGTGGACTCGGCCTTTGCGCGTTGGTATTCTACGAGTTCGTCACGACGAAGGCGGGCTTCAGCCTCGCCGCACTCGCGGCCGTCGTGTGGCACACTAGCTTCGCCGCACTCCAGTACGACACAGCACTGTCTGAGTTCCTCGTTCCGACGGCTACTCTGCTCACGATCTCTGCAGTCGGCTTCATGTACTCCAAGTCGATAGAGTTCACACGGCAGAGACGACGAAGTACACACGGCTCGCAGCCGCGCGATGGAGCCTGATCCGAGGAGGCTCGCCACAGTCCACGGAGACGGACAGACCACCCCGTCCAATCGCAGTTCGAACACGACGGTTACGCCTGACGGGTCCGAACCCCAGTTGCAGAAACCGGTTACGTCGCTCGGAGACTGCGTGACCTCTCCCGAGCCGTCGCCGAACGTGAACTGACAGCCAAAGTCGAGCGGGCTAGAGATGTGGCTGCTGACGTGACCGACTACGGACGCTCGGTGCCGGACGGTTACGTCGAGCGAACTACGGACGGTTCTGACGGCGCCGAACGACGATGAGACAGAACCGACACGGAGACAGTCGGCAGGGTGATCGAATAGTTGAGTTGGACGGTGACGAGGTGATCGTAGCGGAGACGATGGACGGTGAACGGACGGTGGTACTCTCCGACGAGTTTGTCTGCCGACCCGTGGCGTGGGGAGACCGATCGAGTCACGATGTCGTTGCCGAGGGCGACGGGGTAACACGAACGGCTAGACAGGTGCACACGGCGAGAGCCACCCTCTGAGGCCAACACACATCGCCGGCGCAAACGACACCACACCAGCAACATCTCCGAGCAGTCCCCTCCTGTTCTCGGTAGTATCGTGGTAGAGAGGTGATTCGGAGGCGGGAAGACGGGATTAGTGGAAGACGACGTTACACACTCGTCGTCGACTCACGTCTGTCTGCCCTATCGAGCCGACGACTCGCTGCCACCGTTGACAACCGCCCGTCGGTGACCGATGCGACCGACCGATATGACGCAGGCAGTGGCTGGTACGGCCGCGAACACTGCCCGCTGCAGTCGTCGACGCCGGTGGTGCCGACGGGCACAGACGCTCGCAACCACCTGCCGGGGTGCCCGGGGCTGCGCGATCTCCCGACCGGCGAAGTTCAGGGTCGAGTCTCGCCGAGGTCCCGCCGGCCCACGGAAGCCCGTGTCGAGAGTACTGGCCGTCGCTGGACGCCACGCGAGCCACGCACACTCCAGGTGCGGTCGTCGTCGCGACTCGCGACGTGGTTTCTCGACAGTCGTGAAGTCGTCGCCCGAACCGGGCTGGCACGCCGGCCGGACGCCGAGCCGGTCGTCGACGACGAGCTGCGTGCGGTCGCCCGGGCGGCGCTGGTGGTGTCGGACGAGCACACCGCGACCGACGGCGGCCTCACTTCACCGTGGCTGCTACCCCCTCGATCACGGGGTCCAGGAGCTCCGGTAGTGACCGCCGTCCGGTCCCCTCCGGGCGCCACTCCTCGGACGTGAGACAGTCGTCCACGAGGTGGACCGTCGCCGTCGCCACGTCTCGGTAGCGACACACCGCCCACACGGCCGCGGTCTCCATCCCGACCGAGACCACCCCCGCCTCCGTGTATCGCTCGACCTCGGCGACCGTCTCGCGGTAGAGCGCGCTCGTAGTCCACGTCGGCCCCCGCGCGGTGTCGAACCCCGCGTCGTGGAGTGCCGACGCGACGCTGGCTACCACCGACTCCGTAGGCGTCAGCTCCGCCGTCGGCGGGAGGTAGTGGTGTGAGACTCCCTCGTCTCGGATCGCACGAGTCGGGAGGACGACCGTATCGGGGTCGAGCGACGCCTGCAGCGTCCCCGAGCCGGCGACCACCAGCACCACCTCCGCGCCCGCGGCTACGAGGTTCTCGGCCACGATGGCCGCCACCGGAGCACTGATACCGGCCTCTTGCACCGGGACGAAGCCGACGGTCTCCGACAGGCGGTACAGCGACTGTGACCGAACGATGCTGACCTCTTCCGTCGCTCGCTCCTCGACCGCCTCGTGTAACGCCTCCTGGAACCCGAGGAGGACGACAGGCGGAACGTCGGGCAGCCCGTCCCCGTGGGCCGTCACCGCGTCGGTCGGGTCGAACAGTGCCTCCGAGTGGTATTTGTCGGTGTAGTTCGGTAACGTTGGCTTCGGTCGGTCGTCGTCGTCGTCACTCCTCGCCGGGTCGTGCTGTGACGAACCGGTCTCACCCCTCTGATTGAGCGTCGACACTGCCGGTGGACTCCCCTCGTTCGTTTCGCCCGTTTCAGTCGTTTCAGTCGTTTCAGTTGTTTCAGTCGTTGCCGTCACGTGCCGCAACGGACGAAACGAGAAGAGATAAATCTCCGGCGAGTGGTGCCGACACGCTGCTCACGTGGGTGGCCTGAAGCGACGAAACCCGGCCACGATGCGCCGGTTGCTCGTCACCGACGGTAGTCTCGGTGGGTGGCTCGTGGCAGCCACGGGTGTTTCGTCGGATCGACTATCTCGACGATTCTTTCGGACCCGAGACCGCCGTCGGCGTCGGCCTGTCGGAGTTGTTCGATTCGTCCGGTCGGCACCGCGGTCGTGTCACCGCGGAGCTTCACGTACAGTCGCACGGCGTCGTCGAGCAACTGGCCAACGAGGGAGAACGGCTCCGTCGGGAGAACGAGGAGTTACGTGGGGAGTTAGAGTCGGTTCGAGATTGTGCCGGAGGTGACCGGGCAGAGCTGTTCTCTCGTGTGACGAAACTGGGTGAGTCCGACGAGGGGAACTCTGTGCGACTCGGTTCCAGCGACTCAACCCTGGGCCACTCCCACGGCCGCGACGTGAAGCGCGTCGCCCTGCTCGCCGAGGAGGTTCGCGGCGAGACGACGTTAGTCGTCTCGACTACGTGTCTGGCCCGAACGAGGAGGGTAGTGGATCGGATTGACGCGGAGAGACAGCATCAAAGTTTATTGACAGCGGCTACCACCGACACAGTCAGATGTTACTTCGCCGTTTCGGTCCCCGAGCTGTCAGGGCCCTCGCAGTCGGGAGTGCAGCAGCGGCGGGGGTCCCGGCGGTCGTCAGCCAGATTCACCTTCACCTGACCGCCCAGTACGGCAACACGGCCGGAAGCTGGGCCGACGGCTACCGTTCGTTCCTCGCTGGAACGGAGAGCCTGACACTGCTCACGCTCCTCCAGCCGGCGACCGTTCTGCTAGCGGTGACGTTCGTCCACGCCGTCTGGCAGCGGAGCCTCACCGTCGTCACGCTGTTCGGTGTCGCCGCTGCGACGGGGTCAGGGCTGACGGTTACCCTCCCACCGTCTCTGACGCCCCTTGCAACACAGCTCTGTCCCGTTTGTGTGGTCTCCACCGGTGTCGAAGTTCCGGCTGGCGCGCTGGTCGTCACTGCCGCGGTACTGTGTAATCTGAGCGAACTGCTGAGGCAGGGCGTAGACACTCGCCATGCGGGCAGACGGGGGCGTGACACCGACGAATCGCTCTACGTTTCGCTCCTGGCGACGAGACGACAGTCAGGGCGACTGTTATCGAAGCTGTCCGGGTACGCGCTCGCCGTCTCGTTCCTCGCAGTCGGTGTCGGATCACTCCCGTCAATCGAGATTCTCCAGAACATCGGCGGAGTCACCGCGGGAGGACTCGTCATCTGTGCCCTGGTGGTCTACGAACTCGTTGCGACGGGGGCGGCGTACAGTCTCGGTGTGCTCGCGGCGCTCGCGTGGCTCACGGGGATCGCCGCACTCCAGTACGACACGGCGCTGTCGGGTGTCCTCCTCCCGACGGCTGTTCTGCTCACCGTCTCCGCGACGACATCGTTCTACGCCGAGCGGATCGCACCTGCGGCGTTGAGTTCGAACCCAGCGGGTCCGTGAACGGCTACGGGACGGGTGGAGCACCCGTTTCAGTCGCGGTTCGAACACGACGGTGACCGTACTGCGGCCGCGACGTGAAGCGTGTCCCCTTGCTCGCCGAAGAGGTTCGCGGCGAGACGGCGCTGGGTGTCGTGGCGGCGTGTCTGGCCCGAGACACGTCGGAGACACACGACACGAGACGGTGGGAAACTGCTATCCGTCGGCCGTTTGGACGCCTCCAGTATGTCCGAAGAGAGACGGCTCACGCGACGCGCTGCCGGAGCCTGCGTGCTCGCCGCGGCGGGCGTCGGTGGGGCCGTCGTCTGCGGGAGCAGTCGGCCGTCGTCACTCGCGGCGGCACGCGAAGCCTTCCACGCCGGGCGCGCACTCCGGGAACGAGCGGGACGGGAGGCGATGCGCCGGCGCTGGGAGGCGGGTGGACTGGAGCCGGCCGCGAGCGGGAACGTCTCCCGGACTCTACGGCCCCCGGCGGGGCTGTCCGGTCACGCAGAGGCGACAGACTGCGACCTGGCATGCGACGTGGTTCAGGTGTACGGGTTCGATCAGCTGTTCGCGGACGCGCGAGTCGAGATGACGAAGAACCTCGACAGCCCGCTCGGCAGCGACAGCGGGGCGCCGCCGGCGGACGTGTTCTCGATGGGCTGGGAGTACACGACTACGATCGGTACACCGTGGGAGACGCCGAGCCGGGGAATCCGGAGTGGGGGGGTGCGGTGGCGGACGTTGGCCGCAACACCGCGTCCGGAATTACCTGGACCGTCACGGACGCCGGTGAGGGGGGCGTCGACGCCGGAGAAGTGGTCTGGAGTGGGACAGTATCGTGTGAACTCTGTCCCGAGGACGGCACCGACATCGACGAGCGAGGCATTCGGGCCGAGTACCTACACACCTGGGGTGGGGGGAGTGACGGCGAGCCCTCCGTGACCGTCGAGCCGACGGGGGCACTGTCCGTCGAACGGACGCCCGACGACGACTTCCACGGGTGGTCGTCACCGGTGGTAGCGTGGGCACGGGAGTGAGATCGGACTCCGTCGCTACGGGAACGGGTGGAACTCCCGTTCCAGTCGCGGCTCGAACCCCAGTTCCGCGGGCACGATCTCGGCGCGCTCGCCGAAGAACGGCTCGGCGGTGAACAACGGCTGTGCGCCGGGAGCGACGACCCGGACGGCCTCGAAGCCGAGTTCGGCCAGATCGACCGTGGTCAGTCCGGCCGCGTACGCTCCCAGGTCGGCGTCGGCCAGCCGCGCGACGAGTTCGTCGACTCGTTCGTCGGCGGGGACGGACTCCGTCACGTCGCCGGCGTCGACCGTCGCGGGGGCGTCGACGAACTCCCGGACACTCCCGGGAAACTCCGCGTAGCGACCGACGGCGGCCTCCTGGTCTGTGGCGCGTTCCGGCCCCATCGACTCCAGTTCCGTCCAGTTCTGGAGCGCTTCGGCGCAGGCGGCGGTCGCGGCCGCGCTGGCGTCGAACCCCGCGGCGGAGCCGAGCGCGAACCGGGGCCACTCACCGTCGCGGTGGACCGCGACGGCGACGACCGGCACGTCCACGTCCTGGGTGCAGAGCAACGGCGTGACGGTCAACGACTCCGCTCGGGCGCGTTTCCGGAGCGTCTGGAACGCCGGCGTGTCGACGACCAACTCCACCGGCTCGAACGTGGAGTACCACGCGAGCATCGTCGCGTCGCGTTCGATCACCTCCGCGAGCCCGGCCGCGAGCGCCTCGTCCGTGCTGTTGCCCAGCCCGAGCCCGGTGGTGATCTGCGGCGCGAACTGCCGGCCGGGGGCGGGGAAGTTGACGAACGACGCCGGGAGCGCGGCGTAGCTCTCGTCTCGGAGGTCGACCCCGTCCGTCCAAGCGACGCGGTCGTCCGAGTCGGGCGCGGCGCCGTCGGGCGTGACGAACGCGGAGACGGGGACGGCGTCGATCACGCCGGCGGTAGGGGCGTGTCGGAACGACGACTCCCGGTAGACGCCGGCGGCGTACCGTTCCAGCGCCTCGCCGACCGCCTTCGCGTAGGCGGCGTTCCAGTCGCCGGCGACGCCGGCGCCGAACTCCCCGCAGCGTGCGTCCGCGAACCCGGTCGTGTCGGCGGTCGCGGCGACGTAGTACGGCACCGGGAACGAGGACTGCTCGCCCACCTCGCGGACGGGGCCGAGCCGGTCGTCGACGACCCGTTCCATCCGGGCGACGGCGTCCGACAGCGAGACCTCGCGGTGGCCCCGCGACAGCCCGTCCGGCGACGACCGACAGCCACACCCCGGGACGGGGAGGAACTCCCGTTCTCGACCGGACACCTCGACTACTGTGCCGCCGAGCGACTCGCCGCCCAGGAGCCGGGCGAGCCGGTGACCGGCGACGGCGCCGGCGAGCCGGGCGGTGCTGTGTGGCGGCGTCGGATCGCCGTCACGCTCTGCTCCGTCCGTGCCGGCGGCCACGCGGGCACGGAGACAGTCCGGGCAGGCGCTCGTCTCGGAGAAGACGCTGACTGCGGCGTCGAGGTCGAGCCGACGGCCGCCGAGCCCGCCGAACTCGACGGTGACGAGTGTGGCGGGTGTCGCGGCGTCGAACCGGTCGGCGCCGACCGGGCCGGCGACGACGGCCGCGGAGAACCGTTCGAGCGCCGTCGGCTCCGCCGTGACCGTCGTCGCGTCCGTCTCGGAGAGGGCCGCGGCGACGGGCTCCGTCACGGTCGCCGGACCGACGAGGGCGACTTCCATACCGGACCGGGTGGGCCGCGACGGGAAAAGACACCGACTCTCCGTGGTCGACACCACACCGGTCGACTGTGCGACGACCCGTGGCGCGTCGCCGGACTACTCCACGATCGACTGGACGACCCCCGCGAGCTCCTCGCTGGAGGCCTCCTTCAGCCGGTCGTCACCGAACTTCAGGCGGAGCCGCGGGCGACCGACGTCGATGGGCACCTTCTCCGTGTCGATGATCCCGACGTCTTCGAGCCGGGTCTTCGTGCGGGAGAAGGTGGCCTTGCTGGCGATGCCGACGTCCTCGCCCCACTTCGAGATGTCGTACAACAGCGCCTCGTTCTTCGCAGCGACGAGCAACGAGATCGTCACCTCGTCTAACCCCTCCCCGTCGCCACGGGCGGTCTCCAGCGACGACAGGACGGTGTCGAAGTCCGCCCGCACCGCGTCGCCGATCTGTTCGTCCATCGTCTCTCGGATGCGCGAGAGCGGGGGGGTCCGGAGGTTGAACTCCGGCGACCGCTCCCAGAGGTCGGAGTAGGTGCCGTAGGCGTCACCGAGGAAGTCGTCCTCGTCGGCCGCGAGCGCGCCCACCGTCTCCGTCGCGGTGACGATGGCGTACATGGACTCGTCGGAGACGAGCAGCGTGTTGTCCACGTCCTCCTCCAGCTCGTGGAGGGTGAGCCGCCCGTCCGCGACGAGGTCGGCGGCGTCGGCGGCGACGAGGAAGTCGTCCATCACGTCCTTCAGCAGCCGGTTGTCGGCGACGACGTTGACGGTCGGGAAGTCCGTGTCTGGCCGTGCCCCCAGCGCGATCAACGCCTCCAACACGCCCGCAGACGGACTGATCAGATACGCCTCCCCGTCCACGTCCGCCAAGGCATCCCGGAACAGTTCCTCTGTCTGCGTCTCCAGTAAATTCGACGGCATTGAGCTAACTACGGAAACGGAAGGGCCGTATTTAATACTAACGAAAAAATAGGAATCTAACGGTTCTACCGCCACATTTCGATCAGCTCGCGCTAGTATCCGCGCCACGCACGTAGTACCGCCGCGTACCGAGCCTCAGGTCGGCTCTCGTGCCGGCGCTCGCCCGTCGCCGGTCGAGGCGATCGGCCAGAACGGCCGGTCCCGGGGGTATTTTGCCTGTCGACCCCCGACTGTCGGTATGGACTACCCGCACGTCCGGGAGACCGACCCCGCCGTCGCCGAGGCGCTGACCGACGAGGTAGACAGACAACGCGACACGCTGTCGATGATCGCCTCGGAGAACCACGTCTCGCCCGCGGTGATGGAGGCCCAGGGGAGCGCTCTCACGAACAAGTACGCGGAGGGCTACCCCGGGGCGCGTTACTACGCCGGCTGTGAGAACGCAGACGAGGTAGAGGAGTTGGCCATCTCGCGCGCGAAGAAGCTGTGGGGCGCAGACCACGTCAACGTCCAGCCTCACTCCGGCACGCAGGCGAACCAGGCGGTGTACTTCACCATCCTGGAGCCGGGCGACAAGATCCTCTCGCTGGACCTCAATCACGGCGGCCACCTGAGCCACGGCCACAAGGCCAACTTCACCGGACAGCTGTACGATGTCCAGCAGTACGAGGTCGACCCGGAGACGGGCTACCTGGACTACGACGGGCTGCGAGACCACGCCGAGTCGTTCGACCCGGACGTGATCGTCTCCGGCTACTCCGCGTACCCCCGCGAGGTGGAGTTCGGCCGGATCCAGACGGTCGCGGACGCCGTCGACGCGTACCACCTCGCCGACATGGCCCACATCACCGGGCTCGTCGCCGCCGGCGTCCACGAGTCGCCCGTGGGTGAGGCGGACTTCGTCACCGGCTCCACACACAAGACGATCCGAGCCGGCCGCGGCGGGATCGTCATGTGCGACGAGGAGCACGCCGACGACATCGACGCCGCGGTGTTCCCCGGCGGCCAGGGTGGCCCGTTGATGCACAACGTCGCCGGCAAGGCCGTCGGGTTCCGGGAGGCGCTCGAGCCGGAGTTCCGCTCGTACGCCGAGCAGGTGGTCGACAACGCCCGGACGCTGGCCGACAGCTTCGCCGACCAGGGGCTGTCCGTGGTCTCCGGCGGGACGGACACCCACCTCGTCCTCGTGGACCTCCGGGAGTCACACCCGGACGTCACCGGCGGCGACGCCGAAGACGCCCTCACGGACGCCGGAATCGTCCTCAACGCCAACACGGTGCCCGGGGAGACCCGATCACCGTTCGATCCGTCCGGCATCCGCGCCGGCACCGCCGCGCTCACCACTCGTGGGTTCGGCGAGGCGGAACTCCGCGAGGTCGGCGAGCTGATCGCCCGTGTCGTCGACGCCCACGACGACGAGAGCGTGATCGCCGACGTGCGCGACCGCGTCGACGAACTCACAGACGAGTTCCCGCTGTACGAGGACGGCGAGAACTTCCCGACGCCGGAGTGACGACGGTCACCACGCTGTCGCCGCCTCTGTTGGAAGATCGTGCCCAAACACCCGTCTCTCGTCTCTATTCTGTACACGTATCCGCAGATTTATGCGGCCCGCGAGAGGAGACACGCCCGTGACACAGATCATCGACGGCGAGGCGCTGGCGGGAGAGATCCGCGAGGGGGTCGCCGACGCGGTCGCGGCGTTCGAGTCCGAGGGGGTCACGCCGGGGCTGGCGACCGTCCTGATGGAGGCGGACCCGGCCTCCGAGACGTACGTGAACATGAAGCAACGCGACTGCGAGGAGGTGGGGATCGACGGGATCCACGTCGAGGTGGACGCGGACGCTCCCGAGGCGGCGCTGTTCGATCGGATCGACGAGCTGAACGACGACGACGGCGTCCACGGGATCCTCGTCCAGATGCCGGTGCCGGACCACGTCGACGAACGGGCGGCCCAGGCGGCCGTCGACCCGGCGAAAGACGTCGACGGGTTCAACCCGGAGAACGTCGGTCGGCTGGTGGCCGGCGAGCCACGGTTCCGGCCGTGTACGCCGTTCGGCATCCAACGGCTGCTGGCGGACGCCGGCGTCGAGACGGCCGGTGCGGACGTGGTCGTCGTCGGGCGGTCGAACATCGTCGGCCGGCCGTTGGCGAACCTGCTCACGCGGCGGGCCGACGACGGCAACGCGACCGTGACGATCTGTCACTCGAAGACGGCGGACCTGGCGGCACACACGCGACGCGCAGATGTCGTGGTCGCGGCGGCGGGGGTCCCGGAGCTGATCGGCCGCGAGGAGGTCACTCCGGAGACGACCGTCGTCGACGTGGGGATCAACCGGGTGGAGCGGGACGGGGAGTCGACGCTCGTCGGCGACGCCGACTTCGAGGCGTTGGACGGCTACGTCGACGCGATCACGCCCGTCCCGGGCGGCGTCGGCCCGATGACCCGCGCGATGCTGCTGTACAACACCGTACTCGCGGCCCGTCGCCAGACCGGCCTGGACGTGCCGCTGCCGTAGGCGACGGCCTCCGACGCGCCACCGCGCCCGCGAGACGACGGCCTCACTTCGTCGTCAACTGCTCGCGCGCTCGATCCAACGCCTCGTCGTCGTCGCCGGCGACGTGGCGCCACACCTCGCGGGCGGCCGCGACGAGCGCGTCCGCCTCCGTCGGCTCCACGTCCCCCTGGAGCGCCTCGGCTCGTTTCGCGCGGTCCCGCACCGTCGACAGCACGGCCGCCAACGCCCCCGTCGGCTCGGTCACTGTCGTCACCTCCGAGCGGTACTGGAGGACCGCCCGAGCGGCCGCGAGTCCGCGGGCCGGCCGGAGCCGCCGGGGGACCTCCGCCGCCGACGGTCGCTCGCCGGTGTCTGCGGCCCGCAGCAACGAGACGACGTACAGCCGCTCCGGGTCCGTCGGCTCCCGCAGCCGCGAGAAGATGTCCGCGGCCTGACGCAGTTCCGCCGCCACGAGGTAGGCTTCGTCCAACGCCCGTAGCTCCCCACCACGCAGGAACCCCCGGGTTGCGAGGTACGAGCGACAGCGTTCCTCCAGGTCGTCCGTCAGCTCCGACAACGGCGTCTCGTCCACCTCGACGAGCAGGTCCGTCAGCTCCAGGTCCTCGTGGCCGTCCGTGTGGTGCTCCCGGTCGCCGCTCCCGACGCTCTCCAGGCTGCCACACTCCGGACACTCGATCGACCCCGTCTCGAAGTACGACCACCGGTTGTCACACGACTTACACTCGCGTCGACCCCGGATCTCCATACGGCCCCGTTGGTGCGCCCGCCTCAAATGCACCGAGGTTCTCGGCGTCTCACCGCAGGGTCGGGTCGTACTCCGGGTCGTAGTCGGCGTCGGCGTCGTCCAGCGTCTGCACCACGTCGTCGTGGTCGAAGTCGACCGTGCCCCCGGCAGAGAACGTGTCCGTCCGGGTGGCGGTGTCCTCGCGTAGGGCGCCGCCGTACACCCCGGAGGAGAACGGGGCGACAGCGTTGCCGAACGCGTCCAGCACGTCCGCGAAGAAGTGTGCCCGTGCGGCTTCCACCTCCTCGCGGTAGTCGTCCGGGTCGTCGGCGATCGGCTCGTCTGCGTTCCCCTTCCGGACGGCCCAGAGGTGTCTGGCGTAGTCGTACCGTGCCCGGGCGGTGCGGCGGATGACCCCTCCCATCTGTCGGTCCAGGTCGTCGCCCGGCACCGCCTCGTGGCCGTAGTTGACGAACAACCCGTCGCCGGCGAGCCGTCGGAGCGGCCCGGGCGCCAACAGGTCCACCCGGATCACCCGGTCGCCGTCCGGGACGACCGCCGTCGGCTCGTCGTCGTCGCCGACGGCCACCCCTCGGCTGGGGTCTTCGGCCAGCCTGTTGGCCGCCCGGAGCGCGAGGAGGTGGAGCGACTCCATGGCACCTCCCTCTTCGAGTGGCCCAGACAACGGCGGCTCGTAGCTGTCGGCGTCGAACGTCACGACGGGGTCGGCGTCCGCCCGCGGGACGCCGTCGTCGTCGCAGTCCGTGGCGTCGTAGATCCGGAGCCTGACGGCCGCCGACAGCGCCGGCAACACGTCCACCGCCACCGGCACGGCCAGGAACGGGTGGAGCTCTCGGTTCGTGACGGCGAACAGGTGGTAGGTGGTGAACTGTCGGAACCGCTCGCCCATCTTCCCCAGCGTCGCCTCCGTCAGCGGGCCGGCCGTCTCCAGCCAGTGAGGGGTGTGGACCTCCTGTGGGAACCGGTTGCGTCGGAGGTACTTCTCGAACCGCTCGTGGAGCCGACCCACGGGGAGAAACTCCGTCGTTCGGTACACTTTGAACCGGCGGCTCCCGGTCCCCCGTGTCGTCTGCTGGAACAGCATCAGCGCTTCCGACTCCATCGCGTCTGTCTCTCGTCGGGCTGTCACGGACTAAACCGTTTCCACTGCTCACCCGAGCAGTCGATTGAACTCGTTCGTCCCCTCGTCCGTGCCGGCGATTATCAGGTCGTCGTCCGTCTCGACGCGGAACGTCGGGCCCACGTTCGTCACCACCTCGCCGGCCCGTTCGACGGCGACGACCGTACAGCCGGTCCGGGCACGCACGTCGGCGTCACCCAGCGTCCGGCCGACGAGCCCCGGCGCCTTCGTCCGGATCACGTCCACCTGCGTGTCCGGCGACAGCACGTCCTCGTCGTCGAGCACGGCCGAGGCGATCATCCGCCCCGTGACGGACGCCAGCGACAGGACGTAGTCCGCGCCGGCCCGGTACACCTTCCCCGTCGCCTCCGGCCGCTCCACCCGGGCGACCACCTCCGTCTCGTCCGTCAGGTCCCGGACGACGAGCGTCGTGAACTCCGCGGTCGTGTCCTCCGGCAGCGCCAACACGACCGAGCGGGCGTCGGCGACCCCGGCTTCCCTGATCACGTCCTGGTCCGTCGCGTCGCCGACCACGTCCACGCCCGGCCGTTCGACCACGTCGACGACCGTGTGGTCGATATCTGCCTCCGCGAGCGCGGCCGCCACTCGTTGGCCCACCTCGCCGTAGCCGAGCACCACCGTCTCTCCGGGC
The DNA here is from genome assembly GCF_041361465.1 of Halobaculum sp. MBLA0143. NCBI lineage: Archaea > Methanobacteriati > Methanobacteriota > Halobacteria > Halobacteriales > Haloferacaceae > Halonovum > Halonovum salinarum. Next base: position 1,641,307 of record NZ_JBGKAC010000001.1, read on the forward strand.
GTGAACTGGCGCATCTCCGACACTGCCACCTCCCGGAGCTCCCGTAGTTGGTCGCGGCGTCCAGTGACGAGCAACACGGTCGATCCGTCCAACGGGACGGACGGCGGCGGCGGACTCTTGAAGTCGCCTCTGAGCCACGCACCGACGACGTTCACGCCCGTCTGTTCCCGGATGCCGCTCTCGGCCAGCGTCTGACCGATCATCTCGCTCTCCCGCGACAAGGGGAGCTCTGCGATGTCGAAGTCCTCGCCTAACTCCACGGTGTCACCCAGGTCCGTCGTCACGCCGGTCGTCAGCTTCCGGGCGAGACTCTCACCCAACAGTCGCCGCGGGGACAGCACCTCGTCTGCGCCCGCGAGTCGGTGGTAACGGGCCCGGTCGGGCTCCTCGACGACGCTGACGATCTGGACGTCCTCCGCCAGTTCCTTGGCCGTGAGGACGATGCTCGTGTCGACCGTGTCGGACACGTCCGCGACGACCGCACGGGCCGCGTCGATCCGCGCCCCCTCCAGCCCCGCCACCGTGTTCGGCTCCGCGTGGATCACGCGGTAGCCGTCCTCGTACAGCTCCGTCGCCCGCTCGCGGTCCGGCTCCACCAGAACGTACGGCTGTTCGACCGCGTCCAACTCCGAGATCAGCGTGTCCGACCGCGGGTTGTGTGTGCAGATGACGACGTGGTCGGACACGTCCCCGTCCAGGGCCGTCGGGACGGACGTGGCGATGGCCGACTCCAACAACGGGAACACGAGCGCCGGCAGTGCCAGGAAGATCAACACGACCCCGGTGACGTTCATGCTGATCACGAGCAGTCGCATCGCGTCCGTCGTCCACGGCGCGTCCGAGCCGTAGCCGGTCGTGCTGAACGTCTCCACCACCACCCGGGCCGCGTGGAGGAACGGCACCGGCTCCCCGTCGAACGCGGACATCCCGTAGTCGTACAACAGGGTGTACCCCAGCATGACGGCCACGACGGCGGCGACGTACCACGCCGTCCGTCGCTGCCAAGAATCCATGTTCGAACCCTCGCCGCCGTCGTGTAAAACGGTTCTGTGACGACCTCGCCGCCCGCTCCGAGTCGGCGGCTCACGCGACCGACTCGACGGCCGTCGCCAGCCGCTCGTAGGCGTCGGCGACCCGGTCGCGCGCCAACACCGGCGGCTCTGCCGACGGCACCGCCGTCGCCGGCGCGTCGAACCGGGTGGCCACCGGCGACGGCACCCGCGCCGCTCGCGTCACGGCGACTGCGACCACCGGTGTCCCGACGGCCGCCGCGATCGCCGCCGACTTCTCTGCACCTCGGATCGCTGGCGCGCAGGCGGTCGTCGTCACGACCACCCCGTCCGCGACCCGGATCGGCAGGACGGCCGGCGGGCCGACACCGGAGGGCGTGTCGACGGCGGTCGGCGACGGGCGGGCGGCGAGCCGCCGCAGCACGGCTCCACGGTCGCGCTCGCCCGGCGCCGGCGGCGCCGGGACCACGACCGGCGGGGGGCCGACCGATCGGAGGTCCCGGTCGTCTGCCCGCCGCTCCGGGAGCCCGTCGTCGGGCCACGACCGTCCGACCCGGGCGAGCGCGTGCAGGTTCGGCAGCGTCCAGTCGGCGTCGGCCGCCGCCGCGTCGCTCCCCAGTGCCGCCGCTAGCCCCAGCGTCGTCACTGTCGTGCCTGTGCCACCTTTCCCGCCCGTGACTGCGAGCACGGGGCGAGTGGTCGCGTTCCCGTACTTCAAACGTCGGGTGCCACGGTCACCGTTCGGTCACACCGAGGAACCCGAGCCCGGCGAGCGCCGCGAGCACTGGGAACACGACTCCCGACACCACGGCGGCGGAGCCGGGCGCACACCGGGGTGAGGCGGGTCCGGCGTGTTCAAGTCCCTCCCGCTACGAGTACGTCTCGTGAGCACACACGCATACGCGCCCGTCGACCGACACCTCGACGACCCCGCGTCGGCCGTCGAGTCGGGCGACCAGAAGATCGAGTGGGCCCGCCAACACATGCCGATTCTCGCGGAACTACGCGAACAGTTCCGGGAGACGGAGCCGTTCGCGGGCGAGACCGTCGGCATGGCGATGCACGTCGAGGCGACGACCGCGAACCTCGTCACCCTCCTCGCGGACGGGGGCGCCGAAGTCGCGATCACCGGCTGCAACCCCCTCTCTACCCACGACGACGTGAGCGCCGCGCTGAACGCCCGCGACGCGATCACCTCCTACGCCGTCCGTGGCGTCGAAGACGACGACTACTACGCCGCCATCGAGTCGGTGATCGACCACGAGCCGACCGTCACCGTCGACGACGGGATGGACATGGTCGCGGCCATCCACGAGGACTACCCGGAGCTGATCGACACCATCGTCGGCGGCTGTGAGGAGACCACCACCGGGGTCCACCGTCTGCGCGCGATGGACGACGACGGCGAACTCGACTACCCCGTGTTCGCCGTCAACGACACGCCGATGAAGCGGTTGTTCGACAACGTCCACGGCACCGGGGAGTCCGCGCTGTCCACCATCGTCCAGACGACGAACCTCTCGCTGGCCTCGAAGAACGTCGTCGTCGCCGGCTACGGCGACTGCGGTCGCGGCGTCGCGAGCAAGGCCGCCGGCCAGAACGCGAACGTGATCGTCTGTGAGGTCGACCCCCGGAAGGCGCTGGAGGCGCACATGGAGGGGTACGACGTACTGCCGATGAGCGAGGCCGCCGAGGTCGGCGACGTGTTCGTCACGACGACCGGCAACCGCGACGTGATCACCCGCGAACACTTCGAGGCGATGGACGACGGTGTCCTCCTCGCCAACGCCGGCCACTTCGACGTGGAGGTGAACGTCGAGGAGCTCGCCGACTACGCCGTCGACAGCTACGAGATCCGCGACGGCGTCGAGGCGTTCGAGACCCCGGACGGCCGCCGGCTCAACCTCCTCGCGGAGGGACGACTCGTCAACCTCGCCGCACCGCTCGGCCAGGGCCACCCCGTCGAGGTGATGGACCAGAGCTTCGGCGTCCAGGCCGTCTGTGTCCGCGAACTCGTCGAGGCGGGCGACGACTACGCGGCCGGCGTCCACGACGTGCCAGACGAACTCGACCGCGAGGTCGCCGAGGTGAAACTCGCCGCCGAGGGTGTCGCCCACGACGAGCTCACCGACGACCAGCGCGAGTACATGGGCTCGTGGCAACACGGGACCTGACGAGCCACAACACACACGACTGCCGGGCGCGTACCGCCGAGGATGGCAAGCCAGCCCTGTGACGGCTGTGACGAACAGGTCTCCGTCGCCGGCGGAATCGCCAACCTCTGGACGTTAGAGAAGGAGACCACCGGCGGGATCGAACTGGAACTCGTCGACGGCACCGAGACGTTCCTCTGTTACGACTGTATCGAACGACTGCCCGACGACAAAGAGATCACCGCCGATCACGTCGAGCGGTTGTGAGCATCGTCGGCCGCGAACTCGCGCAGACTGTTCCGTGACGGGTCGACCGCCGCTCGGACTCTACGAGTCCTTGTCGTCGTCGTCCACGTCCTCGAAGTCGGCGTCGACGTAGTCGTCGTCGTCGTCACCCGCAGCACCGGCACCACCCATGCCGCCAGGGCCGGCTGCGCCGCCCATGCCGCCGGCGCCGCCCGGACCGGCACCGCCCGGACCAGCGCCACCCGGACCGGCACCGGCGCCGCCAGCTTCGGCCTCGGCTTGCTGCTGGTACATCTGCTTGCCGATCTCCTGGAGCGCGGTCGACAGCGTCTCCGTCGCCTCTTCCAGATCCTCCGTCTCGGCGTCCTCGTCTTCCAGGACGGCCTCGACGTTGTCGATCTCCTCGCGGATGTCGTCGGCCAGCTCCTCGTCGATCTCCTCTTCGTTCTCTTCGAGGAGCTTCTCGGCGCGCTGGACCGCACCCTCGGCCTCGTTGCGGGCCTCGATCCGTTCGCGGCGGCGCTGGTCTTCTTCCTCGTGGGCCTCGGCCTCCTCCTGCATCTGGTCGATCTCCTCGTCGGAGAGGCCGACGCCGCCTTCGATGGTGATGTCCTCGGCGTTGCCGGAGCCTTGGTCCTCGGCGGAGACGTTGACGATGCCGTTCTCGTCGATGTCGAACGACACCTCGATCTGCGGGGTGCCCGCCGGCGCCGGCGGGATGCCGGTGAGCTGGAACGCGCCCAGCATCTCGTTCTCCTCTGCGATCTCCCGTTCACCCTGGAACACCCGCACCTGGACCGAGGTCTGGTTGTCCGCCGCGGTGGTGAAGATCTTCGACTCCTCCGTCGGGATCGTCGTGTTCTTCTCGATCAGCCGCTCGAACAGCCCGCCTTTCACCTCGATCCCGAGCGACAACGGCGTCACGTCCAGCAGGACGAGGTCGTCCACGTCGCCCGAGAGGACACCGCCCTGGATCGCGGCGCCCAGGCCGACCGCCTCGTCCGGGTTGACGTTCGCCTGCGGCTCCGTCTCCAGCACCTCCTCTACCTGTTGTTTCACCTGGGGCATCCGGGTGGAGCCACCCACGAGGATCGCCTCGTCGATGTCGGACTCGTCGTAGCCGGCGTCGTCCAGCGCCTGCTTCGTCGGCCCGACGGTCCGTTCGATCAGGTCCTCCGTCAGCGCCTCGAACTTCGCACGCGTGATGGACTGCTCGAGGTTGAGCGCGCCGTCGTCCGTCGTGGCGATGAAGGGGAGATTGACCGTCGTCTCCTTCCGGCTGGACAGCTCCACCTTCGCCTCCTCGGCGGCGTCCTTCAGCCGTTGGAGCGCCTGGCGGTCCTCGCGGAGGTCGATCCCGTGTTCCGCCTCGAACTCGTCGGCGAGGTAGTCGATGATCGCCTCGTCCCAGTCGTCGCCGCCGAGGTCGTTGTCCCCGTTCGTGGCGACGACCTCGTACACGCCGCCGCCCAGGTCGAGGATGGACACGTCGAACGTCCCGCCGCCGAGGTCGTACACGAGGACAGTCTGGTCGGACTCGTCGTCCAGTCCGTACGCCATCGCCGCGGCCGTCGGCTCGTTGACGATCCGTTCGACCTCGAAGCCGGCGATCTCGCCAGCGTCTTTCGTCGCCTGGCGCTGCCGGTCGCTGAAGTACGCCGGCACCGTGATGACGGCCCGCTCCACCTCGTCACCCAGGTACTCCTCGGCGTCTCGTTTGATCTTCTGGAGGATCATCGCCGAGATCTGCTCGGGGGTGTACTCCTCACCGTCGACGGAGACGGTGTAGTCGCCGTCCCCCATGTGCCGCTTGATCGACTGGATCGTGCGGTCCGGGTTCTGGACGGCCTGGTTCTTCGCCGGCTTGCCGACGAGTCGCTCGTCGTCGTCGAACGCCACGACCGACGGCGTCGTCCGATCACCCTCGGCGTTGACGATGATCTCCGGGTCCTCACCCTCCATCACCGCGAACGCGGAGTTCGTCGTCCCGAGGTCGATCCCGAGAATCTTGTCGCTCGCCATTGTTGCCTGCCACTACCAGCCTCCGCCGGTTAAACGTTACTGGATCGACCGGAGACCCTCGCAACCCGGACCCGCTGCCGTCTTGCGATTCGGTGAGTCACCCCGGATCGACGGTGAGAACATTTATCACGAACCTCTCGGGCACTCGCGGGCCGCCGACCGGGCCCATCGACACCCTTACCAATCGGTCGCCCGGAGCCTCGGACATGGGCCTGTTCCGGTCGAGCGAGCTACTGGGTATCGCTCGGGAGACCCTGGATTTCGTGTTGGAGGCGTCCAACGACGCCCACCCGAACGAGTACATGGGGTTCTTCGCCGACACGCCCGCGAGCGACCTCGGGCTCGACCGGCGCGGCACCGTCATCACGGACGTGATCGTCGTCCCGGGGACGGAGTCGAACCCCTACTCGGCGACGGTCAAGGAGAACCAGATCCCCGCCGGCGGCAAGGCCGTCGGCTCCGTCCACTCACACCCCAACGGCGTGTTGCAACCCAGCGACGCCGATCTCGGCACGTTCCACGCCGGCAAGGTCCACGTCATCGTCGGCCACCCGTACGGTCGCCGGGACTGGCGCGCGTTCGACCGCGAGGGGGAGCCGACGACACTCGACGTGATCGACGTGGAGCTGCCGGACGACGACGCCTTCTTCGACTTCGACCAGACGGACATCGACGCGGAACTCCACGACGAATGACTGACGACACCGACACCGACGAGGCGGCGGCGACGAACCGTGTCGTCCTCGCGCAGGGGACGTTCGATCTGATCCACCCGGGACACCTCCACTACCTCTCCGAGGCGGCCGATCACGGCGACGAACTCCACGTCGTCGTCGCCCGCCGCGAGAACGTCTCTCACAAGCCCACCCCGGTGTGTCCCGACCGACAGCGCCGCGACGTGTTGGACGCGCTGGCGGTCGTCGACGAGGCACACGTCGGCGACCCGGACGACTACTTCGTCCCCGTCGAACGGATCGACCCGGACGTGATCGTCCTCGGGTTCGACCAACACCACGACGGCGACGCGATCAGCGAACAGCTCCGCGACCGTGGACTCGACTGTGAAGTCACTCGTGCCACCGGCCGCGAGCCCGACTACGACGGCGAGATTCTCTCGAGCAACGAGATCGTCGACCGGCTCGTCGAACGGGAGAGCGAGTAGGACACGAGCGGGAACGCGAGTGGGACGCGAGTCGGACGCAGGCCGTTACTTCCGATCGTACTGCGAGAGCCCGTGCCAGATGGCGTCCACCATCCGCGCTTCCCCGTCGCCGTCGGCGTCGTCCCAGCCGTCCGCGAGCGCGTCCTCGATCACCGGCAACGGGTGGTTCTCGAAGTTGTTCATCCCGCGGAACGCCTCCAGCGCCTCGCGTTCGGACTCGCCGAACGCCGTCGTCGGCTCCCCGTCGTAGAAGCCCAGATCCGCCAGCGTCTCGGCGACCGCGCGGGCCGTCTGGCCGTCCAGCTCTCGGGTCTCCTCGGGCTCTTCGCGCTCCAGCAGCGTCACGTCGTACAGCTTGAACACTCGCTCCAGCTCCGCGATCGGTTCCTCGTGGTCGTCCACCCGCACGTCCACCCAGCGGTCGTTGTTGCCGTCGTAGCCGCCCTCCGGCTTGGCGACGTACAGCGCCGCCCCCTGTTGGCCACGTTGGTCGCCGCCGGCCTCGTTGCCGGCGTGCAGCGCCGCGAGCATCGCCTCCGGCAGTCCGGCGTCGTCGGCCCGCTCCGTCTCGAACGTCTCTGCCATCGCGTCGACGGTCGCCTCGTTCTCCAGGATGTTGCCCTGAACCGTGTACGTCTCCCCCTGGCGGTCGCCGGCGTAGTCGAAACAGTCGTCGCCGGTGAACGCCGCGACGGAGCCGTCCTGGCCGACGACGCCCACCTGGCGCTGGGGGGCCTCCTCGTCTTCCTCGGTGAGTCGGTCGATCACGGTCGCGGCGTCGTGGCCCTCCCGGAGGAGGTCCAGGCCCTCCGGGCCGTACGCCACGTTGGCGAAGCTCTGTGTGGCGACGGCACCGGCGTCGGCCGCGGCGAACGGCACCACGCTGCCGACGCCGACGAACTTCGACTGGACGGCCACGCCGACCGCCTCCGTCTCCGGGTCGCGTGCGACGATGGAGAACGTCATGGACGTCCCTGCGAGCGCCCGGCTCAAGAGCGTGGCGAGTCGCTGTGAGACGAGAGGCACAGTGGGTCGCCCGGGGGTCACCGACACCCTCGCGTGAACCCGGAGTCTCGTCGGGTCCGTCGCCGCGAAGGCGACCGCCCCCGCGGCCGTCTGCGACTGACTACGCCAGGACGGTGAGGCTCCCGTCCCAGTCAGTGAGGTACAGTCTGTCGTCGACGGCCACCGGGGCCGTCGGGCCGGCGCCGTCGTGGTCGTACTGCCACGACACCTCGCCGGTCTCGGGGTCGAGCGCGAACACAGTGCCGTCGCGCCGCTGTGCGTAACACCGCCCGTCGGCGACGACCGGCGGCGTGTCGACGGTGACGCCGAGGCTCGTCCGCCACTGCTCGGTCCCGTCTGTCCCGACGCCGACTAGGTCGCCGGCGGCCGTCGGGACGACCAGGCGGTCGGCGCCGACGGCGGGCGCCGCGCGAACCGGTGCGGCCGTCGACAGCGACCAGACCACCGCCCCAGTCTCCGACGACAACGCCGTCACGCCCGCGTCTGTGGCGACGACCACCCGGCCGTCGCGGGCGACGACGGCCGGTCGAATCCGGGCGTCGAAGCCGTGCGACCACACCGGCTCCCGGGTAACGGCCGCGACACCCGCGGCCGTCCCTGCGGCGTCTGGGACGCGACTCGCGTCGACGGCGTACACCCGTCGCCCGGCGGCGACGAACAACCGGTCGTCGGCGACCGCGAACGACGACAACACCGCCTCCGGCAGCCGTAGCTCCCAGTGAGTCGTCCCGGTGGCGCAGTCGAACCCGTGGACGAGTCCGTCTGCGCCGCCGGTGTACACGAGGCCGTTGGCCAGTGTCGGCGCACAGGCACCGCCGCCGCGAGCGATGTCGCCGACACCCCACTGCCGGCTGCCGTTCGCCGCCGCGAGCGACTGCACCTCGCGGTTCTCGTTCGCCAGGAGGAGCCCGGCAGTCGACAGCGCCGGCGTCGTCACCAGCCCACCGGGGACGGACGCCCGCCAGCGAGGCGTGCCGTCGGCGGCCGACAGCGCGACGAGCCGACCGTCGACGGTGGGCTGGAACACTGTCTCTCGACCCACCGCCGGCGGGGCGAACGTCGGGTGACGGAACTGCCGGCGCCAGACGACCGACGGCTGGTCGGTCGGGCCGGTCGCCGTCGTCGTCCCGGTGTTGCCGGCGTCGTAGCGGTAGGTCGGCGACCCGGCCGCCGGCTCCGCCGGCGCCCGGCTCCGAGCGTCGCCGACCTCGGCCGTCGCGGTCCCGCCGACGCCACTCCCGACCAGTCCCGCGGCGATACCGCGGACGACCGCACGCCGACTCGGCATACCCTCTGGAAGTCGGCTGTGTCACTTCAATCTGTCCCGACACCGCCGAGGAGGTTAAGCCGCCGGGGGCGGAACGTCCGGCGTGACACCGGACCCGGACGCCACGGACGACGAGACGCCGCCGCTGTCGTCGTTCTCGTCGTCGACGGGCGACGACGCGAGCGACGAGCGGTCGGGAGCGTCCACGGACGGCGACGGTGGCGGCGAGCGGTCGGGAGCGTCCACGGACGGCGACACGGCCGTCGCCGACACCCCGTCGTTCGTCGCTCCGGCCGAGCGTCCTCGCGAGGAGACGGTGGAGCTGGGCGTCCAACTGCTGGCGGCCGCCGCCGAGGAGTCGCTGCCGCTGCCGGAGGCGGTCGACCGCGTCGAGACCGTCACGTCCGACCCGACGGTCGTCCGGGAGGTTCTCGACACCGCCGAGACCCGCGGCGTGATCGAGCGCGACGGCGCGTCCGTCCGGTCACGGGTGCGCGGCCAGACGATCGAACTGGACCGGAACGTCGTCCGGCGAGACGGCGACTACGACTGCCGGCGCTGCGGGAAGTCGTTGTCCACGGGCCACTTCGTCCAGTTCGAGACGGGGGAGGTCGGCCCGTTCGGCTCCTCGTGCGTCAGGAAGGTGACCGGGCGGGAGTGAACTACCGCCCGCGCCGGAGCTCTTCGATCAACTGTTCGATCAGGTCGCCCTGGCGCTCTAACTCCTCGCGCTGGCGTTGGACGGTCTCCCGGAGGAGGGCCACCTCCTCGGCGATGTCGTCTTCCGGCGCCGCCGGCTCGAACCCCGACTCCGCGAAGGCGTCGTCGCCCTCGACGGCCTCCGCCGCGGCGGTCGCCGACTCCACCGCCGACTGACCGCCGGTGTCGCCCGCGCCGGCGACGGCCGCCGGCCCGTCGGCACTCCCGTTCGGTGCCGACCCGTCCCCCTGGCGGGTGGCGTTGTCCGGCTCGTCGACCTCGGCCGGGTCCGTCGACAACGGGTCCGGTCCGCTGCCGAAGTTGACCCCGTCGCCGTCGCCGGCCGGAGACGCCGGCTCCGACGCCTCGGGCTCCGGCTCGGGTGCGGCCGCCTCGCGGAACTCCGACAGCGTCCGCACGTCGTAGTAGTCCAACACCGCCTGTGTCAGCGTCTCCCGCACCGCCCGAGTCTCCTCGGACGGGGTCTTGAACCGTTCCTGACGCTCGTCGACGGTGAGGACAATCGACGTCGAGACGGAGCCCTCCTCGAAGTCCACGTCCGTCACGTCGTCGTAGTGGTACTCCTCGTACTCGTCGTCCCAGGCGGCCGCACCGACGTGTTTCACCAGCCGCTCGCTCGTCACGACGAGCGTCAGCTCCGAGAACCGGAACGTCCGTTCGACCGTCTCGCCCGGCTCCGTGATCGACGCCGCCGACAACACTCCCGCCAAGACGGGGTGGAGCACTTCGTCCAGGGAGCCACGAGGGAGACTGAACGACTGTTCCCCGTCGAGGCCGTAGTCCAGTGTCACCTTGGCCTTCCGTCGTTTCTCCGTCACGGAGAGCCGTTCCGCGTCGTGGGGGTACGACTCGACGGACTCGTCGGACAACAACCCCTCCGCCCGGTAGATCAGTGTCTGGGTCGACGTGACGAACAGTTCGTCGTCACCCCCGAGCCCGACGCGCGCGACGGGGTCCTCCTCCCCCAGCTCCCGCTGGAGTACCTCCGGCAGGCTCATACTACTCCGTGGACAGCCGCAGGGTATAAACCCCCCGACCGACGGAGCCGCCTGGTCGGCTCACGACCCGTCGGCGACCCCATCTGCGGCCGCCAGCGCGTCTGCCAGCCGGGAGTCGTCCGGGACGGCCCGACGGAACGCCGTCGACGCCAGTCCCGCACCGTCGTTGACCGAGAGGAATCGGACCCCGCCGGCCGGCGCCTCCGACAGCCCGACCAGGAACGCCACCTTCCGCGCCGCGTCGACCGCCTCCACCCGTGTCTCCGGTTCGACGGCTTCGTACAGCGTCGCGTGCTCGGCGACGTGCTCGACGCACGCGACCGTCGGCGCGAACAGTAACAGGAGCCGTACACCCGGCTCCGTCCGGCCGAGTCGCCGCCGGACGCCTCGGTCGCTCCCGGGGTAGAAGTACTGTTCCGCCCGTCTGAACTGCCGCAACACCTCGTTCGCGCCGGTCGCCCGCCGCACCGCCGCGTCCGCCTTCAGCTCGATCAGGTGGTCGACGCGCGGACTGTCCCGCACCCGAACGTACACGTCCAACTGCCCTCGATTGCCGTAGTGGTCGTACGGCTCCTCCAACGCCACCGTGACGGCGTCGTGGCTCGCACGGAAGTGGGTGACGACCGGGGCGGCGAGTTCGTCCTCGCGCATCGAGTCGGGCGAGGGGGGCGCGAGAGAAGAGCCTACCGAGACGACTACTCTCTGTGGAGTTCGACGACCGCGTCGTCCACGTCCGTGTCGACGACCGTTCCGAGTGTCTCGCGCCCGTCGACTTCGATCAGGAGCCTGTCTCCCTCCGTGATTCCGTCTCTCTGCCCCTCCGAGACGACGGCGGTGTAACTGTTGATCCGTCGCGTGGATGTCGCAGGTCGGGGTGTGTGGCTCACGCCCGACGTCGTGCCCGGCGAAAGTTACAATTCCTGTCTTCGTCGACGAGACGGGGACTGCGGCCGTGGCTACCCCGACGGCGTCGCCTCGACGTGTTCCGTCGCCGACAGCAACGCCTCGACGGCGTCGTCCTGCGGCAACAGCTTCGGGTACGCGCCGACGGCGACGACGAAGTCCGCACCCGCCCGCACCGGCTCCGTGACGTGGAGGACGATCTCCAGGTCCACTCCTTCGACGAGCGTGGCGTCAGTCTCGAACAGGCCGACGGTCGTCTCCGTGCCGAGGAACTGCGTCGTCGTCTCGCCGGTCTCCGTCGGCGACTCCAACGACTCCACCCGCGAGAGCGCGCGGTCGGCGATCTCGGCGGCGGTCGCGTCGCCGACGGGGTTGAACGTCTGGCCCAGCACCGCCACCGCAGGCGTCGTGAAGGCGGTGTACAGCGCCGCTCGGTAACGCCCGAGCCCGGGCACCTCCAGCGCGCGGTCGTACTCCGCGAGCGTGTTGACTGCCTCGACGGTCCGACTCTGCCCCGCCGCCGAGAACTCCCGTTCCGTGGTGACCGTCTCCACGCGGTACTCCTCGAACCCGGTCTCCGACAACGCCGCCTCCGGAACCGTCGTGGCGCCGGCGGTGAACCGTGCCTGTTCGGAGCCGGTCAGCACCCCCAGACACCCACTCGTCGCCGCCAGCGCGGCGGTCCCCAGCCCGCCGGCGGCCGCGAGCAGTCGCCGTCGCTCGGTCGAGACGGCTCCGTCCGTTCGCTCGTCAGAGGCGGCTCCGTCCGTCCGGTCGTCAGAGACGGCTCCGTCCGTCCGGTCGTTCGTCCCTCCCAGGTCGGAGTCGTTGTCCTCGGCCATCAGTGTCCTCACACCCCAAGCGCGTATCAGCCTTCTGTCCGGCTGGGGTCGGGCGGCGTTGTGGGGCGGCGACGCGCCGCGTGTCGCCGCGTCAGGCGTCGGCCCACCGCACGTCGTCGTACGTCCGCTCGAACTCGGCGTCGAACTGTTCTTCGAACTTCCGGCGGAGCGACTCCTTCTCGGCCCGACCGATGCCGGCGAGGTCGTCCGCCTTGCCGACGGCCGCCGGCGGCCCCTCGCGGTCGGCTACCTCCGCCAACAACTGTCGAGTGATCCGGTCGCGGGTCGTCTCGTCCCGAGTGACGGCGTACGGCGCCTCGATCTTGAACAGGACGTCCGTCCGCGGATCGTACAGCAGTTGGAACGTCACCTCGTACAGCTCGGGGTCGAGTTCGCGTTCGACGCCAAGCGCGTCGCCGCCGGCCGACATCGGCTCGTCCGGGCCGCCGGTCGACCGGAACCAGTTGGTGAGGGTGAGGTGGTCGGTGAGCCGACGGCCGTCCTCGCGGCGCTCCAACAACCGGCCGAACAGGGCGGTGTCGTCCGGCCACGGCGTCTCCACGCCCGCCCGCGACAGTGTCCGGGTGACGTAGCCGGAGGTGGGGTTCTTCACGAACCCGACGAGCGGCACGTCACGCTCGATCAGTGTCTCGGTCAGTCGGACGTAGTTGCGGACCGCCTCCCGCACCTCCTCGCGGTGGGCGAGTTCCCGTCGTTCGCTGTCACGGGTCCCCCAGTTGAGCAGTCGCTTGGGGTACAACGGCCCGTCGAGCACCAGGAGCTCCTCGATCGCGTCGGCGTGTGCCAGCGCGTGTCTGGACTCCGCCAGCGACAGGGCGAGCTCGTGGACGGTCTCGTCGGCGTACCGACGCGACCGGGGCACCTGGAGCACCCGCCGCTCGCCGTGACCGTCGTCGTAGCGGTGCCAGCCGTCGCCGACGGCCGGCGCGAACGTCGCGTCCGTCGTGTGGACCGTGACGAGCACCGTCCGGTCGCGGTGGATGTCCAGGTCGGAGGGGTCGGCCGCCATCGCCGCCTGCGCCACGTCGAGGACGAGCCCGTTCTTGAACGCGGTGGGGTTCATCGTTCCCGAGTCGACGCCGTGGGTCGTCTCGAACGGCCGGTCGTCCAACACGGCGTCTTCCGTCGCAACGGCGTACAGCGCCTGCTCGCCCATCGGCTCCAACACGACACGTCCCTCCGCCCGCAACGGGTCCAGGAACTCGTCCCAGACCCGTCGGGTCACGTCCTCGTTGTCCTCGTCGTCGACGCCGGCCGCGATGGCCGACGCCAGCCGCGCGACCGTGTCGACGTGGATCCGGTCGAGTGTCACACGGGTCTCTCGGCGGCCGGCGGGATTGAGGATTGTGGTGGCGGGGGTGGCGTGTGCGACCAACAGTCGTGGTGGCGCGGGCACGGCCACCCGGAGCCGTAGCCGTTTACACCGTCGCGGCCGTACGAACCGGTGATGAGCCTGTCCGAGGCGGAGCCGGACGAGCTGTTACTCCGAGTGACACAGTCGTTGTTCGTGGTGCTGGGCGCAGTGTTCGGCGCGAGTCTGGTCGTGTCGCCGGCGGCCACGCTCGCGCGGACCGCCGGGGTGGCGGCCGACAGCGCCGAGCTCGCCGTCGTCCGGACGGTCGCGCAGTTCCTCGGGTTCGGGCTGGCGTGTGCCGTGTTCGTCTACTACGCCGACGCCCGCGACCTGATCGGCGCCCGGGTGCCCTCGCTCCGCGAGGCGGTGCTCGTCGTCGCCGGCGTCGTGACGCTGTTGGCCCTCCAGTTCGCGCTCCTGATCGGGCTGTCGCAGCTGGGGCTGGAGACGGGCCAGAACCGAGCGATCACGACCGACGGCCGCCAGCCGGTGTACTTCCTGTACATGATCGCCGTGTCGATTCTGTTCGTGGGGCCGGCCGAGGAGCTCCTCTTTCGCGGGGTCGTCCAGGGACAGGTCCGACGGGTGGCCGGCCCGGTTGCGGCCGTCGCGTTCGCGTCGCTCGTGTTCGGCGCGATCCACTTCGCCAGCGTCACCGGCGGCGTGGGCGGTCAGGCAGCGTACATTCTAGTGGCGGCGTTGTTGGGTGTCCTCCTCGGCGTCCTGTACGAGGCCACCGGGAACGTCGTCGTCCCGGCGCTGACACACGGGCTGTACAACGCCGTCCTGTTCGGACTCCAGTACACCCAGGTCGTCGGGTGAGGCGAGACGGGAGAGTCACCGTCGTCACGCGGCCGCGAGACGGTGGCGGCGTGGCTCAGTTCGGGTTCTTGCGCGTGAGGTCGCTGCCACACACCGGACAGCGGTCGCGGTCGTCGTCGAACTCCCGGCCGCAGCCGACACACTGGAACAGCCAGTCGCGTTGCTCCGTGATCCCGTCGCGGGCGATCACGACGGTGTCGATCTCCAGTCTGTCGGCGACGTTCTGGACGGCGTAGTCGTCCGTCACGAGCTGCGCGTCGAGTTCGAGCGCGGCCGCGAGCAGCCGGCGGTCCGTCTCCGACAGCTCACCGTCGTCACCCGTGCCGGCGGCGGCACGCCGGACCTGGTCGACCGCCGCGGCGTCCGGGACGTGGACCCGCATCCCGCCGCCCTCCTCGGCGTCGAACCGGAGGGCGTGTTCCCCCTCCAACTCCGCCTGGACCGCCGGAATCGAGGCAGTCTGGTCGTCCGTGTCGTAGCCGTGGATGAACGCGGATGCGTCGAGTACCTGCATCGGCGCTACGCCGGCCGTACGTCGATGTAGTCTTCCACGCGCTGGACCCGCTCGACCGGTACCTGGAGGTGGCCGTCGTCGTCCGTCTCGAACGGGAGACTCTCCGGGTCGCGCGCGTCGTGTGGCGTGACCAGCAGATCGACCAGCCGCCCCGTCTTCAGATCCATCGTGATGTTGTAGAGCACCCCGAGTTCCGTTCCCCCCATGATGATTCCCTTGCCGGAGAGGTCCTCGGCGAGGATGTCGACCATACGACGACGGTTCGCGCCGAACTGTATAAACGCCACGGCGAGCGCCGGACGGGTAGAGGACGGAAGATGTACGCGGAGGGAGATCAGCGGCGCCTGTTGTGTGCTTCGACCCCAAATTTGATAATGAAATTGATATCTGACCGTGTGTCACTTTCCAGTCTACTTAGAAAGGATTAATAAAGAAGATTCCATCCGGAGTAACGTGACACTAGCCCACGATCCAGACGGTGACGACGACGACAGTCCAACTCGCCGAGCAGTGTTGCGCGGCGGGATTACCGCAATTGGAACGACGTTAGCCGTGTCCAGCGGGGCAGCGGCGGGCTCTGAAGTTCCGCAAGGGGTTCGTGAACTGCACGAAGAGTATCGAGACGCCGAAACGGTGGAGAGCACTGTCGAGCGATTCAGTCAGTCGACCGCGGCGGTGTTCGCCGACACGGACCCCGGAGTCGCCGAGGCAGTCTCCAGCGTGGACATCGAGGCTGTCCGCCTGTCTGAGAGCCCTGGCGCCGCCGACGCGGACGAGGGGACGTATCTCACTGTAATCGAGCGAAGCGGGACACTCTCCGCGCATATCACTCGTCTGAAACGGCAGGCAGGCGTCGTCGTCAAGCACGTAGTTCAGCCGGAAGTCGGACGTAGCTACGTCCTGCTCAAGACACCGGACGACGAGTTGATCGACGTCGTCGACCAGGACACTGAACTCACCGCGTCGGTTCTCGACACGGAGTCGGTCGAGGCGTCTAGCTGCGAGTCGCAAGGGTACAGTTGCGGCCCAGATTGCTGTAATCTGTACCCGTGCGATTTCTACGTGAAATTCGAGAAGTTCTGCTGTAGGGGGGTCGCAGACGGGTGCTACGAGGAAGACACTGGGAGCTGCTGTTACCCGGTGACCTGCTGTTGATCGATGGACAGTCGCCTCGCTGGTGCGATGGCAGTCTGTCTAATCGTCGCTGTCGGGGTCGTACTGGCCGTCTCGGGACCGCAGGCTCACGACTCGTTCGGCGTCGATGCCCGGCCGAGTGACTCCGAGTTGCAGCGTGAAGACGAAGTCGTCGTCTCCGAGCGACTCGGCGACATCGAGTCGGAGCTACGTCTCGTGACACACAGGGTCGATTCGATCCGGGGCGGCGACGACGTTCGGCACCGCGTTCAGTTTCGACTCAAGACGGAGAGTCTGTCGTCGACACAGGGAACGTCACGTCTCGTCCGACTGAGAGAACGCGAACTCGAGACGGTAGGCCTCAGAGGGGACGCCGAAGCGCTTCCGGACGCAGAAGCGCTCGCGTACACCGATGCCGGCACCGAGGACGGAGCGGTCACCGTCTATCTCCCGAGACCGTCACGTGTGGCCGAGATCGACGGAATGTCGTACTCGTTCCTGGTCGCCCACGAGCTCGGAGGGGCCTCTCTGCGAGCCAGAACAGACGAACCGGGAGGGCGTGAGGCACCTTCGGAAGTGACGACGGACTACGTCCTCGCAAGACGGGGTATCAGCGAGGGAATGGCGTCGTACGTCGGGTACGAGTACGTCGAACGGTACGGCGGGACGTTCGATCCGCGCGTTCTCCGACCGGAACGGACCGACCACCCACACGACAGGGTTGCCCAGTGGATGTACTACGAGGGGTACGAGTTCGCCAAAGCGAGGAGTGGCCCCTCGAAGCACGACCCGATCGACGTCCGGTCGACTCACAGGCTCCTGTTCCCGGGTGTCGACTCCGGGCCCGAAGCGCTTCCAAACAGCTCGTTCGCCGAACAGCTCGACGGCGCGAGTGACCCGGTACTCACCGATCGGCCGGGCGCACTCGTCGTCAGAACGGCGCTAGTCTCTCGCGGTGTCGGTCTCGACCGTGCCGAGGAGACCGTCGCCGGCTGGCGCAACGGGCG
This sequence comes from Halobaculum sp. MBLA0143, assembly GCF_041361465.1. Taxonomy (NCBI): domain Archaea; kingdom Methanobacteriati; phylum Methanobacteriota; class Halobacteria; order Halobacteriales; family Haloferacaceae; genus Halonovum; species Halonovum salinarum. Next base: position 1,658,508 of record NZ_JBGKAC010000001.1, read on the forward strand.
GGTCGACCGTTACCTCGCCGAGGGAACGATCGTCTCCGTCTGGACGACGGTCTGGGCGAACGAGACGGCGGCGACGACGTTCGCTCGCGTCTACGAGACGAACGTCCCGGTGACGCGCGCCGACTCGTTCGACTCCGACGAGTGCCAGTCGACAGAACGCCTGTTGCTCGTCGACGACCGGCGGGTGACCGTCGTCAGGTGTTCCTGACCCCGTCGAGCCCCCGGCGGAGTCGAAGCGCTTACGACGGTACCCCGACCACACACGACAACGACCGTTCTACGGAGTGATCTCGGCTATGTCAGACGCACACGAGGAAGACGCGGCCGACGGAGCCACGGACGCGACGGCGGGTGGGCTCCGGACGCCCATCGTCGCAGTCCTGGGCCACGTCGACCACGGGAAGACCAGCCTGCTAGACAAGATTCGCGGTTCGGCAGTCAGCGAGGGTGAGTCGGGGGCGATCACACAGCACATCGGCGCGACGGCGGTGCCCCTGGACACCATCTCGGGAATCGCCGGCGAGTTGGTCGATCCGGACGACTTCGACCTCCCGGGGCTGTTGTTCATCGACACGCCCGGCCACCACTCGTTCACCACGCTGCGGTCGCGGGGCGGCGCGCTCGCGGACATCGCCGTGCTCGTGATCGACGTGAACGACGGGTTCCAGCCGCAGACGGAGGAGGCCGTCGAGATTCTCAAGCGGACGGGGACGCCGTTCGTCGTCGCCGCCAACAAGGTGGACACGGTACCGGGGTGGAACCCACAGCCGGGGACGCCGATCCAGGCGTCGATGCAGGCTCAGTCCGATCGGGCGCGGTCGGACCTGGAGTCGAACGTGTACGAGCTGATCGGCGACCTCTCGGACGCCGACTTCTCCGCGGACTTCTACTGGCGGGTCCAGAACTTCCAGCGCAACATCGGTGTCGTTCCGGTGTCGGCCGAGACCGGCGAGGGGGTCGCGGACCTGCTCACCGTGATGATGGGCCTGTCCCAGCGGTACATGAAAGAGGAGATGGAGATCGACGTGGCCGGGCCGGGCGCCGGGACGGTGTTGGAGGTGAAGGAGGAACGCGGCTTCGGCGCGACGCTGGACGTCGTGTTGTACGACGGGACCGTCCACGAGGGCGACCGGGTCGTCGTCGGCGGGGAGAACGGCGCCATCGTGACCGAGGTGCGGGCGTTGCTGCGACCCCGCCCGCTGGCGGAGATCCGGACGGAGAAGGAGTTCGAGCAGGTGTCGGAGCTGTCGGCCGCGGCGGGGATCAAGATCGCGGCGCCGGATCTGGACGAGGCGATGGCGGGCGCACCGATCCGGGTCGCCCGCGAGGGTGAACTGGAGCGGGTGATCGCCGACGTGGAACAGGAGATCGCCGAGATCGAGGTGGACACCGCAGACGAGGGGGTCGTCGTCAAAGCCGACACGCTCGGCAGTCTGGAGGCCATCGCCTCCGCGCTGAAGGAGGCGGAGGTCCCCATCCTCCGCGCCGAAGTCGGTGACGTGGCGCCCCGTGACGTGGCGATCGCCGAGACCGCCCACGAGGACACCAATCAGGTGATCCTCGGCTTCAACGTCGACGTGTTGTCCGACACCGAAGACGAACTCGACGAGGCGGACGTACGGCTGTTCTCTCACGACGTGATCTACCAGCTCGTCGAGGACTACGAGGAGTACGTCGAGGCGGTCGAACGCGAGCAACAGGAGACGGTGCTCGACCGGATCGTCCGGCCCGCACGGTTCCGTATCCTCCAGGACCACACGTTCCGGCAGAACGACCCCGCCGTCGTCGGCGTCGAGGTGGTGTCGGGGACGGTCCAGAACAACCGCAACGTCGTGAAGTTCGACGGCAGCGAGCCCGAACGGGTCGGTGAGCTGTCCGGCATCCAGGAACAGGGTGAAGACGTCGACGAGGCCCGCACCGGCAAGCGCGTGTCGGTCGCCATCGACGGGCCGACGGTCGGCCGCGGGATCGAGGAGGGTGACGAACTCTGGATCGAACTGCCGGAGAAACACGCGAAGATCTTAGAACAGGAGCTGACCGAGGAGATCACCGCCGACGAACGCGAGGCGCTGAAGGCGTATCTGGACACGCGGCGGAATCAGAACCCCTTCTGGGGGAAGTGAGGCTCCGCTGTCGCTCGTGTCGACAGTCCGACAGCCCGTCCGCGCTCGTTCTCGGACCGAGCACGAGTGGGTCTACCGTTCGAACCAGAGTAGACACGGGCGAGCCCCTCACTCACGGCAACGGCTCCACGATCAGTTCCCGGTCATCGTAGCCGAGCACCTGGTACTGGAACTCCGTCTCCCGGTAGAACCGTCGCCGTGGGCCGTCGTGCGTGAGCGTGATGCGGTACGCCGCCTCGTCGTCCTCGACGCTCGACGCCCCCTCCAGCGACCGAACGTCTTCCACGAACGCGTCCCACATCGTGCGTCACGCTCACCGCCTCGTCGTACACTCTCTTCGCCCGTCTTGCGCGACGCGGATCGATCTCCGACGGCGTCGTAAGTTACGAGTTACTTCTCGGACCGAGTCACACGGCTCACACACAACCACGAAAATTGTTTCTACGGCGTTCCAGCGAAATACGAAGGAATCTATTAGTCGTCGGGCGCGTTAGGACAGTGTGGGTGTGGAGTATGGGGACGCGAAATCCATCTAGCGACGGCACTGTACAGCAGACAGACGAGTCGCTCTCCCGGTACGACCTGATGCTGGCCGCGGTGCCGCTGCCGATGGTCGTCGGGGCCGCTGCCGGGGCGGCGGGCTCACTCCCCCCAGCCGGCGGGCTCGGTGTCGGCGCTCTGTTGTCCGCGACGGTCGTCGCCTACGGCCTGTTCTGTGATCCGCCGGCGGCGTGAGCCGCGCGAAGGTTTATCCGCGGTGCCGGGACCACCAGTCCCGTGTTCGACACACCGACGGAAGACTGGTACGTCTGGCTCGGACTCGCCGCGGTCGCGGCGGCGACGGTCGTGATCGCGGCCGGGCTCCCCGTGCGGCCGCCGCCGGACGCCGGCGGGCTCGCGGCGACCGTAGACACCGTCGCCGGCAGCGACGGCCCCGCGGCGGCGACACACGCCGTCGCCGGCGCTGCCGTCCGGCTGGGACCGCGGTCCGTCGCCATCCGGGCCGGCGGCGCGACCGGGACGGCGTCGTTCGTCTACGGGCCGGTGGTGCCGGCGGGCGCGGGGCGGCTCGGTCGGGTGGCGGCCGGCGCCCCGCCGACGGCCGTGTTCGCGGCCCCGGCGGCGTTCCGGGCGGCCGCCGCGGCCGCTCGCGAGCGGGCGCTCGGCTGGCAACGTGCGGAGACTGTCCACGTCCGGCGAGTCTCGTGGGGGGATGTCAGTGTCACAGTCGTCGCGGCCCAGTAGGGGTCAGAACTCGCCGGTGGTCGGGCTCGTCGCCGCCGTCGTGGTGACGGCGGCCGTCGGCAGCTACGCGCTCGTCGTCGCCGACGATGGCGTCTCGGATCGAGAGCGCGACCGTCGGGAGACGCTGGCGGCGACGACGCTGTCTCGGGTCCACGCCGTCGTCACGAGCGGCGGCGTCGCCGTCCCGGACAGGCTCGTCACCGCCGGAACGGAGCGACCGCCGGGCTACCGGCTCCACGCGACGCTGTCTGCGGCGGGCCGGACCTGGCGAGTCGGCTCGCCGCCGCCGGCGGACGCCGAGACGGCGACGCGCAGCCGTCGGGTCGGCGTCGCGCTCACCCCCGGGCGGATCAGACCCGGTCGTCTCCGGGTGGAGGTGTGGAAGTGACGAGCGCCGTCTTGGACGTGGCGGTGTGTCTGTTGCTCGTCGCCGCGGCGGTCGTGACCGTGACGGACGCTCGTCGGCGAGCCACGGAGCGTGTCGACCGTCCGGACGACCACGCCGCAGACGGGACGCTCGCGGTGTTGACGACCGCGACACTGACGCTGTCGCCGACCGAAGAGCCGGGGCGCCCCGAGACGACCGGTCGGACCAGACGAGGGACGGCCGCGGAACTGCTGTCGGTCGCGCTCGTCGCCGACGACCGGCGCCTCCGCCGACGGGTGGCGGCGACGGTCGGCGGTCTGTTGCCGCCACGGACGGCCGTCCGTGTCTACCGAGTCGGCGGAGAGACGGCAGACAGGTCTCGACGCTACAGAGAACGAGAACGCGGGCTCCGGGTCGGGCCGCGACCCCCGCCGGGGCCCGTCCACGCCGCGACGGCGCGCCTCCCGGCATGGGGGGCGCGTGGACGGGTCGGACTCGTCGTCCGGTGGTGGCCGTGAGCCGTGCCGACGGGGACCGCGGGCGGGTCCCGTTCGCGGTCGTCGGGGTCGTCTTACTCGTCGGGGCCGCAGTGTACGCCGGCACACTGGGCACTCGAGGGCCGACGGAGACCGACCGCGCGACCGACGAGGCGTTGGACCGCGCGACCGACGAGGCGTTGGACCGCGCGGAGGCGATCGCTCGAACGACACTCCGGGTCGCCGGCCGACGAGCGGTGCAGGCGACCGCCCGCCACCCGGTCGTCGTCCCGGCGAACACGACCGCCGGCGACGCGATCGCGGGCGACGACACACTGGAGGCGACCGTCGCGCTCCGGACTGCCGCCGAACTCCGGACGACACTAGAGGAGACGAGGACCGGCCGAGTCGCCGTCGAGACGCGGCTCGCCGGAGTCGGCGAGCGACCGACCGCCGCGACGGCCGTCGAGAGCGTCGCCGTCACGCCGACGGACGGCGGCGCCGGAGTGGCGGTCGCAGTCGAGTTCGACCACACTGCACGCCGCGACGGCCGTGTCGTCGCCGAACGGACGACCCGGGTTCGGGTCGATCTCCGCCTCCCGTTGTGGGCCGTCTCGCGGCGTGTCGAGCGGTACGAGCGACGGCTGAATCGTGGGCCGACGGCCGGACCGGGGCTGGGGCGACAGTTGGGGGCGCGGCTGACGGCGCTGGCCGAGGCCCGAGGGCTGGCACAGTACGCCGGCGCGGGCGTCCAGAACGTCGTCGCCACGCGTCACGTCGCGGTCACGACGAACGGAGCGATGCTCCGGCTCCAACGGTCGGCGTTCGGGCGAGCGGACCCGGCCGGCCGCGGGGCCGTCGCCAGAGCGGTCGCCCGGACGGCGGTGAGCGACGCGCTCGCGGCCGCCGAGAACAGTGTGCCGCCGTACTCCCGACGACGGGCCATCCTCTTCGGTGCACGGAAGACACACGGCAGCCAGCCCAGGCTGGCCGAGTGCCGGCGCGGCCCGCCGGTGACGGTCGGAAGCGTCGCCGACACCGCCTACCTCGACACCCTCGCCGCGCTCGACAGCCTGACACGACGGGCATACCGAGCGACCGCGACACGTCGCGTGACCGTCACGCGACGCGACGGGTCGCCGCCGCCGGCCCCGACGGCGCCCGGGCCGAACTGGACGGCAGTCGACACCGAACGGACGACGGAGACCGTCGTGCGAGACGAGACGCGACGGACGGGTGACGACCCGCTCCTCGTCGCCCGGCGGACGGTCGTCGTCCGGCAGACGACGGCCCGCGAGTTCCGGCGTGGCAATCAGACACGCGAGCGCCGAGAGCAGTCCAGCCTGCGGTACCGGGTCCGACTCCGACTGACCGGGAGCTACGACCCCGACCTCCCGGGACCGAGCGGTGAGACGGAGCCGGTGTTCACGCAGGGTGGGACCAGAGGCGGACAGAATCTCGCACCGGCGGCGGACGCCCGCCCGTCGCCGGCGACGGTCGACAGGCTCGCTCGGGAGGCCGTCGCCGGCGGAGACGCGACAGAACGGATTCGAGTCGCCAGGGAGCCGCCGCCCGGGCTGCGGGCGTGGCTGATTCGAGACCTGACCGCGCTCCACGACCGGGTGCGCGACTACGCCGTCCGGCCGTCACCCGGCCGGGTCGTCGCCGGCGAAGCGTCGCCGTCGGCTCGGCTCCGGACGGGACTGCGCGCGAACCGAACGCGACTGCGCGACGCCACCCCGCCGTACGGTGGAGTCGCCGCCAGGCTCCGGGCGGCGGTGCGGGCACACTACCTCGACCGGGTCGACAGTCGACTGGCCGAGCGGAGCGGCGCCGACGTGACGGCCGAGGGCGTCCGGCGAGCGTTGTTGGATCGGCTCCCGGTGAACGGGAGTCAGGTACGGGCTGCCGCCCGCGAGGCGACGACACGGCCGCCGCGGCGTGGGGTCGTCTCCGGCCCCGGCGGGGAGTTCCTCCTCGTCCCGGACGCGGAGCCGTCGTACCTCACAGTCGGCCCGGTGCCCGGGCGGGTGACGCCCGCCGTCGACAACGGCACGCAGGTGACGCCGTTGGCGACGCGTAACGTCGTCGCCGTCGCGGTGCCGTACGCGGACGCGGCGGACGTGGTGACGGGCTGGCTGGCCCCGGAGACCGACACGGTCTCGCTGGGCACGGCCGGGCGCGCGCTCGCCGCCGCGAACCAGACACTGTCGAGCCGGCGGGTCCCGTCGGCGGTGAACGAGTCGTCGCTCCGACACGACCGCGACCGGCTCCTCGACAGCCTCCAGCCGGCGGTTCGGACGGTCGGGCGCCGACTCCGACGGCTACTCGTCGACCGACTGGGAGTCTCTCGTTCGACCGCCGCCGGAGTCGTCGACGCCACGACAGACGGGCGGGCGCTGGGTGACTGGGCACGAGCGGCGGCCGACGGGAGTCTGGCTCCACGTGTCGCCGGCGTCGCCGCCGACCGGCTCGGGCTGGCGCCGGCCGCCCGCGCAGAGCTGACCGTCAGGCTCCGGGTTCGACTCCGCGAGGCGGCCGCGGGTGACGTCGCCGTCCCGGCGGACACGGTGACGACGACCGTCGACGCCCGGCGGCGGCTCCGCGACCGGGTCGTGAGCTACGTCGGGAGCCGAGGCACGGAGGCGGCAGCCGACCGGCTGCGTCGGCGGCTCCTGCCGGACGCCTTCGACGGTGTCCTCGCCGGGCTCCCGGTGGCGCCGGTGCCGGGGTCGTGGTACGCGACAATCAACCTCTGGCACGTCACCGTCCGCGGCCAACACCCACGATTCAGCGTCGCCGTCCGGCGTCCGGCGGCGGGCGGCACACGGCTACGCTACGTCCGCGAGGACGCTCCGGTCCGGCTGGACACGGACGCGGACGGCCGAGGAGAGCTGCTGGGGGACAACCGTGCGATCCGGTTCCGGACGACGACCGCCGCGGTCGCCGCCGTCCCCGCTGGAAAGAGTGGTGTCGGCGACGTGGACGGCAACGTAGACGAGCGGTCGTCGGCGTGGGCCTGCCCGGACGGTGCCGCCTGTGGAGCCGACAACCGGAGCCGCGTCGTCACTCCTCGGAGACGAGCAGCGACGAACCGGTCATCTCCGAGGGTCGATCGACGCCGAGCACGTCGAGCAGCGTCGGCGCTACGTCCGGTAGACTCCCGCCCGACCGCACGCGGAGTCCACCGTCGTCGCCGGCGGGCGTCAGAGAGACGAACGGCACCGGATTGAACGTGTGTGCGGTGTGCGGGTCGTCCGCCGTGCCCATGTCGTCGGCGTTGCCGTGATCGGCGGTGACGAGCGCGTGCCCGCCGGCGTCGGCGACGGCCGTCAGCAGCCGGTCGAGCTGTTCGTCGACCGCCTCCACGGCCGCGATTGCGGCCTCGTAGTCCCCGGTGTGACCGACCATGTCCGGGTTGGCGTAGTTCAACACGAGCACGTCCGGGTCGTCGTCGGTAATCTCCGACAGCGCCGTGTCCGTCACTGTCGGAGCGCTCATCGCCGGCGTCTCCTCGTAGGTCGGCACGTCCGGCGAGTCGACGATCCGACGGGTCTCGCCGTCGAACGCCACCTCCCGACCGCCGTTGAGGAAGTACGTGACGTGGGCGTACTTCTCCGACTCCGCGAGCCGGAGCTGTGTGAGCCCCGCGTCCGCCACCACCTCGCCCAGCGTCGCCGTCGGCTCTTCCGGCGGGAACGCGGCCGGGAGGTCGAACGTCTCGTCGTACTCCGTCATCGTCACGAACTCCACGTTCGGCGGGGCGGTGTCGATCCCTTCGTCGTGCCAGTCGCTCGGTCCGATGTCGGCCAGCATCCGGGTGAGCTGTCTCGCCCGGTCGGCCCGGAAGTTACAGAACACGACCGCGTCCCCGTCGGCGAGCCCGTCGTGGTCGCCGACGAGCGTCGGCTCGACGAACTCGTCCGTCTCTCCGCGGTCGTAGGCGGCCGTGACGGCGTCGACGGCCGTGTCGGCAGTCTGTGCCGCCGTCCGGTCGACGATGGCGTCGTAGGCGCTCGCCGTCCGCTCCCAGTTCTCGTCGCGGTCCATCGCGTGGTAGCGTCCGGCGACCGTCGCGACCGCGCCCGTGCCGGCGTCGTCGACGACGGACTCCAGGTCTGCGAGGTAGCTCCGGCCGGACTGTGGCGGCGTGTCTCGTCCGTCGGTGAAGGCGTGAGTGACGGCGTCGACACCCTGGGCGGCGGCAGTCTCGATCAGCGCGTGGAGGTGCGACTGGGCGGCGTGGACGCCGCCGTCGCTGACGAGCCCCAGGAGGTGGAGCCGGCCGTCGTCCGCGACGGCGTCCAACGCCCGTCGGATCGCCGCGACGCCGTCGAAGCCGTCGTCCGCGACGGCGTCGTCGATCCGGGTGTACGCCTGAGAGACGACGCGGCCAGCACCGATGTTCTGGTGGCCCACCTCGCTGTTGCCCATCTGTCCTTCGGGCAGTCCGACGGCCCGGCCGTGGGTCTGGAGTGTACCGAACGCTCCGACCTCGCCGATCCGGTCGAACGTCGGCGTGTCCGCCGCCCGGACCGCGTCCCGCCGCCCGTGGTCTCCCAGTGCCCACCCGTCGAGGATGACAAGCGCCGCACGCATACCCGAGGGGTCACGGCGCGGCTGTTTCGGTCTGTCGATCGGTCTGGGTGCCGTCTCCCGACCCCCAAAGACTTACCCCCCCGTGACGCCTGCCGTCGTAGATGGAAGACGAACGCCGCCCGCGGCTGACGCGACGACGGCTCGTCGGCGCCGGAGTCGGGACGGCGGCCGTCGGGATCGGCGCCGGGGCCCTCCTGACGGACGACGGCCGACCGGACACGACGGCCGTCGGGTCGGCGACGGGCGAGCGGCTCGCACGCCAGTTCGCGCCGACGCTCCACTTCGGCGCCGCAGAGCGGTGGTTCCCGACGGACCCGCGACGGTACGCGGCCGACCGCGACGGTCGGACGGTCGTCGACGGCTTCGACGCCCTCTCCGGGTACGCGGCCGACGCGGACGCCGCCGACGGTCCGCCGGCGCCGACCGTGTTCTGGCGGGTCCGCCGCTACGAAGGGACCGGCCTGCTGGCGGTACAGTACTGGCTGTACAGTGCCTTCGATCAGTTCAGCGTCAACTTCCACTGGCACGACTGGGAACTGCTCCAGGTGTTCGTCGACGCCGACACGGAGACCCCGGTGTTGTTCGCGGCCAGTGCCCACTCTCGCCGGGTCCCCAACAACGAGTACCTCGACCCCGCGGCGACGACGCCCAGTGTCGTCAGCGAGGTGGGCAGCCACTCGTCTGCGCTGGCGGTCGTCGGCCGCGCGGACACCTTCCAGCGACTGCCGGCCGCCGCTGCCGACGTGACGAACGACCTCGTGGGTGGCCTGGCGTTTCCGTTCGCGTACGGGCTCCCGCGCGACGAAGGGACACGGCTGCCGTACGTCGTCCCGGAGCTCGACGGCGTCCCGTTGTTCGATCACCCGGAGCTCCCCGACGTGGAGCGACGCCACTTCGTCCCGCCGGCACTCACCGTGCGGGAAGGCGAGCCGCCGGGGGAGCTGCCCGCCCGGGAACCGGGGCTGCGGCTCGAACCGAGCGAGCGGGCGACGGGCGAGAGCGTCGGCTACACGCTGGAGCCGATAGCTGCCGTCGAGATCGACGCCTACGAGGGCCCACGGCTCGGCTTCGAGTTCCCGGTGCCGGGGTTCGCCGAGGACGCCGTCGCCAGTCACGTCACGAGCGTCGGCACGCCGCAAGAACAGCCCCGGTTCGACGACCCGATCGCGGACGTGACAGACACGACCCACCGACGGGCGCTCGCCGACCGCTACGATGTCGGCGACCCCGGGCCGCTGGCGACGGCCGGCGCCGTGGTGACCCGACTCCGCGAGGCAGTTCCGGATCAGACGGCACCCGGCGACAACGGCGTCCAGACCCGCGAGCCCCGGACGGAGGCCCGAGCGTTGTTGGAGTCCGATCCCGTCGCCGTCCCCTCGTTCCGTGGGGTGGTCGGAGTGATCGGACCGTCGCCCGGCGACCACCGCCTCGTCGTCGACGCGCCCGACACCGCACCCTACGCCGAACGCTTCACGCACGAGCCGAGCGGAGCGGGAGCCGAACCCGACGACGAGGCGACGATCACAGAACGTAGCGAGACAGCGACGGCGACTGCCACCAGCGACGGGGCGACGGTAGACACCGACGACACGGGGACAGAGCAACGGGTGACGGCCGTCGGCGCCGACGGCGAGGCGGTGCTCGTCCCGTCGGCGGCGGCAGTGAAGCTCCGGGCGGACGCGAGCACCGACGAGACCCCGGATCTGGACCGGGTGACGGTCACGGACGACTTCGGCGGCACCGTCTACCGGAGCCGACCGGATCCGGACGGTCGGGCGGCAGTGTACGTCCACCGCGCCGGGGCGTACACGGCGGAGGTGCGCGACGCCGACGGCGGCGTCGGCGCCTACCGCGTGAACCCCGGCCGCGAGCAGACCAGCGCGACAGTCGACCGGGTCCGGACCGGGCGTCGCTCGTTGGTCGACTTCCTGGAGACGTTCCTCGTCGAGACCCGCGCGCAGGTCGCCGCGCTCCGGGACGGGGAGTCGGTCGACGACGCCGTCCCGGCGGCCGCGCGTGATCCGGCCGCCGGGAGGCCGGCCAGCGACGACAGTGGAGACGACGACAGCGACGACGACAGACGAGGAGGAGGCGACGGCCAGCCGGACGCGGTCGAGATCGTGCTCCAGCGGCTCGACCGGGCGCTCCGAGCGGCACGGCAGTCGCTGTCGGCGATCGACGACGGCGACGACGACCGTTCGGTCGGTCGACTCCGCGGGCTCGGGCGGCAGCTGACCGCTATCCAGGAGACACTCGACGCCGGGCGGTCGTTACCGGACGGGGTCGCAGCGCTCCTCTCGGCCCGACTGGACCGGTTGGACCGCCGCGTACGACAGGCGATGGCGGCTCAGATGTAGCCCAGCGTGTCCTCGATCCGGCCCAGTTCTGGGCCGGTCGTCTCCTCGCCCGCGACGTAGTCTGCGTCGTTGGCGATCAGCCCGGAGCCGACCAACGGCCCACCGTAGTTGACGGTGCCGAGGTCGGCGTACACGTCGAGGTGTTCCTCGACGGCGACGAGCTGGTCTTCGGTGGCCTGCGGGTGACAGATCACTCCCTCGTCGTTGGCGACGGCGGCGGTGCCGACCGTCTGGGAGTCGGCGAGTCGCCCGGTCTCGACCGGGACGGCCAGCGTCTCCTCGACGACGGAGACGGCCTCCGCGGACAGCTCCGGGTGGACGATCGCCCCGGTGTCGTTGGCCAAGACGACGTTGCCGGCGGCGTTCAGCCGACCGGGGATCCGGGCGACGCTGCCGTCGACGGCGTCGTCGATCCGGTCGACCTCGTCGTCGGTCGCCTGGTCGGAGACGACGACACCCGCGTCGTTGCCGACGGCCAGCGAGCCGACGGTGCCGGAGCCGCCGACGGTCGTCTCGACGAGCGACACCGACAGCTCCTCGGCCAGCGAGGCGGCGAGTTCGTCGTCGACGCTCGGATCGATCAACAACACGCCGTCGGTGGCGCGGGCGTACACGCCCACGTACGACGACCCAGTGAACGATGCGGTGAACACGTTTCGGCTACGCCGGCTCCGCCTCGACGACGACTTCACCGTCCTCGTCGAAGCGAGCGGCGCGTACGCGGATCGAACTCGGCGGCTTGCTGCGGCCGCCCTCCCAGATTGCCTCGTTGAGCGAGGGGTCCAGCCGGACCGCGTCCTCGTCGACCGAGAACTGCTTGCTCAGGTGGCCGCGGATCAGCGACATCGCGCGGTCGGCGCGCTCTCCGCTCGGTGCCTGCTTCGCGTCGCGCAGCGGGACGGTGACGACCCGCTCCTCGAAGTCCGTGGCACTCATCGTTTACTCGTCCGTGTCACTGCGCCGCCAGTGGCGTCGCTTCGGGTTCTGCGTCGTCTCCATGTCAGTCTTCATCATGACCCACGCCGGGACCCGGCTGTTCTGTCGCTCGAGCTTCCCCAGTCGCTTCTTCTTCGCCTTCGAATTGCCACTCATTGTGAACTGAGCCTTCGCCTGCGGCACATATATTCTTGTTCATCCCACGGGACTGCGACGCCGTCGTCCCGCCCCCGCCGGCAGAGAAGAAGACACTTGTCCACCCCGGGAACAGTCGTGTGCGTGCGAGAGATTCGTCGAAGCTCCGTCCGACTGACGCTCCTGGTCGTCTTGGTCGCCGTCGCGCCCGCGACGGCCGCGGTCTCGGCTGGCGCGGCGGCAACCGTCGACGCGAGCGCCGAGGCCACGACCGCCGACCCTGGCGTGTGTGTCGGCCACCAGGCCGCGCCGGCCGACGGCGTCACGGTCGTCAGCGTCCAGGGGGCGCGATTCGGCGAGAACGGGGGCAAAGAGCCCGCCAGACTCGTCGCGTTCGGGCCCCGCGGCGAGGTGTTGTGGGTCCACGACAGCAGCGACAGCCCCGGTGTCGTCTGGTCGTACGACGTGGACCCGTTGGGCAACGGCAACCTGTTCGTCACCGCGACGCGCCGTGGGACGACCCTGTTGTACGAGCTGAACACCACCACCGGCGACACTGTCTGGACCGAGGAACTACCGTACACGGACACGCACGACGCCGACCCGTTGAACGAGAGCCACGTCGTGATCGCCAACATGCGCAACTACGACGAGGCCGACGAGACCAACGAGGACCGGCTCGTCGTCTACGACCGCGTCGACGACGAAGTGACCTGGACCTGGCAGTTCGACGACCACTTCGACCGCGACGTCGGTGGGTCGTACACGGACGACTGGACCCACTTCAACGACGTCGACCGCGTCGGCGACGACTTCCTGTTGTCGCCGCGCAACTTCGACCAGGTGTTGCTCGTCGACCGCGCGACCGGGGAGATCGAACGACAGCTCGGCAGCGACGGCAACTACGACGTGCTCTACGAGCAACACAACCCGGACTACCTCCAGAGCGACGCGGGCACCGACACGTTCCTGGTCGCCGACTCCGAGAACGACCGGATCGTGGAGTACGAACACACCGACGGCGACTGGGAGCGCACCTGGCGACTGGGCACCAGCGACACGCTGTCGTGGCCCCGGGACGCCGACCGACTCCGCAACGGCCACACCCTCGTCGGCGACTCGAAGAACCACCGCGTGGTGGAGGTGACACCCCGCGGCGAGGTCGTCTGGGAGGTGTACTCCCCGTGGCTCGTGTACGACGTCGAACGGATCCCGGCCGGCGGCTTCGAGAGCGACGCGTACGCCGACCTCGGCGGTTCGCGCGGGCCGACGACCACGGACCTCGGGGCCGACGGCAGCTACGAACTGTCCGGGTCCGGCGCAACGCCCCCCTCCGAGTCCGAACTGACCGACTGCGCCGACGCGCTGGACGACCACGAGGGCGGGTTCGGGAGCGTCGACCTCGACGCGACCGCGTCGCCGACGGGTGACGGGACGGACGGCGGCGCGACAGCCGACGGGACGACCGACAGCGAGCGCACCGCGGCGACGACCGTCCCGCCCCGGACGGACGTGACGACCGTCGGCGGCAGCGGCGAGTCGACGAGCGGCGTCGTCACGCCCGGGCTAGGCGTCGTCGTCGCTGCCGTCGCGCTCGCCGTGCTCGCGGCCGTCGGGCTGGCCCGGCGGCGAGACTGAACTCGACGACAGGATAGTTCACTGTTCCTTCAGTCAGGATACGTCTCTTCTGCGATAGTTTTATGTTCCCGTGTGTCGTCTGTAGTCACGTATGCGTGTGACAGACACACTCACGAAGTTCGCGTCGAGTCCGAGAGCGACCCGCGTCCTGCTGACGTTGTTCGTCGTCGGGACACTGGCACTGGTGGCCGACCCGGCGGCCGCCACCGAGTGCGGTTACCCGCCACACGACGAACCGGCCTGTCTGTACTGAACGACAGGGCGTTCGGTTGTCCCGTGTGGTGAGAACATTATACTGTGTATATAGTATATGTCCCAGGTCCTGTCAGTGTGCAGTTTTTATCTCGGTATGACAGATTCGAAAAGTTTTCAGTAGTTTTATCTATACAGCTGATACTTCTCTAGTGTATGCGTGTAAGTAGCGCACTTGCAACGCTCGCATCGAAGCCGAGAGTAACCCGCGTGCTGCTGACCCTGGCGCTCGTCGCACTGTTCACACTTGCGACCGACCCCGCCGCAGCGAACAGGGTTATCTGCCAGGACCCACGGAAACTCCAGCCCTGCAAGGCCTGACGGTCGCCGTCAGTCGGGGGTCTGGCACACACCAGACCGACCCACCTGGGTCAAGACGACCCCCGTAGTGGGTGTGAGTGGGTTGTAAGTCGTAGGGTAGGGAGGTGTTGTCGACCGAGTTTCAGGCTGGTAGCGACTTCGGGGACGGCCCGTGTGCTGCTAGTCTGGTCGGCTGTGATACTGTTTAGGCTCGCCGCAGGTAGAGACACCCGTATTTTGGGTTAAATTATAGTAATAAAATTGACTCTGCTCGTAGTCGTCAGTCACCTCAATCGCTGTGGCTCCGAGCAGTACTCGGGCGGCGCGGAGTCACGGACCACGGAGGCGCCTCGGTGAAATCAACGAGGGTGCCCGTGGCTGCCGTCAACTCAACTCGTACGTCTCCCCGTCGACGGCCAGCGGCTCCGCGAACGCCTCGTCGGCGGGGTAGTAGTGCGCGAGGTGGACGAGCCGCGTCTCCGCGGCGTCCAACTCCGCCGCCAGATCCAGGGCCCCCTCGCGGGTCATGTGTTTCGTGCCGAACGTTCGCGGCGTCCCGTCCGGGCGGTGGTGGCTGCCGCCGACAGGGTGGTACTCACACAGGCTCGCCGGGACGATGGCGTCCGCGAGCAACAGGTCCGGCTCCGACAGCACCTCGCGCACTCGGTCGCTCACGTCGTAGCTCGTGTCGCCCGTCAGCGACAGCTTCGCGCCCGTCTCCGGGTCTTCCACCGTCAGTCCGTAACACAGCATCGGCGGGTGGTCGACGGGGACGAGCGTCACCTCCAGCCCGCAGACGGTCGTCGACGCAAACGGACTCGTCGGCTCTACGCGCACGCGGTCGAGATAGTCGTACTTCGAGCGGACGGTCTCGGCGACGGACTCGCCGGTGACCGGGTCCGTCTCGTCTGCGGCGTACACCGGAAGGTCGTCCAACAGTCGGTAGACGTTGCCCAGGCCGTCGAGGTGGTCGAAGTGGACGTGCGAGACGACCGCCGCGTCCGGGAGCGACACGTCGTTGTCGAGGAACTGCGCACGGAAGTCGGGCGAACAGTCGACGAGCAACGACTCCCCGGTGCGTTCGTTCTCGACGTGGACGGAGAACCGCGACCGTTCGACGCCGCGCTCCCGGGCCGCCTCGCAGGTGTCACACTCACACCCGACGGTGGGAGTGCCGGTCGTGTCGCCGGTCCCGAGCAGCGTCACCCGCATCCGTCAGTCGTCCGCCGTCGCGGCGGTCTCTGTGCCGTCCGCCTCGATGTCGTCGGCGACCCGTTCGAACGCCGCGAGGATCACTCGTTTCGCGGCCTCACCCTCCGTCGTCCAGTGACGGGCCACGTCCAGCATGTCGTCGTAGATGTCGGGCTTGCAGCCGGCGGCCTTCGGGTGACCGCCGCCGTTGACCTGCCCGGCCACCTCGTGGGCCCGTTCGAACGTCTCGCTGCCGCGGATCGACGCGCTGCCGGCCGGCTTGACGATCACGGCCGCGTCGGCGCCTCGCTCGCGGAGCGTCTCCGCAACCTCGTTCTGTGAACACCGGCCGTACGTCACGCCGACCGTCCACGGGCCGATCTCGTGTGTCTCCGCCCGACGGACGGCTGCGTCGATCAACGCCTCCTTCTCCTCGCGGCGAGCGTCGACGTACCCCCGGATCGGCTCCGGGAGGTCGACGCCGTACGCGCCGACGACGGCCGCGTACTCCGCGGGTGAGCTCCAGAAGGAGTAGTCCGCCAGGTCGTCGCTCCGTTCGTCCTCCTTCAGCCAGAGGTCGTGGTCGCGGGTGACGGCCGCCAGCGTCTCGAACCGCTCGGGGAACTCGTGGTCCAACGACCGCAGTGTCACGTCCGCGGAACACTCCTCGTCGCTGTCGCCGACGACTAGCTCGATCCCGTGCTCGCGGATCGCCGCCGCCGTCTCGTCGTCCCACTGGTGGTGGTCGTACCAGGCGACCGACGACGCCCGCTCGACGAGGTTCGACAGCGCCGGCTCCACGCTGCCGGCGTCGTCCGGACAGATGTCACAGACGAACACATCGACGCCCGGCTCGGCGTGTTCGGCCGCGCGCCCCAACTGCTCTCGCAGGCTGTGTGGCCCGGCCGGCAGTAGCGCGACCGTCGAGTCGGCCAACAGTCCGCCGTCGTCGTCGACGGTGACGTTGTCGGCGTCGGCCGCCAGCGCCGCCGTGTCCAGTTCGTCGGTCGTCCGGTCGTCGTCGATCCGTGCGTCACGGTACGCCTCGAACGGCGCCGGGTCGACGACGGCGTCGTACGCCTCCCGGACGAGCGCGACACACGCCAGCCCGTCGGCGTCGGAGTCCGTCACGACCACCACGTCCGCGCCCGCCACTGCCGACGCCGCCCGTTCGTCGACTCGCTCGTCGTCCAAGGAGTCGGGATAGAAGAACCCCGTCCCGGGGAGTCGTGACTTCCGGTCGAGTGAGAGTGTCGCGTCGTCGATCAGATCTTCGTCCATGCACGGTGTTGGCGCCGTGGCGTGAAAAACGACTGCGGTCCCGATCGCGGGTGAACGCCCGCGACGGAGACTGGTGTCGAGGGTGCCGCTCGTGGCCGACGGGGCCGGACGCGAGGGTGACACAGTCCTCGCGCCCGACCGCGGCGGCCGGCGGCGAGGCGCCGCGGGGGACGCGCCGTCCGTCCGCGACACGAGTGGACCCGCGTGGGCCCGAACTGTCTACTCCTGGTGGACTGCGAGGTTGCGCACGTCACCTCCACAGTCGTCACACCGGCCTGGGTTGGAGTTGGCCTCCGTCCGACCGGCACACTCGACACACTCGAACAGTCCGCCCGACGACTCGTACGGGTCGATATTCACTACTGGCATCGTACTCAGACCTTTATCGAGATGTGTGTTAAGGATTGCCCATATACGCACTCTGACTGTATCAGGTGATTATACACATGGAAGGTAGGCTACGAGAGTTCTAGTGACTCTGCTATCCTGACTGCGGCGATTAACGGAAGAAGGCACCACATGACCAGGACGACAGGGGCGATCCAGCCGGCAGGAACTGGAGCTCCAAAAAACGAAACGACGAGGGTGAGGTAGCTTTTCCCCCCGAGGTACTGGAGCCCGACGAGGAACGCATTTCCGGGCGCGAGAAACAACACACCTCGCCGGAGTTCAAGTGGAAACGACAGTTCTAGGCGGCTTGCCAGCGCCACGGCGACTACATCGGGTGACACCGGAAACAGTGTATTCCAACACACGACGCCTACCACGTATAAAACGATAGCAGCGAGAAACGCGCGTCGCTGTGTATTAGCGAAGACAGAGACAGCGGTCCCTACAGCGAGCCAACTCACGGTCAACATCATGATCAAACCGAACAGCACTGCTGGCCGTCCGGCCGGGGCACTGTACACTGTCGCAAGCCCTGTGGTCACGGCAGTGAGTAGTCCAAACCCGACGCCGAGTACACCACACCGCGTCACGAACGATCCAAGAACTACATCTCTGCGTCTCCCTGGAAGAGTGAACAACAGTCGAAGCGTTCCCGACTCTCTGTGCCCGGCAATTGACGAGACGCCAAGCAGTAGTCCGACAGCCGGGAAGAGAAGCTGTCCAACGAATAAAACGAGCCCGTAGATGCTCGAGAGCGAGAATCCAGCAATTCGGGCACCAGTCACGCCAATCAAGCATCCGCCGAACAGTCCCAGAACGAGGAGTCCAGCGCGAGAGCGCCACAACTCAACGAGGTCACGGCGGGCATACGGACGGATGTTCACGACTCGCCTCCGTGAACAGTCCTGTCGAACAGTGCGTCGAGTGACGCACCGTCGGTACTGAGGTCTTCAACTTCGACTTCGTTGAGAGCAGTCTCGACGGCCGTGATCCTATCGCCCGCTGTCTCACACGTCACCGTGACCCACTGTCCATCTATCTCAACCGACTGGACGCCGTCTTGTGGTGCCAGCACTGCACTGAGTGCCTCAGGACGGTTCAAAACTCGGAATCCGACGCTCAAACTGAGTGCCCCAAGAGAGCCGTCTGCAACTGACACTGTCCTCTCGATCTGTCCATCGTGAAGAATCCCCACACGGTCGCACATCGTCTCGACTTCTTCGAGACGGTGGCTCGATAGGAAAACGGACGTTCCGTCGTTCCTTAGCTCTGTGACGAGTTGCCGAATTTCTCTGATTCCGTCTGGGTCGAGTCCACTCGTCGGCTCGTCGAGAACCACGAGTTCCGGATCACCGACAAGTGCCATCGCTAGCCAGAGTCGCTGTTGCATCCCGGTTGAGTACTCCGATGCCGGACGGTCGTGTGCTTCTGAATCGAGACCGACGTGCGAGAGTCGTTCAATCGGGTCGACAGCTACTCCTCGTGTTCGGGCCACAAACTCGACATGTTCGGTACCAGTGAGGTTCGGGAATGGTGTCACTCCCTCCGGAAGCACCCCGACACGTTGGTGTATCTCGTTACGGTGTGTCTCGACATCGTACCCAAGCACTCGTGCTGTCCCACTCGTTGGTGATCGGAGTCCAAGAAGAACGTTGATCGTGGTCGACTTTCCTGCCCCATTCGGACCGAGAAAGCCGAACACCGTTCCCGACTCAACTTCGAGGTCGAGTCCGTCAAGAACGACTGTGCCGCCGAACGATTTAGAGAGATCGTTCAATTCTAGTGCAGAGGATGACATTAGTAAGGGAGGGGGCTAGCAGTACGAGCTACAGAGGAAGCCACAGTCACAACAGACGCAACTACAGTCACACTGGTTACAGTACTGGAGACAGTCGCCTGTGTACGGATCCTCGGTACAGCAGACCGTGTTGCAGTCGCAGTCCTGACAGTGCCCTGGGTCGAGACAGCCTTGTGGTTCCACATCCGGCATACTGCCGTACGTCTTGAGGCTTCCCTCCCCCAGAGGTTCACCGTCTTCGGTAGGATTCAACACAGCGTGTGCTGCGTCCATCTCTGGGAACACCGACACGGAGAGATAGCCTCGTTCAACCTTCCGGAACACCTTGATCCTCGGCGTGAACTGAGTGTTGAACTGAGCCACCGTGACGAGTTCTCCTTCACCGTCAGCGGGTTCACTCAGTTCCGTCAGGTTGTTGACTCGGCCGTTGGGTAGGACTCCATCGTCAGCGAGTTCGTTCAGTAGTTCCGTCTGTTCGTGTACAGCACGACTCACACGTCTTGGGTCCCTGAACTCTGCAGTGAGTTCTCGTTTCCGAGCGTCGGTCGGTTCTGTGTCTGACTTCTTTGCTGCTGCAGTGCCGAGTCCAGCCACACCGACAGCCGCCGCAGCGCCCTGTAGTACTGCTCTTCTCCTCGGACCGTCTTCCGTTTCTGACATCGATTTACACGACAACGAGAAGATTGTTAACTTTTTTGTTTATTTTTGTCTAGAACTTTTGCTGGTTATGACAAGATCTCGTTCTCAGTCAGCTCCACCGCCTTCTGTGCGGCGCCGACGCTCGTGAGGTAGCCCGCGCCGACGGTCGTCTTGGCCGCCTTCGCGGCCGCCCCGGTGAGCACGGTCGGCCCCAGCTGTGCGACGGCACCGTCGCCGACGGAGACGAGCCAGCCGGGTACGTCGAAGCGGTAGCGGGCGAGTCGTGGGCTGAACCCGTCCGTGCCGCCGTCGACGAGCCGTTCGAGGTTCGTCGCCGCCGTCTTCGCCTCTCGAATCGCCGCCGAGGCGCTGGCGGGCACCGCCTCCCCGTCGGCGCCGACCACGCGAGCGGCGTCACCCACCGCCAGTGTGCGATCCGTCAGGCGGAGGTCCGCCTGCACGACCGGGCGGTCGCCGTCGGCGGCCGGTTGGCCGGCGATTCCACCGGTCCACACGAGCGTGTCGGCCGAGAGGTCGCGCCCGTCCGTGACCACCTCCCCGTCGCCGACGGCGGTGACGGTCGTGTCCGTCCGGATCTCGATCCCACGGTCTACGAGCGCCTCCCGCACGGCCCGGCGGAAGTTCGCGGGGAAGTTCGGCGCGACCGTCTCCAGCTGCTCGACGAGCGTCACCGACACGTCCTCCGGGACGGTGGCTCCCTCCTCGCGGGCGAGCGCGGCGATCTCGCCGGCGACCTGGACCCCCGAGAGGCCGGCGCCGCCGACCACTACGTCGCCGCCGTCGGCGATCGTGTCGAGCGCGTCCTCGCGGATCGCCGCCGCGTCTTCGAGCGTCTTCAACGGGTGGGCGTGTTCGCGGAGTCCGTCGATCCCGTAGTAGGCCGTGTCGGAGCCGAACGCGACGGCGCCGTAGTCGTACTGGAGCGTGTCGCCGGACGCGAGCTCGACGTGGCCCGTCTCCGGGTCGAAGGAGTCGACGGGGTCGGTGACGATCTCCGCGCGGTCCAGCACGTCCGCGAGCGGCACCCGGACGGCCTCGGCGACCGCCGGGCGACGGACCGCACGGTGGATCTCGTGTGTCAGGACGTGGTCGGGCCCGTCGTCGACGACGGTCAGGTCCACGTCCGGCGGGAGCGACCGTTCGAGTCTCCGCGCGACGCCGAGCCCGGCGTAGCCGGCACCCAGGACGGCAACGTGCATACTCGCTCTCGGAGCCCGACGCGAAAGAGCGTAGTGGTCTGCCCGGCGGTCAGAACAACGCGTCGTCGACGGTTCGCGCGGGACCACCGACCTCCCAGACGTCCGTCTCCACACCCACCTCGCCGATCCGGTCGGCCACCCGGTCGGCGTGGTCGGCCGTCGTGTTGACGTAGACGCTCGCGCCCGTGTCCGTCGAGAAGTACACCGGCACGTCCTCGTCGGTCCGGAGCTCTCGGACGGCGTTGAACACCGCGATCGTCTCCGGCTGCCAGTACACCCACCCCGCCGGCCCGGTCATCGTCGTCGCCGCCAGCGACAGCGAGTCGTGTTCCGCGATCTCGAACGTCCGGTGGAACTCGCCGTCCCGGAGCGCGTCGCGCGCCTCGGCGAGTTGGTCCTGAACGTGCGCCCGTCTGGCGTCGAACATGTGGCTGTCCGCGGCCTCGCGGTGGGCCGCCTCCGTCTCTTTGTACGACGGAACGAGCGCCGTGACGATCCGGAGATCCTCCTCCAGGTCGAACGGCTCCCCGTCCAGTTCGCCGGTGCCGGCCTCGATCCGCTCCGAGCGGCTGTCGTGGTCGTTCAGTCCCGTGTGGAGGTCCGAGTACGCACCCGTCACCGCCCGGGCGGCCGACGACGACCCGCGGCGGGCGAACGCCGACACCTCCGGTCGGGTCAGATCCAAGCCAGCCGCCTCGCAGGCGGCGTACGCCAGCGCCGCGAAGCCGGAGGCCGACGACCCGAAGCCGACGTTCGACGGGAAGGAGTTCGCCGACTCCACCCGGACGGCGTGGTCGAACCCCGCGTGTTCGCGGATCGCGTCGACGACGTTGTCGATCCGCTCTGCGCCGCGCCCCTCGGCCGGCTCCCCGTCGATCAGGTAGGTGTCCTCGCTCGCGTCCGGCTCCCACGCCACCGTGGTCGTCGTGTTCGACGGCGCCGTGCAGACGCTGATCGAGTCGTGGTACGGGTGGCGCCCCTCCGTCTCCCGGAGCCCGTGGTACTTCACGAGCCCCTGAATCGGGTGGGCCCTGGCAGTCGCCTTGCCTGTCATACCTCGGGAAGGTGCCGGTGTCGGGTTATGCGTTCCGACTCCGGTCGTTGCCCGAGGTGTCGTGGCGGGTACTCCTCGTCCTCGAACTCGGGATCAGTCGCCGCCCGTGTCTCTGGGGCTGGGTCCGTCTCGTCGGCGAGTCCGGTCCGGAGGCCGACGCCGTGCTCGGGGAGACGTCTCGTGTCGTCCACCGGTCGAGGTCTGCGAGTCGCGCCGTCTCGGCCAGTCGTTTAACGATACTGGGGTCTGTCGCTCTGTGGCCCACAACCGACTGTGGTTTTTGTCTCGACACTGGTTACGGTGTGGTGTGCCAGAGCTCGAACTGTACGACCGCGAGGACTGTCCGTACTCGAAGCGTGTCCGCGACACGCTCGACGAACTGGGACTAGAGTACGACGAGACACTCGTCCCGAACGCACACAAGAATCGGACGGAGGTAGAGGAGCTGACCGATCAGACCGGTGTCCCAGTGTTGTTCGACAGTAACGCCGACGGTGGGTTCCTCGCAGACACCGACGAGATCGTCTCACACCTGGAGCGACAGTACGCCTGACACCGTTGTCTCGTCGTGTGGCTCGGCTACCTCGACTCCTCTCGGAGTTGGACGTCACCGGAGCCGAGCGCGCGGATCTGTGTCTGGTTCGCGGCCGCGATGTCGGCAATCTCCTCCGAGATACGTTCGGCCTTCCGATCCGTCTCCTCGATCATCATCGTCAACTCCTCCGTGCTGTCGGCCTGTCGATCCGTACTGGTCTCCACCTCGGCCAACGAGCTCGAAATCCCCGTGACGAGCTCGCGGATCTCGTCGAACGTGTCGAGCGCGGACGTGCTCACGTCGAGACTCTCGGCGGTCGTGTCGGCCAGTTCGTCGAGTGTGTCGGTCGTCTTGCGGGCGTCACGTCGGATGTTCTCGACCCGGCCTTCGATCCGTTCTGCCTGCGACTTGCTCTCTTCGGCGAGTGACTTCACCTCGTCGGCGACGACCGCGAACCCCGCGCCGTCCGCGTCCGCGCGAGCCGCCTCGATCGAAGCGTTCAGCGCCAACATGTTCGTCTGCTCGGCAATGTCGTCGATGATCTCAACCACCTCGTCGATCGCCTCCGTGTGTGAGCGGAGCGTCTCCACCTGCTCGCGCACGTCGTCTACCCCTTCGCCGACGAGTTCGATCTGGTCGACCAGGTCTGCGCCGCGTTCGTAGCCGTCGGCCGCCAACGACTCTGCCTCGTCGCTCCGTTCGTTCACCGCCGTCGTCGAACTGGCGATCGCCTCGCTGGCCCCGCTGATCTCGTCGATCTCCGTCTTGAGGTTGCGCGTGTTGTCCGACTGCTGTGCGGCGAGTCGTTCGATCTCCTCCATGTCCTCTCGCATCGTCTCCGCGCGTTCGACGAGCGACTCTACGGTGAACCCGCCGTCCGTCACCGCAGCCGGCGACTCGCTCGCGTCCGCGTCTGCGACTGCGGCCCGAACGACACCGGTGTCGTGTGCGATCACGCGAGCGTGTGCGGCGATGGCCGTCTCGCCGCGACGCTCCTCGAACAACCGCGACTGGACCGCCGTGACGGCCGCCGCGAACCTCCCCGGGTCGATCTCGTCGGCACGGAGTCGTTCGACGAACGCGTCGAGTGACCGCTCGCCGGGCAACACCGCGTCGTAGTACACCGTACAGTAGCCCGCGAGCGACCGGTCGTCGAGCACGTCTGCGACGAGCGCCGCCGTCCCCCGTGACACCGACCACAACGCTGCGGCCGTCGGTCGGAGCGTCTCGACGTCCATCGAAGGCCGTGCCGCGGGCCGTTCGGTGTCGTCACCAGAGCTTACTGTCGTCACTGTTTCACGTAGCCGCAGGACCGAACATAAACGGTTCGCCGCCGTCCGGTGGCCCCGTAGACCCCGGTGGCTTTTTGCCGTGTCGCACGTCGCCCCAGCCGTGACACGCCTCGCGCTCGTCGCCCACGACGACGAGAAGCCGGAGATGATCGACTTCGTCGAGAGTCACGAGGAGACACTCGCCGCGTTCGACCTCGTCGGGACCGGAACGACCGGGCGACGGATCACCGAGGAGACGAACCTGACCGTCGAGCGCAAGGAGAGCGGGCCACACGGCGGGGACCTCCAGTTGGGATCCGAGATCGCCGCCGGGACGCTGGACGCGGTGATCTTCCTCCGAGATCCGATGACTGCCCAGCCACACGAGCCGGACATCAGCGCACTGTTGCGGATCTGTGACCTGAACGACGTGCCGCTGGCGACGACACGCCAGTCGGCGGAGTACGTACTCGACGGGCTGGCGCGCGACGCCGGCGTCTGATCGGCTCGGTCACGACCGCGGACGAACTCGGGAGCTCAGTCGTCGCCGGGCACGCCCGGCTCCGGGGTCGACAACGGCCCCTCTCGCCGGGCGACGCCGCGGAACCGTCGACCGTGAACGTCACGCGCCACCAGCGCGTCCGGAATCTCCCCGGTCAGCCACGCGCCGGTCGGCGACTCCCCGGCGGGCGTGCCGTCGAACCCCTGTCGTCGGACACGCGGCGGGAGGTAGCGATCGTAGACGGGTAGCCGTTCGTGGAGCGGGACGCCGCCGTGGGCCGCGATCTCCGAGAGCTCCCGCAGCGCCGGCCACTCGTAGTCCGGGTTGATGTAGTCGTCCGTCACGGGAGAGACACCACCCAGGTCGTCGATTCCGCAGTCCAACAGCTCCCGGACGGGCGCGAGGTTCGGGGGCGCCTGGACGGACACCGTCTCCGGCAGCAGTCGGCGGGCCATCGCGGTGACACGCCGCATCGTCGTCACCGACGGCGACGAGAAGTCCGAGCGGTCGTTCTCGACGACCGGTTGGACGATCACCTCTTGGACGTGGCCGTACCGCTCGTGGAGCCGGCGGATCGCCGCAAGCGACTCCGCGCGGTCGCGCGGCTCCTCGCCGATCCCGACCAGGATCCCGGTGGTGAACGGGACGCCGGCCTCGCCCGCGGCGCGGATCGTCTCCAGCCGGTCGCCCGGCTCCTTCTGGCGGGCACCGGAGTGAGCCTGCACGTCCGCGGTCGTCTCCAACATCACGCCCATCGAGGCGTTGACGGGCTTGAGGCGCTCGAACCCGGCGCGGTCCAGGTCACCCGGGTTTGAGTGAGGGAGCAGCCCCTCCTCCAGGGCGATCTCACAGGCGCGGACGTGGTAGGCCCGCAGAGAGTCGTACCCCCAGTCGGCCAACTGCTCGTGAATCCGGGTGTAGCGGTCGTCCGGCTCGTCGCCGAACGTGAACAGTGCCTCCGTGCAGCCGGCGTCGGCGCCGACCCGACACCGCTCGCGCACCTCCGACTCCGACAGGAGTGAGGCCTCCCCCGGCGGGTCGTAGTAGGTGCAGTACGTACAGGTGTACCGACAAGCGGTCGTCAGGGGGACGAACACGTTGCGGGCGAACGTCAGCTCGTCGGCCGGCGACACGTCCTCGGGGCCGGTCGACAACGCCGTCTGGACCGACGACTCTGGCACCGACAGCTCGAACGGGAGACCCAGCCGTGCGGCGAGATCGACCGTCGACACGCGCCCGAATCAGCGGCCGACGGTCATAAATCCACCACTACCGGCACACACTGGAGCACTCGCAGGTCCGGCGAGCGCGTCGGCCGCCGCCCCGCGCCGTCCCCGGCGGATAAGTGCGAGCCCCCCCGAGCACCCGACGTGACACTGCTGCACGAAGAGACGACAGTCACCGCCCGCGAGACGTTCGAGACGGCCGAGGTCGCTCTGCTGCCGACCGGCGCCGTCGAGCAACACGGCCCCGCGCTCCCGCTGGGGACGGATCTCCTGGCGGCCGAGGCGGTCGCCCGCGCCGTCGACGACGAAGACGACGTCGAGACGGTGACACTCCCCACGGTCCCGGTCGGGGTGTCGGACCACCACCGCCAGTTCCACGGCACGCTGTCGACGACGCCGGAGACGTTCGCGGCCTACGTCGGGGACGTGACCGAGAGCCTGGCCGCCCACGGGGTCCGGAAGGTCGTCGCCGTCAACGGTCACGGCGGCAACGACGACGCGCTCCGCCGGGTCGCCCGCGAGCTACGGGGCGACGGCACTGCCTTCCTCGCACCCTGGAACTGGTTCTCGGACCTGGGCGGGTTAGACGAGGAGCTGTTCGATCAGTCCGGAATCGGCCACGCGGACGCCGCGGAGTCGAGCATGGTGTACGCCGTCGCCGCCGACCTCGTTCGGGAGGCGGCGCTCGCGGACGCCGAGGCCGACGGCGCCGACTCCTGGGGTCGGGCGATCCACGGGGCGGAGCTGGGGTTCGACACCGCGGACTTCTCCGCGTCCGGCGCAGTCGGTCGGCCGACGGACGCGTCCCGGGAGAAGGGCCGACGGTTGTTCGAGCACGCGACGAACGAACTCGGGGCGCTGACGGAGTGGCTCGCCGACCGCGAGTTCGAGGCGTTGCTGCCGGAGCCACACCGATGACGGTCGGCCGCGTCGCCGTCGTCGGTGCCGGCGCGGTCGGCGCGACGACCGCCCGCGACCTGGCGGACCACGGGTTGGACGTGACGCTGTTCGAACGCGACCGGATCGACTGGGACGGGGACCGCGCCCGGCGGACGCCGTCGGAGGCCGCCTCGGCCCGCGCCGCCGGCGTCGTCTACGACGCCTACGCCGAGGACATCGACGCCGCGCTCGCCGCCCGGGCAGTCGAACGGTTCCGGGCGTTCGACGGCGCTCGGGGGTTCCAGTTCCACGACTGTCCGTACGCGATTCTCGTCCACGAGGGAGACGACGAACGGATCGAGGCGACACGCCGGGCCGCAGCGCGGATGCGCGAGCACGGGCGTGCCGTCGAGACGCTCGCGCCGGCGGCGTTCGGCGACCGGTTCCCGAGCGTCGCCGTCGACGACCTGGCGGTCGCGGCGGTCGCGGCCGACGCCGGCTGGACGGACACGCGGCGCTACGTCGCCGCGGCGCTGGGAGCCGCCCGCGCGGCCGACGTGACCGTCCGCGACGCGACGCCGGTGACGCTCGAGACAGCGACACGGCTCTCGCTCCCCGACGGTACGGTGTCGTTCGACGCGGTCGTCGTCGCTGCCGGCGCCCACACCCCGCAACTGGCCGCCGGAGTCGGCGTCGACCTCGCGGCCGTCCCGTACCGGGTCCAGGCGCTCACCGTCGGCACCGACGACTCGCCACACGGTGGTCCGATGTGGTACGACGCCACCGAGGGGGTGTACGCCCGCCCACACCCGGACGGGTTGTTGGTGGGCGACGGCACTGTCCCGGAGGCGACGGCACCGGACGGCTGGGACCGCACCGCAGACGACTGGTTCCGCGCAGACGCGCTGGCCGTCGCCCGCGAACGGACCACGGGACTGGACGTCCCGACAGACGCCTGGGCCGGGGTCTGTACCGCGACACCCGACGGCGACCCGTTGCTCGGTCGGGCAGACGAGGGGTTGTACGTCGCGACCGGCTGGCAGGGACACGGGTTCATGCGGGCGCCAGCCCACGCGGAGCTGCTCGCGGCACGCGTGGCCGCCGACCTCGGCGCCGACGCCGACCCCACGACCGTGCCGGGCGGGGCGACGGCACTCGCGGCGTTCGACCCGGCGCGATTCCCCGCCGGCACGGAGTTCGAAGTGCGTGAAGGGATGCTCGTCGAGGAACGCTGACATCTCGATCGGGGGGACGCCCCCGCTCTGGGGCACTAGTGTCACTGAATTTCAGAAAGTCTTATCCAATCAGCACGGATATTACCTGGTACGATGCCAGAAGAAGACTCACGGCACGTGGAACGGCGTACAGTAGTGAAGTCACTGGCGGGTGTCGGTGCCACCGGCCTGGCGACACAGACGGCGGCCGCAGCCTCGGGAGACCGCGAGGAGTACAAGCTCGGTCCGCTCGCAGACGCTCCGGCGTCGGAGAAGCTGAGCTTCGAAGAGTACCGCCGAGCGCTCGAGAGCGGTGACAACGGCTCCGTGGACCTCGTCCGCGGTGACGTCGTCAGTCAGGGGACGTACGTCGGCGACAGCCCCGACGTGTCGGTCGCGGAGACCGAGGATCGCTTCGACGGTGGCCTCACGGCCGACGAGACGTTCAACTACTGTCTCGAGACGCCGTGGTACGCGCCGACGGTGTGCGCGGACCTCACGGTGAACGTGACGGACGCCGGCATCGAGGTCACGCTCGTCGTCGCCGGCTACCCGATCGTCGACGTCACGCTGCCGAAGAGCGCCAGCGCGACGTACAACTTCGAGGTGCCGGTGCTGCCGGTCACGGGGACGCTGACGGTCTCCGGCGAGCTGACGGGCTTCTGCAGCGCCGAGGTGTCGGCGGCGCTCACGCTGGAGGGCTTCGACGCGCAGCTGGGCCCCGTCGAGGAGACCAGAGAGTTCAACTACTGCTGAACACGGGTAGCGACGGACGGAGCCCCGTCCGTCCGCCACACCGAGCCGTCACACCTTCTTTGCAGCGCAGTGTCGAGAGGCGCGAATCGGGTACTACTCCCGAGTGCGCGACCGAGCGGTCAGTCGTCCGCCTCGGCGGGTTCGCCGACGGTCGGTCGGCTCACGTCGCGGTCCGTCGCTTCCCCGTCCACGTCGTACGGGTACTCCCCGGTGACACAGCCGAGACAGAGGTCGTCGCGGGTCTCGTCGAGCGCGTCGGCGACGGCGTCGACGGAGAGGTACGACAACGAGTCGGCGCCGACCGTCTCGCGGATCTCCTCGGTCGTGCGGTCGGCCGCGATCAGCTCCTCGCGGGTGGCCATGTCGATCCCGAAGTAACACGGCGCGACGATGGCGGGCGCGCCGATCCGGACGTGGACGGACTCCGCGCCGGCGTCGCGCAACAGCTCCACGAGCTGCGTCGAGGTGGTGCCGCGGACGATGGAGTCGTCGATCAGTGTGACGGTCCGCCCCTCCACCGTCGACCGGATCGGGTTGAGCTTCAGCCGGACGGCCCGCTCCCGTTCGTCCTGGGTGGGCATGATGAACGTCCGGCCGACGTAGCGGTTCTTCATCAGTCCCTCGGCGAACTCCACGTCGGCACCCGTCTCGCTCGCGGCGTCGGCGTAGCCGGACGCGAACGCCCGCCCGGAGTCCGGCACGGGCATCACCACGTCCGTGTCGATGCCGGACTCACGCCACAGCGCCCGTCCGAGTTCGCGGCGGGCCTCGTACACGAGCGTCCCGTCGATCACGGAGTCCGGCCGGGCGAAGTAGACGTGCTCGAAGAAGCAGTGGGCGGTCGTCTCCAGGTCGAACAACCGAACCGACTCGTACCCCTGGCCGTCGGCGTCCAGGACGATCGCCTCTCCCGGACGCACGTCCCGGACGAGTTCACCGTCCAACACGTCGACGGCGGCCGACTCCGACGCGAGCACGTAGCCGTCGTCCAGCTCGCCGAGCACGAGCGGCCGGTTCCCCCGCGGGTCCCGCACCCCGAGGACGCGGTCGTCGTACATCACGGTCAGCGAGTAGGAACCGTGGAGCCGACGCATCGTCTGCTCGACGGCCGACGACAGGTCGGCGTCGAGGAGGTTGCGCGCGAGGCTGTGGGCGATCACCTCCGTGTCGCCGTCGGAGGTGAACGCGTGGCCCAGCCGCGCGAGCTCGTCTCTGAGCCCGGCGGCGTTGACGAGGTTGCCGTTGTGTGACAGCCCCAGCGAGCCGGAGTTGAACGAGACGGAGAACGGCTGGGCACACGACTTGTCGACGCTGCCGGCGGTGGGGTACCGGACGTGGCCGATCCCGGTCGACCCCGCCAGCTCCGCCAGGTCGCCCTCGTCGAAGGCGTCGCCGACGAGCCCCATCTCGACGTGGTCGTGTTGTTGGAACCCGTCGTGGGTGACGATCCCCGCGGAGTCCTGACCGCGGTGCTGGAGCGCGTACAGCGCGTAGTAGACGGGACGGGCGGCGTCGCGGTCCGACAGCGACACCCCGACGACCCCACACTTCTCGCGGGGTTCGTCGTCTGACCGCGTCGCCTCCCCGTCCACGTTGCCGGCCTGCATACGACACCCTCCGTTCGTCCCCAAGCTAAAACCTTCGACATCGTGAACAGCCGCCCGACCGCTCCGCCGGATCTGTACACGAACGCGTACAGACGGCGTTCGTCCGGTCGGAGCCGAAACCCACTTGATTAGGCTCACCTAAACCGGCGGCGTGAAACTGACGAGACGCGACGCGCTGGCGGCGCTGTCGTTCGCCGGGGCCGCCGTCGGCGGTGGGGTCGCCGCCGACCGGCTCGCGGAGGGTGGTGAGGCGACGCTGGGAGAGGACCTGTTGGGGGCGGACGCCGATCCGCCGCCGGTCTCCCGGTCGGAGCTGACGACGGTCGTCGCCGTCGCCGAGGTGGTGTACCCGGACCGGCTGGACGGGGTCGCCGAGTTCGTGGAGACGTACACCCGTGGCCGGCTGTTGGCCGACGAGGATCGCCGGGAGGGGTTGTCGACCGTGCTCGCGGAGTTAGACGAGGTGTGTCGGGAGTGGGAAGGGTCGACGGTCGCCGACCTCGCTCCGGCCGACCGGGACGCCTTCCTCCGGGAGCTGTCCGTCGACGACGCCGACCCGGCGCCAGACGGGCTGCTCCCCGGACAGGTGCGGTACTACCTCGTCAACGACCTCCTGTACGCGCTGTACGCCTCGCCGACCGGCGGGGAGATGGTCGGTACCCCCAACCCCATCGGCCACCCCGGAGGGTACCGGACACAGCTGTCACCGGAGTACGAGCGGGCGAGCCCGGCGGCGACGCACGACCCGACGGCGACACGCGACTCGACGACCGACGGGGGTGGTGACGGTGGGTGACCGGACGCCGTCGCCGCGGGCGGACGTGTGTATCGTCGGCTCCGGTCCTGCGGGTGCCATCGTCGCCGCCAGGCTGGCCCGGGCTGACCACGACGTGGTCGTGTTGGAGGCTGGCCCCCGGTTCGACGAGGACGACCGGACCGAGCAGTTGGACGCCCACCTCCGGCCGGGTGAGGGGAACCCCTGGGAGATGGGCGGCGAGCGCGACGCCTACACGGACGCCGGCGACCGCGACTACCCTCTGAACGCCGCCCGGGTGAAGGGGGTCGGCGGCTCCACCCTCCACTGGCAGGGGATGGTGATGCGGCTCCACGAACGCGACTTCGAGATGGAGACGCGCCACGGCGTCGGCACGGACTGGCCCATCGACTACGACGACCTCCGGCCGTACTACACGGCCGCCGAGTCGGAGTTGGGTGTCGCCGGCGCCGACGACAACCCGTACGCTCCACCCCGCGAGGAGCCGTTCCCGTTGCCGGCGTTCCCCCCCTCGCGGTCGGATTCCGTGTTCGCGGAGGCGTGTGAGTCGCTGGGGCTGGACATGCACAGCGTCCCGAACGCTCGCAACTCCGAGGCGACCGACGACGCGCCGGCGTGTGTCGGCTACGGCACCTGCAAGCCCGTCTGCCCTTCCGGCGCGAAGTACACCGCCGAGCGGCACGTCCGCGCCGCAGAGGCCGCTGGCGCCCGGGTGATCGACCGTGCCCCCGTCCAACGGCTCGAACACGACCGTGCCGGCGACGCCGTCACCCGCGCCGTCTACGCCACGCCCGACGGCGCGACACACACCCAGACCGCCCGTCAGTTCGTCGTCGCCTGCGGCGGGGTCGAGACCCCACGGCTGTTACTCCTCTCTCGATCGGAGACGTACCCAGACGGGCTCGCCAACTCCTCCGGGGCCGTCGGGCGTTACTTCTTCGACCACCTGTTCGCCGGCGCCGGTGGCCGGCTCGACCGCCAGACGGACCAGAACCACGTCGGGTTCAACACGAGCGAGTGTCACCAGTTCTACGACGACGCCGAGCCGGTCGTCGGCACCAAGCTGGAGTTCCTCAACTACGCCGGTCCGTCGCCGGTGACGGCCGCGTTGGACGCCGACACCTGGGGTGACGACCTGCTCGCCGATCTCCAGCGCTCGTACGGCACCCACGCCGCCATGGGCGCGCTCGTCGAACAGCTCCCGCGCCGCGACAACCGGATCGAACTGGACTCCTCTCGCACGGACGACCACGGCAACCCCGTCCCGGAGGTCCACTGGTCGCTGGACGACCGGACCCGCGCCGGGCTCCGGAAGGCCAACGAGGTCCAACGAGCGGTGTTGTCGGAGTTGGGCGTCGAGCCCGACTGGGTCGTCGGCCCGGCGGACACCGGTCCGGCGTACCACCACATGGGGACGACCCGGATGGGGGCGGACCCGGACGAGAGCGTGGTGAACCCACAGCTCCGGACCCACGACCTGGACAACTGTTGGATCGTCGGCTCCAGCCCGTTCCCGACCGGCGGGGCGATGAATCCCACCCTCACTATCGCCGCTCTGGCCGTCAGGGCTGCCGACCGACTGGACGCAGAACTGTAGTCGAAGTCAGGCCGCGAGACCGCTCTCGGCCTCCAGCAGTTCGTGATAGCGGTTCCGGATCGTCACCTCGGAGATGTCCGCCACCTCCGACACCGCCGCCTGCGTGGTCTTCTCGTTCGTCAGCAGTGCAGCCGCGTACACCGCCGCCGCGGCCAGCCCGACCGGGGACTTGCCGGAGTGGATCCCCTTCTCTTTCGCGTTCGTCAACAGCTCCTTGGCCCGCAGTTCCGTCTCGTCGGACAGTTCGAGGTCGGAGGCGAACCGGGGGACGTAGCTCTCCGGATCCGCCGGCTTCACCTCGAGCTTCAGCTCCCGGACGACGTAACGGTACGTCCGAGCGACTTCGTCTTTGCCGACCCGCGAGACCTCGCTGATCTCGTCCAACGAGCGGGGGACGTCTGCCATCCGCGCGGCGGCGTACGTACACGCCGTCGACACACCCTCGATAGAGCGGCCGGGCAGCAGGTCCTCGTCTAAGGCGCGTCGGTAGATGACGGAGGCCGTCTCCCGGACGTTCTCCGGGAGCCCCAGGGCCGACGCCATCCGGTCGATCTCCCCCAGCGCCTGCTTCAGGTTCCGTTCCTTCGAGTCGCGGGTGCGGAACCGCTCGTTCCACTTCCGCAGCCGACGCATCTTCTGGCGCTGCCGGGAGTCCAGCGACCGCCCGTAGGCGTCCTGGTCGCGCCAGTCGATGTTCGTCGACAGCCCCTTGTCGTGCATCGTGTTCGTCGTCGGGGCACCGACACGGGACTTCTCGTCTTTCTCTTGGGCGTCGAACGCGCGCCACTCCGGCCCACGGTCGATGTCGTCTTCCTCCACGACGAGCCCACAGTCTGCACACACGCTCTCGCCGTGTGCCTCGTCGGTGATGACCTGCCCGCTACACTCCGGGCAGACGAGGCCGTCGTCCTGTTCGTTCTCTTCCGTCGTCGTCTCTTGATCCCGCCGCCGGGACCGAGTCGTTCGTCTCTCGCTCATGAGTGAATCGCGGCGCCGGGGCGAAACCCACGAGACCCCCCCGGGGCCTTCTCCGTGTCTACGGTTGTACACTCACCCTGTAGTTAAATCGGTCGGAGTCGGCCGGCGACACCGCGGTGGTACTACTGTGAGAAGCCTCCAGTGCTACTCTACTCGTATTCAGAGAATACCCGCCGGTGTCGGGCCGCCTCGATTCGGTGGGTTCTCCAGGGTCGCGTTCCTCCTCGTGGGTGTGCTCGTCGCTGTTGGCTCCGGCAACCCGGTGAAGCGTGACGCCACGGCGGCCGCCCTCTCCGACCCGGCCGCCGACGACCGATTCGTGGACGCGACCGTCGTCCGGGAGCCGGTCGACTCCGGCGTCGCAGAGCAGCCTCGCGGCGCCGCCGAGACCCGGCGTGGTGCCGTGAGACGGGCCGTCGCCGCCCGCGAGGCCACCGACGCCGCCGTCGGCGTCGGAATCGAGGGCGGCGTCGGCTCGTACGACCCCGTGGAGACGGCCGCCGGACCGGTCGGCGGTGAACTGTGTCTGCTCGTCTGGGCCGCCGTGACGGACGGGACGGAGATGGGTGTCGCCGCGGGCCCGTCGATGCCGTTGCCTGCGCCCGTCGCCGAGCGGGTCGCGGACGGCGAGGAACTCGGTCCGGTCGTCGACGACCTCCTGGACGAGTCCGGGGTCGCTCGTGGCCGCGGCACGTCCGGCGTCGTCACCGGCGGGCGCGTCGAGCGAGAAGCTGCCCTCCGGACGGCCGTCGCCGGCGCGCTCGCTCCGTTCCGGTCACCAGTCGAGTGAGGTAGCCGGAACGACCACCACGACCGGTGTCGTACCGCGAGGCACGACCGACGCGGTGCGGGCGGACCTGGAGGACGCCGGGGCGGAGCTGGGTGCCGAGCCCGGGCTCGTCGGCGGCGTCACCGGCGGGCTCGTCCGGGAGTGTCGCCGACGCGACGTGCCCCCTGCACTCCTGATCGTGGACGCACACCCGTACTTGCCGGACCCAACAGCCGCCGCAGCCGTCGTCGACGAGGCGCTAGGGCCGTTGCTCGGCTCCGACGCCGACACGACGCCGCTGGCGGAGCGCGCAGAACGGATCGAACGCGAGATGGGTGGCACGACGGTCCCGCGCCGCCGAAGCACGACGCGAGGAACAGTCCGTCGACACCCGGATGTCCCGGTAGGCGGCTCAGTCGTCCGTCGGCGTCGTCTCCTCGAGCTCCTCTTCGTCGGCCTCTGCGACGGCGGTCGTGAGCGAGACGTTCAGCGACAGCATCGACCCGACGCCGCCGACGACGGTGACGAGATTCTTCACCGCGTGGTCCAACACGGCCGCCGCGAACGCCGTCGCCGCCGGGACGCCTCCCAAGCCGACGACGAACGCGGTGAAGGCGGCCTCGTACAGCCCGATTCCACCAGGCGACAACGGGAGCACCTTCGCCAGGTTGCCGACGGAGACGGCGAAGAAGCCGACCGCCAACAACGTCGGCACGGACAGGTCCACCGCCGGGAACGCGATCAACACCAGCAGTGCCGTCACTACGTCCAGCGTCCAGACGACGACGCTGGAGGCGCCGATCCGGACGACCGACCGACGGCTGCCGGCGACCCGTTGGACGCCGGCGGCGAACTCCTCGATCACGCCGGCGACGTAGTCGGCGTACGAGTCCGACGACAGTCGACCCACGGCCGCCCGGGCGAAGTTACGCTCCGACCGGGCGGTGAACACGGTGACGAGCAACACCGCGACGGCGGCGACCCCGACGACGGCCGCTACCTGGACGGCTCGCTGGACTGCCGTCGGGGTCAACACGTCGCCGCCGACGTTGCCGGAGATGGCGGTCGCCAGGTCGGCAGTGCCACCGGTCGCCAACAGCCCCACGAGCACACCGCCGGCCATCGCGGTGATCGTCAGCAGGTCGAACACCCGTTCTGCCGCCAGCGACGCGCCGCCGGTCGGGTACGGGATCGACCGTCGGGTCTTCACCACGTACGCTCGGACGGCGTCGCCCGCCCGCGCCGGGAACACGAGGTTACCCGTCTGGCTGATGAACACGGCGCCAGTGAGGAACCCCAGCCGTTCTCGGTAGTCCAGCTCCGCGAGGATGTCGCGGTACCGGAGCCCACGGAGCGGCCACGAGGCGGCGTACACGACCGCGGCGGCGACGACCGGCGCCGGGTCCGCGCTCGTGAACGCGCGCTGCACCTCGCCCAACGGGATGTACACCGTCATCAGCCCGAGCGCGGCGACGGTGAACAGTAGTCCGACGAGGAACGTCACCCGGCGTGTCACCCGCGGGGCGACCGACAGCTGCCAGAACAGCCGGAGTACCTGGCTCCCCATGCCGAACACGTCCCGGACGAGATCAACCTTCGAGTCACCCTTCGGCTCCCAGTCGACTGGGAACTCCGCGACCGCCAGCCCCTCGCGTTGGGCCCTGACGAGCAGTTCCGTGTCCCAGAACCAGTGGTCGTCTTCCACGTCCGCTCGGAGCCGTTCGAACGCCGGCCGGGACACGGCCTTGAACCCACACTGGTGGTCCCGCAGCTCCGACCGCAACAGGAGTCGGACGATTCCGTTGAACCCGCGGCTCGGCACGCCTCGCTTCGGCGGCCGGTCGGCCTCCTCGCCCGGCATCCACCGCGAACCCGTCGCCACGTCCGCCTCGCCCGAGCGAACCCGTTCGACGAGCTCCTCCAGGTGGCGCATGTCGGTCGCCAGGTCCGTGTCGAAGTAGACGAGGGTGTCGCCGGCCGCGTGGTCGAAGGCGAACTCCAGGGCGCCGCCGCGACCCAGCCGCTCGTCGCTGTGGAGGTGACGGACTCGGTCGTCTTCGGCCGCGAGCCGGTCGGCGATCTCCGGGGTTCGGTCCTCACAGCCGTCTTCGGCGACGATCACCTCGAACGTCCCCGCCGGCAGGAACGACGCCAGCGTGTCCAGACTCACCTGGACCGTCTCCGCGATCGTCTCCGCCTCGTTGTACGCTGGGAGGACGACACTCACTTCGACGGCCCGTCCGGTCATCGTCTCCCGTTCGTCCGGCGCCGAGTAAGTACTTTCCGACCCCGCGCGACGTGTGTCTCGACGACTGACCGAGCGGCGAGCCGGGGGCACGCGAGGTCGGTGTGAACCCCACACGGAGTCGGGAACCGTTAACGGGCCGTACCGAGACGGACAGTCACGCCGGCTCGCCGCCGGTCGTGTGGCGGTCGCGTGGGGAACAATCACGAGACGGCGTGGTGTTAACCCGTCGTACCAAACGCCCTTTTTCGGTGGCGTTCGTGTGAAACAGTATGAGCGCCACCACGGCCGCGACGGCAGAGACGGAGACGAGCCTCAACCAGAAGCAACGGCAGATCCTGTCGTACCTCCGCGATCACGCCGACGACCAGACCTACTTCAAGTCGCGGCTGATCGCGGAGGACCTGGGGCTCACTGCGAAGGAGGTCGGCGCCAACATGACCGCGATCCGTGACGGCGAGTTCGACGTGGACGTCGAGAAGTGGGGCTACTCCTCCGGGACGACCTGGATGGTGACCTGACACGACGTGCCGCGACCCGACGGAGCTACCCGAACTTCCCGGTGATGTAGTCTTCCACCCGTTGGCTCTCCGGATTCTCGAAGATCTTCTCCGTGTCGTCGTACTCCACCAGCTGTCCGCCCGTGAGGAACACGGCCGTCTGGTCGGAGATCCGCGCCGCCTGCTGCATGTTGTGGGTGACGATCACGACCGTGTACTCCTCGGCGAGATCCTCGATCAGGTCCTCGATCTTCGAGGTGGCGATGGGGTCCAGTGCCGACGCCGGCTCGTCCATCAGGATCACCTCCGGGTCGACAGCCAGACACCGAGCGATACACAGTCGTTGTTGCTGGCCGCCCGACAGCCCGAGCGCGTTGTCGTCCAACCGGTCGCTCACCTCGTCGTACAGCGCCGCCTGCTTCAGTGACCGCTCCACGAGCCGTCGTTCCCGTTCGGAGTCGTCACGGCCCAGGAGCCGGGCGACCAGCCCGGTGTCGATCTCCCCGTGTTTCCGCGGGCCGTAGCTGATGTTCTCCCGGATCGACTTCGGGAACGGGTTGGGGTGTTGGAACACCATCCCCACCCGTTTGCGGAGTTCGACGAGGTTGACACCGTCCTGGTAGATCTCCTCCCCGTCCACCGTCACGGAGCCATCGATACTGGCACTCTTGATCCGGTCGTTCATCCGGTTGAGCGACCGGAGGAACGTCGACTTCCCGCAGCCGGAGGGGCCGATCAGTGCCGTGACGCTCTCTCGTGGAATGTCCACCGACACGCTGTCGATTGCCTGTTCGTCACCGTAGTGTACGTCCAGGTCCGTCGTGGAGATCGCCGCCGATCCGTCGAACTCGTACTCCGTCCACTCCGCCCGGGACTCCTCGTGACTCTCGCCTTCGGTCGTGACCCGACCCCCAGCGCTCGTCTCGACGCTCGGTGACTCCGTCTCCGTGACGGTACTGTCGCTGGTGGTGCCGCCGTCTGCCATCGCGTCCGTGTCGGTGTCAGCGTCGGTGTCACCCGGCGTCCCCGGGGTGTCGGTGCCCGTCGTGGTGCGTGTGTCGTCTGTCATAGTTACTGGTCTCTGTCGAGCTTCCGCCGGAAGTAGACGCGCGACGCGATACCGATCGCGTAGAAGCCGAGAACGACCAACAGCAACACGAGCGCCGTCCCCCAGCCGAACGCCTGGGTCTCGCCGACTCCGGCGGTGATGACGGCGTACAGCTGGTACGGCAGCGCCGACCCCGCCTCCAACAACGCCGGGTTGGTGACGAACGGCGGCGACGCCTGGAGCTGGAACGAGCCCAACACCGCCGGTGCGCTGGACGGGAACGTCGCCCCCGCCGCGACCAGGAGGATCGGAGCCGTCTCGCCGGCGATCCGGCCGACCCCGAGGATGACCCCCGTGATGATCCCCGGCATCGCCGCCGGCAACACCACAGACCGGATCGTCTGCCACCGGTTGACGCCCAAGGCGACGCTGGCGTCGCGGTACTCGTCCGGCACGCTCTTGATCGCCTCCCGGCTCGTGATGAGACACAACGGGAGGAGCATGAATCCGAGCACCAACTGCCCGACCAACAACGACCGCGTGTCGTTGAACCGGGGGACGAGGAAGGCGAGTCCGAAGAGTCCGTACACGACGCTCGGTGTGCTCCAGAGCCCGTTCGTCGCCACCTCGACGCCCTGGGTGAACCGGCCCTGCTCGGCGTACTCCGTGAGGAACACCGCCGCGCCGACTGCCAACGGGACGGAGAAGCTCACGGCGCCGACGACGAGCCAGACCGTGCCGACGATCGCCGGGAACACCCCGGGCTGAATCCCCAGCCCCTGTGAGGGGTTGGTGACGAACGGCCAGTCGATCCCGGAGAGACCCACGGTGAACCCCTCCATCATCGGACCGAAGCCGCGGATCGCGACGAACCCGATCAGCGCCGCCAACACGGCGATCATCGCGGCCGCGTTCATACTGATCAACAGGAACGACCCCTGTTGGCGGCCGCGGGTGCCGAAGCCGGCGTGCGCCTTCGCACCGCTCCAGGCCGCCAACAGCCCGCCGCCCATCGCGAACACCGGCACGACCGCCTGCGACGGGAACTCCGCGATCAGCGTCTCCGGGTCGTACACCCACTCGGGCCCGATCACGCCCGCCAGCAGCGACAGCCCGACGACCGCGACGAGCGTACCGACCGGAACCGTCGAGCCGACGTCCTCGCCGGCCCGGAGCCCGATCACGAACGCCGCGACGGCGGTCACGACCCCGAGCGCGACGCCACCGACCGCGCCCAGCCCCAAGACGGCGCTGCCCAACACCGACCCGGTCGCCAGCCACAGCAGACTGACGATCGCCATCGGCACCGCTCCGGTGTACGGGTCCGGCGCCGTGTCGGCGATCCCGGCCCGCGACACCAGCCCGAGGGCGGCGACGCCGACGCCGGCGACACCCATCGCCAGCCCGAACGACTGGTACAGTCCGAGTCCGAGGATCCGTGTGCTGCCGGTCTCCGTCACCCGGAACAACGTCGTCACGCCCAACGAGAAGGTGACGACGCTCAGCCCGACCAGACTCGCCGCCACCCGTTCGTACACCGTGGTGTCGCCGGTGACGAGTGCCGACTGTTCTTCGCCGTCCGTGACGCCCAGCGTCCCGCCGTCCGTTCGCGTGTCGTCTGGGTCGCTCATCCGTCACCCTCCAGGTTGCGCTTCATCCGCCACTCGACGAGCTGTGAGACGACGCTGATGACGGCGACCGTGGCGAACAGGATGACGCCCGCGCCGTACAGCGCACTCAACTGCGTCTCCGTCGCGTTGCCGTACTGGCTGGCGATCACACTCGTCAGGGTCTCCCCGTTGAAGAACACGTCGTACAGCGGCGCCGGGAGGTTCTGACTGTGACCCAGCATCACCGTCGCGGCCATCGTCTCGCCGAGAGCCCGACCGACGCCCAACAGGACGGCCGCGGTGATCCCCGAGAACGCCGCCGGCAGGGTGACGCTCTTCATCGTCTGCCAGTCTGTCGCGCCGACCGCCAACGACCCGGACTTCATCGAGTCCGGCACGGAGTCGATGGCGTCCTCGGCGACCGTGACGACCGTCGGCAGCGACATCAGCCCGATCACCAGCCCGACGGAGAACAGACTCCCGTAGCTCGTCCCCAACACGTCGAACGTGTACTGGTTGATGACGACGAAGCCGATGAACCCGTAGACGATCGACGGGATGCCAGCGAGGATCTCGACGCCCGGCTTGACAACCTCCCGGGCCCAGTCGGGGGCGATCTCTGCGATGAACAACGCGCCCGCGATGCCAAGCGGACCCGCGATCGACACGGCCAACAGCGTCGTCACCACGGTCCCGTAGATCATCGGGACCATCGAGAAGACCTTGTCGCGGGCCGCCCAGAACGGCTCCGAGGTCTTCGTCAACATCCCCAGTCCGGGGACGGAGACCCCCAAGACGGTGTCGCTCATCGCCCGTGCCGCCGGGATCGACTCGACGAACACGAACACCGCGATCAGTCCCAAGACGAGCACCGTCGAGACCGTCGCCACGAACGTCAGCGCCCGGGCGGTCGTCGCCTGGTGGCGGCCCCAGCCGTACACCACAGTGGAGACAGTAACGAGCAACGGGACGGCCGTCAG
The DNA here is from genome assembly GCF_041361465.1 of Halobaculum sp. MBLA0143. Classification (NCBI taxonomy): domain Archaea; kingdom Methanobacteriati; phylum Methanobacteriota; class Halobacteria; order Halobacteriales; family Haloferacaceae; genus Halonovum; species Halonovum salinarum. The sequence continues at coordinate 1,699,001 of NZ_JBGKAC010000001.1, forward strand.
TGACGAGTTCAGTAAGAACAGTACGAGAGTCGCCACCAACGACAGACCACCGACCGCCTGCAACACGGCGCCTCGGTCGGTCACGTCCACGTCGGCGATGCGACGCCCGATCTCAGTCGTTGCCATCCGTTTCCTCCGTACCAGTAAGCTTCATTATGTCTTTCCCTCCGATTCGTGTTCGGGACTCACTCCCGAGTACCCACGGCGGCCCGGGCGACGGCACACGACGCCGGGGACCCGACCGTGTCGAAGCGAGGGTCCGCGAGGACTCGGCCGGTAGAACCGCGAGAACGGTCGCTCGTGACGTGGCAGGTCGCCGTCGATCCGGGTTGTCGTGTGGTCGCACGCACTGTCGCCACGGGTCTCGAGTCGGTTCACCGGGTGTGTGCCCGGGTGGCTGTCCTCGTCGACGACCGGTCGTCAGGACTGGTCCGGCAGCTTCGCCCGTTCCTCCTCGCGGCGGCTCTGTGGCAGCTTGAAGTAGTTGTTGGAGGCGACGAATTTCTCCTGGCCGAAATCAGTCAGGATCATGTTGATGAACGCGGCCTCCTTGTTCGAGGTGTCCTCCCAGGTGTAACAGTGGAGGTCACGCGAGAGCGGGTACCCCTTCGCGCCGAGGTTCTTGCCGTACTCGTACACCGTCCCCTCCAGCTCCAACGAGATCGGCGGGACCGCACCGTCCTCCTCGACGAACGCCAGCGCGATGTAGGCGATCGCGTTGTCCGTGTTGGAGACGAGCGTCTTCACCTGCTGATTCTGACCCTTCCGGACGTCCGGGCTGATCGACGCGTCCGGGCTCCCGTAGAGGTTGGAACGGAACGAAGTGTCCGTCCCGGAGCCTTCCGCACGGCCGATGGCCTGGATCTCCTTGTCCGGGCCACCGACCTCGCTCCAGTTGGTGATCTCCTTCTTGTAGATCGCGCGCAGCTCGTCGCCCGTCAGCCCCGTGACGCCCCCGTCGTAGACCTCCCGAGAGACGACGATCGGCTGGCCGTCGACGCCGACGACGTGGTCGACGAAACTGTCGAGTGTGGACTGCTCGGCCTCCGGCAGCTCGGCCGAGACCGGCGCCGAGGAGTCACCGATGTCGACGCGCCCCTTCTGGACCGCCTCGACGCCCGTCCCGGAGTGAGACAGAGCGACGTTCACGAGGAACGGCGGCGTCGAGCGCTCTCCGGTCGCCTCGAAGCCGTACTGTCCCGCGAAGTAGTCGGCCAGGTTCTGGTCCGTGTCGATGTCGTACTGTCCCGGGCCCCAGTACTCCTCGTCGGCAGCCGGCGGGTTCCCGTTCCACAGGGCGGCCGCGCCGTTGGTGATCGGGTACACCGTAGAGGAGCCGTCGGCCGTCAGCGGGCCCGTGTCTCCGCCACCCCCGCCGCTGCCGCCGGTCTGTGTGCTGGCACAGCCGGCCGCACCGACGACTCCCGCTGCGGTTGCTGTCTGAACGAACCGACGTCGTGACACCGAGTCGGACGCATCTTGCGTCATCGCTCTGACTCTCAGTTGGAATCGTTAAGTAGGCTTGTATGTCTTCTATATATGTCGCTGCGTGACAACTGTTTTCATGGACGCTGGAATCGACTCCGTGCCACTACCACAGGGTCGTACCACTGCATCCCGACAAACCGGCCGCCTCTGCCGGGAAACGAGAGATATCGAGATGTACCGAGACGCCGGCAGTTCCTATCAAGATTATGAAACGCGCGGGGACTGAAGTCTGTGGCCGACCCGGACGGCAGAATATATAGATATTCGGCAGGCTTTTACCCGTGGTCACAGAAGCGGCGGACATGGTCGAGACCCGGAAGGTCCAGGTCACGGGCGGATCGACGTACACGGTGTCGATCCCCAAAGACTGGGCCACCGAGAACGGCGTCAGCGCCGGGAGCGAAGTCGAGTTCTACCCGGAGGGTGACTCGTTGTTCCTCACGCCAGTCTCCGAGGAGGAGCGCACGGAGGGGACGTTGGACGTCGGCGAGCTCGCCGGCGAGGAGCTCACCCGGGCGGTGATGACGATGTACGTCTCCGGATTCGACATCATCGCTCTGGAGTCGTCACGGATCACCAACGACCAACGCCGGACGATCCGGGACGCCGTTCAGGGGCTCGTCGGGCTCGAAGTGCTGGAGGAGACCCGCGACCGGGTCGTCATCCGCGACCTGTTGGACTCCTCGGAGCTGTCGATCCACAACGCCGTCACCCGGATGCGGCTGATCGCCCTCTCGATGCTGGAAGACACCGTCGCGGCGCTCACCGAGGGGGACTCCGACATGGCTCGGGACGTCATCCAGCGCGACGACGACGTCGACCGGCTGTACATGGTGGTCTCTCGGATCTTCCGGTCGACGCTCCGGACACCGAAGGCCGCCGAGGAGCTGGGACTGGACAGAGAGTCCTGTTTCGACTACCACGCCAGCGCCCGGCAGCTGGAGCGCACGGCCGACCACGCCACCAAGATCGCACACCTCACGCTGGAACTGGACACCTCCGAGGACGCCGGACCCGTCCCCGAGGAGCTGACCGACGCCCTGGAGGAACTGCGCGTCAAGGCCGCCGCCGTCGTCAACGACGCGATGGACGCACTGTTCGAAGAGGAGCCGAACGACGCGAACCGACAGGCGAACCGAGCCCGCAGCCGCGTCCGCGAGATCGACCAGCGAGCCCGCGAGATCGACGAACTCCTCCGTGATCTCAATCCCGCACGCGCACAGTTGCTCGGGCTCGTCGTCGACTCCGTCTCCCGAGCGGCCGACTACGGCGGGAACATCGCCGAGACGGCGCTCCAGAAGGCCGCCCCGACGCCGTGACGCGGGGCGATCCCGAGAGGTGAAGTTCACCCCTGGCGTACGCCGAGTATGCGACTCCAGGTCCGCGATCACGTCCCGGCGGTCACGGCGATCCTGACGGTCGTGTCGCTGGCGCTCGTGTTCGGTGCCGCGCTCCAGGTGTTTCCCGCTTCTGCGATCCCCCGGCTGTCCGAGCGAGGGTTCGACCTGATCCCACACGTCAACGCCGTCGTCAGCACGGCCGCGATCGTGACGATCCTGGGAGGTGTTCGCGAGATCCGCCGCGGCAACGTCTCTCGCCACCGTGCGCTCATGCTCGCCTCGCTCGGTCTGTTCGCCGTCTTCCTCGTGTTGTACCTCTACAAGGTGACGGTCCAGGGTCCCGCCGACTTCCCCGGACCGGAGACGATCTACCAGTTCGTCTACCTCCCGGTGTTGGCGATCCACATCCTGCTCGCCATCGCGTGTATCCCGTTGCTGTACTACGTCGCCCTACTGGGGCTGACCCGCCCGATCGCCGAGATCTACGAGTCGAGTCACCGCCAGTTCGGCCGGGTCGCCGCGTCGCTGTGGCTCGTCTCGTTCGTGTTGGGTAACGTCGTGTACGCGATGATCTACGTGGTCTACTGACCCAGCCACGCTAGCAAGCTCCCGGCGCCGATCAGGAGAAACGCCGTCAGCGCCAGGTTCGGCACGGACAGCCCGAGCAGTTGGTACTGTACCGCGCCACACGACACGGCGCCGCCACAGGTCGTACTCGTCGTCGTCGCCTGGAGGTACGAGTGGTACGCGGCCGTCGCCGCTCCCAGCGTCGACAGGGGGAGCACGCTCCGCACGACGGTCGCTCGGCCCTCTACGGTCGCCACACCCAAGACGACGACCAACGGGTACGCGAAGATTCGCTGCACCCAACAGAGCTCACACGGGACCAACCCCAGCACCTCGCTGAGGTAGAGACTCCCGCCGGTGGCCGCGAGCGCGACGAGCCACGCCGCCCCGAGCAACGGCCGCGTGCCGAGTCGGTCGGTCAGTCCGGTTCCCGCCTGGAGTGTACTCACAGTGTATAGTTCATCGTATGCGTGTGAATAGTTCTGTCGCCCACGGCGGGTTCTGTCGCCCGTTCGCAGCCGGCAGCGTCGTCAGCCGCCGTCGGCGTGGTTGAGTGCGGTCGTGTACGCCTCCCGAACCTCGGTGAACGTCTCCCGGTCTCCTCCCTGGTCCGGGTGGACCTCCTTCACCCGTTCGCGGTAGGCCGCCTCCACCCGCTGGCTGTCCGCGGTCGTCTCCAGCCCCAGGGTGTCGAACGCCTCGGCGACCGGGTCGGGCGCCGACTCCGGGCCGAGGTGGACGTTCGGCACGTCGAACGGCAGCCGGCGACCGAGGTGGTGGCCCGGCATCTCCTCTTCGATCAGGACGACGAACAACCCCTCCGGGTCCGGCTCCGCGTCGAACTCCACGTTGCCGGTCGCGTCCGGGTCGGCGTTCGTCAGCCCGAAGTACGTCTGCGGGTCGAACGTGATCGCCACCTCCCGGTCCGGGAGGTAGAACGCGACCCGTCGGTCGAACAGTTCCACCTTCTCGGCGTAGCGTTCGTCGATCTGGCCGAGGTAGTCTCTGATCTCGGCGTGGCGACGCGTCGTCCCGTCGACGCGCCGGCCGTCCGTCCGTGACTCCGTCGCCGGCGACAGCCGGACGCCGACCGCGAACAACAGCGCGACCCCCGCAGACAGCGCAGCCCCCAAGACGAGCCCGGTGACGAGCCAGCCCGGGAGCGCGGCGAACAACTCGGCGAGCACACTCCCCCCTGTGTGCCCGGCGGATTTCAATTTCCCGGGAACGGCGGCGCCGTCGTCTCGGGAACGACTCAGAGCTGCCCGCGGAGCCGAGTGATCTCGGGGACGGACACTCCTTCCACGTCCGCCAGTGCCGCCGCGGCCCCCAACAGCCACTCTGCGCGTTCGACCCGCGACTCCAGGTCACCCGGGCCGATCCGGTACTCCGCCACCAACTCCTCGGCGCTCGCTCCCTCCGTCCACGCCAGGAGAATACGGGCGGTCTTGACCGACTCCAGCCAGGACTCGAACGCGTCGGGCTCGTCCATCCCGGTCGTCAACTCGTCGGCGTGTCGCCTGGCGAACTGGTACAGCGACGCCCGTTCGCTGTTGCCCAGGTACGTGTCGTCCATGTCCGGCGTGTCACACACCACCTCCAACACGGTGAGCGGGGTGACGCTGTCTGCCGGCCGGTCAGCAATCTGACGGAGTCCGTCGACGATCCGGCGGCCCGTCTCCGGGGTGACGTACTGGCGAGACACCTGTCGGCCCAACGCCGTCGCCGACAGTTCTACGCCCGGCTCGTCGACGGGCGCGAGGAACTCCGCCTCGATCAGCTCCGCGATCACGTCGCCGACGACGCCGCCCAGGTCCGGGTTCGGCGTGCGGTGGGCGTAGAACGTCTCCCCCAACAGTTCCAGGATCTCGGCCTGTGAGTCGGCGAAGCCGGCCGCGACGACCGCGAGGACGTGGGTCCGCAGCGCCGCCCGGTCTCGCAGTTGGCTCTCGACGGCCTCCGGGTCGGCGTCGACGTACCGCTCCCACAGCTCCTCGCGGCTGTCCGGGCTGCCGACGAGCACCGCCTCGCCGTACGGGTCCAGGCCGGGACGGCCGGCCCGCCCGGCCATCTGGTGAACTTCGAGCGTCGGGAGCCACTCCGTGCCGGAGCCGGTGTAGCGGCGTTGGTCGCGGACGACCACCCGCCGGGCGGGGACGTTCACGCCCGCGGCCAGCGTCGGGGTGGCGCAGATCACCGCCAGTTCCCGGTCGCGGAACGCCGTCTCGACGGTCGACCGGTGGTCCGAGCGGAGCCCGGCGTGGTGGAAGGCGACGCCCCAGGCGGCGGCCTCCGCGAGGCGGCGCCCCTGCTCCGTCGTCCCGGTCTGGCGCAGTTCCTCGGCGACCGCCGCCGCTTCCATGCCGATGCCGGCCGTCTCGGCGAACCGTTCTTCGGCGAGCCGCTCTGCCAGCTCCTCGGCCTCCCGGCGTGACCTGACGAACGCCAGCGCCTGCCCGCCGTCGGCGACGGCGGCGTCGACCAGGTCCGCCGTCGCCACCGTGTCGTCGGCCGGCTCGCTCGTCTCGTCGGACGGGAGTCGCCGACGCTCGCCGTCGTCGAACGTCACGAGGCCGTCGGCGTACACCCCGGTCCGGAGTTCGATCGGTCGCCACTCGGACTCTACGAGTTCGGCGTCCAGCCAGCCGGCGATCGCGGCCGGGTTGTCCACCGTCGCCGACAACGCCACCACCTGCGGGTCGTCCGTCCGGCGGCGGAGCGTCGCCAGCGTCACCTCCAGTGTCGGTCCGCGACCGGGCGACCCGAGGAGGTGGACCTCGTCGACGACGACACACGCCAGGTTCTCGATCCAGCCCGCACGGTTCCGGATCGCAGAGTCCACCTTCTCGGAGGTGGCGACGACCACGTCGTGGTCGGCCAACTCCGCGGCCGCAGAGTCGTAGTCACCGGTCGCGATGCCGGCGCTCACGCCCGGGAGTTCGGCGAACTCCTCGTACTTCTCGCGGGCCAGCGCCCGCAGCGGACAGACGTACAGCCCCGGACCGTCGGCCGACAACAGCGCCAACTGCGCGACGAGCGTCTTGCCGGAGGCGGTCGGGATCGCACACACCAGGTTCTGTCCGTCACAGACGCCGCCCTCGACCGCCGCCGCCTGCGGGGGGTACAGCTCCTCGATTCCCGCGGCCGCGAAGTGGTCCGTGTACCGCTCCGCGAGCGGGAGTTCGCCGACGTGCACGTTACTCACTGGGGCGTGATCGTACAAAAACCCGGGGTACGCCGGGGTTGGAGGCGACTTCCGGGTCGGCCGCGTGTGCTGCCGTTCGTCGGTGACTCCCGGGTCGGCCGTGTGCGCTGCCGTGCGTCAGCGACTTACCGGCCGACCGCGAACCGTCCGGCGTGACAGACGAGACGGACGCCGCGACCGTGGCGACGGACGGCGGGAGCGACGAGAGCGAGGCGGACGACGGAGACGGCACGCCCCAGGCGGACGGCGCCTGGATCTCCTTGTTCTCCGGGGGCAAAGACTCCTCGTGGGCGCTGTACCGAGCGCTCGAACGCGGCCTCCCGGTCGAGCGACTGCTCACCGTCCACCCGGGCGACGACTCGTACATGTACCACGTCCCGGAGACGGGGCTGACGACGCTGGCGGCCGAGAGCGTCGGCGTCCCACTGATCGAGGTGGACCCCGGGTCGTTCGACGCCGAGGAGGCGACGGACAGCGGCGCCCAGGGTGACCGGGAGCTGGAGCCGATGGAGGAGCGACTGGCGGCGTTCGCCGACGAGCGAGGGCTCGCGGGCGTCACCGCCGGGGCCGTCGAGTCGGAGTTCCAGACCAGCCGCATCCAGGCGATGTGTGACCGGCTCGACATCGACCTGTTCGCGCCGCTGTGGCAGCGAGACCCCGTCGAACTGGGCGAGTCGATGCTCGCGGCCGGCTTCGAGATCACGGTGATCCAGGTCGCCGCCGCCGGGTTAGACGAGTCCTGGCTCGGCCGCACGCTGGACCACGACGCACTGTCGGAGCTGACGGAACTCCGAGAGGAGTACGGTGTCCACCCGCTCGGCGAGGGCGGCGAGTTCGAGACGTTCGTCACCGACGGCCCGCACATGGACCGCCCGGTCGAGATCGACTACGAGACGGAGTGGGACGGCAGCCGCGGCCGGATTCGGGTAACGGACGCACGGCTCGGGTGACGCAACGACCCGACGACAGGGTCGTCGCCGTCGGTCACCGGAGGTGTTGCCGCGACCTCAGTCGTCGCTGTCGATCCGAGAGTGTTGCCCGATCAGACTCCCGGTCAGCGACACGCCCGTGACCGTCGCGGCCTCGTCGACGACGGACCGCTCGAGGCTCGCACCCCGAACGGTCGCGTCCGGGAACACGACCGTCTCGGAGAGGTCCGCGTCCTCGACGGTCGCGCCGGGCATGACGTGGACGCTCTCGCCCAACTGACTGTCCGTCACGGTCGCGTCGTCGGCCACGAGCGTCTCCCCGCCCAAGGCGTAGTCGACGGCGTCGAGGTACGACGACGCCGTCCCGATATCGAACCACGCGCCGTCGAAGGTGAACGCCTCGACCCGCTGGCGCTCCTGGAGCCACTGGAGAAGCCACCCCGGCTCGTCCGGGTTGTTGTCGTCCGAGAGGTAGGTGTCCAGCTCCGGCAGCGTCTCTCGCGGGAACGCGTAGCAGGCGATCGACACGAGCGTGCTCTTGGGGTCGTCCGGCTTCTCCTGGAAGTCGATCACCTCCGTCCCGTCCAGTTCGACCAGCCCGTAGCTCTTGGCCCGTTCGCGCGAGCCCACGTCGTAGGCCGCCAGCGTCGGCGCGCCGGCGTCCTCGAAGAAGTCCACGAACGACGCCACGTCGAACGACAGCATGTTGTCGCCCGCGACGACCATCAGATCGTCGTCGACCCCCTCCCGTTCGATCAACTGCGCCAGCGCCCCGACGACGCCGAACTTCTCCGACTCCTCGGTCGTGTCCTCGACGGACACCGTCGGCTTCTCGAAGTCGGAGTCGGCGAGGTACGACTCGAACTCGCCGGCGAACCGTTCGTTGGTCGAGACGTAGACGGTGTCGATCCGGTCGTCTGCCTCCAGGTCGGCGAACACGCCGTCGATCACCGTCCGGTCGCCGACCGGCAGGAACATCTTCGGTCTGTGCCGCGTGATCGGCCACATCCGTGTCGCGTACCCACCGGCGAGGACGATTGCCTCCATACTCGATGTGTCTGTGGGCCCCGTCAAGACGTTTGCCCTTCCGAGGCTACTCGGTCGGCGGTCGCCACCCGAGGCTACTTGGTCGGCGACCCACTCGGGGGAGACGTGAGTACAGAACACGTCAGAGAGCCGTACGATCCGGACGCCGACCACGCCTACCCGGACGACCGGCTCAACGAGATCCTGCCGGCGGTACGCGAGGACGCAGAGATCCAGACGTACCTCCGGGCGCAGAACGTCAACGCCGTCACCCGGAAGGGGTACAACGACCACGGCGCCAAACACATCGAGATCGTCCGCAACCGTGCGCTGACGCTGTACGACCTCCTCAAACGCGGCGGTGTCGCGTTCAACGGCGCGAGCGACCAGGGGTTAGACGAGGCGGACGAACCCGTGATCGTCGCCTTGGCCGCCACGCTCCACGACATCGGCCACGTCGTCCACCGCGACGAACACGCCTACTACTCCATCCCACTCGCCGCCGACGTGTTGGACCGGTTCCTCGCCGACTTCTACGACACGAGCGAACGCGTCCGGGTGAAAGGCGAAGTGCTCCACGCCATCCTCTGTCACCACACTCCCGAGGACCCGCTCACGACCGAAGCCGGCGTCATCCGCGTCGCCGACGCCCTCGACATGGAACGGGGACGTTCGCGGATGCCCTACCAGAAGGGCTCGCGTGGCATCGACACCCTCTCGTCGCAGGCGATCAAGCGCGTCTCGCTGCGCGCCGGGGAGGATCGCCCCGTCCTCGTCGAGATCGAGATGGAGGGCGCCGTCGGCGTCTACCAGGTCGACAATCTGCTGAAGGCGAAGCTGGCCGACTCCAGGCTGGAAGACGACGTACGGATCGTCGCCGTGAACGCGACGGAAGACGAGGCGTTGGTGGAACGGATCGAGTTGTAGTCACGGTGTGTTCACTCGCCGGATAGCGAAGGATCCGAGAACGAGGGCTGGGAGAAACGCACCGAGCGAGATAGCTCTGACTGCCGGCGGGGCGACCAACTGTGACGGTACGGCAACCGCTGCCGCGACGACCCCGAACAGCAGCCACTTCATCGTGTCGGCAGCGACTCGCTCCCAGTCGTCGAACTCCTCGGCAGTCCCGACACGGAGTCTGTTCACAGCTAGCGTAACTATCGTGACGAGCAAAAGCATCAGAATAACCTGCTGTGTGATACGACCGCCAAACCCAAACACCGAGTGAGCTAACGCGACGGCCGCCGACAGACCGACGGTCACATACACCGCAGGCGTAACACCGTACTCTCTGGTGACAGAGACGTACAACGGCCCGATCAGGCCCCCGACGAGAACACCCCGGGCGAGTGTGAGCGGCTGTCGAACGAGGCCGACGAAGAACACGAGCGGAAACAGTGCAATTACGCTCGAACCGAACAGCCAGGCCAGCTCGTCGCCGGTACACCGGTTGGCTAAGACGACAGTCGACCCGGTCAAGCACGCGCCGAGGGCTCCGAGCAGAGCTACTTCGGCCTCGTGTCCAGGCTGTGGATGTGTCCCGGTGAGTAGGAAGACACAGCCGACGAGCGACAGGAAAGCCGCCACGGACAGCGTCGACGGGCCTGAAATGGGGTCGGCCAACCGTCGAAAACACGGTGCAACCTCGTACGGCTCGAACTGAGAGTACACGTCACCCAGGAAGGACTGTGCCCTGTCGTTCTGGTCCTTCTGTGGTACGTTCGGATCTTCAACGAACTCGTCTAAGAAGAACACAGTCTCGATCTCTTCTTTTGGAAAGTACGTGTACTGTGCGTTTGAGTCCTCGAGTTGGACGTGTTCTGTGTCTCGGCTCTGGGCCGCCGGCCACCGGGACGTAGTCGTGTCCTGTTCGTCCCTGAACTCTTCTCTCACCGCAGCAGTGTCGTTCTCGTCCGCTGCGGTCGGATCGGTCAGCAAGACGCCTTCGCTCCGGTCGATCTGCGTTCCTTCGAGAATCTCACCGCTGATTTCCTTTCCACTGTTGGTCCTGACGAGTAGTTCCCCCGACTCGTACCGATCGAAAGCGAACTCCCAACTGTCGAACTCGTCTAGACCGCGTGCGGTCCCGACGTAGTTGTGAAAAAACGAGCCGACGGCGACGCCGATGACCACTGTGAGGAGGAAGTGAACGGGGACGACGGCGACGAGAGTGGCAAATTTCACCTCGTCGTCCGGGGACAGCGGCTCCCACCACAACAGAGACCACCCAGAGTAGATGATGAAGAAGGAACTACTACTGAACACGACGCTGTACACCACCTTCTGGAGACGCGACAGTGTGTCTCGGAGGCGCGCAGTCCACAGAGCCGGGCGGAGAGCGAGGAGCCCCGGGGCGAGAAACAGGATCGGGAAGAGGAGTGCCCGCAACAGCGGAACACCGACCGACGACTGTAACGGCGGCACGTCTGTGGTCGTCTATCCGAGACTAGACTAAACGCTTTTCGAACTTTGATTAGTTCGACGGGATTTACAACGAGTTCAGATCGAGTTCACTGTTTTCGGCGTAGTCCGGATAGTCGTCGTAGACTTCGTTGAGCAGCTTGAACAGTGGCGTGTCGTTGTACAGGCGCTTGACACTCCACAGTAGTCGCTCCTGCTCTTCTGGGATCGCGTCGTCCAGTGCCTGCTCTCCCTCGGGCTCGATGCGGTAGTCCTCCCGAGAGTTTCCGCTGTTCGTGCTCGCAGTCGACTTCTCGATCAGCCCTTTTTCCGCCAAGTCGTCGACAGTCTGTGCGAGTTCCTTGGAGAAGGGCCCGTAGTTGTACGGGTCAAAGTCGAACGCTTCGAACCCCTCGTCGTCGGGAATCGGATCGTCGTCTAGCCCACCGTTCTGCGCCAAGAACACGAGTTTCTGGAGACGAGTCTTCCCCTGCACCTCGCTCCCGTCGACGGCAGACAGGAGGGCGAGCGGGACTGTCTCGGTCTCACTCACGTTCTGGCGGCTCATACTTCTATCTCTAGTCCGAGGCATAATAACTCTTCCACTTATAACTACCGGGTAACGTTGCCGTCAGTTATCCGGCTGTGACCGCCTCACACACCCCTCCGCGAAGACGGGGCTTAAGACTAGCCGGGATGTTTCGATACGTAACAGTGGACTTCGGCAACTCCGTCGCACTCCTCCGGGACAGAGAGTTCGCCGCGCTCGCGGGGACGGCGTTCGCCCGCAGTCAGGCGTACTCCACGATTCTGATCGCGTTGGCGTTGTACGCCGACCAGTTCGGGACGACCGGGTTCGTCGAGGGGCTGTTCGGCACCGGCTTCGCGGTCGTCCAACTTCTGATCGTCCTGCCGCTGGGGCGGCAGGTGGACAAGGGTAACGCCAAGCGGTGGCTGCTGGGTGGGCTGGCGATCAACGTCGTCGTGTTCTTCGGGTTCATGTTCGTCGAGTCGTCCGTCCACGTCATCCTGATCCGGATGCTCCAGGGCGTGGGTGCGAGCATCCTCTGGATCACTGGCTCGACCGTGATCGGGACCATCGCGCCGGACGACGGGAACGGGCGCTGGCTGGGGTCGTACAACCAGGTGGCGGCGTTCTCGTCGCTGGCGGGCGACGCCGTCGGGGGGTACCTCCTGTACACCTACGAGTTCACGTTCACCTACGTCGTCCTGTCTGGGGTCACGATCGCGGCGTTCCTGCTCGTGTTCGCGTTCCTCCGGGACGATCCCGGGGGTGGCGTAGAGGGTGACGCCGGGGGTGGCCGGGCGACGCTACGGGCACTCCTGGACCTGCCGATGGTGAAGGCGCTCGTCACGTTCCGGATCGCCTTCTCCGTCGGCAAGATGGCGGTGATCATCTTCCTGCCGATCCTCGCCCGGACGGAGTTCGGGATCAACGCGCTCGTCATCGGGTGGATCCTCGCGGGCGGCAAGCTGACGAAGTCGCTCACACAGGGGTACGTCGGTGACCTCTCGGACCGCGTAGGGAAGAAACAGTACTTCGTCGTCGTCGGCGCACTACTGTACGGGCTCGGGACGGCGCTGATCCCGTTGTCGTTCTACTTCGAGGGAGCGATCACGCCCGTGTCGATCCAGGCGTTCGGCGGCGTCCAGGAGCTCGGTGGTGCCTTCTTCGCGTTGTTCGGGGCCTACTGCGTCCTGGGGGTCGCGGACAGTATCCGACTGCCCGCGAGCATGGCGTTGTTCGTGGAGGAAGGCGAGAAGTTCGACTCCGTCGCCTCCAGCATGAGCCTCCGGTCCATCTCCTGGAAGGTGGGCCAGGTGGCCGGCCCGGTCGGGGTGGGTCTGATCAAGGACTTCGTCTCCGTCGAGGCGGCGTTCTACACCGCCGCCGGCTTCATCGTCGTCGCCTCCGGGATCTTCTGGGTGGTGTTCACCCGGGCGTCGGCCGCGGCCGAGCAGTCCGCCGACCCGAGTGTCGACCCCGGAGACTGACTCACCGGAGGGTCGCGTCGGTGATCCGCGCCAGCCGGTCGGCGACCGCGCCGTCCAACTGCTCGGCGGTGACGCGCCACCGCCAGTTCCCCTCGGCGGTCCCGGGGGTGTTGAACCGCGCCTCACTGCCGAGCCCGAGCAGGTCCTGGACGGTCGTGATCGCCAGTCCGGCCTCGGAGTTCCACACCGCCTCGATCACGTCCCAGGTCACCTCCTCGCCGTCGGAGCCGAGGTTGTAGTGGAGACAGTCGCGCTGGTCGCCCGGGAGGTCGGCGTAGTAGCCCGCGAACGTGTCCGTGTCGTGTGTCGAGGTGTATCCGACGCTGTCGGCCGGGTAGTGCATCGGCTGGTAACGGTCACCCTCGGTACACCAGTCGGCGTACTGCGGCACCCGCATCCCGGGGAAGCCGAACCGATCCCGGAGCGCGACCGTCGACTGGTCCAGAAAGCCCAGGTCCTCGGCCAGGAACGGGAGGTCGCCGAGCTCTCGTTCGACCGTCTGGAAGAAGTCGGCGCCGGGACCGTCGCGCCACTCCCCGGCGGCCGGGTCGTCGGCGTCGGCCGGAATCGCCCAGAACTCGTCGAACCCTTTGAAGTGGTCGATCCGGGTCACGTCTACGAGGTCGAACAGTCGACGGAGGCGTCCCAGCCACCAGTCGTAGCCGCGGTCGGCGAGCCGGTCCCAGTCGTACAGGGGGTTGCCCCAGCGCTGACCGTCGTCACCGGGGTTCGGGGGGACCCCGGCGACCGCCGACGGCGTCCCGTCGTCGTCCAACAGGAACGCCTCCGGCGCGGCCCACACGTCCGCGGAGTCGAACGCGACGTAGATCGGGAGGTCACCGACGATCTCGATCCCGCGGTCGTGTGCCGCCTCGCGGAGCCGCCGCCACTGCTCGTCGAACAGCCACTGGCAGAACGCTCGAAACTCGACTTCCGTCGCCAGCTCCTCGCGGGCGTCCGCCAGCGCCTCGGGGTCCCGCCGGCGGACGGGCGCCGGCCAGTCCGTCCAGGCGGCGCCGTCGTGGCGCTCTCGGAGCGCGGCGAACAGGGTGTAGTCGGCCAGCCAGTCCGACTCCCGCTCGCGGAACGTCTCGAACGCGTTCCGGTCACCGTCGGCCGGGTGGTCGCGGAACCGCTCGAACGCCGTCCGGAGCCGGTCACGCTTGAACTCACGGACCGCATCGTAGGCCGTCTCCGTCGCGGAGACGCCGGCTGGCGGCTCCAGTTCCCCGTCGTCGAGGTAGCCCCGGTCGCCGAGGTCGTCCAAGTCGATCAGGAGTGGTTCGCCCGCGAACCCCGACAGGGTCTGGTACGGGGAGTGGCCGGCCGCAGCCGTCGTCGGACCGAGCGGACACACCTGCCACAGCGACTGGTCCGCGCGGTCTAAGAACTCTAAGAAGTCGACGGCGCCGTCACCGAGGTCACCGATCCCGTGCCGTCCCGGCAGCGAGGTGACGTGGAGGAAGACGCCGCTTCGGCGGTCGAATCGCATACTCGGGGGTTCGCCCGTCGGGTTCTTCGCCTTTCCGGTCGCCACGGGCCGTCAGTCGGCGGCGGCGACCACGTCGCTGTCCGTCTCTCCGTGTGCGTCGTAGCGGGTGACGAACTCGTCGAGGCGAGCGGGGTCGTCGGCGCCCGGCAGCTGGCGGTCGGCGGTGACGCAGTCCTCGTCGACGCCCAGCCGGTCGCAGACGTGGTCCGTGGTCGTCTCGGCCATCTGGCGGTGGGTGGTGAGCTTCCCGCCGACGACGCTGACGGCGTTGTCGACGCCGTCACGGGTGTGGTCGAGCAGGGTGAACCCCCGAGAGATCCCCCGACGGTCCGTGCCGTCCTCGTCCGGGGCGTACAACGGCCGGACCCCCCACCAGGTCCGGACCACGTCGGCGTCGGCGACCGGCGGGAGCATCGCCGCACACTCCGTCACGGAGCGGTCCACCTCCCACTGTTCGCGCTCGTAGTCGTCCGGGTCGGACACCGGGACGCTGGTCGTCCCGAGCACGGTCTCGCCCGCGTGCGGGACGACGATGTCGCCGTCGTCCGGCTCGCGACAGCGGTTCAACACGGGGTGTGGACCGTCGTAGTCGACGGACACCATCACGCCCTTCGCGGGTGCCATCCCGACGGAGACGCCGAACGTCTCCGCCACGTCGCCCGCCCACGCGCCGGTGGCGTTGACGACGACGGACGGCTCTACCGTCTCGTCTAACTCTCCCCCGACCGTGACGGAGGCGACGCGGCCGTCGGTGACGGTCGCGTCGACGACGGGGCTGTGGGTGTGGATCCGTGCGCCGGCGTCGGCGGCGTCGGCGGCGGTCGCGGCGACGAGCCGCGAGGGGTAGACCACGGCGTCGTCCACCCACATCGCCCGTTCCGTCTCCGGGGCGAGATCCGGCACCGCCTCGCGGGCCGTCGCCCCGTCGACGACCTCCGTCTCGATGCCGACGTCGGCACACGCCTCGCGCTTCCGTTCGAAGTAGTCGGCGGAGTCGGACGACAGCTGGACGAACAGCCCTCGAGTCTCTCGGACACAGGCGCCCGCGATCTCCCGGACCGTCGTCGACTCCGCGCGACACTCCGCGGCCCCCTCCGGGTCCGACTCCGCGTACCGCGCCCCGCTGTGGAGCAGCCCGTGTGAACGTCCGGAGGTGCCGCCGCCGAGCCCACCCGCCTCCGCGAGCGTCACGTCGACGCCTCGTAGAGCGAGGTCCCGTGCGACGCCCACCCCGGTCACGCCGCCACCCACCACCAGTACCGTCGTCGAGTGTGTCACGCTACGCCACTTCGGCCCCCGACCACTTCAGTTCACTGGCATTTCGCGGTCGCCAGTCGAGAAGACCGCGCGCGAGCCGAGCCCGGTGCGTACGCGCTGCCGAGGAGGGTAAAGAACGCTCGCTCTGGCGGGTAGAAACCGGTCTTTTCGCTTCGTGCAAACGATTCCCACGTCACTGAAGTGAAAATCTTCACTGACGGCCCCGCTTCGGCAGTAACTTTTATAATGATCCCTCAGAGTTGTCGGCGGTAAGCGAGCCCCACGGCGGGGGTCGCCAGGAGTCAACAGATGACAGACACGTACGTTGGCGCAATCGACCAGGGGACGACCGGCACGCGGTTCATGGTGTTCGACCACGACGGCCAGGTCGTCGGTAACGCATACGAGACACACGAACAGATCTACCCGGAGCCCGGCTGGGTCGAACACGACCCCGTCGAGATCTGGGAGAACACGGAAGAGGTGGTGCTCGCTGGCTTGGACGACGCCGGTGTGAGCGCAGACCAGCTGGCGGCGCTCGGAATCACCAATCAGCGCGAGACGACGATCGTCTGGGACCGGGAGACCGGTCGCCCGGTGTACAACGCGCTCGTCTGGCAGGACCGCCGGACGACCGATCGGGTCGAAGAGCTGGAGGCCGACGGTCTCGTGGAGGAGATCCGCGAGAAGACCGGGCTGGAGGCCGACGCCTACTTCTCGGCGACCAAGACGGAGTGGATCCTCGACAACGCGGAGCCGCTGAAGATGGAGAGCAGCCGGGCGCGTGACCTACGCGACCGGGCCCGCGACGGTGAACTGCTGATGGGCACCATCGACAGCTGGCTGATCTACAAGCTCACCGGGAACCACATCACCGACGTGACGAACGCCTCCCGGACGATGCTGTACGACATCGAGGCGATGGACTGGGACGAGGAACTGTTGGAGGAGTTCTCCGTCCCACAGGAGATGCTGCCGGAGGTTCGCCCCTCCGCCGACGAGGCGACGTACGGCGCGACGGACCCGGACGGGTTCCTGGGCGCCGAGGTGCCGGTCGCGGGTGCGCTGGGCGACCAACAGGCCGCGTTGTTCGGACAGACCTGCTTCGACGCCGGCGACGCCAAGAACACCTACGGCACCGGCTCCTTCTACCTCATGAACACGGGCGAGGAGGCGGTGTCGTCGGACAACGGCCTGCTGACGACCGTCGCGTTCCAGCTGTCGGGTGAGCCCGTCCAGTACGCGCTGGAGGGGTCGATCTTCGTCACCGGCGCCGCCATCGAGTTCCTAGAGGACATCGACCTGATCAACAACGCCGCACAGACGGCCGAACTGGCCTCTTCGGTCGACTCGACGGACGGGGTCTACATGGTGCCGGCGTTCACCGGGCTCGGCGCGCCTCACTGGGACGGCCGCGCCCGCGGGACGCTGGTCGGCATGACTCGCGGCACGGAGAAGGAACACATCGTCCGGGCCACTCTGGAGTCGATCGCCTACCAGACGCGCGACATCGGCGCCGCGATGGAGGCGGACTCCGGCGTCGAGACCACGACGCTGCGCGTCGACGGTGGCGCGGTGAAGAACGACTTCCTGTGTGGTCTCCAGGCGGACGTGCTCCAGACGGAGATCGCTCGCCCGGAGGTCGACGAGACGACGGCGCTGGGGTCGGCGTACGCCGCCGGGCTCGCCGTCGACTACTGGGAGGACCTGGACTCGCTGCGGTCGAACTGGCAGATCGACGAGACGTTCGAGCCGGATATGGACCCGGAGAAGGCCGACAGGATGTACGACCGCTGGGGTGACGCCGTCGAGCGTTCGCTGGACTGGGCACAGGAGGGTGACGAATGAGTCCGAGCCTGTTACTCCAGGTGCCGGTGTTCGGAATCGGTGTCGAACAGCTCCTGCTCCTGCTCGTCACGGCGCTCGCGGGCGGGGCGTTCGGCGCCGCCGTCGGCGCACTGCCGGCGTTCATCTTCACCGGGTTCGTCGTCTTCCTCGGCGAGGGAGTGGCGATCCTCCAGCGCGAGGTGGGCGCCGTCGCGGACATTCCGGCGGGTGAACTCGCTGCCGGGATCACCGGCGTAATCGGATTCGGGCCGATCACCGGGCCACACATCGCGTTCGCGGGCGGCGTCGCCGCCTCCGCGTACGCCGGCAAGAAGTACCCGGAGATGAACCCCGCAGACGAGGGCTACCACTTCGGGAAGGACATCACGTACGCCTTCGGGACGAAGCCGGACATCCTCGCCGTCGGCGCGATCTTCGGTGCGCTCGGGATGCTCCTGTTCCGGTTCCTCAACGGGTTGTTCATCAACGTCGTCGGCGTGATGCCGCCGACGGACTTCCTGGCCGTCTCCGTGTTCACGACGGCGTTCCTCGCGCGACCGGTGTTCGGCTACCCGCTCGTCGGCCGGCCGGCCGGCGACGGCCTGCTGGACATGGGGCCGTTCGAACGCGACGAGAAGCGGACGGCGACTGACGGCGGCGCCGTCTCCAGTCGCCCGGCGACGGAGCCGTGGCTCCCCCACCAGTACGAGTGGGCGGGCGTGACCGCAATCGGGCTCGTCGGTGGCGTACTCGCGGGGTTCATCTGGCTGGAGACGGGGAGCTTCTTCCTCGGCTACGGCCTGTCGGCGATCAGCCTGTTGTTCCTCAACCTGGGCGTCGAGAAGATCCCGGTGACACACCACATCACGCTGCTCGGCTCCGTCGGCGCCGCCGTTGCCGCTCCCGCCGTCGGGTTCGACCCGCTGATCGTCCTGGTCGGTGGGCTGTTCGGCGCCGCCAGCGCGCTCGTCGGTGAGGTGACCCAACGGATGTTCTACTCCCACTCGGGCACCCACGTCGACCCGCCGGCGATGGCGATCGGTATCATGATGCTGTTCGTCGGTGTCCTGGCGATTCTGGGGGTGTTGCCGAGCGCGGGCTACCTCTGAGCCCGCGGTACTCCCGACCGGGGTGACAACACATCGACACACACAGGCGTATCGGCGACGAGAGAGAGAGACGAGGCGCGGCCGAGACACACGTAGACCAACACACGGGGTCACGAGGACGATGGACATCGAGACGCGCGTGAGACGGCGGCGGACCGGGGGGGAGGAGACGGGGTTGATCGACCTGGAGGCGTTGTCGCCGGTCGCACACGTCCCGGAGCCGAGCGGCCGAGGACCGACACTGGAACGGTTGCTCGACCACCTCGACCCGGCGTTGGACGGCCGGCTCCCGCCGAACGCCTACGTGTACGGTCCGTTCGGCGCCGGGAAGTCGGCCGTCGTCCGAGCGTTGTTCGACCACCTCGCCGGTCTCTCGACGAAGGTGGGCGACATCGTCCACACGACCACCCGGGCGCGTACGCCGCCGGTGCCGTCGTTCGTGACCGTCGACACCCGGATCGCCGACAGCGAGTTCGGCTTCTACCACTCCGTCCTCGACGGGCTCGCCGACGAGGAGGTTCCCGAGCACGGCGTCGGAACGACACAACTGCGCGAACGCATCCACGAGCGGCTCGCCGACGCGACCGTCGGCGTCGTCGTCGCCGTCGACCACGTCGGCGAGCCGGGGAGTCTCTCGGGCGACCGGCTCGCGGAGCTGTTCGCCGGCCTCCCGAGCACGGTGTCGTGGCTCGCCGTCGGCCGTGACCCTCCCTCGGAGGTGTCGCTGACAGAGTACACCGCGCGGTCGATCCAGATCGACCGCTACGGCCGCCAGGCGCTCGTCGACGTGTTGACCGCCCGGGCGGACGACGGCACCGGGCGGCGGGTGTTGGCGTACGACCACGCTCGTCGGATCGCGGAGTGGGCCGACGGCAACGCACACCACGCGCTGGCGGCCGCGTTCGTCGCCGCCGACCGTGCCCGCCAGGACGGCCGGGCGACCGTGTCGGCGGCGGACGTGACGGGCGCCATCCGCGCCGTGCCGCGTGCGTCCGTCTCGCTCGGGCGGGTGCTGTCGCTGCCGGAGAACAGACGCCGGGTGTTGGCGGTCGTTGCCGCCCTCCCGGCAGACGAGCGCACCTCCGTGAGCACGACCACGGACGCGGTCGTCGACGACCCGTCCGTCGACCTGTCGGGGACGACCGTCCGGCGAGTGCTGTACGAACTGGCCGAGGTCGGGATCTTGGAACGGATCCAGGCGGAGGAGACGGCCGGGAAGGGCCGGCCGCCGAGCCGCGTGGAGGTCCGGTTCCCCGCCGTCGTGTTCCGTCGACTCACCCGCAGAGAGTAGCTCACCCGGTCGCCGTACTCTGCCGACCGGGAGTGGCTCACCCGGTCGCCGTGCTCTGCCGACCGGGAGTGGCTCACCCGGCCGCCGTGCTCTGCCGACCGGGAGTGGCTCACCCGGTCGCCGTGCTCTGCCGACCGGGAGTGGCTCACCCGGTGTTCTTCATCCCGGAGGCGATTCCAGTGACGGTGAGCCGCAGGGCGCGCTCCTCCACGTCCGTGAGGTGTGACCGCGAGAGCAGATCCACCTGGAGCAGACTCAACGGGTCGACGTACGGGTTCCGGCGGTCCAGCGTCTCCCGGAACCACTCCCGGTTCAGCGGCTCGTCTTCGTCCGTGACGACACCGACGAGCTCGAGGGCGCGGTCGTACTCCGCGCGGATCTCCGGGAAGAACCGTTCGCGGAGGTGGTCGGGCGCCAGGTCGGCGTACTCCGCGGCGATCTCCATCTCGACGCGCGCCAGCGACACGGAGACGTTGTCGATCGTCGTACGGAAGAACGGCCACTCCTCGTACATCTCCCGCAGCGTCGTCCGACGGGCGGCGGTGTCCACCGTCTCGTCGTCCGGGGCGAGGTAGGCGTCGATCCCGGCGGCGACGGAGAACCACCCCGGGATGATCGCCCGGGACTGCGTCCAGGAGAACACCCACGGGATCGCCCGGAGGTCCTCGACGGTGCGGTCGTCGCTCCGCGAGGCCGGCCGCGACCCCAGGTTCAGCTCCTCGATCACGCCGATCGGGGTCACCGTCTCGAAGAACTCGACGAACCCGTCCGTCTCCAACAACGAGCGGTAGCGCTCCCGGGCGGCCTCCGCCATCGTCGACATCGCGGCCCGCCACTCCTCGCCCACGGGCGGGGTGTCGCCTTCCATCGCGCGGAGCCGGGCGCGGATCTGGCCGTCCACCATCAGCCCGAGCTCTCGCCGGGCCACCTCCGGAGTGGCGAACTTCTCTGCGATGGCCTCCCCCTGTTCGGTGAACTTCACCTCCCCGGTGGCCGTCTCCGGCGGCAGTGCGAGTAAGGCGTCGTTCATCGGACCGCCGCCGCGGGAGATCGACCCCCCGCGGCCGTGGAACAGTCGGAGGTCCACGTCGAAGTCGTCGGCGACCCGAGCGAGCTGCCGGGCGTTGCGGTGGAGGTACCAGGAGGCCGCCAACGGCCCGTTCTCCTTGTTGGAGTCGGAGTAGCCCAGCATCACCTCCTGGGTGTCGCCGCGGGCCGCCAGTGCCGCCCCGTACGCCTCGTTCTCGAACAGCGTGCCGAGGATCTGCCTGGCGTTCGACAGCGCCGAAGCTGTCTCCAACAACGGCACCACGTCGATACCGCAGTGGTCCGGCAGCGACACCACGCCCGCGGCGTCCGCCAGGAACAACACCTCCAGGACGTGTGACACCTCCTCCGTCATCGAGATGCAGTAGGCGTCGATCGCCTCGACGCCGTACTCCGCCTGCCAGTCGGCCAGCGTGTCGAACCGCCGGGCGACCCGGGTCGCCGTGTCCGACAGCTCCTCGCGGTCCGTCAGCGAGACGACCGTCTCGTCGGCGACGATCGCGTCCGTGAGGAACCGTGTCCGTTCGGACTCCGACATGTTCGCGTAGTCGGCGTCCTCGCGGGCGAGGAGCTCCGTCACCGCCTCCGTGTGGTTCTGGCGGTGGTCACGCAGGTCCAGCGGCGCGAGGACGAACCCGAACGTCTCCACGCGCCGGGCCAACGGCGCCACTTCCTCGCGGGCGACGGCTGTCAGGCCGTTCGCCCGGAGGTCCGCCGCCAGCGTCTCCACCGCCTGGAGGAACTCGTCCGAGTCGTCGTAGCCCCCTGGGCGAGGGTCGTCCACCCGGGCCACCCGTTCGCGGACGACGGCGACGAACGCCCGGTGTGGCTCGCCCGGGTACGCCTCCGCGGCGCGCTCGGCGACCGTCGGCAACGCCTCTCGGTGGGCCGTCTGCACCCGTTCGAACGCCTCCGTGTGTTCGATCCGGTCACTGTCGCCGCTGACCGCCCCCGCCAGCGCCGCCAGCTCCTCGTCGTACCGTTCCAACACGGCCGTCCGTTGACTCGCCAGCGTCTCGCTGGTCGTCTCGACGGTGACGTACGGGTTGCCGTCACGGTCGGAGCCCGCCCACGACCGGAACGACAGCACGGACGGGACGGAGAGGTCGGCCCCGTGCTCGGCCAGCCGGTCGGAGAGGTCCGTGTACAGCTCCGGCAACACGTCGTACAACGGCCCCTCCAGGTACCACCGGACGTTGCGCGCCTCGTCGCCGGGCGTCGGCCGTCGCTCGCGCACCTGACGGGTCGACCAGAGGCTCTCGACGACTGCCTCCACGTCCGCCCAGACGGCCGCCTCCTCCTCGTCCGTCAGCCGGCGCTCGTCCAACTCTCGGACCGCGTCCGCGACCCGACGGAGCTTCGCTTTCACAGTCTTGCGGCGGGCCTCGGTCGGGTGAGCCGTGAACGTCGGCTCGACGGACACGTCCGCAAGCGCCTGCCGCGCTACCTCCGGGTCGGCGTCCGCGAGCGCGGCCGCGGCCGCGTCGACGCCGTCGGGCAGCTCCTCCGCCGCCCGTCCGGCCCGCACCGTCCGGACCCGCTGGCGTTCCTCGGCGAGGTTGACCAACTCGAAGTAGCTCCCGAACGTCCGGGCGACCGTCCGGGCCGTCTCCGGATCCAGCCCGGAGAGTCGTTCGCGCAGCGGATCACGGCTGTCGAGCTCCCCACGACGGTAGTCGATCGCGTCCGTCCGCAGTCCCTCGACCGTCTCGAACGCCTCCCGCGAAGCCTGCCGCTCTACCACGTCGCCCAGCAGCGCCGCGAGCTCCCGTACGTCGTCTCTGATCGACCGATCACTGTGTGACACCTGTTGACACCTGTGAAGTAACGTTCGGGGCATTCCACTCAAAAGGCTTCCTCTGAGGCGAGAATTTGCCGTCCCGTCTGGCGGTCAGAACGCACCCAGGCTGGACTGGAGCTGTCGGTCGTCCGTCTCCGACCGGAGCTCGTAGCCGACGAGATCCCGGAGGTCGACGGCGTACGCCGTCCCGCTGCGGTCCAACACGGCCACGCGGCCACGGGCACCCCGGACGGTGCCGCTGGCGAGCGTCTCCGCCACCGGGCGCTCGTCCAACGACAGCCCGTAGTCGAAGGTGAACGTCTCTCGCGGGTCGAACTCCGACAGCAGTTCCGTCCAGGCCGTCTCGTCGACGGCACGGCCGAGCCCGTCGACCTTCGTCGACACCCGGACGCGGTCGGACATCGTCTCCGCGACCCCGGCTTCGATCTCGCGGGCGATCCGGCCGTTCTCGACCGTCCGGAGGTGAGCGGCCCTGACGGCACCCTGTTCGCGCAGCCGGGTCTCCAGCCGTTCGCGCCGGGTGACCCCGACTTTGAACGCCGCCGGCGGGAACGCCGCGAGGTAGATCGCGTGGTCGTCGTAACAGTCCATCTCGTCTTTGAGACACGTTCCGGTGCAGCGAGCACACACCCACGTCGACGTGTGGTGGTCGCAGTGTGGCGCCGCCGGAGCGTCACACGACCGGTGTCCACCGTCGGTGACGACCCCGGCACAGTGGCGCTCCCCCAGCGACCACGACAGCTCCCGACCGGGCTCCAACGGCTCGAACGTCACCTGCCGCTCGCCGTCGCGCTCGCGGGCGACGTACAGTCCCGTCTCCGGGGTGGCGTAGCCGACGACCTGCACGTTCCAGAGTACGGCGTCGTCGGTCAAATGCGTGTCTATCCGACCCACCCCGACAGCGGACGGGCAAAGTACTTGTCGTCGGCCGGTAGACGTGTGGGCGTGACACCGACGACGCTCGTCGCCACCACGACCACCTCGACGGGGACGGCCGTCGGTGCGGCCGGCTTCGGATTCGTCGTCGCGGTGGTCGCCGTCGCGGTGGCGGCACTGCTGTCCCGACGCCGAGAGTGAGTGGCGTGGCCTCCGGGCGCACCGATATCGTCAGTTTCGCGTCTGCCGCGCGTCTGCTCGGCGTCTGACGCCCGTCTGACGCCGTGAAAACCGCCAGCAGGCGTCGGAGCGGGCTGACGGGCCAGTGGGGCGTCCTCCCCCGAACTTTCTTTACCGCACGCCGTGAATCTCCGGTAGAGACGAGTATGGCGAAGGACACCGTGCGGTACCCCGACGAGGTCGTCGACGAGATCGACAGTCTCGTCGAGAACGGGGTGTTCGAGAGCAAGTCGGAGTTCTATCGCTTCTCCGCCGAGTACGTCCTGGCGCTCGTCGACGACGAGTACGACCCCTCCACGTTCAACTACGGAGAGCTGAAGGACGAACTCGACTTGGACGAACAACCGCGGCTGTTGGGAGCCGACGGCGGCCGAGACTTCCTCGACGCCGTCATCACGGTGCGACAGTACGGGCTCCGCAACGACTTCGAGGCCGCAGAGGCGTACATCGACGAGAACTACGACGCCACGGACCGCCCGGGGATGATTCTCGAAGAGCTGTTGCGGGTGTACCGTGACCGCGCGGACGAGAACGGGCCGGCCGGGCTCTGACTACCCCCGGAGCGCCTCCACCGGCCGGTCGTTGGCCGCCCGCCAAGCCGGGTAGATCCCGGCGATCAGACTGATCAACACTCCGAACACCGCCGAGCCACCGAGGTACAGCAACGCCTCCCGGGTGAACGCGAACGGACCACCGAGGAAGATCTGGTTGGCGATCATCGTCGCCACGGTCGCCAACACCACCCCGACGGCCGTGCCGATGGCGCCCAGCATCGCCGACTCCACCAACAACACCCGCAACACGTCGCCGCGCTGGTAGCCGACGGCCCGTAAGACGCCGATCTCCTCCCGGCGCTTGATGACGGCCATCAGCATCGTGTTGGCGATGGCGACGCCGGCCACGATCAACGAGATCGACCCCAGCGCAACCAGGAACAGGTTGATCGAGTTGACAAGGTTCTTGAAGAAGTTGACGAGCGACGACAGCTCTAGGATGAACAGCTCGGACTCCCGCCCGTTGAACTCCCGGTCCAGTTCGTCGGCGATCGACTCGGCGGCGGTCGCGTCCGCCGCCGCGATCTGCACCTCCGTGAAGGCGTCCGCCGGAGCCTGCTCCATCGGGAGGAACACCTCGCTGGCGCCGAACTGACTCGTCGGCGCCAACACGGCAGACACTCGGTAGGTGCGCTTGCGGGTGACCGTCTGGCCGCCGAGATCCTCTTCGACGAACAACGTGATCCGGTCACCGACGCCCAGCCGGTGCTCGCGGGCGAACTCGTCGCGGATCACGACGCTGTTGCGCCAGTTGACCGGCAGTTCCCCGCGGCCGATCTCGTACAACACCCGAGGGTCTTCCGTGTACGTCGTGCTCACGTCCGTCCGTCGGCCGGCACGCTCCCGGAACTGTGCGCTCCCGCCGTAGTTGCCGACCACCCCCTCGGCACCGACCGTCTCGCGGATCGCGAGGAGCTCCTCGCGGTCGAACGTGCGGTCGTCCGCGTCGAAGCCCGGCTGGACGTAGACGTTGTTGGCGCCCTGATCCTGAATCAGCTCGAACGTGCTCTGCTTGAACGCGACGCTGCCGCCGCCGATGGCGCCGATGGCGACGACACCGATGACGATCGCCAGCGCCGCCAACGCCGACCGGGTCTTCGCCCGCGAGATGTTCCGGCGGGCGATCACGAGCGCCGGGACGCGGCCGAACAACCGGTACAACAGACCGTCTCCGCTCATCCTAACGCCTCCACGGGTCGTTTGTTCGCCGCCCGCCAGGCGGGGTACAGTCCGCCCACGAGGGCGGTCAACACGCCGAACGCGACGCCGACGCCGATGTACCACAGGCCGGTCTCGGTGAACGCCAACGGATTGCCGACGAGCAGTTCGTTGGCGACGACACCGACACCGAGCGCCACGGGCGCGCCGATGGCGACACCGAGGACGCCCAGCAACGTCGCCTCCGCGACGAGCAGCCGGACGACCGCGAACTTCGAGTAGCCCACCGCACGCAGGACGCCGATCTCACCCTCGCGCTCGATGGCGGACATCAGCATCGTGTTGGCGATGGTCACCGCGGCGACCAGGAGCGAGATCCCGCTGATCCCCAGCAGGAACTGGTTGATCAGTTCGAACTGCTGTTCCTGTTGCTCCTTCCGGCTCTGGCTCGTCGTCACGGAGACGGTGTCTTGCCGGCCGTTCAGCTCCGACCGGACGTTCTCGGCGACCGTCTCGATCCCGGCGACCTGGACGTTCGCCTGGATGATGAGCCGGTCGTACGTCTCTCGGTCGAACTGGGAGTTGGGGACGAACACGCTGCGGTCGGCCCGCAACGGGTCACCACTCCCCTGTTCTTTCAGCACCGCCGAGACGCGGTACTCCTTGTCGATCTCGCCGACGAGCCGGAGCTTGTCGCCGACGGACACGTCGTTCGAGTCGGCGAACCCCGAGCCGACGACCACCGTCCGGTCGAAGTTCTCCGGAATCTCACCCGCCTTCGCCTCGTAGAACTTCGACGGATCGTCGATTCCGGTCGAGCTGGCGAAGACGATCGGGTCGCCGTCCGGACCGTTCACGAGCCCGTTGAACGAGCGTGTCTTGACGATCTCACCGCTGCCGGCCGCCTGTCGAATGCGGTTGATCTCCTGTTCGTCGAACGTCCGGCCCCCGGGGTCGCCCGGGCGAAACACCGGCGTCACCGTCGCCGTCCCGCCGAACCCCTCGTAGGCCGCCAGTTGGTCCTGTTTGAACGCCTCGCCGCCGACGCCGATCCCGCCGATTGCGACGACGCCGATGACGATCGCCAGCACCGCCAGCGCCGAACGGGTGGTCGCACGCGAGACGTTCCGACGTGCCAGCACGACCGTCGGAACCTGTGCCGTCAGTCGCCGGAGCAGACTCACCCCGTGTCACCCCCGTCCGGCTCTGGGCCTCTGGCAGCGCCCTGTGCGGCGTCACCGCTCTCGCGGAGTTCACCGTCGATCAGGTTGACTACGCGGTCTGCGGCCTGTGCGACGTAGTCGTCGTGGGTGACGGTCACTACCGCCACTCCCTCCTCCTCCCGGAGCTCGTCGAACAGGTCGAGGATCTGGTCGCCGGTGTCGCGGTCGAGGTTCCCGGTCGGCTCGTCTGCCAACAACAGTTGCGGGTCGTTGATGAGCGACCGCGCGATGGCGACGCGTTGCTTCTGTCCGCCCGACAGCTCGTCCGGGTAGTGGTCCAGTCGGTCACCGAGTCCGACGCGTTCCAACAGCTCCGTGGCCCGCCGACGAGTCTTCTCCGGCGTCCGGTCGAGCATCCGCGGCATCTCGACGTTCTCCAGGGCCGTCAGCGTCGGGATCAGGTAGAAGCTCTGGAAGACGAAGCCGATCACCTGTTTGCGCTGGCGGGTGCGCTCGGCGTCGTCGAACGACGCCACGTCTCGCCCCTCCAGCGTCACCTCGCCGCGGGTCGGCACGTCGAGGAGTCCCAGGAGGTTCAACAACGTCGACTTCCCGCTGCCGGAGGGACCGACGACGGCGACGAAGTCGCCCGGGGCGATTCCGAAGTCGATCCCCTTCAGCGCTCTGACGAGCTGGTCACCCGTCTGGTACTCCTTGACGACGTTGCGCCCGCGGAGGATGGAGTCGTCCGGGATGACTGCCTCCACGTCGCCGGCCGACTTCCGGTCGAACCCGCCGGTGGCCGGGGCGTCGTCCCCGGCTGACTCCGTCCCACCGTCCGCGCGTGTCGCGTCGTCCGTCGGTTCGTCTCCCGGCACGAGAGTCACCCCCGAACCCGGTACGCGACCGCCAACACGATCACGAGTACGCCCACGGCCGCAATGGGGATAAGCGGAACGCCCCCACCGCTGCTCGACGAGCGGCTCGGCCGTTGGATCGTCTGTCGCTGGACGGGGACCTCCGCCGTGAGTGTCTTCTCGACGTTGTCGACCACGTACGTCACCTCAACGGGGAGCGTAGAGACGTTCTCGCCGGCCGTCGTCGACACCGTGAACGACGAGAAGTCGCTGGCGTCGACGCCGCCGACGAAGTAGTCCGTCCCGGTCACGTCCGCCGAGTCGGGGATCGTCACCACGACGGAGTCGACCGACTCCGATCCGACGTTGCTCGCGGTCGCCGACAACTCGACGGTGTCGCCGCGCGCGACCGCCTCGACGCCGGTCAGTGTGATCTGCCCGGGGTTCGAGGGCGCACTGAAGTCCGCCTGGAACGTTCGAGTGACGCGCTGTTGCACACCGTCGTCACGGTACACCAGCGTCACGTTCACCGGGTAGTTGCCGGCCTCCTCGGCGACCGCCGAGAACTGGAGCTGTGTGGTCCCGCCGGCCTGGAGCGTCGACCGCACCTGCTCGTTCGAGTTGAACCTCACTGCCGGTGAAGACACCGTCACGCCCACCTGGCGTACGCCCTGCTCCAGCCCGTTGGCGACCGTGACGTTCACCGATCGGGTCGCTCCGGGGACTGCCTCCTGTACGTCCAGCTGGAGCTGTGGGTGCTCCGTCGGTTCGACGTCCGAACTGAAGTCCGTCTGCAGCTCGTAGTCCACCCCACGGCGCTCACCGTCGGTCGTGTACGCGAGCTCGATTCTGACCGGGAGGCTCGTCTCCGCCTCCGGCGTGACCGTGAACTCGAACGTCTCGGTCGCGCCGCCCGACACCGCAGCCGACACCCGACGCGTGTCACTCACGTCGATCCGGTCACCCGCGAGTCGTAGCTCCACGTTGCGGACTGTCTGCTCCAGCCCGTTCGAGAGGTTGACCGAGACCGTCCGGGACTCTCCCGGCTCGCCCGCTTCGGTGTCGACCGCCACCTGCGGGTGCTCCACGTCGCTCGTCGGCGTGAAGTCGGGCGTGAGCTCGTACGTCGTCTCACGCCGGTCGCCCTCGTAGGTGTAACGGACAGTCACGTTCACCGGCTGAGTCGTCTCCGCGGCCGGCGTCGTGCGGAAGTCGAACGACATCGACGCGCCCGTGCCGATCGTCGCCACGACGCGCCGCGGGTTGCGAATCTCCACGGTGTCGCTGTCCACGGTCAACTCCACGTTGTTGACGGCCGCCTCCAGCCCGTTGGAGACGCCGACGGTCATCGTCTGGTCGTCACCCGGCAGCGCCGCGTCCGTCGACACGTCCGTCTGCGGGTGGCCCTCGATCACCTGGACCGTCACCGGCTGGACCAGAACCCGCCGGTCGCCCGTCCCGTCGCGGAAGATCAGCCGAACGAACACCTCGTGGGTGCCCGACTCGTTGAGTGTCGCGTCGACGTCGACCGTCGTTCTAGTGCCGGGACCGATCCCGGCACGGTACCCCTCCTCGGAGACGAGGTCCGCGTTCGGCCCGGAGCCGCGTCGCACCTCCGCCTCCACGAGTCGGTAGTCCGTCGTCGTGTCACTGGAGGAACTGATCGTCGTCTGTATCGTGAACTCCTCTTCTGGGACCGGCTGTGACGGCTCCACCGCCGTCGAGACCGAGACGAAGCCGTCCGCCGCCGCCGGAGCCGTCCCGGCGGGGATCGCCGCCGCCATCAGTACTAGTGTCAGTACGGGAACGAGACTGCGTTGCATCTCTCGGATACCTCTCCGTCACTGTTCTCTATAAACCGGAGCCGAGGAATTCACCCCCCGTGAACACGGGAAACGCTTAACAGTCTCCGGTAGCCCGTCGGGTTACTTTTCACCGCCCCGAACCTCTCCCGGCGTATGTCGGATCCGAGTGACGGCGACGACCCGACCGTCCCGCCTGCCGGCACCGGTGCCTGCCACGAACCGGGTGACTCGCCAGACGACTGTCCCGTCTGTGGTGACGGTTACCACTCCGTCACCGACCACACCGGCGGGCTCATGGTCAACCTCGAACCCAACGAACGGTTCGACCGGGTCTGCTTCCAGCCCGTCGGCGGCGGCGACGAGCCGAAGATTCGGTTCTTTCACCACTGACCGGTCTTCTCTCCGTCGGGTGCGCGCCTGCGGCGCCCACCACTCACGGTAAAAAGCTCGAGCAAAAAGAGCGCTCGCTCGGCCCTACGGGCCTCGCTCGCGTCCCGATTCCAGTGCTGTCCCGCACCGCCACCGCACCGCTACCGCTCCACGACTGATCTTCTCGGAGTCGTCCGCGCTCCCCTCGCTCGTATCGAGCGGGTCACGGATCGTGGCCGTACTGATTCGATCCGTGGCGGGACCGGACAACGTCGGAGACGGGAGTCTCACTCGCCGTCCCGATCTGTGACGGTCTCCGCCCGTGCTTCGATCGTGTCTAGATCGCGGTCGTACGCGGTCGGACGAGGGCCGGCTCCGATACAGTACAGCGTCGATCCGTCACGGACGAAGAAGAGTCGAAAGTCGCCCTGTCGGCGTCTGTAGAGTTCCTCGTCGTCTGTGTCGTCAGAATCTCCACCGCGTCAGTCGGCGACCGGTCCCAACTGTGAGTTTCTCCTCCAGGTCGCCGATGTCTTCGAGAACCTCGGCAGTGACTTCGTCGGTGAAGACATCACCGGACAGGTCGTCTGCAGTCACTCTTCGATAACGACGACGGGTTCGACTCCGGTCGTGCTGCACCCCTCCGACCGGGGGAGTCAGAGGTCCAGGCGGTCCCGGAGTTCGTCGGTCGTGCAGGTGTCCTCCTCGTCGAGCGCGTCGAGATCGATCTGGTCGACTCGCTCGGAGAGCGTGTCGCCGTTCCCGAGGAGCACCTCGTCGGGGCCTTCCTCGGGCTCGGCGTCCTCCGAGTCGACTGCCATACATCACCGCTGCCGTCTCCATTTGTAATCTCTGGGGCCCGTCGTTACTGCGGACTGATACACGAGCGGTGGCTCACCGTGCGGACTGTCCGCGTGCGCGTGCTGCAG
The DNA here is from genome assembly GCF_041361465.1 of Halobaculum sp. MBLA0143. Lineage (NCBI taxonomy): Archaea > Methanobacteriati > Methanobacteriota > Halobacteria > Halobacteriales > Haloferacaceae > Halonovum > Halonovum salinarum. Next base: position 1,729,747 of record NZ_JBGKAC010000001.1, read on the forward strand.
CGACTAATGGGTGCCGCGAGAGGGACAACCCGACGACCGAGCCGTCTCCCTACTCCAGATTCTCCACGACCTCCGGGTTCCGGAGTGTCGAGGTGTCACCCAGTTCCTCGTCGTTCGCCAGATCCTCCAACAATCGCCGCATGATCTTCCCCGAGCGCGTCTTCGGGAGTTCCGGCGTGAACACGACCGACTCCGGCCGCGCGATCGGGCCGATCGCGTCCTCGACTGCGGCGACGATCTCCTCGCGGAACGCCTCCGTCTCCGCTTGCCCGTCTTCCGTGATGACGTACGTGTAGACGGCCTCACCTTTCATCTCGTGGTCGCCGCCGACGACGGCCGCCTCCGCGACCCCCTCGACGCCGACGATCGCCGACTCGATCTCCATCGTCCCCAGCCGGTGGCCGGAGACGTTCACCACGTCGTCCACGCGTCCGAGCACTGTGACGTAGCCGTCCTCGTCCACCTTCGCCCCGTCCTCCGGGAAGTACACCCAGTCGTCCGGGTCGTCGCTGTCGGTGTCAGAGTACTCCGCCCAGTACTCCTGCACGTACCGCTCGTCGTTGCGGTACAGCGTCCGGAGCATCCCCGGCCACGGCCGTTGGACCGTGAGGTAGCCCGCCTGCCCCGCCTCGACGGGCTCACCGTCCGGGCCGACGACCTGCGCGTCCACGCCCGGCAACGGCGGGCCAGCCGCGCCCGGCTTCATCGTCTTGGCACCCGGAAGCGTCGTCACCATCATGCCACCCGTCTCCGTCTGCCACCAGGTGTCGACGATCGGGCACTCCTCGCCGCCGACGTGTGTGTAGTACCACTTCCAGGCCCGCGGGTTGATCGGCTCGCCGACCGTCCCCAGGAGTCGCAGCGACGACAGGTCGTGTCGATCGGGGTACTCCGTCCCCCACTTCATGAACGCCCGGATCGCCGTCGGCGCGGTGTACAACTGCGTCGCCTCGTACTCCTCGACGATCTCCCACAGCCGATCCTGCTCCGGGTAGTCCGGCGTCCCCTCGTACATCATCGTCGTCGTCCCGAGCGCGAGCGGGCCGTAGACGATGTAGCTGTGGCCGGTGATCCACCCGATGTCCGCAGAACAGAAGTAGGTGTCCTCGGGCTTCACGTCCAACACCGCCTGCGAGGTCCAGGCCGTCCACGAGAGGTACCCGCCGGTCGTGTGTTTCACCCCCTTCGGCTGTCCGGTCGTCCCGGAGGTGTACATCAGGAACAACATGTCTTCGGCGTCACGGGAGACCGGATCCACCGTCGCCCCCTCGTGGGCGGCCATCAACTCGTCCCAGTCGTACTCGTCTGGACCGAGGTCGTGCCCGAATCCGTCGCCGTCGCGGAGCCGGTCGGCCACGACCGTCGTCGTCTCGTGGCTCACGTCCGCCAGCCCGGTCTCGGCTTTGTCGAGGTGGTCCAACGGGTCCCCGCGGCGGTAGTAGCCGTCACAGGTGACGAGGTACGAGGAGTCGGCCGCCTCCATCCGGGTCGCCAACGCCTCGGCGGAGAAGCCCGCGAACACGACGCTGTGGGGGGCACCGATCCGCGCACACGCCAGCATCGCAATCGGGAGCTCCGGGATCATCGGCATGTACAGCGTCACCACGTCGTCCGCCTCGACCCCCAGCTCCCGCAGCCCGGCCGCGAACTCGTTCACGCGATCGTGCAGCTCCCGGTAGGTGTACGTCCGGTTGGCCTCCTCGGTCGGCTCTCCCACCCACTCGATTGCCGTCTCGTCGCCCCGCTCGTCCAGGTGACGGTCGAGACAGTTCGCGGAGGCGTTCAGCGAGCCGCCCGTGAACCACTCGAAGAACGGCGGGTTCGAGTCGTCCAACACCTGGTCGTACGACTCCTCCCAGTCCAACAGTTCGGCCGCCCGTTCCCAGCAGTCCGGCCACTCCGCCTCGAACGTCTCGTAGATCTCCGGATCGGTGACGTTCGCGTCCTCGACGAACGTCTCCGGCGGCTCGAAGGAGTCCTGCTCGGCGAGTCGTGCCTCCAGTTGTGGCTCCGAGTCAGTCATGTAGCCGCATCGTTCCGTGGGACGGGCTTAAATCTACCCGCAGTTCCGGAATCCCAGAAAGACGACTCGGAGCCGAGTACCCGCTGGTGGGAGCCGCTGGATTCACCTTCGCCGGCGACGACTCACGGACGATGGCCGAGGAGGCGACGGGAGACCTGCAGTACCACGTCGACGGGGAACTGGTCGCGGCCGACGAGGCGACGGTGAGCGTCCACGACCGCGGGTTCGCGTACGGCGACGCCGTGTTCGAGACGATCCGGGTGTACGGCGGCGTCCCGTTCCGGTGGGACGCCCACGCCGACCGCCTCCGCGCGTCCGCCGAGGCGCTGTCGCTGCCGGTGCCCCTGTCGGACGCCGCGCTCCGCGGCCGGATCGTGGAGACGGTCGCCGCGAACGACCTCCGGGAGGCCGCGGTGAAGCTGTCCGTCACCCGCGGCCCGGACACGCGCGGGCTGACTCCGCCGACGGACCCGGACCCGACGGTCGTCGTGACGGTGTCGCCGCTCGCGCCGGGCGGCAGCGACGGGGACCGGGCGTGGGGGGAGCCGGCGCGGCTCCAGACGGCCAAGACCCGTCGCGTTCCCGACCGCGCGCTCCCGGCGGGCGCGAAGACCCACAACTACCTCAACCCGATTCTGGCGCGATTGGAGACACGCGTGAGCGACGCCGACGAGGCGCTCGTGTTGGACGGGGAGGGGTACGTCGCGGAGGCGGCGGCGGCGAACCTCTGGTTCGTCGACGAACGGGGGCTGTACACGCCGTCGCTGGAGGGGCCGGTGTTGCCGGGGATCACCCGCGAGACCGTGGTGGAGATCGCCGAGTCGGAGGGGATCCCGGTGACGGAGGGGCGGTTCGAGCCGGACGACGTGCGCGACGCCGAGGAGGCGTTCCTCACCTCCTCGATCCGAGAGATCCGGCCGGTCGAGACGGTCGACGGCGTCGCCGTCGGCGGCGGCCCGGTGACGAGCCTGCTGACCCGGCTGTACGACGCGCGTGTCGACGCCGCGTGTTACGACGGGGACGACACGGACGGCGACGGTCAGGCCAACGGGCCGTAGGCGAACGCCCACACCGCGGCGATTCCGAGGAGTGCGATCAGCCCCGCGAACAGTGTCAGTCCGACGAGCACTCGCGCGGTCGCGCCCGTCCCGTCGTCCGTCGCCTCGTTGCCGTCCGCCTGGCGTGTCATACCCGTCGTAGCGTCGCCGGCGACATGAACCGTACGCCTCGGGCTACCCCACGACGGTGACCGGCACGTCCGTCCGGTCGAGCAGCCCGACCGCGACGCTACCCAGGACCCGGTCCGAGGCGCTCGACTGCCCACGGTGACCGACGACGATCTCGTCGGCCCGTTCGCGGGCGAACGTCGGAATCGTCTCCGTCGGCTCCCCGTACAGGAGGTGCGTGTCGGGAACCGTGACGCCGTCACCTCGGAGCCGCGCGGCCGCCTCCGAGACGGCGGTCTCGCCGCGCGCCGCCGCCGTCTCGATGTCCGGGGACCGGCTGTCGTCCGTCGGCGCCGGGGAACACGCCGCGGCGTACTCCCGCGGGGTGACGGCGTGAACGACCCAGACGCGTCCGTCCGTCGCCGCCGCGAGCCGCCCGGCGTGTCGAACCGCCGGGTCGCTGTCCGACGAGCCGTCGACCGCTACGAGGTACTCCACGGCCGACGGTTCTCGCGGCCACACCTCACACCCCACGACGATATCGAGTCGGTGAGAGCGGACAGAACAGTTATGACGGGCTGTGTGCGATTCGGACGAAACTCACCGCATCTCCGAGAGGTCCCGCAGCACGTCGGCGGAGACGGTGAGCCAGTTCGTGACGAGGTCAGCGTCGTCGGCGTCGGCCGGCGCGACGGTGTAGGCGTCCGGTCCGTCGGACCGCGGCTCGAGGTAGCCGACGAGCGCCGACTCCGCCGCGGCGGCTTCCGCCCGGTCCGTGTCCGTCTCCGTCTCGCGGGGGCTGGCAGCCATCTGAGACACCTACGCGCTCGTTGCGGGCAGGCCCACCTAATACCGTGGTGTGGTTCCCAGGCCCTGGAATCGAGTGGCTCGTCTCGAGCCACCCCGCTCCGGTCGGTCGGCGTGGCGACCGTCGGAGGCCGCGAGTTCGTCGTCCGGTCGGAGCGTCGGGTCGGAGACGGACGACGAGGACGCCAGCGTCGAGGAGCCGACGGCGAGTCGTGTCGGATCGGCTGCGGTCGGTCCGTGGGGGTCGTCGCCCGCTTCGCGGACAGACGTACTCCGGGACTCCCGTCGAATCCACCCGTCAGTTCCCGCCCGGACAGAGCCGTCACGGGCTCGCGGTGACGACCGGAGAGTCGCGTTCCGGGCCCGAGCTCGTGTGTCGCTCCCGTGCGACCCATTAAGTGGGAGCCTCGCCACGAGGGAGACGATGAGCTACACCGTGCTGATGCTGGGATGGGGGTTCCCACCGAACGTCACCGGCGGGCTCGACACGGCCGTCGGGGAGCTGTACGAGCAGTTCACCTCGGACGAGGAGGTGACGGTGGAACTCGTGTTGCCTGCGGAGTACGCCCCCGCAGACCGTCCGGGGATTCACGGCGTCGAGACCGGCGACGGGGACATCGTCACCCGCATCGGGCAGCTGTCGGAGACGTTCGTCGACCACGCCGCCGACGCGGACCTGATCCACACGCACGACTGGTTCGGCTACAACCCCGGTTCGCGCGCACAGTCGGAACACGGCGTCCCCTGGGTCACGACGTTCCACTCGCTGTCGTCCGACCGGAACGCGGAGCCGCCCGACCGGGAGCGCCGGACGGAACGCCGGGTGGTCAACCGCTCGGACCACCTGATCGCCGTCAGCGACTACACCGCCCGGAAGCTCCGCCGGGAGTACGAGGGGGAGGCGGCGGTGATCCACAACGGGTTCCCACGGGTGGAGCCGAGCGATCGCGACGTGAAGGCGGAACTGGGGATCGACGGGCCGATGTTGTTCTTCGTCGGTCGTCACACGGACCAGAAGGGGATCGAGTACCTCCTGTACGCCCTCTCGGAGCTGCGCCGGGACGACGTGACCCTGGTCGTCGGCGGCACCGGCCACCTCACCGCACAGCTCCGGAAGTTCGCCGAACTCGCCGGCGTCGCCGACCGGACGGAGTTCGTCGGCTTCGTCCCGGAGGCGGAGCTGCCGGACTACTACGCCTCCGCGGATCTGTTCGTCTCCCCGTCCCGGTCGGAGCCGTTCGGGATCACGGTCGTGGAGGCGCTGTCGGCCGGCACCCGCGTCGTCTCGACGGAGTGTGGTGCCGCCGAGGTGCTGCCCGACGACTGTCTGATCTCCGTCGACCGCGACTCGACGAGCATCGCCGCCGGGATCGAACGGGGTCTCGCCGCCGAGGGACCCGTCGAGTACGAGGAACGCGGCTGGGAGGCGGTCGCGGACGACCACCGCGCGTTCTACGAGGCGGTGTTGGACGAGGAGGACCCTCACGCCGCGCTGGAGGGGTGAGCTACCCCCCAACAGTCGGTGTCGACCGCGCCGGAAGGCCGTGTGCGACTGGGACAGAAACCTTTGTCTCTGCTCAGCTCGAACTTCTGTAGAAATTCTGTACTTATCGAACGAACGGTGCTCTATCTATCATTTTTGATAAATCGTCGAGAACGCTGAAGTGGTGGGCGGAGGAACCGGAGATTTATGCCACGACCTGTGCGAGACAGATACGGGGTGAAGCTGGCAGTCGGTTACACGGGCGTCGGAGGGGTGATCGTCGCCACTGGGGTAGTGACCGGGAGCGTCGCGACGACGGTGTTGTCGGGGCTCGTCGGGTTGCTCGTCCTCGGGTCGATCACGGGGACGGCGACGGTCACGACGCTCCGGTTCCTGGAACGGCGGACGGCGGCCATCGCCGACGGAGAGTTCGGAGAACGCGTCCAGACGGACCGGACCGACGAGTTCGGGCGGGTCGCCGACTCCGTCGACCGGATGCGGCGGAAGCTGGCCGACCGGATCGAGGCGGCCGAGACGGCACGCGAGGAGGCGGAGGCGGCACGCGAGGAGGCACGGACGCTGGCCAGACAACACCGGGAGATCGCGGAGCAGTACGCGGAGACGATGGCGGAGGCCGCGACGGGTGATCTCTCCAGCCGGATCGACGTCGAGCAGGTGGAAGCGACCGAGGAGTTCGAGTCGATGGAGGTGATCGGCGAGCAGTTCAACACCACTCTCGACGAGCTGGAGGCGGCGTTGGCGGAGGTGGTGTCGTTCGCGGAGGCGGTCGACGACGGCACCGTCGCGGTGGCGGACGCCGCCGAGGAGATCGGGACGGGCACCGAGGACGTCGAGGCGGCCACCGAACAGACGACGACGGCAGTCGACGACCAACGACACCAGCTCCGCGAGGCGACCAACGAGATGGACGACCTCTCGGCGACGGCAGAGGAGATCGCCGCCACGACCGACGAGGTGGCCCGCGAGACGACCGCGGCCGCGGAGGCGGCCGACGAGGCACAGACGACCGCCGGCGAGGCGATCCAGACGGTCGAGACGGTCCAGTCGGAGATGGCCGACGCCGTCGACCGGATCGAACGGGTCGACGAGCGCACGGCGGAGATCACCGAGGTCGCCGAGATCATCGGCGACATCGCCGAACAGACGAACATGTTGGCGTTGAACGCCTCGATCGAGGCCGCCAGGGCCGGCGGGAACGGCGGTGGCGGCGACGGGTTCGCAGTCGTCGCGAGCGAGGTGAAGAGTCTCGCCGAGGAGACGGCCGAGCAGGCGGACGCCATCGGCGATACGATCGAGGAACTGCGGGCGGAGACGCGCGCCGCGACCGACCAGATCGGGACGACCAGCGAGTCGTTGGCCGGGAGCGTGGAGACGACCCGGAGTGCGGTGTCGGAGATGGAACGGGTCTCCGAGACGGTGGGCCGGATCGACGACGGGGTCGCCGAGATCGCGGACGCGACCGACGAACAGGCCACCTCGACCCAACGGCTCACGAGCAAGGTGGACGAGGTGGCCGCGGTGGGTGACACGATCGCGGAGAACACGGAGGCGGTCGTCTCGGCGACGGACACGGCTGGCGACGCCGTCGAGGCGGTGCTCGACACGAGCGACGAGCTCCGGGCACGGACGAGCGACCTGACGGGGGAGTTGGCCCGGTTCGACCTGGCGGTCGACGGCCAGCCGTCGCCCGCGACCGGCGACGCGGAGCCGGCGGCCGTGCGGTCCGACGGGGGTGATCGACGGTGGTGACCGCCGAGACGGTCTCGTTGTCGCTGGGTGTCGTCGGGATGGCGTTGGGTGCCGTGGTCTGGTACCGGCTGTGGGCAGACAGCGACGCCGCGACCCGCGAGCGCGGGGCGTTCGTCTGGATCGCGGTGATTCCCGTGGCGGCCGCAGTCGCGTACGCGCTGATGGCGCTGGACGTCGGGTTCGTCTCCGTCGGTGGCGTCACGGTGCCGGTGCCGCGGTACGTCGACTGGCTCGTCACCACGCCGGTGTTGATCGGCTACACCGCCCACGTCGCTGGCGCGAGTCGGCGGACGACCGGGTGGATCGTCGCCGTCGACGTGGCGATGGTCGTCGTCGGCTGGGCGGGCGTCGTCACGGGCGGGACGACCCGGCTGGCGGCGTTCGCAACCTCGTCGCTGTGTTACGTCGGGCTGTTGTACGCGTTGTACGGCGTGTTACCGGACGTGGCCGCCGAGCGGAGCGGCTCCCGTCGACGGTTGTTCGAGGTGCTGCAGAACCACGTCGGACTGTTGTGGGTCGTCTACCCGGTCGTCTGGGCGGCTGGCCCGCTCGGGTTGGGCTACGTCGAGACGATCGGCGTCACGCTGCTGATCAGCTTCGTCGACGTGATGGCGAAGACGCCGTACGTCTACTTCGTCTCCGTGCACCGGTCGGCGTTCACCGACCCCACCGAGACCGCCGCGACCGAGTCGGCCGAGACGCCGGCCGGGACGCCCGCGGCCGCCGACGGCGGGGAGGCGACCGCCGACTGACCGGCGGCTGCGGGCTCGTCCCCGAGGCGGAGTGTCTCGCGACACCCGACCGGAGCGGCCCGCACACCGGCCGTCACCACCCCACGGCCGGCCGTGTCTTTCGAAATTCGTAATCTACTTCGAATCGCGTCTCAGATTCGCGGGTCTTATTACGATACACGGACCACCACGGGGTAATGGACGACGGACGGACGATCCTGCTCGTGGGGAGCGGCCCGATCCAGATCGGACAGGCGGCGGAGTTCGACTACTCCGGGGCACAGGCGTGTCGCGCCCTCCAGGAGGAGGGCGCACGAGTGGTGTTGGTCAACTCCAACCCGGCGACGATCATGACGGACCCGGAGACCGCAGACCGGGTGTACATCGAGCCGATCACGCCCGACTCCATCGCGGAGGTGATCGCCGCGGAGGAGCCGGACGGCGTGATCGCCGGGCTCGGCGGCCAGACGGGGTTGAACGTCACCGCAGAGCTCGCAGAACAGGGGGTGTTAGACGAGTACGGTGTCGAGATCATGGGGACACCCCTGGAGACGATCTACGCGACGGAGGACCGCGACCGGTTCCGCGACCGGATGGAACGGCTGGGCCAGCCCGTGCCCCGCTCGCAGACGATCACGGACCCGTCGGAACTCGACGACGCGGTCGCGGCCGTCGGCGGGCTCCCGGTGATCGTCCGGACGACGTACACGCTGGGCGGGCAGGGCTCCAGTGTCGTTCACGACCGCGAGGAACTGGAGGAACGCGCCCGCCACGGGCTGCGGCTCTCCCGCAACGGCGAGGTGATGGTGACGGAGTCCATCGACGGCTGGGTGGAGCTGGAGTACGAGGTGATGCGGGACGCCGACGACTCCTGTGTCATCATCTGCAACATGGAGAACCTGGACCCGATGGGGATCCACACCGGGGAGTCGACGGTCGTCACCCCCTCGCAGGTGATCCCGGACGACGGTCACCAGGAGATGCGGGACGCGGCCTTGGAGGTGATCCGCGATCTGGGCATCCAGGGTGGGTGTAACATCCAGTTCGCCTGGCACGACGACGGTACCCCGGGCGGGGAGTACCGGGTCGTCGAGGTGAACCCCCGGGTGTCGCGGTCGTCGGCGCTGGCGTCGAAGGCGACCGGCTACCCGATCGCCCGGGTGACGGCGAAGGTGGCGCTGGGCAAGCGCCTCCACGAGATCGACAACGAGATCACGGGCGAGACGACGGCGGCGTTCGAGCCGGCGATCGACTACGTCGTGACGAAGGTGCCGCGGTGGCCCATCGACAAGTTCCCCGAGACGGAGTTCGAACTGTCGACGGCGATGAAGTCGACCGGGGAGGCGATGTCGATCGGCCGGACGTTCGAGGAGTCGCTGACGAAGGCGCTCCGTTCCAGCGAGTACGAGCCGGCGGTCGACCTGACGGCCGTCGACGACGAGACGCTGCGCGAACAGTACCTCGAGCGCCCGTGTCCGGAGCGGCCGTACGCGATCTTCGAGGCGTTCGAGCGCGAGTTCGACGTGGCCGACGTCGTGGAGGCGACCGGCATCTACGAGTGGTACGTCGAGCGGTTCCGGCGTGTCGCGGACGCCCGGGCGACCGCCGCGCAGGGCTCGTTCGGCGACGCCGCCGCGGCCGGGCTGACGAACGACGAGATCGCGGCCGTCGCCGACACGGACACGAGCAGCGTGGAGACGACCGTCCCCCGGCGGTCGTTCAAACAGGTGGACACCTGTGCCGGTGAGTTCGCGGCGTCGACGCCGTACTACTACTCCGCGCGCCAGCCGGAGTACCTCGTCGACGCCGCCGGAGGAGTGGTTGCCGAAGACGCTGACGCCGCCGGGACGGCAGCCGACGGGGACACCGACACGCCGTCGTTGGTCGGGCCCGCGGGCGACGAACTCCGGATCGACCGCGACGCGGACAGCGTGCTCGTGGTCGGCGGTGGGCCGATCCGGATCGGCCAGGGGGTGGAGTTCGACTACTGTGCGGTCCACGCCGTCCAGGCGTTCCGGGCGGCAGGACTGGACGCGCACGTCGTCAACAACAACCCGGAGACGGTGTCGACGGACTACGACACCTCCGACGGGCTGTTCTTCGAGCCGCTGACGGCAGAAGAGATCGCCGACGCCGTGGCCGCGACGGACGCCGACGGCGTGGCGGTGCAGTTCGGCGGCCAGACCTCGGTGGAGGTCGGGGAGCCGTTGGCGGCGGAGTTGGACCGTCGGGGCCTGGACTGTGAGATCCTGGGGACGAGCCCGGAGGCGATGGACCTCGCGGAGGACCGCGACCGGTTCAATCGGTTGTTGGACGAGCGGGGGATCGAACAGCCGGAGGGTGGCAGCGCGGAGTCGGTCGACGAGGCGGTCGAGTTGGCCGCGGAGATCGGCTACCCGGTGCTCACTCGGCCCAGCTACGTCCTCGGCGGGCGGGCGATGGAGATCGTCCACGACGAGGCGGAGCTGCGGGAGTACGTCGCCGAGGCCGTCCGAGTGTCGCCGGATCGCCCGATCCTGATCGACGAGTTCCTGGACGACGCCGTGGAGTTGGACGTGGACGCCGTCGCCGACGGCGAGGACGTCCTCTTGGGCGGGATCATGGAGCACGTCGAGTCGGCGGGGGTCCACTCCGGCGACTCCGCGTGTGTGATCCCGCCGCGGTCGCTGTCGGCGGCGACGGAGGCCCGGGTCCGGGAGGTGGTCGAGGAGATCGCGGACGCGCTGGACACGGTCGGTCTCCTCAACGTCCAGTTGGCCGTCCGGGAGACCGACGGCGACGGCGCCGGCGAGGTGTACGTCCTGGAGGCGAACCCGCGTTCCTCGCGGACGGTGCCGTTCGTGTCGAAGGCGACTGGCGTCCCAGTCGCCAGACTCGCCGCTCGGGTGATGGCCGGCGAGTCGGTGGCAGAGTTGGACGCGACGGAGCAGGTACCGGAGGCGTACAGCGTCAAGGAGGTCGTGCTCCCGTTCGACCGGCTGCCGGACGCCGACCCGCGGCTCGGCCCGGAGATGAAGTCCACCGGCGAGGTGATGGGCACCCACGAGACGTTCGGCCGGGCGTACGACAAAGCCCAGATCGCCGCCGACGCCGCCGCCCCCGCGGAGGGGACGGCCGTCGTGGAGATCGACGACCCCGAACTGCGCGAGCAGTTCGGCGAACACTACGAACTGTTGTCGCCGACAGACACGACGACGGCGATCCGCGAGGGGGAGGTGGACTACCTGGTCTCCGACGAACGGGCGTCGCTGCGGGCGGCCGTCGACGAGGACGTGCCGTACGTCTCCACCGTCGCCGCCGCGGAGGCGGTGTCGACCGGGCTCGAGCACCGCGACACGGAGCTGAGCACAGTCGCGGTGACGGACCGGCCGCGGCGTCGCAAGCAGTGGGGCGAGCGAGGGCAGTGAACGGTACGGGGTGAACACCGGGGGAGTGCGACGTAGCAGCGTGCGCGGCGCCGCCGAGTGAGTCGTCGGGGCCGGGCGAGTCGTCGGCGCTGCCGACGGCCACGGACGGGTCGTGCGAGTTCGGCGTCTAGCCCCCGAGCGGGCCGTCGTCGGACGCCTCGGCGGTCGACAGCGTTACGTACTTACGGCGGCGACGCGAACCGAGAGGTACCGAATGAGGCGCGACTACTTCGAACTGGAGGTGGACAGCGTCGGTTGGGTCGAGAACGACGACGACCCCAGACGCCCCCACGTCTACATCGACTTCCACGGCCCGGAGGACCTACTGCACGACCGCCTGACTGACCCCGGCGGCGATCTGTTGGACGCGGCGGAGACGGACGTCGCCTTCCGACTCCAAGAGGCACACGAGAGCAACCCGGAGGCGCCGGGTGTGGTCGGCGTCACCAACCGCGTCACCGGGGAGTTCATCGTCGAGCTGAACGAGGAGGCCGAGGACGTACTCCAGTTCATCCGCGCGGCCCGCGAGTTCGGCGAGAGCGTCGGCGACGACGACGGCCAGTTCGCGGTGGAGATCGCCGTCGACGGCGAGGAACTCGTCACCTACGAGAAGGAGACGTTCTTGGTGTACGACGCCGAGGGGAACCTCCTGCGGACGGAGAGTCTGATCCCCTCCGGCGTCGAACTCTGACCGGAGCTGTTCTGTCCGTCAGCGGCTCGCCCGCTTCCAGACCCGCAGGTCGATCACGTCGCCGCCGTGTTCCTCGGGGTCGGCCTCCCGGGCGGCCCAGGTGAACATCGCCGCGACACGCTCCGGGTCGCGGCCGCTCTCGTCGCCCGTCAGCTCCGTGGCGACGAGCCCCAGGTCCAGCACGAACGCGTCGGCGTCGGCGTCGGCGTGGAACTGCCGGACGACCGCCTCCGCGCCGGCCTTCGAGACGGCGTACGCCCCCAGCCCCGGCTTGGCCTCGCGCGCGACGGCACCCGACGGCACCAACAACCGCGCACCCTCGGCGAGGTGGGGCAGCGACTCACGGAGCGTCCCGAACACGCCTCGGACGTTCGTCTGGTAGCTGTCGTCGAACCTGCTGTACGACGCCTCGGTGATGGGCGAGTCACCGGGGGACCCGTGGAAGACGGCGGCGTTGGCGACGACCACGTCCACGCCGGGCGTGCCGTGTTCTGCGGCCGTCTCCAGCAGTCGTTCTAGGTCGTACTCGTCGCGCACGTCCGCCCGCTGGCCGGTCACGCTGCCGGCCGCGTCGGCGTCCAGTTCCTCTGCCGTCTCCGTCACCCGCTCGGGGTCGCGGGCACAGATCACTACGTCTGCGCCCTCGTCTGCGAACTCCGCGGCGACCGCTCGTCCGACACCTCGTGTCGCACCCGTCACGACGACTGTCTGCTCGTCCATAGGTGACGGTGGAGCGGGAGGTACTTAGCCGCGGCGTAGACGGACGAGTGTGCGGGGACACGACTGTCGTCGTGATTCCGTTCGGGACCGTCGTTTGAACTCAGAAGGCGAAGCAGAGTGTGACGGTGCAGACACCGGGACGACTCTCACTCGAACTCGTCGCTGTGCTCGTTTTCGTCGTCCCGGGACCGATCGGACTCCAGGCGTAGTTCGGGGCGTCACGGCGGTCGCGCGACCTCTCTCGGACGCGACTCGTCGTCTATAGTGCGGCGATCGGCCTGGCCTCACTTCTCGTCTTGTGACTCCTCTCGGCTCCGTTCCTCTGGGGCACGAGGATGCCGGGTAGGTGGGTGAGCAGGACACAGTCTGTGGCTTCGGCGGCTGTCCCGACCACACCGGAGACTGAGTTCAGGTTCGTCTCTGTAGTGATACTGTACGCGATTCACCTCCGTCTGGGCGTGCTCGTCGGAGTGGTCTCCGGACTGGGACGTAACTACGTTCTGGGTCGCGGCGTCTCTCGTGACCGCCGTGACCCGTGGGGGTGGCGTTCGAAGAGGAGACGGCGGAAGGTGTGGAGAGTCTGGCGGGCACGGCGGCCTCGCTTCGACACCTCCGGGTCGAAGACCGCCTGGGGACCCCCACACTGTCACTCGCAACCACACCACGTCCGGCGTACCACGTTTTATACACGCCCCGCTCGTAACCCGTTCTATGTCACGACCAGCCTCCAGTCCCGGACGCGAGCCCCGCGATCTCTCCGGGGTCGCGGGCGACGACGTGGTCGTCGTCGGGAGCGGCTTCGGTGGTCTCTCGACGGCCTGTTATCTCGCCGACGCCGGGGCGAACGTCACCGTCTTGGAGAAGAACGAGCAGTTGGGCGGTCGGGCGTCCGTGCTCGAACGGGACGGCTTCCGGTTCGACATGGGGCCGTCCTGGTACCTGATGCCCGACGTGTTCGAGAACTTCTTCGGCCACTTCGGGAAGTCGCCCGACGACTACTACGAGTTGGAGCGGCTCGACCCCCACTACCGGATGTTCTTCAAGGACGGGGATCGGGTGGACATGACGCCGGATCTCGAACGCAACAAGGAGCTGTTCGAGTCCTACGAGGACGGCGCCGGCGAGGCCTTCGACGAGTACCTCGAGAAGTCCGAGCGTAACTACGAGATCGGGATGGAACACTTCGTGTACGAACACCGCGACCGGCTGCGGGACTTCGTCGACACGGACGTGTTGCGCCACTCCTGGGGGTTGTCGCTGATCGGGTCGATGCAGGACCACGTCGAGGACTACTTCGACAACCCGAAGCTCCAACAGATCATGCAGTACACGCTGGTGTTCCTCGGCGGCTCGCCGAACAACACGCCGGCGTTGTACAACCTGATGAGTCACGTCGACTTCAACCTCGGCGTGTTCTACCCCGAAGGTGGGACCGGCGCGGTCGTCGACGCGATGGTCGATCTCGGACGCGAGTTGGGTGTGACCTACCGGACGGACGCCCCGGTGTCGGAGATCGCCGGCCAACGCGGTGGGTTCGCCGTCCGGACGGAGACCGGCGAGACGCACCTCCCGGACCGTGTCGTCTCGAACGCGGACATGGCCCACACCGAGCGAGAACTGCTGCCGGAACGGAAACGCCAGTACGACGACGACTACTGGGACTCCCGGACGTACGCCCCGTCGGCGTACCTGTTGTATCTCGGCGTGGAGGGCGACGTGGACGATCTCGCCCACCACTCGCTGGTGTTGCCGACGGACTGGGACCCGCACTTCGACAAGATCTTCGACAACCCGGAGTGGCCCGACGACCCGGCCTACTACCTGTGTGTCCCGTCGAAGACGGACGATACGGTCGCGCCGGAGGGCCACTCGAACCTGTTCGCGCTCGTCCCGATCGCCGCCGGGTTGGAGGACACCCCCGAACTGCGCGAGGAGTTCCGCGACCTGGTGTTGGACGACATCGCCGAGAACACCGGGGTGGACCTCCGGGACCGGATCGTCGTCGAGGAGTCGTTCTCCGTCGAGGACTTCGCCGGACGGTACAACTCCGAGCAGGGGACGGCGCTGGGAATGGCCCACACGCTCCGCCAGACCGCGCCGTTCCGACCGGGTCACACCTCCTCGGAGGTGGACGGGCTGTACTACACCGGGTCGTTCACGACCCCCGGTATCGGCGTGCCGATGTGTCTCATCAGCGGACTCCTCACCGCCGAAGTGATGGGTCGCGAGTGACAGCGACGAGGTGACTCGCGTGAGACGACACGGCCCCGGTCGAGACGCGAGCGACCGCGCCCCAGAGAGGGGCGCCGAGGCGGACACTGACGCGGACACGGGCACCGAAGCGGGCGCAGACGCGGACACTGACGCGGCCGCGGAGGTGGCGGCGTGAGCGCAGCGACCACCACCCACGGGGCGGCGTTGCCGCGGCTCCGCTACCTCCTGAAGCTGTCGCGTCCACGCTTCTGGCCGTACCTCGCCGGCCCGGTCGTCGTCGGCGTCGCCGGCGCGGCCGCGAGCGTCCCGGAGCTGTTCGCCCCGTTGAACTTCCTGTTGTTCGGGTTCTTCCTCGTACCCGCGAACGTGCAGTTGTACGGCGTCAACGACGTGTTCGACGCCGACGTCGACGAGGACAATCCGAAGAAGGACGATAAGGAGGTGCGGTACGGCGGCGACAGGCTCGTCCCCGCGGCCGTCACTCTGACGTCGTTGGCCGGGCTGGCGTTGTTCGCGCTCGTCCCCCGGGTGGCGTGGCCGTACCTGGCGGCGTACTTCCTGTTGGCAGTGGAGTACAGCGCGCCGCCGTTCCGGTTCAAGACCACGCCGTTCCTCGACTCCGTCTCCAACGGGCTGTACATCCTCCCCGGGGCGGTGGCGTACGCGACTGTGACGGGCACACACCCGCCGGCGTCGGCGCTCGTCGGCGGCTGGCTCTGGTCGATGGGGATGCACACGTTCTCCGCCATCCCGGACATCGAGCCGGATCGGGAGGCGGGCATCCGGACGACCGCGACCGTCCTCGGTGAAGAACGGACGTACGCCTACTGTGCGGCGACGTGGCTGGCCTCCGGGGTCGCGTTCGCGTTCCTCGACACCCGGATCGCGCTGCCGCTCCTGGCGTACCCAGTGGTCGTGTTCGGCATCTACTGGTCGGACGTTCCGGTCGACCGGGCGTACTGGTGGTACCCGGCGTTGAACACGCTCGTCGGCGCGCTGCTGACGATGGGGCTGCTCACTCGGATCGTCCCGCCGGAGGCGGTGTTGCCGTGAGCACCCGCACCGAGGTGTCGGAGTGGCTGCCAGACTCCCGTCGGGAGGCCGAGCGCCGGTTCGACCGACTGGTTCGGGAGAATCGCTTCACCATCTCCGCGTTCTTCCCGCTCAACGGGATCGTCCTGCTGGTCGCCAGCGCCGAAGGCTGGCTCCCGGAGCCGTTGGCGTTCCACGGTCTGTTGATCCTCTCCGGCACACTCGTCATGCGGTCGCCGCTCGTCGCCGGGGTCGCCCCCGTGGCCAAGCGGAAGACCGTGGCCGCCGTCGGTCTGCTCGCGGCGTACGCCTACGGCATCGAGTACGTCGGCGTCCACACCGGCTGGCCGTACGGTCGCTTCGAGTACGTCGTCGATCTCGGACCGGCGTTGGCGGGAGTCCCCGTCGGTCTCCCGGTGTTCTTCATCCCGCTCGTCGTCAACGCCTACCTCCTCGTGTTGCTCCTCTTGGGCGACCGCGCGGACGGCGGGCTCGGGGCCGCCGCGGTCCGGCTCGGCGCCGTGATCGCGCTCGTGCTCACGATGGACGTGGTGTTGGACCCCGGCGCCGTCGCACTGGGGTTCTGGCGGTACTTCGAGCCGGGCGCGCCCGTCCTGGGGGGGCTGTTGTCCTCCGCCGGCGGCTTCTACGGCGTCCCACTGTCGAACTACGCCGGCTGGGTGCTGTCGTCGGCTGTCGCCGTCGGCCTCCTGGACTGGGGGTTCGACCGAAGAGCGCTGCGCGAGCGGATGTCGGAGTGCGAGTTCATGCTCGACGACATGGTGAGCTTCGTACTCCTGTGGGGCGGGCTGAATCTCTGGTTCGGGAATCTGGTGTCGGTCGCCGTCGCTGGGGTGATCGGCGCCGGGCTGTGGCGGACTGACCGGTTCGACGCCGATCTGATCGCGTCACAGTTTGGAGAGGGGTCGTAGCTCAGTCGTCTCCCTCCAGCCACTCGACGAACTCTCGGCCGCCCTTCGGCGTGATCCGGAACGGGACGTTCCGTTGCTTGTCGCTAGTTGGGTCGTTCTTGATCAGCCCGTCCTGTCGGAGCCCGTAGAGGAGCGTCCCACCCCAGTTGTCGATGTCGAGCATCTCGTCTTCGATCAGGGTCTGCTTCGTCTCCTGATTGTCGAGGTACGGGTCGCCCGTCCGCTCCTTCTCGATCGGGCCGTAGCCCAACAGCGCGTACTTCGGGTCGATCCCCAACGGGTCGTCGACGTGCGTGCCCGCGTCGTCGACGTAGAAGTGCTCCGCGAGTGCGACTGGGTCGACGTCGAGAGTGTCTGTGGCCTCTCGGAGTTCGTCTTCGGTGTCGACTCGCTCTTCGTCGGACGACGACCCCGATTCGAAGTCGTCGAGTTCTGAACTCTCGACCGAGACGTCTTGTCCGAGTTCGTCATCGTTCGTCTCCTCCGTCCCACACCCCCCAGACGAGCACCAAAATCGACGGTCGTATTCCACTCCAACGACCACACCGCCCATGAGCGAGTACGCCGTCGTCGTCGTGGAGCCGGAGACGCCGGGCAACGTCGGCACGATCGCGCGGTCGATGAAGAACTTCGGGCTGTACGATCTGAAGCTCGTCGACCCCCCGGAGATCGGCGAGGGGACGGAGGCGTACGGCTTCGCGGGCCACGCCCGCGAGGACGTGCTCCCGAACGCGGACAGCGTCACCTTCGACGAGGTCGTCGAACGGTACCACACCGTCGGGTTCACCGGGATCACGGGCGAGGACGCGACGAGCCACACCAGGTTCCCGTACACGACGCCGGCGGAGCTCCGAGACGACCTCGCCACAGTCGAGGCGGACACGGCGCTCGTGTTCGGCCGGGAGTCGCGCGGGCTGAACAACGACGAACTCGCGCGGCTGGACCAGGTAGCGTCGATCCCAGCCAACCCGGAGTACCCCGTGTTGAACCTGGGGCAGGCGGCGACGGTGACGCTGTACGAACTTCGAGAGCTGTTCTTAGACGACACCCACCTCCCGGACAGAGAACACGAGCGGGCGACGGAGGCGGAGATCGAACGGCTGTACGAGCAGTTCGAGCGGTACCTGGACGCGGTCGAGCCGCGGGATCACGTCCGCGCCCGGGCCGGGCGCCTCCTCCGACGGCTCGTCGGCCGCGCGCACCCGACGGACCGCGAGACGACGACCCTGACGGGGCTGTTCCGGAAGACCGCAGATCGGTGGAACGTCGTCGACGACGGGGCAGAGGGAGACGAGAGCGACGGGAGTGACGCCGGCAGCGGCGACGACGAGGCTGCCTGACGCGCACTGCGGCACCCGCCGCCCCGACCGGCTCCGTCGGCTTTTTCTCGGGTGGCCACACCACCCCGGGTATGGACGACGACACCGCGGACGGGAGCGACGACGGGCGCGTGGACGGAGACGACGCGGGTGACACGACCGAGACCGACGACACGGCCGAGGGGCTCACCTACGCCGAGGCGGGCGTGGACGTGGGCGCGAGCGAGGCGGCGACGGCGGCGTTGGTGTCGGCCGCGGACAGCCAGGGCGCAGACGGGACGTACGCGGGGCTGATCGAGGCGGGCGACGGCTACCTCGGGCTGGCGACGGACGGCGTCGGGACGAAGCTGCTGGTTGCGGAGGCGCTGTCGGACTACTCCACCGTCGGAATCGACTGCGTGGCGATGAACGCCAACGACCTGGTCGCGGCGGGCGTGGAGCCGGCGGCGTTCGTCGACTACCTCGCCGTCGAGGAGCCCGGCGAGGACGTAGCCGAGCAGATCGGCGAGGGGCTGGCGGTCGGTGCCGAGCGGGCGGGCGTCGCGTTGTTGGGCGGCGAGACGGCGGTGATGCCGGAGGTGATCCGGGACCTGGACCTGGCGGGCACCTGCGCGGGCTTCGCCACGGACGCGGACCTGTTCCCGGGCGTCGCCCAGCCGGGCGACGCGCTCGTCGGGTGGCCCTCCTCGGGGATCCACTCCAACGGGCTGACGCTGGCCCGCGAGGCGGTGACCCGCGATCACGAGTACACGGATCCGTGTCCGTTCGGGGACTACGACACGTTGGGCGCGGCGTTGTTGGAGCCGACGCGGATCTACGCGGATCTGTTGGAGCCGATGCGAACCCACGGGGTCCGGGCGGCCGCTCACGTCACCGGCGGCGGCTGGGGCAACCTCGAGCGGCTGGGCGACCACGCCTACCGCGTGGACGACCCGTGTCCGGCACAGCCCGTCTTCGAGTTCGTCCGAGAGGCCGGCGGGGTGTCCGACGCGGAGATGCACCGCACGTTCAACGTCGGCACGGGGTTCGTCGCGGCGCTCCCGCCGGCCGAGGCCGACGACTTGGCGGCCACAACCGACGGGCGCGTGGTCGGTCGGGTCGCGGAGACGGACGGGGACGCGACCGTGTCGATTCGGGGGTTGGAGCTGTGAGCGAGGGGTTCGATCCGGCAGAGGCCGACCTCCAGTCGGCCGACGCCGCGGACGCGGAGACGGCGGTCGCGGCCGCACGGGCGCTCCACGGGGACGACCGCCTGGGACCGCTCGTCGCCGAACACGGTCCGTTGACGCTGGACCCCGCAGACGACGCGTTCGCGCGGCTCGTCGTGTCGATCGTTCGACAACAGGTGTCGACGGACGCCGCCGCGGCGATCCGGGAACGGGTGTTCGACGCCGTGACGGTCGCGCCGGCGAAGGTGCTCGCGGCCGACCCAGAGGCGCTGAGAGAGGCCGGCCTGTCCGGCCAGAAGGTTCGGTACGTCCGGGCGGCCGCCGAGGCGTTCCGGGACCACCCGGAGCGGTACGCCCGGGAGACGCTGGCCGAGCAGTCGAACGACGAGGTTCGGGAACGACTGACTGAGATCACCGGGGTCGGCCGTTGGACCGCCGACATGCAGCTGTTGTTCACGCTCGGTCGGCCGGACGTGTTCCCGGTCGGCGACCTCGGGGTCAGACGCGGGGTGGAACGCCTCGTCGACGCGGAGCTGTCGCGGGCGGAGATCCGCGAGCGAGCCCGCCGGTGGGCGCCGTACCGCAGCTACGCGAGCTTGCACCTCTGGGCGAACGAGGACTGACGACATCTGCCCTGTGACAGTTTCGCACGCTCCCTCGCGACCGAAAGCCTTGACTGACTGGCCAGTCAACTAACGTGTGAGCGAGTGGTCCCGCGTCGGTCCCCCGCGGGCCACACACGCGGGGCGGCCGACCGGCCGCCCGGACACGACGCTGCGACGATACGAGGATACGACGATACGATGACAGAGACCGAGACAGAGACGACGACGGAGACGGACGAGGCCGGTCCGGAGGCGGACCGCGAGACAACGGTAGAGGCGGAGACAGAGTTCACGGAGGCGCAGGCGGCCATCATGGAGGCGACGTACTGTGCGGTGTGTGAGTACGGTTACGCCGACGTGACGATGCAGGACATCGCCGACCGGACGGACCGGAGCAAGGCGGCGCTCCACTACCACTTCGACGGGCGCGACGACCTGTTCCGTCGGTTCCTCTCGTACCTCCACGACGACTTCGTGGCGACGACCGCCGACCCGCCGGGCGACACCCCGGCCGAGCGGCTCGTCGCCCTGCTCCAGACGGTGTTGTCGACACCCGACGACGTCGACGACGAGGGTGTGGAGTTCACGACCGCGTTCCTGGAGATGAAGGCACAGGCGCCGTACAGCGAACCGCTCCGCGACGGGCTCCACCGCATCGACGAACACCTCGTGGACCAGGTGGCCGAACTCGTCGCCGCGGGCGTCGACGCGGGCGAGTTCCCGCCGGAGACGGACGCGGAGGCGGTGGCGTCGTTCGTCAGCACGTACCTCCACGGCACTTGGACCCGGTCGGTCGCGGCCGGCAGCGACGTGGCCAGCATGCGCGACCGACTCGTGGCGTACGTGACGGAGGACCTCCTCGCGCCGGAGGCGACGGTCCGGACCGACCTCGTGGAGGTGGGAGAGTGAGTCTCCGCGAGCGCGTCGGCGCTCTGTTCAAGGGGCGCGACGAGTTCGACCTGACGAGCGGCGAGATCGGGAAGCCGTTGTTCTACCTCTCTCTGCCGATCGTCGTGACGAACCTGCTCCAGACGGCGTACAACCTCGCCGACACGTTCTGGCTGGGGCAGTTCAGCACGGAGGCGCTGGCGGCCATCTCCTTCGCGTTCCCGATGGTGTTCCTGTTGATCGCGTTCGGGATGGGAGTGTCGGTCGCTGGGTCCGTGCTCGTCGCCCAACACACCGGCGCAGACGAGCCGTCGGCCGCGGAGTACGCCGCTTCACAGACGGTGACGTTCGCCGTGCTCGTCGCGGGAGTGTTCGGGCTGATCGGCTTCCTCGGAGTGGAGACGTTCGCCGGCGTACTGGGCGCACAGCCGGACGTGGCGCCGTTGGTCGGCGACTACATGCGGGTCATCTCCGCCGGGCTCCCGCTGATGTTCGGGTTCTTCGTGTTCATCTCCCTGATGCGGGGGTACGGCGACACGATCACGCCGATGCTCGTCATGTTCGGGACGGTCGTCGTCAACATCGTGATCGACCCGTTCCTCATCTTCGGGTTCGAGAACAACCCCGTGTTCGGGATGGTCGCCGCCCGCGGGCTGGAGGCCCAACTGCTGGCCGCGACGGGCTACACCGGCAGTGGGGTCGCCGGCGCCGCCTACGCGACCGTCTTCTCGCGAGGTCTCGCGTTCGTCGTCGGCACCGCGATCATGTTCCAGGGGACCCGGGGCGTCCAGATCAACCTCGAGGACATGGTGCCGGACTTCTCGTACGCGGTCAAGATCCTGCGGATCGGCGTCCCCGCCTCGATCGAGGGAACCGGCCGGGCGCTGTCCGTCAACCTCCTCCTGGTCGTCGTCGGCTTCTTCCCGACGACCGTGGTCGCGGGCTACGGGATCGCCGTCCGGGTGTTCTCCGTCGTGTTCCTGCCGGCCATCGCCGTCGCACGGGGCGTCGAGACGATGACCGGCCAGAACATCGGCGCCGACGAGCCCGACCGGGCCGCGGCCGCCGCCAGGCTCGCGGGGAAGGTGATGTTCGGGGTCCTGTTGGGCGTCGGCGTCGTCACCTGGGTCGCCGCCGCCCCTATCGCAGCCGTGTTCACGGACGACCCCGCGGTGATTTCCGTCACGGAGGAGTTCCTGCGGTGGGTCGCGCCCACGTTCGGCTTCATCGGCGTGATGCGGGCCTACACCGGGAGCTTCCGCGGGGCCGGCAAGACGCTCACCGCCGCCGTGATCTCCATCACGATGCTGGGCGTGATCCGGCTCCCGCTTGCGTACTTCGGGGTCCGGCCGCCCGCCTTCCTCGGGATCGAGTCGCTGGGCACCGTCGGGCTGTGGGTGGCGTTCGCCGTCTCCAACACCGCCGGCGCGATCATGGCGTACCTCTGGTACCAGCGGGGCACCTGGCGCGACGCGGACGTGCGCGGTGAGCCGGCCGTCGACGACGACGGCGGCACCGACCCGGACGCCGTCCCTGTCGACGACTGAGCGAGCGGCACCGACCGATCCGTTCTTCCGACGCTCAGCGGTACTCGCGGTGGATCTCTGCGCCGGCCTCGGGCAACACTGGACCCAGTGACTGCACGGCTGCGCCGGTGCGGTCGTACACGACCCGCGAGGGGAGGGCGTCGTCGTGGCCCGCCAGCTCGGCGGCCCGCTCGGCGGACACGGAGTGGACGACCGCCGCCAGCCCGGCGCTCCGAATCCCGCCGGCACACATCGGACACGGCTCCGTGCTCGTGTACATGACCGTCCGCTCACGCACCGCCGGGTCCAGTTCTCGTCCGGCCCACTCCGCGAGGTGCAGCTCCGGGTGTTCCCGCAGGTCGTCGTCGGTGACGACCGCGTTGCGTGCCTCGGCGACGACCGTCGGGCCGTCCGGTGCGTCCGGGTCGACCAACAACGAGCCGTACGGATCGTCGCCGCGCTCGGCCGCCTCGCGGGCTAGTTCGAGTGCGCGCTCCGTGTACCGTTCGTGGTCGAGATTCGGGTAGACCTCCGTCGGGGCCGGTGTCTGTGTCACGTTCCACGCGTACGTCGCTCGTCGGCTTGAGTCGTGTGTTCCGAACCCGCCAGCAGAGTTAACCCCCGACGCGGCGACGTGTGTTCCGATGGTGTTCAAGAAGATCACCCTGATCGGCCGGAGCGCAGAGAGCTTCGACGACGCGACCGACGACGCCGTCGACCGGGCAGAAGAGACGCTCCAGAACGTCCACTGGGTAGAGGTGGACGAGCTCGGCGTCGAGGTCGCCTCCGTCGAGGATCGGGAGTACCAAGCGGAGGTGACGGTCGCCTTCGAGTTGGAGGAGTGAGACGCCGAAAGCAACCGTAATTCGGGCTGCCGTGTCGCGCTTGCTCCGGCTATTCGGTCAGTCGGCGCACGGCTTCGTAGCCTCCCGCCGTGAGAAGTCCAGCGAGTACCGTTGCGCTCACCGCTAGGTCGGACGGGAGGACGCCCAATCCCAACTGGAGGGTGCCGATCGTCACCATCGTGTAGAACCCGACACTGGTCGACGGGCCGTACTGTCGATCGTCGCTCGTCTGCCCGTCACTTCCAACTGGGGTGGTCGGCTCGGTCGAACGACGTGCCGCGAGAACGACGCTCGATAGAACGACGAGACCGGTTGCTGCCTTCATCGCTCCGATGCTCGACATTCCCGACGCCGCGTTCACCACTCCAGCACCGACAACTGACAGCCCAGCTACGAGTACAACTGACATTCGAGCTTGTCGACCGTTAACTATCTCTTTGTTCATGTTTTGCTTTGTTAACGAAAATATATAAAGTTTTCTGACCTGTGCGGGTGGCAGACAGAGTCTACTCGCAGACGTTACACTCGATGCTGACGAGCCCGATAGCAGCACCGACACAGCAGACACACGCGGTTCCTGCGGATGCGGCTGCACCGATGGCCGACGAACAGCTCCCGCAACACCCGATTGTCGCCCCTCCAGCGGCAGCGATCGACCCGACGCAGGAGGTGTTCCAGGTGCAGAACGGCCACGTACCGGGAACCTCATAGTCGGCAGAGACATCCGACACTGCCTCTCTGAGGTCGTCACGAGTCACGGTCTGGTGATTGACTGTCACTTGACCCCGCTCGAACTCGTACCGTGTAAACTTCTGTGCGTTGTCGGTCTGCTCGCCGAACACGGCGAAGGAGTCGTCGTCGCCGTTGGATGTCCAGATGAGACCGCCCTTCCCGGACTCGTACTGTAGCGTGTACGTGTACTGAACGTCGTCCCCGTCGACGACGGTCTTCACGAACGCCTCGCTGTCAGAGGACAAGCCCTCGCGGCTCGGGCGTCGTCGGATCGTCTCGAACTCGTCTGCACCCCGTGCGCGCTGACGGATCGACTTCTTCAGTTCGCCGTCAGTGACGTTCACGATGTCGGCGGTTACGTCACTACCGGAGATCTCGGAGCTCTCTCCGGCTAGCGTGCTGCCCGACCCGACGCCGATGCCCGTGAGACCAACGGCAACCGCCGAGAGAGCACGCCGTCGCGTAGCAGAGGCCTCGGTGTCGTCTTCGCGCTCTGCACTGAGTGCCTCTCAGGCCTCTGAGCAGCCACCACCGTCGGCGACTTGATCGCTCAGTTCCTTCTGATGCGCCTCGACATCGATGTCCTGTTGGCTACTACCAGACATCAGGTCGTTGTGTATCTAGAATTTAATACTCCTGCAAAATCTTCTCTAGTACAACTATGACTAATCCCGATAATCGCGCGGTCATATACTCCTTTCCGAAGGCCGGTGCAACTCGGACGTGGATAAACTGTTATACCCCGCCGGGACGGAGACTGTGGTGTGACAGACGAACTTCGCACCACGATGGAGCGGGTCGGGGAGCGGTTCAACCTCGGTGAGTACGAGATCGACGCCTACCTGGCCGTGCTCGAACACGGTGAGCTGACGGCCAGTGAGATCGCCGCCGAGACGGACATTCCCCAGCCACGAGTGTACGACACGGTCAGGAGCCTCTCGGACCGTGGACTCGTCGAACTCCGGGAGTCACGCCCGATGAAGATCGTCGCCGTCGACCCCGGCGACGCCTTCGGCGACATCCGGTCGTCGCTCGCGGAGATGGTCGACGAGCTGGAGGCACGCTACACTGCGCCGGCCCGGGACACGGAGGCCGTCTCGCTCGTCAAGTCCCGGTCGACGATCCTCCGGTACCTGGAGGAGATCGTCGCCGACGCCGAGTACGAACTGGCCTTGTCGCTCACGCCGGACCTGTTGCGTCGGTTCCGCGACAGCTTAGAGGAACGAGTCGCCGCGGGGGTGAGCGTGGAGCTGCTCGTCACGCCCGCCTCGCGGGCCCCCTCGCCCGAGGAGTTCGACTACGAGTCCGTCGCCACGGAGGCGCGGGCCCGCCGCGGGATCACGACGCCCGTGATCGCCGTCGCCGACGGCGAGTACTCCATCTACGCCACCCAGGACGCGCTGCGGGACGACCGCGACCGCTACGGCGTGATCTTCAACCGGTCGGCCCTCGGCTTCTTGGTGTCCGGCTTCTACGGCACCGTCCTGTGGACGACTGCCGAGACGCTGGCCACGGACGGAGAGTCACGCCCGTTCCCGCGGACCTACGCCTCCATCCGACGGGCAGTCAAAGACGTCCACGAGCTGAGCGGAGAGTTCCACGTCGAGGTACGAGGCCGGGACGTGGCGACTGGCAACGAGATCCACCTGGAGGGTCCCGTGCTCGCCCACGAGTTCGACGCCTCCGAACAGGTGGCCTCCTTCTCCGTCGCCGGCGAGGACGGCGACCCGGTCAGTGTCGGCGGGCTCGTCGCGGCACTCGAAGACGTCGAGGCCCAGGAGATCGTTCTCGACAGGTCCTGACGACGCTCACCACTGTGCGACGAGCTGATCGACGATCCCCTCCTCCTCTTTGTAGTAGTTGCGGTGACACTCGACCTCGCTGGTCACGTCGAAGTCCGTGTAGTTGTCCGGCGCCTCGTACTGGATTCCCACCTCGCCGACCGCCTCCTCCGTCTCCCGCAGCCGGAACACGTTGTTGAGGATACCGTCCTCGTACGAGTGGAAGTTGTCGAGTCGGCCGACCGCGAACTCGATGTGGTCGCCGAACTCCTCGTCGAGCCAGCCGGCGTCCATCGACGGGGAGTCTTTCTCCACCGCCGCGCCGACCAACGAGACGGACGCCAACAGGTCGCGGGCGCCGTACGCCTCCTCCAACGTCTGGAGCGCGTACATCACGGTCCGGCCGCCCAGCGAGTGGGCGATCAGCCGGACGGTCGCGTCGTACTCCCCGGCGTACCACTGACAGAAGTTGGCGAGCTTCTTGCCGTTGCGCTCGGCGATGTCCTTCGCCGACGCCCAGCCGAGGTCGATGCTGTCTCCCTTGTCGGAGTCCCAGGAGTACACCGCCGTCGCACCGTCGTAGCCGGCCGCCCGGAGCGCGTTCGTGCACTCCTGGCCGGCGTCGATCGGCTCGTCGTCGTCGTCGGACGACCGCCACCCGTGGACGAACAGCGTCAGCTCGTCTCCCCACTGTGGCCACGACCCCTCCACGTCGTAGCTCCACTCCGTCTCCCCGTTGATGAGGTCGGCGTCCCCGTCGAAGTGGTCGCGAGTCGACACCCGCGGGAAGTCGTCGGGCGCCGCGACGTTCTCTGCGCCACACCCCTTGTTGCCGGCAGCGGCCGTCCCCGCTCCGCCGACGATCAGCCCGCCGCCGACCGCCGTCGCCGAGGCCGCACGCAGGAACGTCCGCCGCGTCTGTCTCCGTCCGCTGTGCCCCTGTGGGTCGTTGTCGTCACCCATACCCGGTCGAAATCACTGCACACGAATAAAACTAATCCAAAAACGTGAAATAGCCGGTCAGCGAGGCGCCTCGAACGGGGCGGCGGCAGGTGCGGCGAGGACGGCTTCCGCGAGTAGGTCCGCGGCGGCGACGAGGTCAGTCGTGTCGATCACCTCGACGGGGGTGTGCATGTAGCGATTCGGCAGCCCGACGTTGAGCGCGGGCGTGCCGCCGCGGGCGGTGAAGAAGGCGTCCGCGTCCGTCCCGGTGGCGGAGCCAGTCGCCTGGAGTTGGTAGTCGACGCCCGCCGTCTCGGCGGCCTCGCGGGCCAACGACACGAGCGCCGGGTGGTTGGCGGAGCCGCGGGAGACGACCGGACCGTCCGCCAGTTCGACGGGACCGCTCGCGGTCTGGGACACGTCCGGGTTGTCCGTCGCGTGTGTCACGTCCACTGCGACGATCGCGTCCGGGTCGAGATCGTAGCCCACCATCTCTGCCCCCTTCAGGCCGAGCTCCTCTTGCACGGTGGCGACGGCGTACACGGTCGCGTCGGCGTCACGCCGGCTGGCTCGGCGGAGCGTCTCGGCGGCCGTCCAGGTGCCGACCCGGTTGTCGACCCCGCGAGCCGCCAGCCGGTCGTCGGCCAGCTCCGCCGTCGTCGTGGCGAAGGTGACCGGGTCGCCGATCTCCACGAGCTCGCGGGCCGCCTCGCCGCTGTCGACGCCCACGTCCACGAACTGGGCGTCGATCTCCTCGTACTCCTCGTCGCCGTCCCGGAGGTGGATCGCCGTCTGACCGATCACGCCCGCGACCGGCTCGTCGGCGTGGACAGTGACGTGTTGTCCCTTCGACACCGTGCGGTCGGAGCCGCCGACGGCCGTGATTCGGAGGAACCCGTCCTCGGTCACGTCGCGTACCATGAACCCGATCTCGTCGGCGTGGCCCGCGACGGCGATCTCCGTATCGACGCTCGGGTCCCCTTCGTGGACGGCGACGGCGTTGCCGTAGGCGTCCGTCGAAACCTCGTCTGCGAACGACGCGACGTACTCCGTCCAGACCCGGCGACCCGGGCCCTCGAACCCCGACGGGGACGGTGTCTCCAACAGTTCCTCCAAGAACGCGCGTGGGTCGGATTCCATAGATACACTCCGGTAGCCGACAGTTTCAACGACACGGTGTCGGCCGGGCGCCGTGGTGGCTCGCACCACGGCGGTGTTCAAGACCCCTGCACGCGTAGTACGAGTATGGTAGAACTGACACTACTCGAGCTGCACGTGCACGACGGCGTCGACTTCTCCCCGCGCGGCGTGATCGGGGGCGACGACGGGGGCCACAGCGCACTGGCCGACGAGACGAGCGAGACCGACACCGACGCGATGGACGAGACGAGCGAGACCGACACCGACGCGATGGACGAGACGAGCGAGACCGACACCGACGCGATGGACGAGACGAGCGAGACCGACACCGACGCGACGAACCAGCGCTCCAGTCTGCTCCGACGGGGCGCCCGGACGGCAGTCGGGGTCGCGGCGGTCGGCACCGCGGCGTACGTCGTGCGACGGCGCCGCGCCGGGGACGACGAGGAGACGGACGTGGAAGTCGAGATCGAAGAGTCCGAGCCCGTCGCAGAGTAGCTACGACAACGACCCCAACCGGCTGGCGGCGTAGCCGAACACGTTCGTGTAGCCGTTCGCGGACATCAACACCGGGTAGAACTCCTCGTCTGCGGTGAACTCCTGGCCGTCGGCGACGGCGAACGTCTGCCCGGGCGCGACCCGTTCGAAGTTGTGGGCGAGCACTTCGTAGCTGTCGGCCGGCGGCTTCCCGATCTGCTCGACGAGCCGGAACACTCCCACGTCGTCCGTGCCGCGGGAGTGGATACGGTCGTCCGTCGTCGGCTCCGGGAGGACGTTCGTCGCCGACAGGAACGCCCGGATCAGCCAGTAGGCGTTCTCCGCGGCTGCCTCGCTCTTCTGGAGCCCACACTCCACCTCCAGCGTGTGTGCCTGTTCGATGAACCGTCCCTGTGAGAACGGCCCCGACTCGACGAGCTGTGTCACCGGGAGCCGTGGGACGACCGCCTGCGTAATCTCGTCGACGACGGACGTGATGGCGAACGGCTCCGCGTACGACTGTGTGGAGTGGAGCGACAGCGTGGTACACCCTTCCAGCTCCTGGCGCAGCGCCGCCGCCAGCCGCCCCTCGTGGGAGTCCGCGTCCGAGTCGCCGGGGTACGCCCGGTTGAGGTCCTCGTCGACGTACCGCACGTCCCGCTCGGCGGCCGCCTCGTTGGCGACGACGAACTTCACCGGTCGGTCGACGTCCGGCTCGTCGGCCAGGAGTCGGTCGATCGCGCGGCGGCCACACGGCTCGTCGCCGTGAATCCCGCCGACGACCGCGACCGCTGGCGCGCCTTCGCCGAGCTGGTACACCTGCACGCTCGGTTTCTCCGCAGCCCGTCTACTTCAGCTACACGGTCCACGGCAGCCGTCCCCCGACCGGAAGTAGACGACTCCACGTACCACAAAATGACCCGTAGATCGGACATAGAACTGTGTCAAACTGTGTGTATTCGCAGACCTTCCGTGTTAGCCTCGTAACAGAGATCCAAAATGAGTTACCGTTTGCAACAGATTTAATTCCTGGCTGTTCCACTCACCGTGTGCATGTCCGACACACGACGGGAGTTCCTGCGGCTGAGCGGCGGGGCACTGGGCGGGTTGTTCGTCGGTAGTTCGGTGACGGCAGCCGAACGGACGGATCGGTTCGTCGTGACGGGCGAGCAGGTGCCCGGTGACTTGGAGGTCGTCCACGAGATGCCGGGCGTGTCCGTGAGCGTCGTTCGGGGCACCGAGTCGGCGGTATCCGCCTCGAAGGACGTGAAGCAGTACGCGCCGGACGTGGAGATCAGCATCGACGAGCCGACCGCGGAGCCGACCGCGGCGCCCGCGGCCGCCGAACTGGAGGAGCCGTTGGCCGCGCTCCAGTGGGACAAACAGGTCCAGAACCTCGGAGCGGTCCACGAGCGCACCCGGGGTGAGGGGAGCCGCACGGCGATTCTCGACACCGGAATCGACGAGAACCACCCGGACTTCGGCAACCTCAACGAGGACCTGTCGCGCAACTTCGCGGCCGACGACGGCGACCACAGCCCGCCGGGAACGCGCTATCACGGCACACACGTCGGCGGAATCGCGGCTGCGACGGACGACGGCGTCGGGGTCGTCGGCACGGCGCCGGCGACGGACCTGGTCGACCTGCGGGTGTTCGGTCCCTCCGGCGGCGCCTCCTTCGGCGCGATCCTGGCTGCCGTCACCTACGCCGCGAACGTCGGCTGTGACGTCGCCAACCTCTCGCTGGGCGCGTACCCGTTCCCGCGGAAGGGCAACGGGAAGTTCTACGGTGGTGTCCTGAACGAGACGATGACGTACGCCAACGCCCAGGGGACGCTGTTGGTGATCGCCGCCGGCAACGACGGCGCCGACCTCCAGCACGACGGCAAGGTCATGTCTATCCCCGCGGAGGGGGCACAAGGGCTCGCGGTGTCTGCCACCACCTCCGTCGACTTCGATCCGTTCACGGGGACCGCGGACAACCCCGGCACGCAGCCGGCGAGCTACACCAACTACGGCACGAACGCGGTCACGTTGGGGGCCCCCGGCGGGGGCACTCCCCCCGGCGGCGGCGTCAGCGACCTCGTGTACAACGCCATCCCGTTGGCGACCGCCGAGGCGTTCGGCTTCCCGCAGCCGTACGCCTACCTCGCCGGCACCTCGATGGCGGCTCCACAGGTTGCCGGGGCGGCCGCGCTCGTCGCCGCCGAGAACCCGGACTACGACGCCAACCAGGTGGAGGCGGCGCTGAAGCAGGCGGCGTCCGTCCCGTCGGACTTCGACAAGGCGTACTACGGGGCCGGGTTCCTGGACGTCGAGGCCGCACTCGACGGGTAGCTACCGGCTGAACACCGCGGTGTTGCCGCGGGTACGGTACAGTTCCGCGCCCGCCGCCGCCGCGAGTTCGTCCGCGAGCGTCTCCGTGTCCGTCCCGCCGCGGGCAGACCGGAGGAACTTCACTTTCACCAGCTCCGCGTCGCCCAGCTGTCGGTCCAGTTCGTCGGCGACGCTCTCGACCCCCTTCTTGCCGACGCGGATCGTCGCGTCCAGTTCGTGTGCGCGTCGTGCAGTGTCGTCGTCGCTCACGCTCGCCGTACCCCGAGCACCGTGTTGAAGCCTGCGGTCCACGGCCTCACCGATCAGTACGGGTACCGATCCGTCGCTCCACAGTCACACCGGATCACGACGTGGCTCCCCTCCTGGAGTCGCACCCTGGCGTTCGCTCCGGGGACGAGGTAGGCGTCACACCGGTCACAGGCGAAGCGGTCCAACCGACGGGGGAGTGACAGCCGTTCCCGCTGTGCCAGCCGGCGGGCGGTGGCGACGTACGTCCGGCTCCGGTCTACTTCGCCCGCGCGGGTCGCCTCCGCCGCCAGCGCGGCCAGTCGCTCGATCCGTTCGGCCGCGATGCTCGCCATAGCCGGGTCTCGGGGGCGACCGCCCGAAAGCGGTTGCGGTTCGACCACTGCGTTCAAGCCCGCCGCCGCCGACCACGCGGTATGCGACACGCACGCATCCGCGACCCCGCCGGCACCGTCCGCACGGGCGTCTACCACGGCGACAGTGTCGTCGCCGCCGGCCGCGAGTACGACCTCTCGGCCGCGGACGTCGACCTCCTGGCGCCGTGTGAGCCGGAGAAGATCGTCTGTGTCGGCCGCAACTACGTCGCTCACGCCGAAGAACGGTCCGAGGCCGTCCCGGACCGACCGCTGTTGTTCCTGAAGCCCCCCAACTGCGTCGCCTCGCCGGGCGCGACCGTCCCGCTCCCGGCCGGCAAGACGATCGAACACGAGGCCGAGCTCGCGGTCGTGATCGGCCGTGAGGCACGGAACGTCGCCGCCAGCGACGCCGCCGACTACGTCGCCGGCTACACCTGTCTCGACGACCTCTCCAACCGCGACGACCAGGACCGCGAGACCAACTGGGTCCGAGGGAAGGCGTTCGACGGCGCCGCACCCCTGGGACCGTGTGTCGCCGACCCGGAACACGTCCCCGCGGACGCCGCCGTCGAGCTCCGAGTGAACGGTGACCGCCGCCAGTCCGGCTCCCGCGATCAGTTCGTCTTCTCCGTGCCGGCCCTGCTCGCCGAGGTGACGAGCTACCTCACGCTCTCGCCCGGCGACGTGATCTCGACGGGGACACCCGCCGGTGTCGCCCCCGTGACGGACGGCGATACTGTAGCGGTCGACGTGGAAGGTGTCGGAACCTTGGAGCACGGCGTCGCCCGCGTGGACGACTGAGACGCTCGCCGTGAGCCCCCTCGCCCGGCGTCACCTGGAGCCGGAGGGTGTCGCCGGCGGGCGCTCCCCGTCTGCAATCGCCCGGAGGTCCCGTTCGAAGCGAGCGATCGTCTCCTCGCGGCCGGAGGAGGCGAAGAACTCGTGACCGCCGTCGTACAGTCGGACGCGGTCGGCGGGCGCGTGGTCGCCGATTGCGCCCAGTCCGACCACCGTCTCCGACAGCGAGCAGTACACGACGCTCCCGTCGCGGAACGACGGCAGCGTCCGTTGGCCCTCGCGGACGGCACCGAGCCACGCCGGCGACAGCCCGCGGTCGGCCGCCCCCTCCTCGTCGGCCGGCTTCAGGTCGCCGAGCGCCGCCGGATCCGACTCCGACGGGACGATCCGGCGCGAGATCGGGAGCCGGGCGAGGGCCGGCGCCGCCAGCCCGGCCACGCCCGCCCGGTTCAGCCCCCAGAAGGGGCTGGAGTACACCCTTGGCTCCTCACCGGGGACGTGTGCCAGCGCCAGCCCGCCGAGACTGTGTGCCGCCGCCGCGTCCGGCTCGATCCTCTCGTGGATCCGGGTCAGCGGCGCCCGGTAGTCGCGGTCGAACACCGTGCCGTTCTCCGGCACGACGACGGCGTGGACCGCCCAGTCGTCGAACTGCGACACCAGCCAGTCGACCGGCTCGTGACCCGGGCGATTGCCCCACCCGAGCACGAACAGGAGGTCACGCTCCCCGTCGCCGTACGTGTGCCGTCGCACGGCTCACTCCGAGTCGCCGCCGTCGCTCTCTTCGCTGTCGCCGTCGTCGCCGCTGCCGTCACTCACCGTCACCTTCGCCGCCTCGATCACGGTGTCGTCCGTCTCGTAGCCGGGATCGTACACCTCGGCGACGGTGTCTTCGGGCTCCGGCGACGCCACGCGCACCATCACCTCGTGGCGCTCCGGGTCCACCTCCGTCCCAGGCTCCGGCTCGATGGGCGTGACCCCCTCCTCCTCCAGCACGCGGTCGAACGTCTCCAGCGTCGACTCGACACCCGGGCGGATGTCCGCGTCCGCCTCCTGGTCCAGCGCCCGCAGGAGGTTGTTGCGTACGTCTGTCAGCTTCTCCACGAGGTCGGCGGTCGCACGCGTCGCGGCCTGCTCGCGTCGCTTCTCGGCACGATCCTTGTAGTTCTCGAAGTCCGCGCGGGTGCGGGCCAGCGACGACTCCAGCTCCTCTGCCCGCTCGCGGGCGTCGTCCGCGGCCGTCTCCGCCTCCGTGATCCGGTCTTCCACCGCGGTCGCCAGCTCCTCGTCGTGTGCCGCCACGCGGGCGACCAGCTCCGACCGCTCGTCCTGCTCGTCGCCGTCTGCCTCTCGCTCGGTGTCCTGCTCCGTGCCGGCGTTCTCGCTCATACTCGAGTACAGCCGGCGGGGAGACATAAGCGTTGTAAACTCGCTCACTCGGCGACGCCGCCGAAAGCGTCCGTCGCGGCGTCCTCGTCGGCCCGCGACAGCCGCACCTCGAACACCGCTCCCCGGGGGTCGGCGTCCGTGACCGTGATCTCACCGTCGTAGCTGTCGACCAGCACTCCGACGAGGTAGAGCCCGAGCCCGGTCCCGGAGCTCGTCGATCCCTTCTGGCCGCGCTCGAACACCGTCTCCTTCTGTCTGTCCGGGATTCCAGGGCCGTCGTCGGCGACCCGGACGACGGCCGTCTCCTCGTCGACCTCGACGCTCACCTCGACGTGTGGCTCGTCCGTGTCGTTGTGCTGGACGGCGTTGTTGAGGAGGTTCCGGAAGACCGAGTCCAGCATCTCCGTCGCCCAGACGGAGACGGCCGGCGGCTCGGCGTCGATCTCGACGGTCGCGTGCGGGAACGACGACCGAGCGTTCGACAGCGCGTCGACGAGCACACCGTCCAACCGCACCGGCACCGTCTCCAGGTCGTCGCCGGACTCCACGGACATCGTCTCCGTGATGTTGCGCGCGGTGTGAGTCAGCTCGACGACGTGGTCCGCCCGCTCTCGCAGCGTGTCGAGGTGTGTCTGGCCGGCTTCGTCGACGTGCGGCTCCACCAGGTCCAGGTTGCCGCCGATCACCGCCATGTCGTTGCGGATGTCGTGTCGCAGGAGCTGGTTGAGCACCTCCATCCGTTCCGTCCGCCGCTCTAACGACTGTTCGTAGGCGACCCGCTCGGAGACGTCTTGGATCAGCCCGTCGAACACGGCCCCGTCGTCCGTCCCCGTCCGGATCGCCGAGACAGACGCCCAGAACGACTCCCCGTCGAGTCGGCGCAGCTCCACCTCGTGTTCCTCTACGACACCCGTCTCGAGCAGTTCCGCCGAGAACGCCGCTCGGTCGTCCGGGTCGACGTACAGATCGACGGGGGTGTGATCGAGCAACTCCGCCCGCGAGTCGGCACCGAACATCGACACCATCGCGGGGTTCACCTCGTCGAACTGTCCCTCCGGCCCCGGCCGAGAACGGAACAGTCCGACGGGGACGTTCTCGAACAGGTCGCCGTACCGCTCCAGCTCCGTCTCGTACTCCACCTGCTCGGTCACGTCGTGGATGACGGAGAACAACACCGGGCCGTCGGACAACGGAACCGGCGTCGAGTGAACCTCTACGGTCCGACGCTCGCCGGAGGCGAGCTCGTGTTCGAACAGGAAGTAGTTGCGTTCCTCCCAGCGGGCGAGACTCCGTTCGTCGGCCACCGCCTCGTCGGACGCGACGTTGATCGACTGGATGGACGTCCCGATCAGCTCCGAGGCGTCGTAGCCGTAGAACGTCATCGCGGCGTCGTTCGCGTCGACGATCTCTCCCGTCTCCGGGTCGATCAACAGCATCACCGCGTCGTGTCGGGCGAAAGCCGTCTGAAATCGGCCGTCGAACCCCTCCGGGCCGTCGTCCGCCAGAGCCCGGTGACGTCCGAGACTCCGAGCGGCCGTCACCAACGCCCGTTCGTCTGCCGACGTCGGGTCGGCGGCGTAGCCGACGGCGACGCCGTCCGGGCGGTCCGGCGTCTCGGCGTCCGGCTCCGGCTCCCAGAACGGGGCCACGAGCGTCGTAGTCGCCGTGTCGTCGACCCCCTCCGGGGCCGTCTCCGAACGGGCGACTTCCCCGGTCGTGACCGCGTCCGGGACGGCGCCGGCCGTCGACAACGACACCGTCCGACCCGACGGCGACACCGCTCCCGCCGCCGCCAGTTCGACGACGTGATCGCCGCTGACGGCACCGACCCACGCCGCCCGGAACTCGTCGGCGACGAGGTCCCGACAGATCCCTCGCTCCACCGCGAGACCACCGTCCGGGCAGAGGCGTCCGGAGCCGACAGCGCCATCGCGTTCGGGTCCCTGCATCTACTGGCTCCCGGCACCGCCAACGGGTAAAGAATACCGGAAACCCCGACGAACGCCGTTCGAGGCCGGCGAGTCGCCTCAGGGGACGCCGCTCGCCAGGTCCCGGAGGACGGCTCGCGGGTCGTCCGCCTTCGCTACCGCGGAGGCCAGCAGGACGCCGGTGGCACCCAGGTCGGCGGCCGCGGCCACGTCTTCGCCCGTCGACACGCCGGCGCCACAGTAGAGGTCGACCTCGTCGTCGACCGCTTCGACGGCGTCGACGGCGCTCGTGACGATCTCCGGGTCCGCGCTCGCGACGGACACGTCACCGCCGATCAGCGCCGGGGGCTCGACGGCGACCGCGTCCGGGCCCAGCGCCGCCGCCGCGCCGGACTGTCCCGGGTCGTTCGCGCAGACGACCGTCTCCAACCCGGCCGTGCGGGCGGCGTCCAGTCCTCCGTCGATGTCGGCCAGCCTGAGCCGTTCTTCCGAGTGGTTGAGGAGCGTTCCGGTCGCGCCAGTGTCGGCGACTGCGCCGGCGTGGACGCTCCCGGTGTGACTGCCGTGGTCGATGGCGTCGACGTGTTGCCCCCAGGTCTCGACGCCGGTATCGGCGACGCGGTCGAGGTGTGCCGGCTGGGGGGCGACGGCGATCCGGACGCCGGTCTCTTCGGCGACCTCGGCGGCGGCCGTCGCGATCTCGACGGGGTCACAGTCGTACGCCTTCAGATTCACCAAGACGAACATACCCGGTGGCGGAGCGCAGACACAAAGAGCCCACCGATGGCGACCGGTCAGCCGTCGTCTCGCTTCACCACGTCGCCGAGCGTCATCGACCCGGAGGAGTCGGACGACCACTCCTCTTCGTCGGCGCTGTCACCCTCCGTCAGAGAGACCTCGAGCGCCCCCTCCAGCTTCTGTTGGACGTCGTCGCTCGGGAGCACGTCGCCACGCTCCAGCTTGCGGATCAGACTCCGCTTCTCGTTGAGTTCGTTCGCCAGGTCCTCCTGGCTGAGCCCGCGGTCCTCGCGGGCCGATCGAATCCGTTCGTCGTAGTCGCTCGCCACGGTGTCCATCTCGTCGAACATGTCGTGTCGACGCGAGGAGGAAGAAGACGAGGAGCTAGAGGAAGACGACGACCCCGAAGACTCACCGGAGGACGACGAGGTCGAGTACTTCGTGCTCGTGGAGGACGACTCCGTCTGCCGCACCTCCGTCCCGAACTCCGTGCAGTCGTCACACAGCTCCAGCTCGGCACCTTCGACCTTCGTCGTGGTGAGCGAGGGCTTGTCCGCGCCGCACATCTCACACTGGGGCATACTCCGCTGTAGCGGAGGCGACCAGATAAATTGTGCGCCCCCCGCCGAGCGGTCGTGACGGCGATCGTACACGACCCTGCACAGATCCTCCCGTGTAGAGAGCAAGACTTACACCCTCGTGTGTACCGCCTCCGAACGTGAC
Source organism: Halobaculum sp. MBLA0143 (assembly GCF_041361465.1). Taxonomy (NCBI): domain Archaea; kingdom Methanobacteriati; phylum Methanobacteriota; class Halobacteria; order Halobacteriales; family Haloferacaceae; genus Halonovum; species Halonovum salinarum. The sequence goes on from NZ_JBGKAC010000001.1 coordinate 1,766,659, forward strand.
AGAGACAGTCCTGTTGGTCGGCGGCGGCGGCCGGGAGCACGCGGTCGCTCGCGCGCTGGCGGACGACACGGAGCTGTACGCCTGTGCGAGCAACCGCAACCCCGGGATCGCACGGCTCGCGGCCGACACGGCCGAGGTGACGGAGACGGACGCCGACGCGGTCGTCGACTACGCCGAGCGCGTCGGCGCGGACCTGGCCGTGATCGGCCCGGAAGCGGCGTTGGCGGCCGGCGTCGCGGACGCGCTGGACGCCGCAGGCGTGTACGCCTTCGGCCCGCACGCAGAGCAGGCGCGGGTCGAGACGGACAAGCAGTTCCAACGGGAGTTCATGCGCCGGGAGTCGATCCCGGGCTGTCCGGCGTTCGAGACGTTCGACGACGCGGACGACGCCGCCGACTACGTCGCCGAGACGGACCACGACGTGGCCGTCAAGCCGGCCGGCCTCACCGGCGGGAAGGGCGTCCGCGTCACCGGGGACCAGGTCACGACGAGCGAGGCCGTCGACTACGTCCGGAGCGCCGACTACGACGAGTGGGTGATCGAGGAACGACTCGTCGGCGAGGAGTTCACCGTCCAGGCGTTCGTCGCCGACGGCGAGGTTCGGGCGACGCCGGCGGTCCAGGACCACAAGCGCGCCTACGAGGGCGACGAAGGCCCCAACACCGGCGGGATGGGGAGCTACAGCGCCGCCGAGCGGGCGCTCCCGTTCACGACGGACGCCGACTACGAGCGGGCCGTGGAGATCTTGGAGGCCGTCGTCGACGCCATGCCGGCCTACGAGGGCGTGTTGTACGGCCAGTTCATGCTGACCGCAGAGGGGCCGAAGGTGGTGGAGTTCAACGCCCGCTTCGGCGATCCGGAGGCGACCAACACGCTGCCGGTGATGGAGACGCCGCTGATCGACGTGCTCACGGCCGCACGCGACGGGGAGTCGTTGCCGGAGCTGTCGTTCGAGCCGGCTGCGACCGTCTGCAAGTACGCCGTCCCGGAGGGGTACCCGACGGATCCGGACGGGGGGACCAGAGTTGAGGTGGACGAGTCGTCTGCGGGCGAGGCGCTGTTGTTCTACGCCAGCGTCGACGAGCGCGACGACGGGATCTACACCACGACCTCCCGGGCGTTGGCCGTGGTGGGGACGGGCGCGGAGATCGCGGAGGCGGAACGTGTGGCGAGTGACGCACTGGCCGCGGCGGGCGAGGGGCTGCGCTACCGCTCGGACGTGGGGACGGCGGAACTGGTCCAGCAACGGATCGACCACGTGGCGGAGTTGCGTGGGGAGTAGCGAGCAGGCGACACCTCGACACCGTGGCCGGTCGTCGGGCTCGCGGCGGCGGTGTCGCGCGACCGCTGCCCGCCGCGAGTCGTAGAGCGTGCGACGGGGGGCTTGGTCCCGTCCCGGTAGAAAAAGCTACTGTGCGGCGTCGGCCGCGAGTTCTTCCGCGACCGTCTCGGCGTCCAACAGCCGCGGGTCGACAGCTAGATCCGTGATCGGCTGTGCGAACTCCGGGAGCGTCTCGTCGGCGTACACCACCGCTCGAACGTCCGGGTTGCGTTCCTTGGCGACCGGGATCGAGGTGGCCTCGGCCGTGTCCGTGAGCACGTACAACACCGCGTCGTCGATGCCGGCCGCCGTCAGCGACTCACCCGTCGGAACACCGTCGACGTGCGTCACCGCGATCCCCTCGGCCGCGAGCGCGTCACCCAACCCCTCGGCGTCTGGGCCGGCGAGAACCGCGGTCGTCTGTGTCTCGGTCATACCGTCGACTCCGTGGCTCCGGGGTTAAAGCGTGTCGTGAGCCGTTCGCCGACAGACACCGGGAGCAATACACTCGTCGCGGCCGACGAGCGTGCCGTCGGGCTCGACTTCTCCCGCAGGCAGTTGGCGCTCGCTCGACGGCGGGTCGCCGGGAGTCTCGCGCAGGGGGACGAACCCCCCGTTCGTCGACGACAGCTCCGACGCGGTCGGCGCGACCCACTCGCTGATCCACGTCCCCTTGGACGACCACCGGACCGCCCTTGTGGAGTTCGCGCGAGTGCTCCGGCCGGGCGGGACGCTGTTGGTGACGGAGGGCGGCGTGGAGTGGCAGGGGTCGAACCCGACTGGCTCGGCAGCGGGACGGAGGTGCGCTGGTCCATCGCGGGTCGGGAGGCGACGGAACGACACCTCCGCGAGGCCGGGTTCACGCTCCGAGAAGTGTGGGGGATGCCCGACGACACGACAGAGGACAGCACGAAGCCGTTCTTCCTCGCGGAACTCGGGTGAGACGGGCGAGGCTGTCTCGCCCGCGCCGCGTTCACTCGTACTCGATCGTCGCCGGCGGCTTGTGAGTCACGTCGTACACCACACGAGCCACGTTCTCGTTGCTCCCCGTGATCCGCGACTGGATGCGCTGGAGCGTCTCCCACGGCAGATCCTGCGCTCGGGCGGTCATCCCGTCGCGGGACTCCACCGACCGCACCGAGACGATCCAGCCGTGGACGCGGTTGTCACCCTTCACGCCGGTACCCTTCCCGATCACCGCGGCGAACGCCTGCCACGGGTCGTGGTCGGCGGTCTCGTCTTCCACGACGTGACACGCCTCGCGGGCGACCGCCAGCTTCTCCTCGGTCACCTCACCCAGCACGCGGACGGCGAGCCCGGGACCGGGGAACGGCATCCGCTCGGAGACGACTTCGTCCAGTTCTAGTGCGCGAGCGACCTCCCGGACCTCGTCTTTGTACAGGTCCCGGACGGGCTCGACGATCCCGTCGAAGTCGATCGCCTCCGGCAGCCCGCCGACGTTGTGGTGGGACTTGATGTTCCCCTCCGACTCGATCCGGTCGGGGTAGATCGTCCCCTGGACGAGGTAGTCGGCGTCCGTCTCCCGGGCCTCGCGTTCGAACTCTCGGATGAACTGCTCGCCGATGACGTGCCGTTTCTCCTCGGGGTCGGTGACGCCCGACAGCGCGTCGAGGAACCGGTCGCGGGCGTCGACCACCCGCAGCGAGTCCATGTACGAGAACGTCTCTCGGATCTGTTCCGTCTCTCCTTTCCGCATCAGTCCGGTGTCGACGTAGACGGGAGTGAGCTGGTCGCCGACGGCGCGGTACGCCAGCGCCGCCGCGACCGAGGAGTCCACGCCGCCCGACAGCGCGATGATCGCGTTCGCGTCGCCCAGCTCCGACTCGATCTCGGCGGTCGCCTCCGTCAGGAACGACTCTCGGTCGACCATCAGGCCGTCACCTCCGTCTGGTCGTCGACGTCGCCGTCGTGGACCCCGGTTTCCTCGATCACGGTCTCGATCAGGCCGACGAACGGCGGCGACGCCCGGTCCGGTCGCGACCGGAACTCGGGGTGGAACTGTGTCCCGAGGAAGAACGGGTGGTCCTCGTGTTCCAGAATCTCCATCCGACGCCCGGCGCTGCCGGAGAACCGGAGCGATCCGGACTCCAGGTCGTCGATGTACGTCGGATTCACCTCGTATCGGTGGCGGTGACGCTCCGTACACCGGGTGTCACCGTACACCTCGGCCGCGAGTGTGTTCGCCTCGATCTCCGTGACGTGTGCGCCCAGCCGCATCGTCCCACCCATGTCCTCGCGGTCCGTCTGGTCCGGCAGGAGGTCGATCACCGGGTGCGGGGTGTCCTCGTCGATCTCGGCGGAGTGGGCGTCGTCCAAGTCGAGTACGTTCCGGGCGTACTCCACGACGGCCATCTGGAAGCCGAGACACAGTCCGAGGTACGGCACGTCGTGTTCCCGGGCGTAGCGGACGGCCTCGATCTTCCCCTCGGTCCCGCGAGAGCCGAAGCCGCCGGGGACGACCACGCCGTCGGCGTCCCGCAGTCGCTCGGCGTGGCGGTCCAGCATCTCGTCAGAGTCGACCCACGAGACGGAGACGTTGACCCCGCACTTCTGGCCGGCGTGTTTCAGCGCCTCGTGGACGGACATGTACGCGTCCTCCAGGTCGTACTTCCCGACGAGTGCGATCTCGACCTCGCCGGTCCGGTCGCGCGTGACGAGTTCCCGCCAACTGTCGTCGCGCTCGGCGGTCGGCAGCGCCGCCTCGGCCAGCCCCAACTGCTCCATCACGTACTGGTCTAGCCCCTCCTCTTCGACCATCAACGGGACATGGTAGATGTCCTCCACGTCCGGGTTCGAGAAGACGGCGTCCGTCGGCACGTCGCAGAACAGGGCAATCTTCTCGCGAGTGCTGTCCGCCAGCGAGTCGGTACACCGCCCGACGAGCACGTCCGGCTGGAGCCCGATCGACCGCAGTTCCTTCACGGAGTGTTGGGTCGGTTTCGTCTTCTGTTCCCCGTTCTTCGAGTACGGGACGAGCGTGACGTGGGTGAACAGGATGTCCTCGTCGTCCTCCTCGTGGGCGAACTGCCGCAGCGCCTCCAGGTACTGCATCCCCTCGATGTCGCCGACGGTGCCGCCCACCTCCACGATACACACGTCCGTCCCGGCGGCCGCCTCGCGGATGCGCCGCTTGATGTCGTCCGTGACGTGCGGGATGATCTGGACGGTGTCACCGAGGTAGTCGCCGGAGCGCTCCCGTTCGATCACCTCCTCGTACACCTTCCCGGTGGTGACGTTGTGGTCGGAGGTCATGTCGACACCGAGGAACCGCTCGTAGTTCCCCAGATCTAGGTCCACCTCGCCGCCGTCCTTCAACACGTACACTTCCCCGTGTTGGTAGGGGTTCATCGTCCCCGCGTCCACGTTGAGGTACGGGTCGATCTTCACCGCCGTCACGTCGAAGCCGGCGTCGGCGAGCAGCCGCCCGGTGGAGGCCGCGGTGATCCCCTTCCCCAGTCCGGACATCACCCCGCCGGTGACGAAGATGAACTTCCGACCGAGTGACGGGTCGTACCCCGTATCGGGTGTTGGCATACCGACGGTGCGACAGGAATCCAGAAGAACGTTTCGGAGCCGACGGCGCTCGTGCGGGTCCACCGTCGACCGCTGTCGTCCGGCGTCGAGGGCTGGTCGCTCACGCCGTCGGTGAGGGCGCGGTGAGGGAGACTGACCGGGCGTCGTCGGCAGCGTGTCGCGTCGGGCCCGTCACTCCGCGGCCGCCTACCGTCCGTACCATTTAGGTTCACCCCTCCACTCCGCCGAGGTATGGACGTACTCGTCGCCGGTGGAACCGGCTTCGTCGGGTCGTACCTCTGTCGAGAGCTGTCGGACCGCGGGCACGACGTGACGGCCGCCTCGCGGTCGCCCGGAGACGCGGACCTCCCGAGCGGGGTCGGCACCGTCAAACTGGACGTGACCGACGAGACGACGGTTCACGAGATCGTGCCCGGTCACGACGTGGTCGTGAACCTGGTCGCGTTGTCGCCGTTGTTCAAGCCGGACGGCGGTGACCGGATGCACGACGTGATCCACCGCGGCGGAACGGAACACCTGGTCGAGGCGGCCGAACAGTCGGACGTGGAGCGGTTCGTTCAGCTGTCGGCCCTGGGTGCGGACTCGGACGGTGACACGGCGTACATCCGCGCGAAGGGTACTGCCGAGGAACGCCTCCGGGAGTCGTCCGTCCCGGGGGTGATCTACCGCCCGTCCGTCGTCTTCGGCGACGGCGGGGAGTTCGTCGGCTTCACGAAGAAGCTGAAGGGGTGGTTCGCGCCCGGGCTCCCGCTGTACCCCCTGCCCGGCGGCGGGAAGACCCGTTTCCAACCGATCTGGATCGGCGACCTGGCGCCGATGGTGGCCGACGGGGTCGAAGACGCGAGCCACGAGGGAGAGACGTACGAACTCGGGGGGCCGGCGGTGTTGACGCTCCGAGAGGTCACGGAGAAGGTGTACGAGGCCGAGGGTCGGTCGGTCGGCATCGTCCCGCTGCCGATGGGGCTCGCCAAGGTCGGACTGAGCGTGATGGGCGCCGTCGGGGGGCCGATGGGCGCAGACCAGTACCGTTCGCTCCAGTTCGACAACACCACACGCAGCAACGACGTGGGCGCGTTCGGCGTCGAGGAGTCGGAGCTACGCACGCTGGGCGACTACCTGGGGCTGGCCGGCGCGGGCGCCACCGCGGCGCCAGCCTGACCGGGCGAGCACACTCTCGGACTCGAGGAGTCGTTCTCGAACTCGATAACTGGATCCCGCGCGAGCCGCGGGCGAGTGACCGTCGGGAGGCTTGCAGCCAGCCTTCACGTGAACGAAGCGACTGATAACGTCCACTGATACACGAGGTATTTAAACTTCTCCTATTCGTCCGATTCGTGTGAGAGGCTCACGCAGCCGAGCAGTCGACGGAGAATCCGTCGCCGTCTGTCGGTTTCTCGGAACACCGACGGACGGGCGTCGGACACTCGTCGTTCGGTCAACACAATCCTTTTATCTGTGGTCCGACTGGTTCCCCACCAATGGCGGGAGACGCATGAAACTGGCACTGATCGGGTTCGGACAGGCGGGGGGGAAGATCGTCGACCAGTTCGTCGAGTACGACGAACGGCAGGGAACCGACATCGTCCGCGCCGCGGTCGCCGTCAACACGGCGAAGGCGGACCTGATGGGGTTGGAACACATCCCGGAGAACAACCGGGTCCTCATCGGTCAGTCTCGCGTGAAAGGTCACGGCGTGGGCGCAGACAACGAACTCGGCGCGGAGATCGCCGAGGAGGACATCGACGAGGTACAGGGCGCGATCGACTCGATTCCGGTCCACGAGGTGGACGCGTTCTTAGTGGTCGCGGGGCTCGGCGGTGGGACCGGGTCCGGCGGCTCGCCGGTGTTGGCGAAACACCTCAAACGCATCTACACGGAGCCGGTGTACGGGCTGGGGATCCTGCCGGGCTCCGACGAGGGTGGGATCTACACCCTCAACGCCGCACGGTCGTTCCAGACGTTCGTGCGTGAAGTGGACAACCTCCTCGTGTTCGACAACGACGCCTGGCGGAAGACTGGGGAGTCCGTCTCCTCCGGCTACGAGGAGATCAACGAGGAGATCGTCAGGCGGTTCGGCATCCTCTTCGGTGCCGGCGAGATCGAGGAGGGCGGCGAGGTCGCAGAGAGCGTCGTGGACAGCTCCGAGATCATCAACACGTTGTCGGGCGGGGGTGTCTCCACCGTCGGCTACGCCAGCGAGGAGGTGGAGGCACCCTCCAACAACGGCGGTGGCGGAATCCTCTCTCGACTCAAAGGTGACGACGACGACGACGAACTCGACAGCGCACACACCACCAACCGGATCACGTCGTTGGTTCGGAAGGCCGCCCTCGGGCGGCTGACGCTGCCGTGTGAGATCGACGGCGCCGAACGCGCCCTGCTCGTGATGGCCGGTCCGCCACAACACCTCAACCGGAAGGGGATCGAACGCGGACGGAAGTGGCTCGAAGAGCAGACCGGGTCGATGGAGGTCCGGGGCGGTGACTACCCCGTCCGCGGCTCCGGCTTCGTCGCCAGCGTGATCCTCCTGTCGGGCGTGACGAACGTCCCGCGGATCAAGGAGCTCCAGCAGGTGGCGATCGAGGCCCAGGACAACATCGACGAGATCCGTGAGGAGAGCGAAGACAACTTGAACGATCTGATACAGGATGACGACGACGAGCTGGAATCACTCTTCTAGACTGACGGCCGCACTCGCGGTCTGTCTGTTGGTAGCGGCGGCCGTCGCGCCCGCCGCGGCCGTCTCCGTCGCGGAGACGGACGCCCCGGACAGCGCCGCAGTCGGCGAGGAGGTGTCGCTCACGATCACACTGTCTCAGCTGTACCAGGAACCCTCCTTGGAAGAGTGGGAGCTGGCCGGCGAGACGGCGCTGGAGACCCCCACGTGGACGGTAGTCTACTACGATCAGACGGGCTCGAAGGTGGGCCAGGAGTCGTTCGGCGGCCAGACGTTCGACGACGCGAGCGTCGTCGCCGACGACGACATCTCGGAGATAGAGGTACAGCTCACCGGGGTCGTGCCGGAGGTGTCGGAATACACGTACGACCCACAACAGACGTTCACCGCCGCCACGCTCCGGCAGGTGCCGCCGGGTGGCGGCAGCAACCAGCTGGCTACGGTGGAGCCGGCGTACTTCACCGACGCCTCCGACTCAGCCCGGGACGCACTGGACGCGGCGGCGACGGAAGTCGAGGCGGCCGGCAGCCCGCAGGCCGCGAGTGACAAGTTCGACCAGGCCGTCCAGGCGTACGAGAGCGGCGAGTTCGAGCTGGCGACGACGCTGGCCAACGAGGCCGAGAGCCAGGCCGAGCAGGTCCAGAGCAACCAGAACCGCAACCAACTCCTGCTGATGGGCGCCGGGGCGTTGCTCGTCGTCGGGGGCGCCGTGGGCGGCTTCTTCTACTGGCGGTCCCAGCAGGACAGCACGGACCGGCTGGGCTGATCCCGGTTCCGATGGAGGCCCTCGTCCCGTTCGCGGCCGACCGGCCGAAGACCCGTCTCGCGGACGTGCTGTCGTCGGCCGAGCGGCGGTCGTTCGCGGCCGCGATGCTGACCGACGTGCTCGCGGCCGTCCGCGGCGCCGGCCACACGCCGGTCGTCGTGACGACGGCGCCGTTGGAACGCGACGCCGCACAGGTCGTCGACGAACGACCGCTGGGGGAGGCAGTCGACGGCCTGCTGGCCGCCCGTGAGCCGGACCACGACAGCCCGCTGGCGGTGGTGATGGCGGACCTCGCGCTGGCGACGCCGTCGGCACTGACCCGACTGACGGCGCCACCGGACGACGGCCCAGCCGACCTGGTGTTCGCCCCCGGGCTCGGCGGCGGGACGAACGCCGTCGTCGTCAGAGACGCACGCTTCCGGACGGACTACCACGGCGTGTCGATCGGCGACCACCGGGCGCTCGCCCGCGAGCTGGGTGCCAGCGTCAGGGAAGTCGACTCTCGACTGTTGGCCACGGATGTCGACACCCCCGCGGACCTGGCGGAACTGCTCGTCCACGGCGACGGCGCCGCCCGCGACTGGCTGGAGGACGCCGGCTTCGAGCTCGACACGAGCGGCGGCCGGGTGACGGTCGACCGGTAGCCCCACGCGGTCGCCGGGCTCAAGCCGCTCGGACGCCTCTGCGCGACCGTGCAGGTCCGGCTCTGGTTCGCGGACGGCGGTATCAGACTCACCGTCGACGGCGGCGACGCGTGTGTCGGCGAGGTCGACACGAGCGGCGACGCAGGCGTCGACTTCGATCCGACGGCGCTCCCGGGCGTCGAGGCAGACGACCGCACCCCCGGCTACCGCGCGCCGGCGTACCGGTACGCCGCCGTCCGCGACGGCCTGGCCGACCGCCGTGTCGGCTCTGCCGCTACGACCGTCGACGACGACATCGCCGCCGGCTTCCCCGACCTGAGTCCGCTCGCGACCCGGTACGACCTCCGGCCGTACCAACGCGAGGCGCTGTCGGCCTGGCGTGACGACGACTGCCGTGGCGTCGTCGAACTGCCGACCGGCTCCGGCAAGACCGTGATCGGGCTGGCGGCGATCGCAGGCCGGGAGACTGCGACCCTCGTGGTCGTCCCGACGCTGGACCTCCTGGATCAGTGGCGCCGGGAACTGGCGTCGGAGTTCGACGTCGAAGTCGGCCAGTTCGGCGGGGGCGTTCAACAGCAGGCCCCGATCACGGTGGCGACGTACGACTCCGCGTACCTCCGTGCCGACGACGTCGGCGGCGACTTCGGGCTCGTCGTGTTCGACGAGGTCCACCACCTCGGCGGCCAGGGGTTCCGCGACGCCGCCAGACTGGTGGCCGCGCCCGCCCGACTCGGACTGACGGCCACCTTCGAACGCCCGGACGGGGCCCACGAGGTCGTCACGGAGCTGCTCGGACCGGTCGTCGCCCGAGCGAGCGTCGACGACCTCGCCGGCGACTACCTCGCCGAGTACGACGTGCGCCGGATCGAGGTGGCGTTGTCGGCGTCGGAACGCGAGACGTACGAGACCGCACAGGGCACCTTCGTCGACTACGTCCGCGAGAACGGCATCAGCTTCGACTCCGGGAGCGACTACCAGAAGCTCGTGAAACGGTCCGGCCGCGACCCCGCCGCCAGAGAGGCGTTGCTGGCCAAGCAACGAGCCCGCGAGGTGATGATGAACGCCGACGCCAAGCTCCGGGAGCTGGGTCGCATCCTGGAGCGACACGCCGACGACCGGGTCGTCGTGTTCACCGCCCACACCGACCTCGTCTACCGTATCTCCGAGCGGTTCCTGATCCCGGCGATCACCGCCGAGACCGGGGCGAGTGAGCGCCGCGAGATCCTCGACCGGTTCCGGGACGGCACCTACTCCAGAGTCGTCGCCGCGAACGTCTTAGACGAGGGGGTAGACGTGCCCGACGCCTCCGTCGGGGTCGTCCTCTCCGGCTCCGGCTCCTCCCGGGAGTTCACTCAACGGCTCGGCCGACTCCTGCGTCCTGGCGAGTCCGAACACGCCGTGTTGTACGAGCTCGTCGCCGCAGACACGGCCGAAGAACGGGTCGCCGACCGTCGGCGCTGAGCCTCACCCCTCGCCCGCCAGCCGCAGGTTCAGCGAGCCGTCGTTCAGGAACTCCTGGAACGAGACGCTCAGCCGGATCTCCACGCTCGCGGACTCGCCGGCCGGCACCCGCACCTCGCGTCGCACCGTCACCGACTCGTTGCCGACCTCCGCCTCGACTATCACCGCCCTGTCGCCGGCGGTCGGACCCTGGTTCTTCACCGTCACCGGGACGATCAGCCGGCCGTCCGTCCCGTTCGCCACGTCCCACGTCTCGACGACGATGCCGGTCGCCGGCGTCGCCGTCGGCGTCGGCGAGCCCGGCGGGCCGGTCGGTCCGGTCGGCTCCGACGAGGCGGTACAGCCGGCCAGGAGGACGAGCCCGACGACGGCGAGCCCGACGAGGAGTCCACGGCGTTGCACACCACACCGAACACCGGCGGTCGCCGAAAGCCTTGTCACTCCGGGCGGAGGGAACGACCGAAGAGAGTAACCGGAGGACCGAAGCGCCGTCAGTCGAGTCGCGCTTCGATCTCCGTCTGGAGATCCTCGCGGAGCTCTTCGACCTCGACTTCCTCCAAGACGGGGACGAAGAACCCCTCGACGAGCATGTTGCGCGCCTGCTCGGGGTCGATCGACCGAGAGGTCATGTAGAACAGCTCCTCGGCGTCCACCTGCCCCACGGTCGCGGAGTGTGACGCCTCCGTGTCGTGGTTGTTGATGATGAGCTTCGGCGAGGCGTCCGCCTCCGACTCGTCGGACAGCATCAGCGTGTTCTCGCGCTGGTAGGAGTTGGTGTCCCAGGCGCCACGACCGACGTCCTGGACCCCCTCGTAGACGGAGCGGGCCTCGTCGTCCAACACGCCGCGCGTGACGAGGTCGGCGGTGGTGTGTTCGCCGTGGTGCCACACTCGCGCGTTCAGATCGAGGTGCTGGTCGTTGTGACCGAAGAACGCCCCGACGATCTTCGTCTCCGAGGCGTCACCCTCCAGCTCCGTCTCGATGTCCGCACGGGTGAGCCGGGAGCCGAGGTTGCCCTCGATCCAGTCGACGGTGGCGTACGCCTCCGTCACGCCGCGCTTCAGCGAGAAGTTGTACACGTCCTCGTCCAACGTCTGGAGCGAGCCGTACTGGACGTAGGAGTTCTCGCCGGCGGACACCTCGACGAGGTTGCTGAAGTACCGGTCGCCGTCGACTTCGGCGGCTTCGCCGCCTCCGGAGGCGCTTCGCGCCTCACCGTTCTCGATCCGTTCGAGGATCGTGACGGAGCTGTTCTGCTCCGTGACGACCAGCGTCTGGGAGAACAGCGAGCGGCTGTTCATCTCCGCGCGGATCGTCACGTCCTCGGCGTCGACACCCTCGGGGACGTAGACGAACGTGCCCGTGGTGAACAACGCCGCCGACAGCGCCGTGAGGTAGTCGGTCTCCGGGTCCGTGACGGCGCCGAACTCCGCCTCGACGAGCTCGGGGAACTCCTCGATGGCCGTCTGGAAGTCCGTCACCGTCACCTCGTCGGGGCCGACCCGCTCCGTCTCGTCGGACTGGTTGTCCGGGTCGACGAGCGTCTCGTAGTCGAGCGCCTCCAGGTTCGTCCAGCGACGACCCGGGGTCTCGATCACGTCCGGCAGCTCCAGGTCGTCCAACGCGTCCAACGCGTCGAGACGCGTCTGGCGGAGCCACTCCGGCTCGTCGCGTGCGTCCGAAATCTCCCGGACCGTCTCCGGCGAGATCGTGAGTGGGACCTGCGTGCTCATGTTACCCGAGGCTCCCTTCCATCTCCAGCTCCACGAGCCGGTTGAGCTCCACCGCGTACTCGATGGGCAGCTCCTCCGTGATCGGCTCGATGAAGCCGCTCACGATCATCTGCTTGGCGTCGTCGTCGTCGAGACCACGCGACTGGAGGTAGAACACGTCCTCGTCGCCGATCTTGCCGACGGTCGCCTCGTGGGCCACGTCCACCTTCGACTCGTTGATCTCCATGTACGGCATGGTGTCGGAGGTGGACTCGTTGTCGAACATCAGCGCGTCACACTCGACGGCCGTCGAGGAGTTCTCGGCGCCGTCGGCGATGTGGACGAGCCCGCGGTAGTTCGTGCGGCCGCCGTCCTTGCTGATCGACTTCGACTCGATGGTCGACTTCGTCTCCGGCGCGTTGTGGTACACCTTCGCCCCGGTGTCGATGTTCTGCCCCTCGCCCGCGAAGGCGATGGTGATGTGGTTGTCGGAGGCGCCGCGACCCTTCAGCATGGTCGACGGGTACAGCATCGTCGCCTTCGACCCCATCGAACCGGAGATCCACTCCATCCGGCCGTTCTTCTCGGCGATGGCGCGCTTCGTGTTCAGGTTGTACGTGTTCTTCGACCAGTTCTGGACCGTGGAGTACTGGACGTGGGCGTTCTCGCCGACGAACACCTCGACACCACCACAGTGGAGGTTGAACGCCGAGTACTTCGGCGCGGAACAGCCCTCGATGTAGTGCACCTCGGAGTTCTCCTCGGCGACGATGAGCGTGTGCTCGAACTGGCCCATCCCCTCGGAGTTCATCCGGAAGTACGCCTGCACCGGCATCTCCACCGTCGTGTCCTCCGGGACGTAGACGAACGACCCGCCGGACCACACGGCGCCGTGCAGCGCGGCGAACTTGTTGTCGCTGGGCGGCACTGCCTTCGTCATGAAGTGCTCGCGGACGATCTCCTCGTGCTCCTGGACCGCCTTGTCCATGTCACAGAAGATGACGCCCTTGTCCTCCCAGCGCTCCTGCATGTTCTGGTAGACGACCTCCGACTCGTACTGAGCACCGACTCCCGAGAGGGCGTTCTTCTCCGCCTCCGGGATTCCCAGCTTGTCGAAGGTGTCCTGGATCTCCTCCGGGAGATCCTCCCAGTTCTCCGCGCCGCCGCGGGCTTCGACGTCCGGCCGGATGTACGGGACGATCTCGTCCACGTCCACCTCGGAGAGGTCCGGCTGACCCGGCCAGTCCGTCGGCATCGGCATCTCGTGGAACTGCTGGAGCGCACGCAGGCGCCGCTCCAGCATCCAGTCCGGTTCGTCCTTGTCCTCGGAGATGAGCCGGATCGTCTCTTCCGTCAGGCCCTTCTCCGTCTGGAACGCCGACTTCTCCTCCTTCTTGAAGTCGAAACGTGCCTCGGTGTCAGTCTGCTTGAGTTCGTCTTGTTCGGAGCTCATGTGTGTTGATGTGTGTCTCTACGCTCTTGTACCTGTGCCAACCGTTCGTGGTTACGCCGCTTCGTACACTTCCTCACGGACCCAGTCGTACCCCTGGTCTTCCAGCTTCTCTGCGAGTTCCGCTCCGCCGCTCATGGCGACCTCACCGTCCAGCATCACGTGGACGTGGTCGGGGTCGACGTAGTCGAGGATCCGCTGGTAGTGCGTGATCTGGAGGACACCGGTGCCCTGCTCGTCGCGCAGCGCCTCGATCCCCTCGGAGACGTCCTGGAGCCGGTCGATGTCCAGCCCGGAGTCGATCTCGTCGAGCACGGCGATCGACGGCTCCAGCACCGCCGCCTGGAGCACCTCGTTCTGCTTCTTCTCCCCGCCGGAGAAGCCCGCGTTGAGGTACCGCTCGGCGAACTCCGCGTCCATGTCCAACTGCTCCATCTTCTCCTGGAGGAGCTGTTGGAACTCCGCGACGCCGACCTCACCGTCGTCGGCGGGCCCCTCCATCGGGGAGGACTCGTAGCCGGCGGCGTCCTCGTTGGTGTCGTCGCCCTCGGCCGTCTCCTCGTCGGCCTCCTCGTCTTCGAACAGCTCCTCGCGCTCCTCCAGCTTGGCGTTCAGCGCCTGGCGGAGGAAGTTCACCATCGTCACGCCCTCGATCTCCGCGGGGTACTGGAACGCGAGGAAGATCCCGAGTGCGGCCCGCTCGTTCGGCTCCAGATCGAGCAGCTCCCACTCGTAGTCGTCCTCGTCCAGGTCCTCGTCGACGTCCGCGACGTCCGCCTCGTCCAGGTGGAGCGTCACGTCACCCTCGGTGACCTCGTAGGCCGGGTGACCGGCGATCACTTTAGCGGTCGTCGACTTCCCGGAGCCGTTGGGGCCCATCAGGGCGTGGATCTCGCCGCTCGCCACTTCCAAGTCGACGCCACGGAGGATCGACTCCCCCGTCTCGGCCACTTCCGCGTGTACGTTCGACAGTTCTATTGTTGCCATGATTGGTATCCCTCGTACTCTCACAGTGGGCGTTTCCACGCATAATGGTTTCGCATCCGCCCGAGTCCGGTTTCACAGAGGTGAAGATATCTTCCGCTTCTCACAAACGAGGGGGGCTCAGCCCCACTGACCGAGCCCGGTCTGTGTCTGGCCGCTCTCGATCTCGTCCCACGACAGCCCCAGCGACTCGGTGATCCGCTCGATGGGGCCTTTCAGCGTCTTCTCCAGCATCTTGTCGTAGTCCACGTCGAACTCCGGGGGGATCTCGTCGGCGAACTCGTAACAGATCACGTCCGGGTCGCGCTTGAACTCCGTGTAGAGGGCGTCGTCCTGGTCGCCCCCGTTCGGCTCCAGCCCCAGCTCCGACTCGATACGGTCGTAGAAGTCCGGGTGGACGTTGTCGAGGTACAGTCGTTTCGGCTTCGAACCGGACTGGAAGTTGGTGCCCAACAGGAGGTTGGCGTACTTCGCTCCGCGGACCTGGGCGGTGTCCGTCTCGTAGTTGTCGAGACTCTTCCCGATCCCGCCCGGGATGCCGATCTCGTCGACGTCTACGTCGCCCGCCTGGAACGCTTGGATCTCCTCGTGGAGGAACTCCTTCACGTCGTCGAGGTCTTCGCCGGTGACGATCATCTCGATCACGCGCTTCTGAACCCGTTTCGTGATCGGCGCGATGTCCGACCGGGTGTACTCGAACCCCGTGATGTCGATGTCGTCGACGTGTTTCCCCTCCTTCCAGACGATGTGGCCCGCGTAGCGCTTCTTCTTGCCCGCCTGGAAGAACCGCCGGTACAGCTTCTCGAACTCGATCTGGAACCGGTGTTCCTCGGCGTCCAACTCCTCGCTGGCGAACTCGTCGTAGCGGTCGTTGATGTACGACTCGATCTCCTCGCTGGCGTCGATCGCCGCTGCCAGCGTCTGTAACTCCGACTCCGACATTTCCGGGTGGGCCTCCCGGACCGGGTCGGGGACTTCGACCCCAGTTGTTTCCACATCTGAAAGAGATAACATTATAGAATCGGTATCTCCGTACGTAATATCGTAGTCAATTTCGGCGGCCGCCTCCTCCGTGAACTCGATTACGCGCCGGCCCATCGCCGTGATCGCCGCGGCGTTGTCCTTGTCGTACAACCGGAACTGCTCCCACCCCGACACCCCATACAAAGAGTTCATGATTACTTTTATTGAAGATTGTTGTCTGTCGAATTTTTCGTAGGCTTCGGTGTCGGGATCGTGTTCGTTGCGCTGTTGTTTCTTCTGTTCGCGCTCCGTCAGCAGCGCGTCCACCATCTCCCGCATCATCCCGTCCGGTTCCTTCCGGAACCGGGTACCGTTCGGGGCGCGGTACGTCTCCCCGTCGTACGCCTCCGGGTCGTCGACGATCGTCTCCGGGGAGGCGTTGATCGTCACCATACACATCGGGTAGAGGCTCTTCAGGTCGAGCACCGAGACGTTCTCCGCGACCCCGGAGATCGGCTCGAACACGGCCCCGCCCTCGAACTCCTCGCCGGCCTGTTGGCCCTTCGTCGGCAGGACGAACTCCCCGTACGCCTCGTGGAGGACGTACATGTCCACCACGTCGCCGGGGGTGGGGGCGTCCTCCAGCTGACAGCCGACGAACTTCCGGGTGTCGTCCCAGAAGTCGATCAGATTCTGCTGGCGGTCGATCTCGACACACAGCTCCACGTCCCGGAGGTTGTACTCCAGGAGACGCGTCGGGTCGTCCTCCCAGAGGTCGCCGATGTCGCCGGTGTACCGTTCCTTCCCGACGCCCAGTTCCAGCTCCGCGACCGCGTCCAGTCGGTACGAGTCCAACTCGGAGAACTGCGTCCGTTGGTAGGCGTACAACAGGTCGAACACGACACGGCCCTTCACGTCCGGGCCACCCCAGCCCGAGCGCCAGGTCTCCCCGACCCGGGAGGCACGGTCCGGCGCGAGGTCGTAGTCGCTGGCGCCGTTGAGCTCCTCCATCCGGTCGAGAAGGTACGGGGCGTCGAAATCCTCAAAATTCCAACCAGTTGTAACGTCCGGATTAGTCTTTTCCAAGTACGCAATAAATGCGTCCAGCATCGCGTCCTCCGCCGTGAACTGCTCGACACGGACACTCGCCCCTTCGGAGATGAACTCGTAGTCGTCGAAGGAGTCGTCGACGACGCCGTCGCCGACGGGGGCGTCGTACAGCCACAACACGTACTCGTCGCGGTAGGAGTCGTGACTCGTCAGACAGACGATGGGCTCGTCGCCGTCTTCCGGGAAGCCGTTGCGGTCGTCCACCTCGATGTCGAACGTGTTCACCCGGAGGTCGGCGTCCACGTCGGCGGCCTCCAGGTGGTCGGCGGTCACCTGGATCGGGGCGTCCGGGTCGTCGTCGACGCGGCGGGGCTCGACCCTGATCCCGGAGGTGACGCCGTGGTCGATCAGGAAGCGGTTCGGAAACAGAATGTCCGCCTCGTAGGTGGTCCGGAAGTCGTCGCGGATCTGCCCCACGTCCCGGGGGGTGCGGGCGGCGACCTTGGTGACGGGCTCGCCACGGATGCTCTCGAACCGGTCGTTGTCGGGGTCGCCGTGAGGGTGTTCGCGGGTGTCGACGACGACGTCGTACTCGGAGGTGAGGTCGCGGTCGGCGACGTGGTCCGTCGGGACGTAGAAGTACGGCTCCACGCCGACGACGCGGACGTGCTCCAGTTCGTTCTCCGGGGTCCGACCGAACACGTGGACGACCGGGTACTCGTCGCTGCCGCGCCCCTCGACGGAGTAGTCGACGGCGGTCACCATGATCTCGACTGTCGTCTCCGCGCGCGGGTCCGGCACCCGCACGTCGTCGCCCTCGATCACCTCGCTGACGTGTGTCCCGGTCTCCCCGGCGACGGCGACCGCCTCCGCGTCCGGTCGCTCCCCGCCGTCGTCGGAGACGGCGAGGTCGTCGAACGTCGTCTGATCCATGTGTTCGACTCCGTCTGCCGCGGTGAAGAACCCTCCCCTCTCGCCGCCCCGTCCGTCGGTCGGCAGGCACCGCCACGACGGCAAGAGCTTTACCTTGTGACGAATTACCAAACGCTGGAGACATGACCCACTCGACCGACCCCTCTACGGGCGCTCGGACGTCTGAGGCCGCCGAGAGTGACATCGCCGAGTCGATCGAGATGTACGAGGACGACGGTCGAGTCGTCCTCTTCGACGGCGAGAACCCGCTCGCGTGGCTGGAGGCCTCGCGCACGGTCACGCTCACCGACCTCGCTTAGGCTGCCGCAGTCGCGGCACGATCAGTCCCTTTTAACAGTCGCTCGTCGTAGCCTGCACCGTGAGTGACGGCGACGAGGAGACGGCCGGGCCGAACGAGGAGGAGACGGCGGCCGCGACCGGCGACCGCCTCTCCCGGAAGTTCGGCGAGCCCGCGGAGTTCGACCCCGCAGAGCGGTTCGGCGACCCCGAGGGTGAGGCGCCGACGACGGAGCCGCCGGACAGCCCCGCCGACCGACTCCCCGACCCCTCCGAGGTGGACAGCGACGTACAGAACGCCTTCTGGAGGGCAGTGCTGTGGACGAACGTCGCCGTCGCGGGCCTGACTCTCGGCCCGGCGTACGCGGTTCTCGACGGGGGAACCCGGGTCGGCGCCGCCGCGACCGTGATCGGCGGGGTCGCCGGCGTCCGGGTGTACCAGACCGTCCGAGCGTTCGAGCAGCGCGACCGCGACGGCGACGCAGACTACGACACGAGTCCCGACGACGGAGACACGGATGCCACGGACGAGCCGACGCCGTGAGCCGACTCCCACGGGCTTAAACTCGCGGACCGGCACGGCCGGACATGGACGAGACACCGGGTGGCCTCCGTTCCGGGCCAGCCTCGCCGAACGACGGCGACGACACGGTCTCACTGGCGGAGTCGTACACGGAGATGACGGAACTGCTGCTCCCGAACGACACGAACAACCTGGGACGCGCGCTGGGTGGCGCCGTACTCCACTGGATGGACATCTGTGGCGCGATCGCCTCCATGCGGTTCTCCTCGAAGCAGTGTGTGACGGCGTCGATGGACCACGTCGACTTCATCAGCCCCATCGACCTCGGCGAGGTGGCCGTCATCGAGGGGTACGCGTTCGGCACCGGACGGACGAGCATCGACGTGAAGGTGGACGTACGCGCAGAGAACCCCCAGACCGGCGAGGTTCGAGAGACGACCAGCTCCTTCTTCAGCTTCGTCGCCTTGGGCGAGGAGGGTCGCCCGGCGGAGGTGCCGGAACTCGGCTGTCCGACCGCCGAGGAGGCGGCGCTCCGCGAGGAGGCCATCGAAGAGCGCCGCAGCCGACTGGAGGACGTGGCCGACCGACTCGACGACTGAGCCTCGTTCCCGTTCGAGCCGACGACTGGCGGCGCTCGACTGACCGAGTCGGGGGCTGGTGCCACTCGACTGATCGAGTCGGCGACTGATCTCTCTCCTTCCTCCACCGCGTCGCTTCCGAGATTTGACCACCCCCTACCGAGATCTGGTATCCCCCTCCGAATCTGACTACCGGGTGGCGAGAACGACTGTCCGTTTCCCGTTCGTCGTCTATTACCGAGACGACAGTCCCATAATGAAAGCGGTCGTCTGTAGGGATGCGAAGAACTACGAGGCAGAAGACGACTGGTTGGACACCCCGAACGCGAGGAGAGTCGACGCGGACGCGGCCCCGTCGTGTGACTCGGTCTGTCGAACGGTCCGCGTCACCCCGACTCGCCCGGTCGCCGTCGCCCCACGGCGACCGGGCGCCGCCTGCGTCGGCGGTCCGTCGCCCCACGGACCGCCGCTCCGACAGGTTCGTGGCTCGGCCGCCGTCGCCCCACGGCGGCCGTGTTCTCTCTCAGATCAGCTCTCCGAGCTACGGCTGCGGTCGACGGCCGAGCGTCACGTCTACCGTCACCCGTTGGCCGTCGCGGACGACCGTCAGCGGGACGGTGTCTCCCGGGTCGGTCTCCAGTGCGAGGTAGTTCGAGAGGTCCGCCTGTGTCTCGACGTCTCGGTCCCCGATTCCGACGAGCACGTCCCCGCCGGTGGGGACCGCGACACCGCGGCGCACCTGGCGGTCGGTCGCCGGCTCCAGACTGCCGCCGGTGGGCCCGCCGGAGACGACTCTGGTGACGATCAGCCCGGCCACGTCGGAGAGCCCGTACACCTCGGCCGCGGTAGGGGTCACCTCCACGATCCCGACGCCGAGGTAGGCGTGTCGGAACTCCCCGTCGGCGATCAGTCTGGGGACGACCCGCTTCGAGAGCGCCGCGGAGATGCCGAAGCCGATGTTCTCCCCCCCGGCGGAGGAGGCGACCGCGGCCACCTCGCCGCCGGCGGTGACGATCGGACCGCCGCTGTTGCCGGGGTTCAACGCGGCGTCCGTCTGGACCGCGTCCGGAATCGAGAAGTTGTTGGGCGCGGGCAGCAGTCGGTCGACGCCGCTGACGATCCCGCGGGAGGCCGATCCGCCGAGGTCGAACGGCGAGCCGATGGCGAGCACCTCCGTGCCGACCGGCGGCTCCGGGTCCGTCTCCACCCACGGCAGCGGCGTCGCGGGGTCCGGGCGACTGGCGGGCCGCAGCACCGCCAGGTCGGAGTACACGTCCGTGCCGACGAGCGTCGCCGACCGCCACTCGTTGCCGCGAAAGCGGAGTCGGTACCGATCGCCGGGCGCCACGACGTGTTGGTTCGTCACGACGTGTGGTCCGCCGGGACCGAGTCCGGTGACGAACCCCGAGCCGCTGGCCGCCTGCCCGCCCGGGTCGTACACGAGCACCCCGACGACGGAGGGAACGGCCTGCTGGTACACCTCGGAGGCGGAGCCGGTCTCGGGCGCTGCCGAGTCGAACGCCGGGCCGGTGTCGCCTCCGGACGCCCCCGGCGCGTCGGCATCGCCCGTAGTGTCGGCCGCGCCGACGCCGGCGAGCCCGTCACGCTCCATCGCCGCGCAGCCGGCGGTACCGCCGAGGAGTCCCGCCCCCGCGGCCGCCAGGAACTGTCGTCGTCTCACGTCCGGTCCAGGGCGGCCACGAGCCTAAAACCCGCGCCGGTTGCCCGCTCGCCCGCCCTCTCGTCAGAAATAAACTGTAGCAAACGGACGTATTAGTGTGATTCAATCGCGCCGGCGTGTCCTGGAGGCCGGTGGCACACTCCTGACCACGGGGTTGGCGGGGTGTTCCGTCGAGAGTCGGTCGTCGGGAGCCGCCGGGCGACGGGGAGCGGACGCGACGGTGACCGTCGGCGCCAAGAACTTCGTAGAGAACCGAATTCTGGGCCACATCGCCGCGGTCGCTCTGTCGGAACTGACGGACACTCACGTCCTGCCGGACGTGCCGTCGAGTTACGAGCGGCGCAACTGGACCGTGCTCCAGTCCGGGCCGTTGGACGTGTACTGGGAGTACACCGGGACGATCTACACCAGCTTCGCGCCGACACACGAGACGCTCCCGGCGGACCCACAGGCGCTACACGACGCCGTCGTTCGGGAGGCGGAGGAGTTCGGCGTCGTCGTGTTCCCGCGGGCCCCGTTCGACAACTCCTTCGTGCTCGTGGCCGACCGGGCGTGGAGCGAGGCGACCGGCGTCCGGTCGCTGAGTGACCTCGCAGCCCACGTCTCCGCGGGCAACACTGGCTTCGGCGTCGCCGTCGGTAACGACTTCCGCGACCGTCCGGACGGCTGGCCGGGGTTGACGACCCACTACGGGTTCGACGCCGCGAAGTTGGACGCGCTCGAGGCCAACGTCCAGACGGTCCCGATCGGGATCACCTACGAGCTGGTGGCGCGAGACGACGCCAGCGTCGCGATGGGGTTCCGGACGGACCCACAGTTGGGCCGCGACTCGTTGGTCGTCCTCCGGGACGACCGCGACTTCTTCCCGACGTACAACCCCGTACCCGTCGCGGACGCGGCGACGGTGACCCGGGACTCGCCCGTCGGCGAGGTGCTGGCGCGGCTCGGCGGCCGCGTCGGCGACGAGGAGACGATCCGACGGCTGAACGGGCGTGTCGCCGACGGCACTCCCCCGGCACAGGTCGCCAGGGAGTTTCTAGAGGCACAGCGCGTGATCTGACCGGGGCCGCGGGTCGACGGCCGCCGACGGAGACGACGCCCGCAGGCAGACACCCGTTGACGACGACGCCCGCAGGCAGACACCCGTTGACGACGACGCCCGCGTGCAGACAAGAACACTCGTAGACAGAGACGACGCCCGTGGACGGCTACAGTGTTCCGACGCCACCCTCGGGAGTCGCTCTGTCGCTGTCGTCCCCCTCGTTGCCGGAGTCCCCGTCCCCACTGTCCGTCTCGCCGCCGTCGACACGCGGGAGTCGGACGACGGCGACAGTGCCGCGGGGGTCGCGGTCGTCGAACCGGAGCTGCCCGTCGAGCTCGGAGACGACCCAGTTGGTCACCCACAGCCCGATTCCGCTGGCGTGGCTGACGGCGGTCTCGTACCCGGCAGACAGCGTCTCCACCTCCGCGTCCGGGATCCCCGGGCCGTCGTCGGCGATCCGGACGCGGACGGCGTCGCCGTCGGCGGTCGCCCGCACCTCGACGGTCGGCGTCTCGCGGTCGTTGTGGACGACGGCGTTCTCCAGGAGG
The DNA here is from genome assembly GCF_041361465.1 of Halobaculum sp. MBLA0143. NCBI lineage: Archaea > Methanobacteriati > Methanobacteriota > Halobacteria > Halobacteriales > Haloferacaceae > Halonovum > Halonovum salinarum. Next base: position 1,788,823 of record NZ_JBGKAC010000001.1, read on the forward strand.
TTCTCGAACACGACCGCGAGGGTGTCGTGGCCCCGGACGAACAGGTCCTCGTCGACCGAACGGTGGACGGTCGCGTCCTCGAACGTCGACTCCAGGTGGTCCACCTCCGTCTGGAGGAGTTCGCCGGCGTCGATCCGCTCGCGGGCGGTGTCGTCGGTCGCCAGCGACTCGACGTACCGGGCCTTGTCCGCCTTCGTCAACAGCCCACGCAGTGTGTCCCGAATCTGTTGGCGGCGCCGCGAGCGCTCGTCGGGGGCGACGCCCGCCTCCAGGAGCTCGAGGTGTCCGATCACGACGTTGAGTCGGTTGCGGAGGTTGTGTCGGAGGAACCGGTTGAGCACGGAGATCATCGCCTTCTGGTTCTCGACGGCCTCGTTGCGGCGTTCCAGCTCCGCCCGGGCCGCCTGTGCGGTGGCGCCGGCGTCTTCCGCCACCCGGATCTGTTCGACCAGTCGGTCGCGCATCCGTCGGACGGCGGTGAACAGCTCGCCGATCTCGTCGTCGCGGTCGTTGTCCAGCCGCACGTCGTAGTCGCCGGCCTCGATCGCCTCCGCTCGCCGCGAGAGGGTGCGGACGGCAGAGACGGTGTCGCGGCCGGCGACGCCGCCGATGACGACGACACCCACGAGGGTGAGCACGACCAACAGGCCGATTCCGCGGGTGACAGTGCGCTCCAGTCGGTAGGCCTGGGCCGTCGGAGCGTGTTTCACCAGCACCCAGTCCGTCCCACTGACCGGAGCGTACGCCTGGACGTAGTCACCCTCGAGCGTCCGTTCCCTGGCGCCGTCGTCGACGATCCCCGACTCACCGTCGCGGCCGCGGGCGACGACCGGCGCGGTCGCGTTCGTCGCCATCTGGTACGGCCGGCCGGTCGCGGCGGCGTCACCGGCGACCACCACTCGTCCGTTGGCGGCGACGACTCGAGTGAAGCCGTCCTGGGTGACGGCCTGGAACGTCTCGTCGACGCTGTCGGCGCGGACGGTGAGGATCAACAGCGTCTCGGGCGACGCCGACACCGGGGAGACGAACCCGATCACCCGGGTCCCACGGGGGTTCTGGAACGGGTCCGTCACGTAGCTGTCCGTGAACCCGTCGAACGCGACCGTTCCGAGTCGGACGGCGGGGCCGAGCGGCTCACCGCGCGCGAGCCGGTCGTCCGTCGTGGCGACGACAGTCCCGTCTCGGACGGACACGAGGTGGAGGTTCGCGGTCGACGCCGGCAGCTTCGACAGCTTGTCGCTCAACAGCCGCGAGAGCCGGGCGGGGTCGCCGGAGAGTCCGGCGGTGTCGGACACCAACACGGCCTGTGACCGGCCGGCGGCGACGAACTCCGACAGCTCGTCGGCCTCCGACTCCGTCTGTGTCAGCAGTCGTTCGTCCACGTCCGCCTCCAACACGGACGACAGCTGTGCCTGGACGAGGACGCCACTGACCGCGACCACGACGACGATCAACAACAGGGCCACCAACAGCTTCGCCGAGTACGACTCCCGAACGCGGGCCGGCAGTAGTCTGACGACTACTCGGACGGCCCCGACGGCGCGCTCGCCACCCGGTCTGTCGTCACCCCCCGCCACGAACGCTTACCACCCCGTGTGCCCCCGCCGCTCGTCTGGCCCCAGTGACATATCGACGCAACTCAGTGTGGTTCGCCGTGGTTCATGAACCTTCGGTCACGTCCGTCGGCGACCCACGGGATTCTTCGGCTGTCCCGACGTTGTCCGGGTATGCGCCTGGCAGAGCAGACCTGGCCGGAGCTGCGCGACAGCTTGGACGGGGAGTCGCTCGCGGTCGTCCCCACGGGGTCGACGGAGCAACACGGGCCACACCTCCCGCTGGCGACGGACTACCTGATCGCGGAGTCGTTGGCCGAGGCGGCGACCGAGGAGACGGGTGCCGTGCTCACGCCGCCGGTCCGGATCGCAGTGTCGGAACACCACCGACAGTTCCACGGGACGATGTGGGTCGAGCCGGAGCTGTTCCGCGACTACGTCGAGAGCTTCGTCCGGAACCTCACCTACCACGGCTTCGACCGCGTGTTGTTCGTCAACGCTCACGGGGGCAACGTCCAACACCTCCGCGAGGTGGGTCGCCGACTCCGCCGCGACCGAACCGCCTACGCGATCGAGTGGATGTGGGACGAGTCGATTCCGGATCTGGTCGACGGCCTGTTCGAACAGAACGGCCCCCACGGCGGCCCAAAAGAGACGTCGATGATAATGCACGTCGCCCGGGAGCTCGTCCGCGAGGATCGGCTCGCAGACGCCCGGGACGGCGGGCTGACGGAGATGACGGCCGCCGACGCCCGGCAGTTCGGCGCGCGGACGTTCTACGAGTCGGTGGACAACTCCGACAACGGCGTGTTCGGCGACCAGACGGACGCCACCCCGGAGAAGGGCGCCCAGTTGTTCGAGGCGGCGACGGAACAGCTCGTCCACCTGATCGAGTGGCTGGACGACCAGCCGTTCGACGCGCTGATGCCGGATCCACACAAGTGACGTCCGAGGACGACGCGCCGGACGGTCGACCCGACGGGTCGGGCGAGGAACCCGCCGAGACGGAACGGCTCGGGAAGGTCGACGACGACTTCTTCGCCGACCTGATCGCGCCCGACCTCGGTGCCGACCGCGAGGACGTGTCGCTCGGCCCCGCACACGGTGTCGACTTCGGTGTGGTGGACGTGGGCGACCAGGCGCTCGTGACGGCGACGGACCCCCTTTCGGTCCTGCCCGCACTGGGGTTCGAGCGCGCCGGCCGGTTCGCCGTCTCGTTCGCGCTGTCGGATGTGGCCGTCTCCGGGATCGCCCCCTCGCACGTCGCCGTCTCGCTGTCGCTCCCGACCGAGATGGACCGCTCGGAGTTCGCGGCGTTCTGGGACGGACTCACGGCGGAGTGTGCCGACCTCGGCGTTGCGGTCGTCACGGGCCACACGGCACAGTACCCCGCAGCGTCGTACCCCTGGGTCGGCGCGACGACCGTCTTCGGCGTCGGCGACCACGCGGACGTGATCCGCCCGGACGGCGCTCGTCCGGGCGACGATCTCGTCGTCACGGAGGGGCCGGCCGTCGAGACTGCCGGACTCCTGTCGACGTTGTTCCCCGAGGAATTCGCCGCGTTGGGTGCCGAGACGGTCGCGGACGCGCAGGCGTGTCTCGACCGGACGGGCGTCACCCGCGACGCTCGGGCCGCCGTGACTGCCGCTCGGGAGGCGCACGGAGACACACTCGCTGCGCCGATCTCCGCGATGCACGACGCCACCGAGGGCGGACTGCGCGGCGCGCTGTGTGAGACCGCCGCCGCTAGCGGGGTCCGGCTCGACGTGACCCGCGAGCGGGTGCCGACCGATCCGGCGGCACTCGCCGTCGCGGACCACCTCGGGATCGACCCCTGGGCGTGTACGACGGCCGGGAGTCTCCTCCTGGCCGTCGACCCCGCCGCGACGGAGACTGTCGTCGCGGCGCTGGAGGATCGCGGGACGGCCGCCGCGGCCGCGGGGAGTGTGCGGGAGGGTGAAGGCGTCCGGATCGACGGCGAGCGTGTCGAGCCGCCCGACGAAGACCCGTCGTGGGACGCCTGGGCGACGCTCGACGGAGCGTAGTCAGAGTCGAGCGTCCACGTCTGCGAGGACGGCGTCGGAGGCTCGCTCGGCAGCCGGCACACCCGTCTCTTCTTCGCTCGCGTCGTCCGCGAACGAGACGAACCCGTGTGGCAGTCCCTCGGCGACGGTCTCGTCGACCGCCACGCCGGCAGCGCGCAGGCGGCGCGCGTACGCCACCGCCTCGGAACGCAGCGGGTCGTGACTCCCGACGGCGACGACCGCGGGCGCGACGCTCGACAGCACCCTCTCGTCGGCCTGCAACGGCACGGCGTAGGGGTTCGCGGCGTCCGCCGGGTTCGCCAGGTACGTCCGCCAGAACTCCCGCACGTCCCGGACGGTCAGCAACGGCCCGTCGGCGTGTTCCTGCCGCGAGTCGCCGTCGAAGCCGGGCGCGAGCATCGGGTAGAACAACGCCTGCACCGCCAGGTCCACGTCCAGATCGAAGCCGAGCGGGCGGTCGGCGGCGGCCGCGAGCGCGACCGCCGCCGCGAGGTTCCCCCCGGCGCTCGTGCCCGCGACGCCGACGCTGCCGTCGCCGCCCAGATCCGCCACGACGCCGTCGACCCACTCGACGGCCGCGACCGCGTCCGCGACGGCCGCCGGGAACGGGTGCTCGGGCGCGAGGCGGTAGTCCACGCTCACGACGACCGCGCCGAGCCGGCGGCAGAGCCGGCGACAGATCCCATCGGCGGAGTCGAGCGTGCCGAGCTGCCAGCCGCCGCCGTGGTAGAAGACCAGCGTCGGCGCGGGCGTCTCCTCGGGGCGGTACACCCGTACCGGGACGCGGCCGCCCGGGCCGTCGAACCCCAGGTCCGTCGCCCGCGCGACCGGGAGGTGCGCGTCCGTGGAGAACAGTTCGTCCTCGACGCGCCTGGCGTCCGCCGTGGCGAGCGCGTGCCACTCCGGGACGCCGAGGGCCTCGATCTCCGCGACCGCCTCGGCGAACGCCGGGTCGAGTGCTGCACGAGTCACTGTCTGTCGGTTTGTTTGGTGGGTGGAAAGGGTGTGTGGTGTGGGTGGGTGTGATTGGGTGACTGGTGGTATTATATTTGCTCGAATGTGATATGTGGTATGGGTAAAGTACCGGCAGAGTACTGTGGGTACGAGTGGCCGAGTGATTGTGACCGAGTTAATCACACAGAGCGGTCAGATTCGGACGAGAGAGACGTTCACAAACAGACGACTTGTATCCGAGAGCCACTTCCCGATAGTTCTCATTGTCCGTGGCACGCACTCCCCAGTGAGACAGACAAGGAAATCGAAACTAAACTATACAGTTCCAAAGCCACCAAGGAGCCGGGCACAGAGAACGATTACACCGAGGCTCTAGATGGAGCGACGGCTGTCGGTAAGGTGTTTAGTGACACGTTAGACCTCAGCAGAATGCGTCTTCGAGGCGCAAATTTTTCCGGAGCAAGTTTTCAGAATACTGACCTGTCAGAATCGAATCTCCGAAATGCGGACTTATCTGGTACAGATTTTAACAATGTAGACCTTTCTGGTGCAGATCTCTCTGGGTCAGACCTTCGAGAATGTAACTTATCCAAGTCCAAGCTTCAACACAGTGATCTATCCAGAGCCTACCTCCCAAAAGCTAAAATTTCTGAGTCCAAAGTACACGAGACAAATTTTCTCGATTCCAACTTAGAGAGAGCAGACCTCAGTCAGACAGAGGTCGACAAGACCAATTTCACGGACGCGAATTTACATGACGCAGATCTTACCGGAACTCAATTTTCAAGTACAGTATTTAAAGGTATAGATCTTTCGGAGGCAGATCTCATGTACGCTGATCTATCTAATCTAGATCTGTCACACATAAACCTACGTGGTTGCGATTTGTCACACGCCAAATTAATAGGAGCAGATTTGTCTAACTCTAATATTTCAGGTTCAAAAATTTGTAATGCAAAGCTTGTGAATGCTACGCTGAGAGATGCTTCTTTACAAGAAAGTGATCTGTGGAATACCACATTCCACAATGCCAATATGCAAGGAGCAGCCCTCTCATCTTCTGATCTTCCTCGATCAGATTTTTCTAGTGCTAACCTAAAAAGTGCTAAATTTGTCGATTCCAACTTACCGTATTGTGACTTTCGGTGTGCCAACCTCTCGGATGCAGATTTAGAAAAGTGTTCACTCTGGAAGGCCGATTTTCGGGTTGCTACTGTAAGGAATACGGACTTTCGAAGGGCTGATCTCTCGAAGGCGAGCCTTCGGAAATCTGATCTTTCACAAGCCCATCTCCGTTATGCGGACCTCTCGAAGGCGAATCTCGAGAACGCCAATCTTTCAAGCCGAGATCTCCGCGGAGTAGAATTCGATGATACGAACCTTGCTGGAGCAATACTCTCTGGCTTGAGTGTAAATAGCACTACAAGTGTTGAACGGTTAGCGGAGCCGAATTCGCCTCTTTCGATCAAGGTTCGACAAACCATATTTTTCCTAGAAAGCACAAAAGAAAATTACTGGGAACCGGACGACTGGGACCGCACAGCACAAGCATACCACGATCTTAAAACTGAATTTCACGACAATGGTTTCATTAGGCAAGCGCGCCGTCTGCACATTTGGGAGCGTCAGGCGCGTCGTCAGGAGACGGTTGTTGATTCGGGTTGGCTTGCGAGCCGGCAGCTCACTCAGTTCGTCTCGGGACTGTTCACCGACTATGGAGTCGGAGTACTGAAGCTTTTAAAAACGATGATTGCACTGTACACTGTTTCAGTGGTCATCTACGCCGCTGCCGGCGTCGCCGACCCTCTCACCTACAGCACAATCACGTTCGTCACCGCGCCACCAAAGGGAGCCGATAAACTCCCACTCTGGGCGCGCTTCGTCGCCAACGTCGAGACGTTCTTCGGCACACTCCTGATCGTCTCGCTGGGCTTCGTGCTCGGCAACCGCGAGCAGTTCTGACGGGCTCGCTCACCACCCGATTCGCTGTCACCTCGATCTCGACGATCCGGTCGGAAAGAACGTCTAGACGGACGCGAGACGGTCAGCGCCCCCGGCGCCCGCCGCTACGCGTCACTCCGGCCCGGCGTACCCCGCCGCTTCGAAGCTGCGGCCTGTGTCGGCGTTCGAGGCGTCTGCGTCGCCGTCGCTGGCGCGAGTCTCGCTATCGTCGCCGTTGCGACCGCTGTCGCCGTCGTGGCTCTCGCCGCCACTCACCCGCCGTCGATCCGCCTGCGTCGGCGTCTCGACGACGGTGAACAGCAGTTCGATCAACACGCCCGTGATCTCCTCCTGCTCCGCGGCCGTGACCTCGTAGGCCGCGCCGGTGTCGCCCGCGCCGGGCACCGCCGCGGACAGATCCCGCCCATCGGGCTCCGCGACGACCGCCGCGCCCCGCACGTCTGCCAGCGCCTCCGTCACCACGGACAACAGCCGCTGGAGCTGGCCCGCGCCGGCGACCCCCTCGCCCGCGAGCGAGCCGCGCACCGCCTCGACCCGGGCGCGCAGTTCGTCCGCGCGGTAGCCCGGCAGCGGCTGTTCGTCGATGTCCAGTAGAAACTCCTCGTAGTCTGCCGCGAGCGTCGCTGCGTCCGTCGTGCCGTCAGGTTTTACTGACGGTGAAGCGTTCGAACACATGTCGTGTGATGGACCGCACGACACTGCGATGGGAGGGCGTTCCAGCGCCCTGCCGTTTTTCACGGCGCCCACCACAGCGTCGTAGTTCGATGTGTGGAGAGTGCGGGTACTAAATGTTACGGCGGCGTTGAACTAGTGACAATTCGTGAACATAGAGTTATTGATAGTTTGAAACGAACAGGCCGAAGACAGTCCGCGACGAGCGAGCAATCGAGAAGCCCCAATCCGTCGCCGGGTGGCGTGGCGTGCGCCAGGGGCCACCGTTGTCGCCGTCGGCAACTGCCCTCGGCGGGACACTGCTACTCGTCTCACTGGTGTTCGTGTTCCACAGCAGCGGGCGGTTCTGACCCGACGGCTCACCGTGCTTTACTCAGACTCGTCAGATTCAGTAGTTCCGCGAGAACCGTCGTCTCGAAGTCGTCGTCCGTGACGACGAGTTCGTCCCCCGTGGATCGCGCAGTCGCAGCGACGATCAGATCCCGTGGTGCCATCCGTTCGCCGGCACTCATCAGTCGGTCCTGAATCCGCCCCGCCTCCAGAGCGATCCGCTCGTCGCAGTCGATCGCTCGAACGCCGTCGAACTCCTGTCGAACCCCGACGACATCCGTCTCCCCGCCGCCGACCCGCCCGTTCACCACCTCGAAGACGCATATCACTGAAGTGAAGTACGGCTGTCCACGGTCCTCCACGTAGCGAACCACCTCTGGAACGTCTTCGATCATGTCGACGATGACCGACGTGTCGAGGAACGTCACCGTTCGAAACTCTCCCGAGAACGCTGGATCGACTCGCGGACGCGGTCTGCCTCCTCCTCGCTCCACGCGCCGACGTTGATCGGCTCTTCGACTTCCATCAGACGAGTCAGCAACTCGTCGAACGTCTCGCCGTCCTCTTTCAACAGTTCGAGTGACTGCTTCGTGTCCTCCGAGACCTGAATCGTGCTCACGGGTGTACGATCCGCTTGCACCAACAATCACCTTTCGGTGGTAATCGTTGCACCGCGGACCAAACGCCACGCCAGCCACACCAGCCGGTAGTCGTTTTATCCGTCTCAACGCCGAACCCACCGCCGTGGACGGAGCGCCAGCAGGACGCTGCGGCTACGAGTGGCCCGCAGACTGTCCGTCGTTCGACTACGACGACTACTGGCTCCTCCAGCCGGGCGCCAGCCACGGCCAGACGACCTGCATTCGCGCGTCGCTGCCGGACACCGACCGCTGCGTGTGGCACGCCCGCCCCGACGAGACGAGCCGGAAGACCGCCGACCGACTGCGGGACAGTCGCGCAGCCACGTCGCCCGAGACGGATCACGCTCCGACACTCGACGGCGCGGTGCTCGCCGGCGTCGCGGTCGACGGCCCCCTGGACCTCCGCGGCGCGTCGCTCCGAGACGCCGACTTCTCGGGGGCGACGCTGACGAACGTCGACCTCGCCGACGCGAATCTCCGGAGCGCCGACCTGTCGGGGGCGACACTCGCGGACACGACCCTCGCGGGCGCGAATCTCCAGTCTGCCGACTTCTCGCGGGCGACGTTCGTGAACGCCGACCTCTCGGAGGCAGCGCTTCTCGCCGCCGACTTCTCCGAGGCGGAGACCGCTCGGAGCGGGGCCAGCCAGAGCGACACCGACGGAGACGACACCGACGGAGACGACACCGACAGGAGCGACACCGACAGGAGCGACACCAGTCGCGCCAGTGACGACACGAGCCGCCAGAACGGCGACCCCTCACCTCTGACACTCACTGGGGCGAGTATGTCGAACGTGGACCTCCAGTCGGCCGATCTCTCGAGAGCCGACCTGTCGGACGCGACCCTCACCGAGGCGAAGCTGTTCCGGACGACACTCGCGGGGGCGACTCTCCGCGGGGCCGACCTGTCGCGAGCGACGGTCGGCGAGGGCCGGTACGTCGCCGGGCTGGCCGTCGAGTACCCGAACCCGAACCCCCAGACTGTCGACCTGTCGGGGGCGGACCTCCGGGACGCAGATCTCGTGGAGGCGGATCTCCGACGCGCCGACCTCTCGGACGCGCGACTCCAACGCGCGAACCTCTCGCTGGTGGAGCTCCCGGGCGCGGATCTCGCTGGCGCGGCACTCGGCGACACCGACCTCTCGGGGACGAACCTCCAGGGGGCCAGCCTCCGCGAGACAGCCTTCGCGGCGACCGACCTCTCCGGTGCGGATCTCTCCGAGACGGACCGCTCGGGGGTGAGTTTCCGCGGCGCGGAACTCGCTGGGGTGGATCTGTCCGGCGCGGATCTCTCAGAGACGGATCTCTCGGGGGTCGTCCTCCAACGCGCCACCCTCTCGGGAGCGACACTCCACGGAGCCGACCTCTCGGAGGCGACCCTCACGAGAACGGATCTCTCCGACCTGGATCTCTCGACGACGGCGTTGTCCGGTGCCGACCTCTCCGAGACTGATCTCCGGGACACAGATCTCTCCGGGTGTGACCTGTCTGGGGTCGCACTCGACGGCGCGAATCTCGCCGGCACGGATCTCTCGGGCGTTACGGTCGACGACACGACGACCGCCGGCGGGGTCGTGGAACAGCCCACAGCCGCGGCGTGGGGGGAGCTGGCCGACGCCTACGCCGACCTCGCTGCGGCGTGCCGTGCGGCCGGCTCCGAGGAGGCGGCGCGTCGACTGGCGACGAGTGAACGTCGGGCCCGGCGCCGCGAGGCGGCCGCCGCAGACGGGTGGCTCTCGCGGCGACACCTCTCCTCGTTCGCTCGCGATCGACTCGCCGCGTGTCGGGCGACCGTCCGTCGTCGCCTCTGAGCTCCCGTTCGACGACCGCGGGTGACGCCGACTACACTGTCCCGGCTCAGTCCGGCCCAGACACCGCGTCGGTCGGCTCTCTCGCCTCACTCGCCGCAGTGTACTCCGGCGGGCTGGGGGCGGCGACGCCCGACAGCTCCGAGAAGTCCGGGACTCGGTAGTCCGCCCGCACACAGCGCCCGCGGCGGGCGTGCCCGTGCCGTTCGACGTGGACGGCGTCCAAGCCGGCGTTCCAGGCGGCGCCCACGTCGCTCTGGCCGTCGCCGAGCAGCACGCCGTCGACGTCACCCTCGAATCCCAGCTCCGAGAGCACCTGGCGGACGGGCGCGGGGTCGGGCTTGTACCCCGTCTCCCGGTCACACGAGAGGAAGGCGTCGAACCACTCGTCGATCTCCAGCGTCTCGACGACGGGGTACGCCAGGAACGCGGCGCAGTGGGTGACGACACCCACCGGCACGTTGGCCTCGCGGAGTCGACGGATCAGTCGGGCGGCGTCGTCGTAGACGTACGACGCCGCGGCGCGGGCCTGGGGGTCCTCCGCGTCGTGGAACACCTCCCAGAAGCGCTCCGGGTCGATCCCCCACTCCCGGAGGTGTTCGTTCCGGGTTCGCGTCAGCCCGTGCCAGAGGTCCTCGGCCTGGCGGTCGGTGAACTCGTAGTCGAGTCGGTCGCCGGTGCGGTCGAAGACGGCCCGCGTGTACGCCCACTCCGCGTCGACGACCGTCCCGTCCAGGTCGAACAGCCACACGTCGTACTCCTCTGGGCCCATCGGAACGACGAGTAGACGGTCCGTGTGGGTAAACCCCCGGACCGTGTCTGGGGGTGTGACTGTCTCGGGGTGTGACCGTGCCGACGTGCGACGGTCCCACTCAGGTCTCGAAGTGGAACGCCGCGCCGCCGGCCGACGACTCGTCGAGGTCGACACTCCAGCCGTGAGCCTCGGCGATTCGGCGGACGATGGGCAGCCCGAACCCGGTGCCGTCCTCGCTGTGGGTGACGCCGGCGTCGAACACCTCGTCGCGCTCTTCTTCCGGCACCCCGGGACCGTCGTCGGCGACGACGAACCCCGACTCCGTCCGGGCGACCCGGACGGCCACGTCCGGCCCACCGTGTTCGACGGCGTTGCGGTAGAGGTTCTCGAACAGCTCCGACAGCCGGTCGGCGTCCGCTTCGACCGTCAGCCCGTCGGTGTCGCCGGTGTCGAGCGTGGCGTTGGCGGTGTCGACGTGCCCCCAGGCCGACTCCGCGACGGCCGCCAGTTCGACGGGCGCCGCGTCGCCGACGACCTCGCCTTCCCGGGCGAGCGTGAGCAGATCCTCGACGAGCGCCTCCATCCGGTCGATCGCCTCCTGCACCCGGTCGAAGTGGTCCGGGTCGCCCGTCTTGCGGGCCATGTCGAGCCAGCCGTCGGCGATGGAGATGGGGTTGCGGAGGTCGTGGCTGACGACGGAGGCGAACTCGTCGAGCCGTTCGTTCTGGTGGCGGAGCTCCCGTTCGCGTTCCTTCCGCTCTGTGATGTCGGAGTAGATGGCGTAGCCCGCGACGTTCTCCGTCCCCAGCTCCAACGGGACGACGTACATCAGGAAGTCCCGGAGCCCGTCGGCCGTCTGCCGACGCCCCTCGTGGCGGACGTTCTCGCCGGCCCGGAGTCGTTCGTTCAGTCGACTGGTGTCGCGTTCGACCTCCGTCTCCGCCTCCGGGACGAGGTACTCGTCTAAGTTCTCGCCGACGAGGGCCGACTCGTCGTAGCCGAACGTCTCCTCGAACGCCTCGTTCACCTGGCCGACGATGGGGCCGTCGGCCGTCATCTCGAAGGAGACGACGGCGTCCGGAATGTTCTCGAACAACGCCGACAGCCGGTCGCGTTCGTCCCGGAGCCCGGCCTCCGCTCGGACGCGCTCCAGAGAGACGGCGACGTGTGCCATCAACAGCTCCGCCCGCTCGACGTCGTCGGAGTCGAAGGCGGCCGTCTCCGTCGACACGGCCTGGAACACGCCGACGTCGCCGAGCGGGAGGCTGATCGCCGCGCGGTACTCCTGTTTCGTCGGGTCGGCGTCCGACTCGGCCGCCAGGTCGTCGACGACGATCACCTCCCCCGTGCGGTACGTCTTGCTCGCCAGGTTCTCGTCGTCGACGCTGCGGGGCTCGGACTGGACCGTCTCGTCGGAGATGGCGGCCGGAATCAGCCGCCGGCCGTCCTCGGAGACGAGGTCGATCGACGAGAGGTCGAACGCCAACACGTCCTTGGCGGCCGCCATCGCCCGCTCGATCACCTCCGACTCGTCGTCGGCGGCGGCGACGCGGGTCGCCGCCTCGTGGAGTCGTTCGGTCGTCTCGCGGGACTCCCGGAGCGCCTGCTCGGACTCGATCCGCTCCAGCGTCGTCGTCGCGTACGACACCAGGAGCTCCGCCAGTTCGAGATCCGTCTCGTCGTAGGCGTTCGGCGCGGCCGACACCGCCTGGAACACCCCGTTCTCGCCGAACGGGACACTCACGCCCGACCGGTAGCTGTCGTCGCTCGGTGTCGCCCGGTCGTCGTCGGTCACGTCGTCGACGACGATCGACTCCCCGCTGGTGTACGTCGCCTCCATCACGCTGTCGCCGTGGCCACGGACGATCTCGCCGGGGGCGCCGATGTCGGCGGCGTCCGCGAGCACGCGGAACCCGGCGGGCGTCGCCTCGACGAGCGCACAGCCGTCGAACCGGAGCACGTCCGCCGCGATCTCGACCGTCCGGTCGTACAGTTCGTCGGGCGTCTCGGCGTCGATCAGGTCCGTCGCGGCGCGGTGGAGGGCAGTGATCCGCTCTCGACGACTCCGGGCGTCCGCCTCCGCCGACAGCCGTTCGCGCGTCTCTTCGACGTGAGCCGCCAGCAGCTGAGCGATCTCCACGTCCGGCGCGGTGAAGGCGTTCGGCTCCGTCGCGCCCAACTGGAGCACGCCGTCGTCGCCGATCGGGACGGACAGCACGGAGACCGTCTCCGTCCCGTGAGTGGTCGCTCGCTCGTCTGTACGAACGTCGTCGACGAGGCGCGGAGCGCCGGCCGCGAGGGTCGCGCCCGCGAGGCTGTCCGTCGACTCCGACTCCGGCGCCCAGTCACCCTCCGTGCTGGCGACCGTCTGGAGGCGGTCTCCCTCCCGGAGCAGGACCACTGCGTGGTCGAACCTGACCACTTCGGCTGCGACCTCCAGGCACCGATCGTACAGCTCTGCCGTCGACCGGACGGCCGCTAGCTCCGTCGTCCCGTCGTGGAGCCTCGCCAACTGACGGCGGCGTTCGCGGAGTTGGAGTCTGGTCTGCCCCTCTGCCGCGTGGCGAATCTCGTCCGCGAGGTGGACGGCGTCGTCGCCGTCGGTCCGGCGAACGAACCCGGACAGCCAGGCGGCCGTCGGCGGCTCCGTCGCGTACGCGACGACCGGAACCCCGGCCGCACGGACGGCCGACAGCGCCGTCCCGTCCAACAACGGTGCGCCGACGAGCACGACCACGTCGTACGCCGGGCCGACTGTCGTCGAGAGCGTGTCGCGGTCCGTGCTGTCGACCGAGAACCCGTCGGAGCCGGCGAGTCGCCTCGCCGTCTCGTCGTCGCCGACGACGAGCAACGTCAACGTCAGTTCCGGGCCCATGTCCTGGTCAGCACTACTCGTAGTAGCGACACGACTTCACAAAAAACTGGCGAGACGGCCGGCCTCTGCGGGTTGGGCCGGCGACAACTCCCGGAACCCTTTTGCGGAGAGCCGGACCAAACAGGCACGAATGAGTGATCTCACCGAAGCCTACCGACTGGACTACTTCGAGGCGGAGGGCTTCCACCGGATGGAGTGTTCTTCCTGTGGGACCCACTTCTGGACCCGTGACGGCGACCGCGAGCTGTGTGGGGAGCCGCCGTGTGAGGAGTACAGCTTCATCGACGACCCCGGTCTCGACCGCGAGTACAGCCTGAGCGAGATGCGGGAGGAGTTCCTCTCGTACTTCGAGGAACACGACCACGAACGGGTCGACCCGTACCCGGTCGCGGCCAACCGGTGGCGCGACGACGTGCTCCTGACACAGGCGTCCATCTACGACTTCCAGCCACACGTCACGAGCGGGGCGTCGCCGCCGCCGGGCAACCCCCTGGCCGTCTCCCAGCCGTGTATCCGGATGGGCGACATCGACAACGTCGGCCGGACCGGGCGCCACACGATGGCGTTCGAGATGATGGGCCACCACGCGTTCAACGCCGACGAGGGGACGGACTACGCCTACGAGGGTGAGGTGTACTGGAAAGACGAGTGTGTGGAGTTCTGTGAGGGGTTCTTCGAACGGTTCGGCGTCGACTTGGAGGAGCTGACGTTCATCGAAGACCCGTGGGTCGGCGGCGGCAACGCCGGCCCGGCGTTCGAGGTGATCTACCGCGGGGCAGAGCTGGCGACGCTCGTCTTCATGTCGATGGAGCGGGACCCAGACGGGGAGTTCGAGATGAAAGACGGCAACCGGTACAGCCGGATGGACCGCCGGGTGATCGACACCGGCTACGGGCTCGAACGGTGGACCTGGATGAGCCAGGGCACCCCGACCGTCTACGAGGCGGTGTACCCGGAGACCATCGAGTTCCTGCGAGACGCCGCCGGGATCGAACACACCGAGGAGGAACGACGGCTCGTGGCCCGAGCCTCCCGGCTCGCCGGCAAGCTGGACATCGACGACGTAGAGGACTTCGCGGCCGCTCGCCGGGAGGTGGCAGACGAGCTGGGCGTCGACGCCGACCGACTGACGACGCTGTTGGAGCCGTTGGAGGACATCTACGCCGTCGCCGACCACTGTCGCACCCTGGCGTACATGTTCGGCGACGAGATCGTCCCGTCGAACGTCGGCACCGGCTACCTCGCACGGATGGTGCTGCGCCGGACGAAACGGCTCGTCGACCGGGTCGGCGTGGACGCTCCGTTGGACGAGCTCGTCGACATGGAGGCCGAGCGGCTCGGGTACGAGAACCGCGACCTGATCCGTGACGTGGTGCGGACGGAGGTGCGGAAGTACCGCGAGACGCTGGAGCGGGGCCGTCGACGAGTCCGTCAGCTCGCCGAGGAGTACGCCGACGCCGACGAGCCGGTGCCGACGGAGGAGCTGATCGAGCTGTACGACTCACACGGCATTCAACCGGACACGGTCGTCGAGATCGCCGACACGGAGGGGGCAGACGTGGACGTGCCGGACGACTTCTACGGGCTCGTCGCCGAGCGCCACGACACGGCCGACGGCGACGAGACGGCCGCGGAGACGGACGACCGGGTGGTCGACCTCCCGGAGACGGATCGGCTGTACTACGACGACCAGGAACGGACGGAGTTCGAGGCGGTCGTCCTGGACGTGTTCGAGCGGGGCGACGACGGAGGCTACGACGTCGTCTTAGACCAGACGATGTTCTACCCGGAGGGCGGCGGCCAGCCGGCCGACCACGGGACCCTCTCGACGGACGAGAACACGGTAGAGGTGACGGACGTCCAGATCCACGACGGGGTCGTACTCCACCGCACGGACGGCGATCCGGGGAAGGGTGACTTCGTCCGTGGCCAGATCGACGTCGACCGCCGTCGTCGGCTGATGCGACACCACACCGCGACCCACGTCGTCGGCCACGCCGCCCGCCAGGTGCTCGGTGATCACGTCCGTCAGGCCGGCGCCCAGAAGGGACTCGACTCCTCGCGGCTGGACGTGACCCACTACGCCCGGATCTCTCGTGAGGAGGTCGAGGAGATCGAGCGCGTCGCCAACGAGCTCGTCCGGGAGAACGTCCCCGTCACACAGTCGTGGCCGGGACGCAACGAGGCGGAAGCGGAGTACGGCTTCGACCTCTACCAGGGTGGGATCCCGCCGGGCGAGGAGATCCGCGTGATCGAAGTGGGACCGGACGTTCAGGCGTGTGGCGGGACCCACGTCGCCCGGACCGGCAACATCGGGACGATCAAGCTGCTGTCGACGGAGCCCGTCCAGGACGGCGTCGAACGGCTCGTGTTCGCGGCCGGCGAGGCGGCGATCGAGGCGACCCACCGCGAGGAGAACGCGCTGTACGAGGCCGCCGAGGCGTTGGACGTCGACCCGCAGGACGTGCCCGAGACCGCACGTCGTTTCTTCGGCGAGTGGAAGGAACGCGGCAAGGAGATCGACCGGCTGCAGGAGGAACTGGCGGAGGCACGCGCCGCCGCGACCGGCGACACCGTCGACGTGGGCGGGGTCGAGGCCGTCGTCCGGCGGGTCGACACCGACACGGACGAGCTCCGAGCGACCGCCAACGCCCTCGTGGAGGAGGGGACGGTCGCGGTCCTCGGCTCCGGCGCCGACGACTCCGCGACGTTCGTCGTCGGCGTGCCCGAGACGGTCGGCGTCGACGCCGGCGAGGTGGTGTCACAGTTGGCCCGCCGAGTCGGCGGCGGCGGCGGCGGCCCGCCGGACTTCGCCCAGGGCGGTGGGCCGGACGTATCGGCGCTGGACGACGCCTTAGACGACGCGCCGGACGTGTTGGCGCGGGTCGTCGACGCCTGAGCCCGTGACGGACGCCACCACACGCCAACGGCTCGCCGACCGGCTCCGGGAGGCGCCGGCGACGGCCGGCCAGCTCGCGGCGGCAGAGGAGCTACCGGAGTCCGTCGTGTTCGACCACCTCCGACACGTCGCCCGGTCGGTCGGCGACGGCGAACAGTTCCTCGTCGCCCCGCCGGAGTGTCGAGACTGCGGCTTCGACGACTTCGACGACCCGATCAACGACCCGTCGCAGTGTCCGGACTGCCGGAGCGGCAACCTCGCGTCCGCCCGGTTCCGGATCGACCGCGACTAGGGCCAGTCGTCGCGCTCGTCTTCCTCGAACGGGTCGCCCGTGTCACCGCCGACCGCCTGCTCCCAGCCGGCCGCCTCCGCGGCCGTCTCGACGTCGACGTACTCCCAGCCGATCCCCTCCGCCACCTCCCGGTCGTCGTCGGTCGTGCCGAGGAAGACGTGCCGGTCCGTGTCGAACTGGTCGCTGACGTTGTCCAACGACTCCGAGACGCCGCGTGGGCCCGAGAAGAAGTCCTGCCGGATGCGGTGTTTCCGGGTGAAGTTCGTGACGACGTACGTCGGCTTCTCCGACACCACGCCGACGTACTCCGTCCACTGTCGCGCGTCGTTGAACACCGCGTTCGGGTCCGCCAGCGACTTCAGCGCTTCCAGCTCGAACGCGAGCGTCATGTCCGAAGAACGGTCGCCGTTCATGTCCCACGGTCGGCGCGAGTCGCCGAAAACGGTGTCGGTCCTACACCTGGACCCGGCTCGTCTCTCGTTCGTCTGCCGCCGTCTCCGCCTGGACGACCCGGAAGTAGGAGTGAGCGACCACGATCTCGCCGGGTTCCAACCCGGCGACTGCGCGCGTCTCGCCGATCGTCAGCGCCTGGAGGCCACGGCGTGCCGACGGAGACAGCTGATCTACGTGCCGCACCGTCGCGTCCTCGGCCACCGCCGTCACTCCTCGCACCGTCAGCTTGGGGCCGTCGTCTGTCACACGCTATCATACACCAAGGTACTACTTCAGTCTTTTCCCGACGACGGACGGCCGGGGGCCACACGCCGCCGGCCGCGCGGCCGGGCCGTGTCGCCGGTGAACTCGAGCCCACGGTGTCGAGCTCGAACGGCTGTCCGTCGGCGTGGCGACGGCACTCGTCGGCGACGAGCGACAGAAGTGAGAGGGACCGTCTCCGGCGTTCGCGTCAGTTCTCGACGGCCTGTTCCGTCTTCACGTCGTCCGCGGAGAACTCCTCACGCAGCAGCGCCTCCTCCTGGCCCGTGACGTCGACGCGCTCGCGCATCAGCTCCTTGTAACCGGACTGGGGAGCGAGGTCGCCGATCAGGACACCGCCGACGATCCGGCCGTCCTTGATCGCGAGCCGCCGCCACTCCGTGTCGGAGTACTTCCGTTCGACGTGGTCGTCGCCCAGCGTCGGGTGGCCGAACGAGAGGAACGGGAAGTCGAAGTGGGTGATGGAGTAGGAGGTGACCCACTCGAACTGTTCGGTGCCGTGGTCCAGCATGTTCTTGGCGGCGATCGCACCCTGTTCCTTCGCGGAGCCCCAGGCACCGTTCTGGGCCTGTTCGCCCAGGATCACGTCGTGGAACTGCGTGATGTCGCCGGCCGCGAACACGTCCGGGTGGGAGGTCTGCATGTACTCGTCCGTGACGATCCCGCCGTCGATCTCCACGTCGAGGCTCTCCAACAGCTCCGTGTTGCGGTCCAGGCCGATGGCGACGCCAGCGAAGTCACACTCGTAGCGGTCCCCGTTCGGGTCGACCGCAGCCGTGACGTTGCCGTCCTCGTCCGTCTCGAAGTGGTCGACGCCGGACTGGAACACCGGCTCGACACCCTTGTCCCGCATCGCGTCGTGCATGATCTCTGCGCCCTCCTCCGAGAGCGCGTACCGCCACCAGCAGTCGCCCCGCATGAGGTACTTCCCCTCGACCCCCTGAGCGCCGCAGACGGCCGCGAGGTCGATCCCCAGCAGCCCCGCGCCGACGATCACGCCCTCGTCCGCCTGGCTGGCGGACTCGTTGATCCTGCGCGCGTCCTGGAACGTCCAGAAGTGGTGGACGCCGTCCGCGTCGGAGTTGTCCACCGGCAGTTGGTTGGGGGTCCCGCCGACGGCCAACAACAGCTTGTCGAACTCGTACACCTCGCCGCCGTGGGTCTCCACCTCGCCGTCGTCCGGTCGTACCTCTGTCACGTACGTGTCCAGCTCGAGGTCGATGTCGCGGTCGGCGTACCAGTCCTCGTCGTGGATCGAGATGGGCGCCTCCGGGAGTTTCCCCTTGGCGTACTCTTTGATCAGGATGCGGTTGTACAACGCCTCGCCCTCGTCGGTGAGCACCGTGATGTCGGCGTCCGTGGCCTCCTCGCGGAGGGTCTCGGCCGCAGAACTCCCGGCGATTCCGTCACCGACGATCACGAACGACTCCGTCATGACCGCGGGTTCGTGTTCGGGGGTAAAGTGGATTGCTGTTCGGACATTTCACCGTCAACGCCTCACACGGGACACGGGGCCAAACCCCCCGAGAGGAGAGACTTCGGGTGTGGCGGCGGTGGCCGCGGGACGGGACGACACCGACGCGGCGCCCCGTTGCCGCGTCAGAGAACAACACTCCCGCGGCGCCCCGCTGCCGCGTCAGAGAACAACACTCCCTTCAAGTCTGTCCGGCACCGACTTCGACTCGATGAAGCTCCGTCAGAACGTCCGTCACTGGGCCGCCAAGCGCGCGCTGACGACACCGGTGCTCGGCGGTGTCGTGAACGACAAGCTGGTCGACCTCCACACCCGGGTGTTCGCAGAGAAGGCGCCGGAGTCGCGCCGCGAGGAACGCCGCGATCACCTGGACGACTTCTTCGACGCGACGATGGACACCTACGTCGCCGCCTTGGACGCCGGCTACCCGGAGGCCGAGGCACGCGAGATCACTCACCTCCAGGCCAACTTCGACTTCTTCGAACACGGCTGGGCGTCGATGATGGAGATCCCGGCCGACGAGCTGGAGGCGCACTACCGCCGGTACGAGTCGTTCTTCCGGGAGTACGGGATCACCATCGACGACCCACTCGGGGAGTTCCGCCCCGCCGACGGAGTCGCCGACGCACCCGCGACGCCGGAGGCGTTGGACGACGGCGTCTTCGAGAACGCCGTGGCCGGCTTCGCCGACGACGTGTACGTCGAAGACGAAGACGGCGACCTCCAGCAGGGCAGCGCCACCGAGCCCGACGACGTGGACGTGTCCCGGGCACCCGGCGTCTCCGCGGACGGAACGGACGACGAGGCCAGCGCCGACTGACCCCCGGCGCTCGGGGACACCTGTCACGCGAACAGAAACTACTTCGCGTTCCGGCCACCCACGCGAAGCGTGCCAGGCAGCCGCCTCACCCACGACCCGGAGACGGGTGTCGGTCTCCGGACGGTAGAGCCCACAGACGCGCAGTTTCTCCAGCAGTGTAACGCCCGGCCGGCGCTGCGGTACCCGCTCGGCAGCCGGGTGCGCGCCGCCCACGAGGTGGAGACGGAGGTAGAAGACGGCGAGCGGTCCGACCGTTACGTCGTCTGTCTGGGCGACGACGGCGACCCACCGCCGGAGCCGGACGCGGTCACTCGGGTCGGTGCCGTCTCCGTCTCCGACGCCGACTGGCGCCGACCGGAGCTGGGCTACTGGCTCGTCCCGGAACACCACGGGCGAGGGTACGGGAAGGCGGCCGTCGGCCTGCTCGTCGATCACGTGTTCCGGACGGTGGACCACCCCGCCGTCGGCGCGGTCGCCTACGGGTTCAACGACGCCTCTCGCGGACTCCTGGAGTCGCTGGGGTTCGAAGAGGAGGGCCGCACCCGACGCGACCGGTTCGTCGACGGCGAGTACGTCGACACGGTCCACTACGGCCTGCTCCGCGAGGACTGGTGGGCCGACCGTCCGCGCTCGTGGCGCGAGGCGTCAGCCCAAGACGACGTCTAGGGTCAACATCACCGCGGCACCGGCGAGCAGGCCGAGCGTGGCGACCCGTTCGTACCCCCGCGAGTGGGTCTCCGGGACGATCTCGTCGCCGATGACGTACAGCATCCCGCCGGCCGCAAACCCCATCGCGTACGGGAGCAACGGCGCTGCGACCGACACCGCCCAAGCGCCGACCACCGCCAACGGCACCTCGACGAGCCCCGCCCTGATCCCGGCGACGGCGGCGTACCACCGCCGCGCGAGGCCGGCGTTGACCGCGGCGACAGACACCGCCAACCCCTCCGGGACGTTCTGGAGCCCGATGGCGATCATCAACGCGATCCCGCCGGACACGTCGCCGCTGCCGAACCCGACCCCGACCGCCAACCCCTCCGGCATGTTGTGGAGCGTGATCGCCACGGTGAACAGGAGCACGCCCGTCAGCCGCTCGTCGACGAGCCCACCCTCCTCGGAGCCGTCACTCTCGCCGGCGACGCTCGTCTCGTTGGACGCGTCCGGGGTCGGCGAGTCGTCGCCGTCTGCCGGCGAGTCGTCGCCGATCCGGAGGTGGTCGCCGAACCGTCGCGGGTCGATCCGTTCGCGGTGGACGTCGTCCCGCGGAGGGACGGTGTCTTCCACCCCGCCGTTGCGCCGGAACAATCGGTTGCCGACGACCGGGCCGGCGTAGTGAATCCAGTTTTGCCCCCGGTCCAGCAACGCGACTCCGAGCCCGAACCCGATCAACACCGGGACGATCCCGACGAGCGCGACCCCCCCGATTCGGACGGGAGTGTACTCCGGTCGGGCGGCGAACTCGATCCCCGGGAGGAGGAGACTCGTGAAGCTGGCCGACAGCATGACACCGGCAGCGAAGCCGAGCGCGGCGTCCAGCCACTTCTCGGTCGGGTTGCGCCAGGCCAACACCACCGTCGCCCCGAGGAGATTGAACCCCGCGATCACGAGGCCGGCGACGAACCCCTGGACCACCGTGTTCTCCCCGACGAGATCGACGAACAGCTCTTCGATCACGCTTCGACGACACCGCCCGTCCCGATAGTCCTGTCGGCGAGATCGGGCGGTGGCGTCGCGCTGCCGGCGGGACCGGGCGGTCTCGTCACAGATCGACGGAGACGATCTCCACGACACGGTCGTGCGGAACCGTGTACGTCGTGTCGTCGCGCTGGACCACCTGGACGACCGGCCGGTCGTGCTCCAGCGTCGTCGCACGGCCGAGCCCTTCCACCGTCACCGTCCCGTCGGGCGTTGCGTACCGCAGTCGAATCTCGCTGTACTCCGGGTCGCGTTTCAGCTTCGAGAAGTCGAGTTGCACGCCCGTCGTTACGACCGCCAGCCTGGTGAAGCTACGCCCGTGCTCCGTCTCCGAGACGAGACGGGTGCCGACTGCCACCAGGCCCCCCGACGCTCAGTCTGTGAGACTGGGAGTGGCCTTTATACTACCCACGACTCCACAGAAGTTCGTGTCCAGAGAACGCAGCCGTCGGCGGTTCCTCGCCGGCGCGTCGACAGCCACAGTCGCAGCACTGGCCGGGTGTTCCGGCATCCTGAACTCGGCCGTGTCCAGCATCTTCGAAGACGTCAACGTCGTCAACAACGCCGGCGAGCCAATCTCCGGGACGATCACCGTCACCGATCCGAACGACGAGACCGTGCTGGAGGAGACGTTCGACCTCGTCTCCGAAGACGGGGCCGAGACGGAGACGGAGTCCGGTGCAGTGCGGTACGACGACGTGTTCACCACGACGGGGAGCTACACCGTCTCGATCACACTCGACGAGGACTCGGCCGTGCAGGGCGTCAGAGAGTCCGAAGAGACGGTCGAGGTGGCCGACACGGACAACACGAACGTCATCGTCGCCATCGGGGAGACGGAGGAGGCGAGCGGGCCGATCAACGTCGCCGTGATCGACACCGACGGCGACACGGACACGTCGACGGGCTGAGTCGCGGAACTACTGCGTGGACGCCGCGAGCTCCGCCACGGACTTGCTCTCGGACGCCCTGGTCGTCACCCGAGGACTGTACAACAGCGACGGCTCTCCCGTCGGCTCCCGAAAGCCGTTGGCGGCGAACAGGTCGTTGCGGTAGAACTCCGCGTCCGCCTCGTACAACGGCCAACGCTCGTGGGAGACGGTCGCGTACCGGAGGTCCCCGTCGCTCGTCTCCGCGAAGTACCGCGCCCGGTCCGTGAGGAAGGAGTCGAGTGAGCCGGACTCGGCGGTGAACTCCTCGCCGGTCGGGCCGTAGCGGGCGGCGAACGCCGTCGCCCGCGCGCCGGGGTGTCGGCGGCGCGACTCGAACCGGACGCCGTCGTCCGTCTCCTGGAGGTCGATTTTCGCGAGGTAGTACGGCAGCCCGTGGAACAGCCGGGCGCCGGCGACGCCCGCCAACCCCTCCGCGTCCAGACTGAAGAAGTACACTCCCGCGTCCGGGTCCGTCGGGGTCCCGCCGACGGCGTCACCGTCCGTCACGCCGGCGGCGGCCGCGTCGGACAGCCGGACGTACGTCCGGAGGTTCAGCTCCGGCAACGGGAGCCCGACGCCCGCCGGTAGCCACTCCGGCCGCACGTCGACGTTCGTGAACGGCACCACGGAGAGGTAGGCGTCGCCGTCGTACGTGTCGGCCGTCAACCCGTCCGGCAGTTTGGGCTCGACGAGTTCGGGGTCGACCGGCCAGCTGGCGAACAGGACGTGTTCCCAGCCCATGTGGAGCGACAGCATCGTCTCCGCTCGGGGCGCCACGGGCTAAAGTCGCCCGGAGTCGCCACACGCCGGGAGTCAGTCCGGAGTCGCCACGCTCAGAGGTCCGACCGCGATCAACGCTTGCCCAGCGCCTCCTCGAACACTCGTTCGGCGCGGTCCCAGCCGTGGTTACGGTCGACGATGGGGTGGTGGTACTCCGGCGCGAGCTCTTCTCGCTCGCTCCGGGACAGCGTCGGCCAGTCGATTATCTTCCGCGGCGAGACGCCCGACAGCTCCGGGACGTACTCCGTGACGTAGTCTGCGCCCTCGTCGTACTTCCCCATCTGCGAGACCGGGTCGAAGATCCGCACGTCGACGGAGTCCGTTCCCGTGGAGGCGATCCACTGCCAGGAGCCGGCGTTCGACGCCGGGTCGTGGTCGACGAGCTTCCGCCGGAAGTAGTCGGCCCCCAGCCGCCAGTCGATCAGGAGGTGTTTGGTGAGCAGCGACGCGACCAACTGCCGTGGCCGGTTGTGGATGTACCCCTCGCGTTCGAGTTGGCGCATCCCGGCGTCGACGAACGGGTAGCCGGTCTCGCCGGCTGCCCACGCCTCGAAGTCCGCCTGGGCGTCCTCGCCCGTCCGCCACTGGATCTCGTTGGGGAACGACTTGTAGTTGACCGAGTCCAGGTTCGGCTCGTAGTAGAGGAGGTGGTACATGTGTTCCCGCCAGGAGAGCTCGTAGCGGTACTTGTCCACGTTCTTGCGGTCGCTGCCGTGGACGGCGTCGTAGGTGTCGGAGGCGTCGGCCCACAGTTCTCGGACGCCGATTGCGCCCGCCGAGAGGTACGGCGACATCCGGGAGACGCTCGTGGCCGGGTTCTCTACCGCCGCGGGCATGTCGTCTCTGCGGTCGTTGTAGCTGTAGATCCCCTGGTCCAGGAAGTCGTCGAACCGCTCGCGGGCCGCCTCGTAGCCCGCCGGCGGGAGTTCGATCTCCGTGTCGACGCTCGGAATCGTCGTCTCCTCCGACAGCGTGGCGAACGCGTCCGTGTCCGGGTCGAACGGGGACGGCTTCGCCTGTTGCTCCCAGTCGGAGTGGAACGCGCCGTGGGTCGGGTAACGGTCGTCGAGTCGCTCGGGCGACACCAACACCAGATCCGTCCGGGAGTCGTGGTCGATCCCGGCGCCGGCGAGGGCGTCGCGGACGGCGTCGGCCCGCTCGCGGCGGGCCGCGCGGTAGTGGTCGTTCCAGACGACACGGTCGGCGCCGAGCCCTTCGGCGACCGTCGGCAGGATCTCCGCCGGGTTCCCCGAGCGGACGATCAGGTCGCTGCCGACGGAGCGGTAGCGTTCCCGCAGTTCCCGCACACACTCCAGGAAGAACGCTCGTTGCCGTCGCCCCACGTCGCCGAGGATCTCTCGGTCGACGACGAACACCGGGACGACCGTCCCGTCGCGGGCGGCGATACTCAACCCCTTGTTGTCCGGAATCCGGAGGTCGCGTCGGTGCCAGAATACCTGCATGGCAGTGCCTGGAGCGGGAGACGGTTCACCGCTTCGGTCGGCGGCCGTCGGGCGGACTGGACGCCGCCCGGTCTTCGGTCGCAGGGCGACCTGTACCCACGCCCAGCAACGACGGTCGCCGTCCGTGGGTTGAAGCATACCCCGCCCGTACGGCGGTCGATGTCGGGCAACGCCGATCTGGGCACGTTCGGGCGGGCGGCGGAGACTGAGTCGGCGCCGGCGGACGACCGCGTCTGCACGGTGGCGACACAGACCGAGACGTTCGACCGTTGTCGGGGCGGGTTCTACCCCTGTCCGCGGTCGTACCCGCGGAGCAAGAAGCCGTTCGACTGGATGGCGTTCTACCGTACCGCTCCCACGTCGGCGATCACTCACATCGCCTCCGTCGAGTCTCGGACCGTCGAGGACGCCGCCGACGCTCCCGCCGCCGACGGCGACACCGACGCGACCACGGACGGGCCGGTCTTGTCCGAGACGGACTGGGCGGAACTGATCGAGCCGTTCTCCGACGAACGGCGCGTGACCGTCTTCCACCTGGGCGAGCTCCAGCCGCTCGCCGACCCCGTCGTCAACGACCGCAACGGCGTTCGAGGGGCGTGGTACACGAGCGTCGCGGAGCTGCGAGCGGCCGAGACGCTGTCGGAGTTGGCGTCGGCCGCCAACACGACGCCGTGAGATCATATCGACCCACGCGACGCCGTGCGTCCCGTCGACCCACACGGCGCCGTGTGTCTCGTCCGCCGGCCGACGACGGTCTCTTTGCGTTGCCGCCCGAATCGAACGTATGGCAGACTGGACGGCGGACGACGTACCCCGAGTGGACGACGACGTGATCGTGGTGACGGGCGCCAACAGCGGCTTGGGGCTCGCGGCGACGGAACTGTTCGCGGCCCGCGGCGCGACGGTCGTGATGGCCTGTCGCAGCACGGACCGGGGACAGCAGGCCGCCGACGAGGTTCGGGAGACGACCGACGACGGCGAGTTGGACGTACGCGAGTGTGACCTGGCAGACCTGGACACGGTCGCGGCGTTCGCGGAGGGAGTCCGGGAGACGTACCCCGAGATCGACGTGTTGTGCAACAATGCCGGCGTGATGGCGATTCCGCGGAGCGAGACGACGGACGGCTTCGAGACGCAGTTGGGCGTCAACCACATGGGCCACTTCGCGCTGACGGGCCAGCTCCTGCCGGCGCTGGTCGCCGCCGGCAGTCGCTCGGAGCCCGCACGGATCGTCACGCAGTCGTCCGGGGCCCACGAGATGGGAGAGATGGACTTCGACGATCTCCACTGGGAGGAGTCGTACTCGAAGTGGGAGGCGTACGGCCGGAGCAAGCTGGCGAACCTCCTGTTCGCGTACGAGCTCGACCGTCGGCTGGACGATCACGGGCTGCCGGTCGAGAGTGTGGCGTGTCACCCGGGGTACGCGGCGACGAACCTCCAGCTCCGCACCGGCGCCGAGAGCGGGTTCCCGTTCGCGGAGACGGTGATGGGGCTCGCGAACCGAGTGCTCGGACAGAGCGCCCAGCAGGGGGCCCTGCCGATGCTGTACGCGGCCGTCGGCGAGGCGCACGGCGGCGCCTACGTCGGCCCGGACGGCTTCGCGGAGATGCGGGGCTACCCGGAGATCCAGGAGTCCAGTTCGGCGTCGTACGACGAGGCGGACGCCCGACGGCTGTGGGAGCGGTCCGTCGCAGACACCGGCGTCGACTACGAGTTCGAGACAGCGGTGACGCCGGCCTGACCGGCGGCTACTCCCCGCGCGGGTCGAGAATCCGTTGGAGCGCGTCGGCGAACACCGTGACCGCAGCGGTGGTCCCCAGCAACGCGGCCGCCGGCAACACGACCCGCCACCAGTACAACTGGAGCATCGGAAGCTCGCCGCCGATCGTCTCGCCCCACGACTGGTACGACGGCGGCATCGACAGGATGGGTGAGGCGGGAGCGCCGAACTCCAGGAACGCCAGCGTCGCCTCCACGGTGAGGAAGATCGGAACCCGGGCCAGCGACGTGCTCGCAGCCGCGCGAGCGACGTTCGGCAAGAGGTGTCGTCGAATGACGGTCAGCCGGGAGGCACCCGCCAGTTCGGCACCCCTGACGTAGTCTTTCGACGCCTCGGACAGCGTCCGCTCGCGGACCACGCCCGCGACGGTCCCCCAGGAGAACAGCCCGAAACAGACGACGAGCATGAACGGCGTCCCGCTCCCCTCCAGCCACCGCCAGGCGAGGAACACGAGCAACGCCGGAATCGTCTTCACCGACTCCGCGATCCCCGAGAGCACCCGGTCGGTCGTGCCGCCGGCGTACCCCGAGACGACGCCGACGAGCGTCCCGAGCGGCGCCGCGAGCGCCACCCCGGTGAGGCTCACCTTCACGAACGCCCGAGCGCCGGCGACGATCGACCGGGTGACCCCTACACCGCGTTCCGTCGTCCCGAGCGGGTACTGGAGCGACCCCCAGCACCGGTCGCCGACGGCCCCGGCGACACACGACACCAACAGGTCCGCCGACACGCTCGTGAACAACGGGGGTTGGTTCCTGATCAACAAGTCCACGTCCTGCTCCGGCAGCAACACCGGGCCGACGGTGCCAGTGACGACGACCGCCAGCGTGACGACGCCTCCGACGGCGCCGACGGGGTGACGGCGGAGCCGCGACAGCAGCCGCCAGGCTCCGGCGGGGTTCCGGACGACCGGCGCGAGCGTGAACACCGTCACGACCCAGGTCGCCGCCAGCCACAGCCAGTCCAACGGCGTCGGCTCGTAGCCGAAGATCGGGGTGTCTGGCGGGGTCACGCCGTAGTAGTAGGCGACCGTAGCCGCGACCGCGAGGGTACCCGCGAGCGCGACCACGACCGCCACTCCCGGGCGGCGACTCGGCGCGTCGTCGAACTCCAGATCCAACGTCTCGACCGGGTCGGCCATCCTCCGTGTTCGGTGGCGGAGGCGGCATCAACGTGGCGGTGGCTGCAAACGGCGTTTGAGTAACTTTGACGTGGCTCACGCTACCGAGACACGTGTGTGTCCGACGGTCTCCCGCTCCGGCCCGTGCTCGCCCGGCTCGGCTGGGCGGCAGCCGTCTGCTGGGTCGTGTTGACGGCCGCGTTCCTCGTGGTGGCGGCCGTGCCGGACACCCGGATGGTGTACTTCACCGAGGTGGAGATGGGGTTCGTGGCCGTCGACACGGTCTCCGGTGGCCCGGTCTCGGCGTACGTCGACTGGCTCACGGCGGTGGCGACGCTCCAGTGGGGCCAGTCCGTCTACTTCGAGACGAGCGTGCGGTCGCTGTACGCCCGTCGGATCCCTGTCACCGCCGTGTACGTCCTCCCGGGCGCCGTCGCCGCGGTGCTCGTCGGCACCCTCCTGACGACGTACGCCGCCGTCGAGCCGGACGGCCTGCTCGCACGGCTCCTGTCCGGGAGCGGCGTGGTCGGCCTGACCGTGCCGGCGTTTCTCCCGGCTGCCGTCCTGTTCGCCACGATGGCGGACACACTCGGCTGGCTCCAGGTGTACGACCCGGATCTGGGGCTGTGGCACGCTCGGAACCTCCGTCGGCTCCAAGTGCCGGGTGCCATCGTCGGTCTGTCGCTGCTGGGCGTCCAGGTGCGACACGTCCGCAGCGAGACGGCGGAGCGACTGCACGAGACGTTCGTGAAGACTGCAGAGGCGAAGGGGGCAGGCAGGCGGCGCGTGGCGGCACACGTCTTCCGGACGGCGTGGCCCTCGGCGGCCTCGCTCGTCGTCGGCGAGTCGCTGGGCGTCCTGTTGCTGGCGACCGTCGCCGTGGAGACGGTGTTGGAGTTCCCCGGCGCCGGTCGGCTCGTCTTCCTCGGGTTCGTGGCCGGCGACCCGATGGTGAGCGCGGTCGCGCTCGTCGGAATCGTCGTCGTCGGCGTCGCCGGGACGCTCGCGATCGAACTGCTGCGGGCCGTGTACGACCCTCGGGTGGACAGGTGACACGAGTTCGTGTGACAAGCTTGACGTGGGTGGCGTCCGACCGCCGTCCGTGACTATGGACCGAACGACGCTCCTCCCGGTTGCCCGGCGACTCGGCTGGGCGACCGCCGTCCTGTGGACCGTTCTGACCGGGTGTTTCCTCCTGTTGGCCAGCCTCCCGCCGACACGGCTCGTCGGCTTCAGCAAGGTGGAGATGGGCCTGGCGACACTGGAGGGAGCGGGCGGGAGTCTCCCGGCGATGTACGTCGACTGGCTGACGGCCATCGTCGGGCTCCAGTGGGGCCAGTCGGCCCACTTCGGCGAGCCGGTGGCCGCGTTGTTCGCGCGTCGGCTGCCCGTGACCGCCGTCTACCTCCTGCCGAGCGTGACCGTCGCGGTGCTCGTCGGCACCCTGCTGACGACGTACGCCGCGGTCGACCGCGACGGGCTGCTCGCCCGGGTCGTCTCGGCCACCGGCGTGGTCGGACTGGCGGTGCCGGCGTTCCTCCTGGCGAACGTCGCGTTCCTCTACGCCACGGCGTCGTTCGAGGTGATTCGGCTGTACGACCCGGATCTGGGGCTGTGGCACACTCGGAACCTCCTCCGGCTCCAGGTGCCCGGCGCCATCGTCGGCCTGTCGCTGTTGGGCGTCCAGGTGCGACACGTCCGCAGCGAGACGGTCGAGCACCTCCGGCTCCCGTTCGTGAAGACCGCACAGGCCAAAGGCGCCGGGCGGTGGCGGGTGGCGGCGCACGTCTTCCGGACGGCGTGGCCCTCGGCGGCCTCGCTCGTCGTCGGCGAGTCGCTGGGCGTCATGTTGTTGGCGACCGTCGTCGTGGAGTACCAGCTCGACGTGCCCGGACTCGGGACGCTCGTGTTCGAGGCGTTCGCGGCCGGGGATCCGACGGTGAGCGCGGTCGCGCTCGTCGGCACCGTCGCCGTCGGCGTCGCCGGGACGCTCGCCGTCGAACTGCTGCGGACGGCGTTCGACCCCCGGGTGCGACGCTGACAGGGTGGAAGGCTGGCTCGCTCCTCGGGCGCTGTGTCGCTCCTCGGGCGCTACGATGTCGTCGTCACAGCTCCACCTCGTCCGTCTCGTAGTCTTCGAGGAACGAACCGGGGCCGCCGACTGTCACCGTCTCGCCGCCGACTTCGACGACCAGACTGTGTTGGATCGGGCAGGGGTCGGTCCCCGGTCGGACGAGCCCCTGGCGGGTCTCCACGACCGGGCCGGCGATCTCGCCGGAGTCGTCGGCGGCGGTCGCGGTCGCCGTCGGCTACGAGCGGGCGGTGTCGTACGACTGGGTCGTCGACCGGTTCGAGCCGGTCGAGCGGGAGACGGCGACGCCGCCGGCGGCCGTGGCGCCGCGGTACCCCGCCGTGACGGCTCGGTACCGCGCTCGTCGACTCCTCGGGCGTGTCGACGCCGGCGCTGTCGTCCACCTCCGGTACGACCGGCGCGTCGAGACGGGCGAGACACCCCGGACACTCTCGGTGACGGCGAACCACCTCCCGACGCCGTCGGTCGCGGTTCGGGCGACGACCGACGACCACGTCACCCCCGGGCCGCACCCGACCGACGAGGGCGAGCGGCTGGCCTGCGAGTAGCTACCGCCCGTCCCACTCCAGCACGGTCGCGCTCCAGGTGTAGCCCGTGCCGGCCGCGAGCAACAGGACCACGTCGCCGGAGGTGAGCCGGTCGGTCTCCAGCCCGGCCTCCAGCGCGAGCGCCTGGTCGACGCTCTGGACGTGGCCGAACTCGTCTAGGTAGTAGTGGCCGTCGTCGACGCCCAGTTCGCCGACGAGGTAGTCGTGGAACGACCGTTTCATGTGGGTGAGCGCGACGAAGTCCAGGTCCGCGCGGTCGTAGCCGGAGTCGGCCAGGGCGTCGTCCGCGACGGAGAGGAACGCCGGCGCGCTCACGTCCGCGAGTCGGTCCTTCATGCCCTCGGGGTCGGGCACGTCCAGGGTGTGGAGCCCCTCGCGGACCGTCGTCTCGCTGGGCGGGTGCTTCGAGCCGCCGGCGGGCATCACCACGTCCTCGGAGAAACTGCCGTCCGTCTCCGCCGCCGAGGCCCGGACGGTCGCCAGCGCGTCCGTCTCGTCTGCCGGGCCGTCGTCGCCGCCGGCCGCCAGCACGACCGCCGACGCCCCCGACCCGAAGTTGAACATGAAGGAACTGTCCTCGTTGCCGTAGTCCACGAGGTCCTCCTCGCGGCTGGCCGCCACCAGGAGCGCGCGGTCCACGTCGCCGATCCGCAGTTGGGCGGCCGTGTGCCGGATCGCAATCGGTGCGCCGGCACACAGCGTGTACGACTCGTGTGCGTAGGCGTCGTCGGCCCCCAACCGTTCGGTGACGTTCGCGGCTGCAGACCAGACGACGTGGTCCTTGTACTCGCTGCCGTGGAAGCAGACGAGATCCAGGTCGTCGGGCGAGATGCCGGCGTCCGCAAGCGCCCGCTCGCCGGCGGTCACGCACATGTCCGTGACGTGGTCGTCGTCGGGGGGACAGACGCGCTTCTCGCGGACGCCCATCTTCTCGACGACCACGTCCTCGGGAATCCCGCTCTCGGCGGCGATCTCCGCGCCCGTGATCCGTTCGTCGGGGACGTACGTCGCCAGCCCGGTGAGCCGGACCGGCCGACCGGTGTCGGTCACCGGAGCCACCTCCGGAGCGCCGGGATGCCGGCTTTCGCCAACGGTCCGCCGGCACGGTCACGCAGCGTGCCCAGCAGTCCGTTCGGGACGTACAACACGAACAGGACGAACATCAGCCCGATGTACAGCTCCGCGTGGCCGTTCAGGAACGTGTCGATGGCCTCCGCGACGGTGACCCCGCCGACGAGATCCGCCGTCAACACGCTCTCGGGCACGTTCGCCCGCAGCCACGGGAGGAGCCCGCCGCCGGAGCCGGACTTCGAGAGGAACTCCTGGAGCGACTCCTCGAACAGCCGACCGTACAACGGCCCCACGAGCGTCCCGAAGCCGCCGATGATCGACGCGAGCAGGGCGTCACCGGCCACCAGGAAGTAGAACCCGTTCTCCGGAGTGACCGACCGCCGGAAGGAGGCGAACAACGCGCCGGCCACGCCGCCGAAGAACCCGGAGATGGCGAACGCCCCGAGCTTGTACCGGTAGGTGTCGTAGCCGACCGCTCGAGCGCGTTCCTCGTTCTCCCGGATGGCGATCATCACGCGGCCGAACGGGGAGTGGACGATCCGTTGCATCACGAGGTACGACGCCAGGACGACCGCCCCGATGGCGTAGAAGGACACGTCCGTCGGGGAGAACGTCACGGCCTCGTTGAACAGGGTGACCGTGTCACCGGCCAACACCCCGACGGCGACGTTGAGCTGGTCCACCCCGGGGACGCCGATCTGGAAGCCGCTCGTCCGGGCGGTGACGGCGACGCCGTCGCGGGGGGCCTCGCTGACGAAGTCCCAGTCGCGGACGAACACGTACAGCACCTGCGAGAAGCCGAGGGTGATCATGGCGAAGTACACCCCGGACAGCCGGAAGGAGACGGAGCCGATCAGGAGCGCCAGCAGTGCCGCGAGCAGTCCCGCCA
This sequence comes from Halobaculum sp. MBLA0143, assembly GCF_041361465.1. NCBI lineage: Archaea > Methanobacteriati > Methanobacteriota > Halobacteria > Halobacteriales > Haloferacaceae > Halonovum > Halonovum salinarum. The sequence goes on from NZ_JBGKAC010000001.1 coordinate 1,820,988, forward strand.
ACAGCATCGACACCACGAACGAGGTCTGTGGCGCCAACACCGTCCCGAGTACGGGGAGCGTCACCGCCAGCTTCCCGTTGGCGATCAACACCGTGAGGTACGCCCCCGCGCCGTAGAAGACGGCGTGGCCGAACGAGAGGTACCCCGTGTAGCCGCTGATGAAGTCGAACGACATCGCGAACAACCCGAAGTACAACACCCCGACCATCGCCTGGACCTCCGGCAGGATCGCCACGAACTCCCGGGAGAGCCCGGAGTTGACGAGCAGCTTGTACGCGGGCGGGTACGCCGCCAGCAACACCACCGTCAGGACGTGAATCCGGTGTTCGGCGAGGTACTGGCGGTACCACGGCGTCCCGTCGTCTGCGAGGATCGCCTCGGGCGACGCGGTCGACGCCTCGGCCGTGCCGCCGTCCGTGACCGCCCGGTCGTCCGTCGCGCCGTCGTCGGGGTCGCTAATGGCCCCCCACCTCCGAGACGCCGAACAACCCCTGTGGACGGACGATCAGCATGATCACCAACACGAGGAACACGGTGATCTCCGGCAGCCCGGTGAAGTCGACGTAGTTCTGGAACCACCAGGTCATGGTGGCGTCCGTCAGGCCGACGAGCAACGCCGCGACGACCGTCCCGCGGAACGTGCCGAGCCCGCCGACGATGACGACGACGAACGCCGGCAGCAGCGTCTCCGCGGCCAACGGGACCGAGGCCGCCCAGTTGGGGTCCCACGCCAAGAGCACGCCCGCGACGCCGGCGACGCCGGTGCCGAGCGCGAACACGACGGTGAACACTCGGCGCACGTCTACGCCGAGCGCCGACAGCATCTCCCCGTCCTCGCTGCCCGCCCGGACGTACAGCCCGTAACGGGTGCGGGTGAGAAACGCCCAGATACCGACGACGGTCGCCAGTCCGAACAGGATCTGGAACACGGCCAGCCCGTCGACGCTCACGCCGCCGAACGTGACGCTCTCGCCCAACAACGCCGGGCGGGTCCCCAGCGCGTCCTGCCAGTCGGAGATCGGCTGGATCCCGTAGAACAACAGGACGATCCGGACGAGTTCCTCCAGCGTGAGCGTCAGGCCGAACGTGAGCAGGATCTGGTACAACGGCGGTCGGTCGTAGATCGGCCGGATCAGCGACACCTCGATCGCGCCGCCCAACGCCGCCAGCGCGCCGAACGTGACGAGGACGGCCGCGAAGAAGGCCAGGAACCGGAGCGGGCCGCCCGTCGCGGTCCCGACGAGCAGGACGGTGACGAGGCCGCCGAGGTAGGCGCCGATCATCGTCAGGGCGCCGTGGGCGAAGTTCAACACGCCCATCAGCCCGAAGATCAGCGTCAGCCCAGTGGTGATCATCACGTACAGTGCCGCCAGCGACAGCCCCTCTATGGCCACTCCGGCCAGCGTCGACGGCCGGAGGAACTGCCCGAGGGCGTCTACGATCAGTGGGAGCGTCGGTGTGAGAGGTGTCACGCAGAGAGGTACCTCCTGAGTCGGTCGGAGTCGGCGGAGACGGCGTCGGCGTCCCCGCTGTCGACGACGGTTCCGTGGTCCAACACGTAGAAGCGGTCGGCCAGGTCCAGTGCCAACGGCAGATTCTGCTCGACGAGCAACAGGGTCGCCTCCTCGGCGGCCTCCGACAGCGCGTCGGCGACCGCCTCCACGATCATCGGCGCGAGTCCCTCGGAGGGCTCGTCGACGAGCAACACGTCGTTGTCGCCGACGAGACCGCGAGCGACCGCCAGCATCTGTTGTTGACCGCCGGAGAGGTCGCCGGCGTTGGCCGCCTGGCGGTCTTCGAGGTCGGGGAATCGGTCGAACGCACGCCGCATTCCGGCGTCCACGTCACCCCCCTCCGGGACGGCCGCTCGGACGTTCTCGGCGACGCTCAGCTGGGAGAACACGCGGCGGTCCTCCGGCACCCAGCCGATTCCGCGGGCGGCCACCTCGTGGGTGCCCAGCCCGACCAGCTCCTCGCCGCGGTACCGAATCGACCCCTCGCGGGGCGGAGTCAACTGGAGAATCGACCGCAGCGTCGTCGTCTTGCCGACGCCGTTACGCCCGATCAGGGCGACCACCTCGCCTTCGTACACCTCCAGATCGACCCCCTCCAGGACGTGGCTGTCGCCGTAGTAACTCTGGATTCCGTCGACGGACAACAACGGCTCCTCGTCGGGGGTGTCGGTCACGACGGCTCACCCCCGGTCGTCGCGCTCGCGGCGGAGTCGTCCTCGCCGTAGCCGCCCAGGTACGCTCGTTGGACCGCCTCGTCGTCCCGAACCGCAGCCGGCGGGCCGTCGGCGATCACGGCGCCCTGATTCAACACGACCACTCTGTCGGAGACGTTCATCACGATGTCCATGTTGTGTTCGACGAGTAACACGGCGTGGTCGCTGGAGACGTCTTCGATCAGCGCGACGATCTCGTCGACGCTCTCCGAGGACACCCCGGCGTTCGGCTCGTCCAACAGGAGCACGTCCGGGTCGCCCGCGAGCGCGATGGCCACCTCCAGCTTCCGTTTCGCGCCGTGTGACAGCGCCGACGCCGGCTCGTGGGCCCGCTCGCCGAGCCCGACCCGGGCGAGGATCTCCGCGGCCTCCTCCCGGTAGCGGTCGAGCCGACCGGCGTTGCGCCAGACGGTCGCCGCGTCCGGCCCGGCCGCCTGTGCTGCCACCCGGACGTTCTCCAACACCGTGCTCGTCGGGAACACGTTGGTGATCTGGTACGACCGGTGGACGCCCAGCGCCGCGGTCTCGTGTGGTCCGGCGTCAGTCACGTTCTGCCAGCCGGCTCCCGTCGTCGACTCGGACTCGCCGACCGACCCGGCGTCGGTCGCTGGCTCGGAGCCGCCGTCGGTGGCCGCCTCCGCCTCCTCGGGGTCCGCGTTCGCCGTGCCCGCGTCTGCGGCGACCTCGACGACCCCCTCCGTCGGGGTGAGCGTCCCCGTCAGCAGGTCGAAGAACGTCGTCTTGCCGGCGCCGTTCGGGCCGATCAGCGAACACAGCTGGTTGCGGCCGAGCTCGAAGTCCACGTCGTCGACCGCGGTCAGCCCGCCGAACCGCTTCGTGAGTCCGCGCGTGCGGAGCATCGCTACAGCGAGCAGTCCACGTCGCTCTCCGGGATGGTCGCCTGTTCGCCCGAGACGGTCGCCAACGGGTCGCTCGGCTGGATCGCCGCCCCCCAGGTGTCGGTGTACTCGTCGGCCGTCGGGACGACCCCGGCGACCGTCATCGACGACTGCGCCTGGTTGTTGTACTTCTGGAACGTGTAGCCGTCCTCCCCCTTCGGCGTCTCGGCGACGGTCATCCCGCGCAGCTGCGAGACGATGTCTCCGGGCTCCGTCGAGCCACCCTCCTCGACCGCCTGGACCAACGCCGACGCCGACGTGAACGTCCCGGAGGTGAACAGGTCCGGCACCGTCCCGTACGTGCTCGTGTACGTGTCGACGAACTGTCGGTTGATGTCGTTGTCGTACTGGTTCCAGTGGTACCGCGTCGTGAACGGTCCGGCCTTCACCCCGCTCAGCTTCTCTTCTGTCAGCGGCTTCCCGAACACCTTCTGGAGGATCTGGCCGACGACCGCGTTCGTGATCCGGGTGGCGAGACCACCGAACAGCCGGTAGGAGTAGTCGCCCTGGAGGAACGCGGTGAACAGGTTCGGCAGCGTCGACACGGTGAAGCCGCCGACGATCCCCTCTGCGCCCGCCTCCTCCGCGTTCGACAGGAGCCCGTCCCACTTGCTGTACCCCCGCGGGACGAACTTCTCGCCCACGATCTCCACGCCCTGGTTCTGGAGCACCGTCTTGTAGTTGTTGACGACCGCCCGTCCGAAGGAGTAGTCTGCGCCGAACAGGTACACCTTCGACACGTCCGTCTCCTGGGCGACGTACGTCCCGCCCGAGCGGGCGTCCATCGCGGTGTTCTCCGACGCGCGGAACACACGCCGGTCACACGACTCCGCGCTGGCGGTCAGCGACGCGGACGCCGCCGGCCCGGCCAGGTACGGCACGTCCGTCTGTTTCACGACCGTGTCGATCACGCGCCGGGCCGCGCCCGAGGAGGCGGCCCCGAACAGGACATCTACGTCCTCGTTCGTGACGAGGCTCGTCGCCACCGTCTGTGCCTCGTCTGCCGAGAACTTCGAGTCCCGTACCACGAGCTCGTAGGTCACGTCGCCCGCCTCGACCGTCTTCGTCCCGGTGGACGCGTCCGGAACGGGGTCCGTCCCGGTCTTGTGAGCCAGTCCGGCGTAGAACCCCCACAGTGCCTGCGAGCCGTAGTACTTCAGGTCCCCCGACACCGGCTGGAGTACCCCCACCTTCACCGTGCCGGAGGCGTCGCCGCTCGAACCCATCGTCGTCCCCGCTTCCGTCGCCGTCGGCGTGCCTCCGTCCGTCTCCGTCTGGTCACCGCCCCCGTCACCGCCCGCACAGCCGGCGATCCCGGCCACTCCCGCCGCACCCATCGCTGCCAGCGCCTTCCGTCGTGTCACGTCGTCTGTCATGTACGACTGTGTCACAGTCTACGGCCCGGCAAATACTGCGGGGTTAACATGTGAACCGACGGGTGGGTTCCGTCAGGTTCACCGGAAGCCACCTGTTGATCTATGCCGTCAGCGTCGTCGGATTAGGGCGCGACCGGAGCGTCGTAGAACCGTCGCTGGGAGGTGACCGACGGACGGAGATATCGGAGAACGACGGCTACGTTCGGAAGCTCTCGCCACAGCCGCACTCGCTGACGACGTTCGGGTTCTCGACGTGGAACCCCGCCGCCTGGAGCCCGTCCTCGTAGTCGAGCGTCGACCCGCCGACGTACTCCAGCGAGGCCGGGTCGACGAACACCCGGAGCCCGTGGTGTTCCGTCACGCGGTCGTCCGGCTCCGGCTCGTCGTCGAACCGCATCCCGTACGACAGTCCGGCACAGCCGCCCTGTTGGACGAACAACCGAAGTCCGCCGACTCCCGTGTCCATCCCCTCCGACTCCATCAGTGCGATCGCCTGGTCTGCCGCCGCCGTCGTCACGACGACCGGCTCCCCGGCGTCCCCTTCGGTGGCTTGGGTGCTCATGTGTACCCGTTCGACCGTCACCCGCTTAGTCCTGACGCCGAGCCGTAATCGATTGCCGTTACGTCTCGGGGGCTGCGGGGTCGGCGACGGTCTCGGACCGTCACCGGCGGACGGCGGCGCGGCTGTCGACGACGACCTCTGTTCGGGGCGGCTGTCGACTCCAGTCTGGCCGACCCGGGTCACGCTCGGCGGGACACCGTGTGGGCACGGTCCTGGCTCCGACGACGCGACCGCGGCGTCACTCCGTCCGTTCGCGGACGCTCTCGGCGTGGGCCTCCAACCCCTCTGCGTCTGCCAGCGTCGTGATCGTCTCCGACAGCCCCGCCAACCCGTCTTCGGTGAGCCGTTGGACCGTCGACGACCGGAGGAACGTGTCGACGGACAGCCCGCCGAACGCCTTCGCCCCCCCGTTCGTCGGCAGGACGTGGTTCGTTCCGGTCGCGTAGTCGCCGGCCGCGACGGGGCTGTACGGCCCCAGGAACGCGCTGCCGACGTTGTCGATCCGGTCTAACACGCTCTCCGGGTCGTCAGTCTGGACGGAGAGGTGTTCGGCCGCGTACTCCTCGGCGAACAGGACCGCCTCCGACATCGACCGGGCGTACAACACGCCGCTGGCGTCGTTGTCCAACGCCGTCCGGATCGTCTCCTCGCGGTCCCGCTCCGGCAGCCGGTCGTCGACGGCCGTCGCGACCGCCGCCGCCAGATCCTCGTCGTCCGTGACGGCGACGACGGAGGCGTTCGGGTCGTGTTCCGCCTGTGCCAGCAGCTCCGCGGCGACGTGGCCCGGCTCCGCCGTCTCGTCTGCCAACACGAGCACCTCCGACGGACCCGCCAGGAAGTCGATCTCGACTGTCCCGCGAACCTCCGCCTTCGCGGCCGTCACCCAGCGGTTGCCCGGACCGACGATCTTCCGCACGGACGGCACCGTCTCCGTACCGTACGCCAGCGCGCCGACCGCCTGCGCGCCCCCGACGGAGTACACCGCGTCCGCCCCCGCCTCGTGGATCGCCGCCAGCGTCACCGGGTTCAGCTCCTCGGCCGGCGGCGTCGCCACGGCGACGTGGTCCACACCCGCCACCTTCGCCGGGACGACGCCCATCAGCGCCGACGAGGGGTACGCCGCCGCCCCGCCGGGGACGTACACGCCCACCCGGTCCAACGGCCGGAACCGTCGCCCGAGTTCCCGCCCCTCGGCGACTGTCTCCGTCCAGTCGTCCGGCACCTGGCGCTCGTGGAACGACCGGACGTTCTCGGCCGCCTCCCGGATCGCCGCCAACGTGTCGTCGTCGACACGCTCGGCTGCCCGCTCGGCCTCGTCGGTCACGTTCAAGTTGGCGACTGTCACGTCGTCGAACTCCTCGGAGAACTCCCGGACCGCCACGTCACCCTCGTCGCGCACTCGGTCGAGAATGTCGCGCACGTCGCCGCGGACGGCGTCGACCCCGGCGTCGCGCCGGAAGAACGCCTTCCGTTCCGTCGGCGACAGCTCCGCGACCGCCCGCGGCTCCGTCGACTCTGTCATACCCGCCGTTCCGTGCGTGACCCGAATAGTCGTTCCGACTCGCCGGACGGCAGTCTCTTGTCGCCGGCGCTCCAGCCTGTCGGCGTGACACAGTACGACGCCGCCGGGGTCGCCGACGCCGTGACGGCCGACTTCGACGTGGAGTACCACGACACGCTCGCGTCCAGCAACGACCGCGCCCGAGAACTCGCGGCCGAGCGCGCCCCGGAGACGGTCGTCGTCGCCGACGAACAGACCGCCCCGCGGGGGCGGGGAGACCGCGAGTGGGTCTCGCCCGCCGGCGGCGTGTGGTTCTCCCTGCTCGTCTGGCCGTCGCGCCCGCCGGCGGAGACGCCGGTCGTCACGCTGGCGACGGCCGTCGCCGTGACGGACGGCTGCCGGCAGGCCGGCGTCCCCGCCCGGATCAAGTGGCCCAACGACGTGATCGTCGGCGACGGGGAACGCGGCGGCGCGAAGCTGTGCGGAGTCCTGACGGAGGCGGGCGAGACGGACGGCGACCGGTGGCTCGCCGTCGGCGTCGGGTTGAACGCCAACGTCTCTCCGTCCGCGCTCCCGGCCGACGCCGACGCCACGACGCTCCGAGCGGAACGCGACGGCGACGACGTCGACCGCCGCCGGCTCGTCGGGACGATCGTCGACCGGTTCGCGGAACTCCGGGCCGACCCCGAGGCGGTGCTCCCGGCCTGGCGGGAGCACGCCGACACGCTCGGCCGCCGCGTCCGGGTGGAGACGCCGACGGAGACGCTCGTCGGCGAGGCCGTCGACGTGGAGTTCCCGGGTTCGCTAGTCGTCCGGACGGACGCCGGCGACCGGGTCGTCACTGCCGGCGACTGTGAACACTTAAGACCTATAAGATGACGCACAAAACAAATATACGTCTCTGGATTTTACCCGTGTCACATGACTAGTGAGTCTGAAATCTCTGACTGGATAGTTAATTCTGTTAAAGAAGTAAGAGAAGAGTCGTCTGAGACGGAGTCTGGCAGGAGTGATACCCACCCAGGAGAAATTATTAGCTACGAACCACCATCACAATTTGAAGCATTTTGGATAAACGAGCCTGTTGAACTCTTACTGATATTGCACTCTAAAGACGAAGGAAGAGAAGACCTGGAAACAATAGTAAATGGCCCCATAAAGTTTGAAAACTTTCTTGATAGGGTTGAAAAAATAATACAAAGCCCTAGATGGCAACAAGTTGAACCAGTTCCATCTCACGTTCAAAATGTATCAGATGACTATGCTGCACGAGGTGAACTGTTGGCACCTGAATTCTCGCGTGTGTATGAGATGGCCGATGCATTACTAACAAATCAAGCAGATAAAGGACTGCACATTTCAAATGTAGTTAATAATACTCTCTGCATCTATATTTATGACGTATCCAAAGAAAGTATTTTTAAAAGTATTAAAGGATCAACAAATATTATTAAAAGTTTAGAAAATATAGAAATGGAAGAATCGGACTCAGAAGAACCTACAGGCAGCGGTACCTATATCTACCCTCCTGTCTGGGTCGGATCTGTCCCGGAAATGTCGTTTAGTGAGAAAGTTCTTCAGGGTCCGGATAACTTCGCAGAAACAGTCATAGAAAGATCAATCGGCGGAAATAAGCTATCTGTTCAAAAAGACGGTTTTATATACGTTGACATAGGCGACTCAGAAAAGGCGATAGATATGTTCAACTGCATATTCGCGGCCGGATTATTCAAAGGAGAGGTGATGGATAGTGTGAAGGCTGGTGGGGTGACCGGTACAAGAGATCCTGAAAGCGAACATGAAAGGTTCGGGATTTTCTCACAACTACGTAAGGACCTTACACCGAGCAACAGCCCGGCCCCTTTGTCGCAGAGGGCTGATCCGCCCCGTAGAGGCATTATAAATAAAGATGACATGGATTCCATAATATCACTAGCAGAAGATATATACAAAAATGATGAAGAAAAGGAAAAAGCATCATTTTTACTCCAAGCATATACTCATCATAGAAATAATGAATTTTCTCAGTCATATTTGTTTTCTTGGATTCTAATTGAAAACCACATTAATCACAGCCTGAGATCACACTTAAAAGATGCAAGAGAGATGAGTAACAGTAGAGTGAGAAAAGTTATTGATAGCTCTAACTGGGGGGCATCAAATAAAATAGAACTGGCAGAAATTATAGGACACATAGACAAGAGTAAATATAGCAAGCTAAACGGTTTTAGAAAGAAAAGAAACAAACTCGTACATAATATGACAGAAGTAGACAAGAAGGACTCGACAGAGATATTAAATGCTGCGTTTGAGATGTTATATAATGATGATGTTACACCAGAAGACGAGTCAAATCAGATCCCAGGATTATGACTAGTTAGATTTACAGTAAGGACCGGCACCGTCGCCGACCGCACCACCTTCTCGGCGGTGGAGCCGAGCAGGAGTCGGTCGATCCCGCCGCGGCCGTGTGTCGCGGTGACGATCAGATCACAGTCGTTCGCCTCGGCGTACGTCACGATCCGGCCGCTGGGGGTGCCGTCGCGGATCGCCGTCTCGCAGGGCACGTCGTAGTCGTCCGCCAGCGACGCCACCGCCGCGACCGCGTCCTCGGCGTCCGCTCGTAACATCTCGTCGACCCCCTCCAACGACGCCTCCGTCGGCAGCCCGGCGTACGCCGCCGCGTCCACGACGTACAGCGCGTGCAGCGTCGCCCCGTGGACGACCGCCAGATCGACCGCGTGCCGGACGGCCCGCTCGACGCCGTCTGAACCGTCCGTCGGCACGAGAATCCGGTCGTACAACCCCATGTGACGCTCTCACACGCCGGGCGCACAAGAGCGTTGCTCCGCCGTCGGCCTCGCCGGCTCCGACAGCCACAACCCACGCGGCGGCCACCCTCCGGCCGTGTTCGACTACTACTTCGGGATCGCTCGAGCCCGTCGGCGTGGCCGCCGGATCGCCGTCGGGCTGGCGGTCGCCGCGGTCGCGGCCGGCGGCGGCGCGGCCGTCGCCTCCGACACGGGCTACGTCGTCGGGCTCGCGGGCGTCGTCGCCGGGACGTGGTACGCCCAGCCGGCCGCGAAGCGCCTGCTCGTTCCCGCACCCTGGAGTCCGGAGCGGTGGAAGTACGCCCCGCTGGCGGAGGGGGTCGACTGGGACGGCGTCGACCACTGGCTCGACTTGGGCACCGGGACGGGTCGGTCACTCGTCGGCCCGGCGCCGGCCGTCGACGACGCCCGCGTCACCGCGCTGGACCCGTTCGACGGCGGCGTGATCGCCGGCGGCCCCGAGCGCGCCCGCCGCAACGCCGCGACTGCCGGGCTCGACGCCCGGCTCGTCCGCGGCGACACCACGCGGCTCCCCTTCACCGCCGACTCGGCCGACGCCGTCACCGCTTGTGGGCTGCTCCACGACCACTCGCGGGCGGACGCCGAGGCGACGCTCGCGGAGGCTCGCCGCGTCCTCCGGCCGGCCGGGACGCTCGGCGTGATCGAGTCCGTGGCAACTCACGAGGAGACGGACGACCCACTGGGCTACTGGTCGGATCTCGTCGTCGACGCTGGCTTCGAGGTGACCGCCAGCGGCACGGTCGAGCGCCGGGACTCGACGTACCACTACGTGATCGCGGCACCGGCGTAGTCCGACCGAGCCGATTATCGGTCGGTCGTCGCCGTCGTCTCCCGCCGCCGTCGCAGCCGCCGCTGGAGCCGGTCTGCGACGTGATCCGGTCGTTCGACACAGACGAGCGACTGCCGGACGAACCCGTACGGTCTGTCGGTCGTCGCCAGATCAGATCGTTCGAGACGTACTGTCCCGGCGTCCGTGCCGGGCGGTGACAGCCACGGCCCGTCGGCGACGGTCACGTCGTGGATCGACTCGACCGGCGCTCTCCACTGGACGGCGTCCAGCCGCGTGTCGTACGCGACCAGCGTCTCGTCGTACAGTCGGTACTCCATCGCCCCGAACGCCAACTCGAACTGCGCGACTCCCGCGAGGACGAACGCACCGCCGACCGCGACCGCCGGCACGACCCCGTCGACGAAGAGCGCGACGGGGAACGCGAGGTCGGCGACGACCACACCGAGGAACACACCCACGAGCGGGAGGAACCACCCCGCGACCCGGACCCAGAGGTTGAACATCCCCGCGTCGACCCAGGGGACGAGCCCGTCGAGAGCGCCCGCGATCCGTGCCGCACGGCGGTCGACGCCGAACCGTTCGACGGGGGGGCCGTCCGGCTCCGAGAGGGTGACCGGTTCGGTGTCGACTGTCGTGCTTGGGGCGGTCGTCGCGTCGGTGTCGACCGTCGCGTCGGTGTCGACCGCCGCGTCCGGGTCGACACCCCGCCGGATGACGATCCGAGCCGCGACCGCCAACACCGCGACGAGGGTGACCACCGCGGTCACGTTCTCCGGCGCGTCCGCGTAGGCTGTGTCCGCTCCGACGACGAACAGCCCGGCGGTGAGCGACCACAGGAGTTGCCGCCCCCGGAGTGTCTGCCGTCCCGGCCGTCGATCCGACCGACAGAACCGCCGGAGCGTCCACCCGTGGCGGGCGAGCACCGTGGCCGTCCCGACGGCCACCACCCCGGCCGTCGGCGGCACGGCCAACGGCGTCCGAATCACCGTCGCCACCGCGGCGATCACGACGGCCGACAGACACGCCCAGAGGGTGCCGGGGACGGCCGACCGGACGTTGTGCGGCGTCACGGGCGGGAGCCACTCCGTCGGGGTGAGGGCACCGAGCTTCGGGATCAGGAACCGGAACGGCCCCGGGCTCCCGTTCGGCCGGGTCACCGGCGGCCCCGTCGGCGAGTACTCTCCGCGTGGCCGCTCCAGTGCCGTCCGGAGCGCGACTCTCAGAGCTCCGACGGTCGTGTCGATCCAGTACAGCAGGAACACGACTGCCAGCGGCGCTGGCGTGAACGGGACCGCCGCGAGCGCGACTGCGTCGACCGCCAGCGCGCCGTCCGACCAAGGCCAACTCCGGGACACGGGTGAGAGAGACGTCAGAGGAGACTGCTCGACAGCCTCGCCGCTCAGTCGTCGGCCGCCTGCGCCGCGACCCGGGCGACGCCGATAGTCACGGCGATGTTCTCGACGTCCCACTCCTCGGTGAGGTCGGCGTCCGACAGCGACCCGAGGTCGAACTCCTCGGCACGGGTCTCCTCGGCGACGTGGTCGGCGTGGTCGGCGACGAAGCCGGCCACGCGCTCGTCGGCCACGTCCACCGCGACCCGGATCGGTTCGTCCACCTCCAGGTCCAGTTCCTTCCGCATCTCCTGGATCCGCCGGACCACGTCGCGGGCGTACCCCTCCGACTCCACGTCCTCGGTCAGCTCCGTGTCGACGTACACGTTGCCGTCGGCGTCGTCGACGGCGAACCGGGTGCCGGAGACTCCCGCCGGCGACTCCGTGTGGAACGACACCATCTCCTCGGTGAGCTCGTGACGTTCGCCGTCGACAGTGACGGCGAACCCGCCGTCGTCCGTCGCCAGGTCCTCGCGGGCCGCGCCGTCGACGGCCTGCATCACCGCCTCGGCGTCGCCGCCGAACGCCGGGCCCAGCGCCGCCATCTCCGCTTCGGCCACGTCGACGAGCTGGCCGTACGACTCCGCGACGGTGACGGTCCGGGCGTTCACTCGGTCGGCGAACAGGTCGGCGTGTCGAGAGACCGCCTCCCGGACGCTCGCGTTCGAACTCTCGACGACCACCTCCGTGACCGGCCAGCGCAGCTTCCGCTCGGCCTGTTGGCGGGCGTTGGCGGCCGCCTCCTCGGCCGCTCGCAGCACCGCCACGTCGGACTCCAGTTCCGGCCGGCGCAGGTCGTCGTTCGCCTCGGGGTACGACAGCGCGTGGACGGTCGTCGCCTCGCCGTCGAGGTGCTGGTAGAGCCGTTCGGCCAGGAACGGGGCGAACGGCGCCAACAGCCGCGTCACCTCGTCCAACAGGACGGCCATCGTGGCGTACGCCCCACGCTTCTCCGGGGAGTCGGCGTCCTCCCACATCCGCTCGCGGGTCGCCTTCACGTAGAACCGCGACACGTCCTCCGTCACGAACTGTAAGACGGCGTTCAGTGCGTCGTCGACGTGGTAGTCGTCCCACGCCGCCGCGACCTCCCGCTCGACGGTCTGGAGCCGCGACAACACCCACTCGTCGACGGTCGTCAGCTCGCCGTCGTCCAGACTCGCCGTCGCCGGATCGTAGCCGTCCAGCTCCATGTACTCCAACGGGAACCGGAACACGTTCCAGAGGATGTTCAGCGTGGACTGGGTCTCCTCGAGCCCGTCCCACTCGAACCGGAGGTCGTCGCCGTGTTGCTCCTGGCTCAGGAGGTAACACCGCAGCGGGTCGCGGCCGGCCTCCTCGATGGCCTCGTCGGGCGTGATGACGGTGCCGCGGGACTTCGACATCTCCGTCCCGTCGCCCAGCCGGGCGAACCCGTGCATGACGACCTCGTCGTACGGCACCTGCCCGAGCGCGGCCGTCCCCATGCCCAGCTGTGACCAGAACCACCCGCGGGTCTGGTCGTGCGCCTCCAAGATCACGTCTGCGGGCCACAGCTCCTCGAACGCCGCCTCGTCCGTGGGGTAGCCGATGGTGCCCAGCGACGCGACGGAGGAGTCGAACCACACGTCGAACACGTCCGGCACGCGCTCGTAGGTGACGCCGTCTTCCGTGATCGTCAGGTCGTCGACTGTCGGGCGGTGGAGGTCGATCTCGTCGGGGTCCACGTCCTGGTCGACCCGCTCGGCCAACGCCTCGCGGGTGGGGACGACGATCGTCTCGTCGGCCGTGTACGACCCCTCGCGTTCGCGGTCCGCGTCCGTCGGCACCCAGATCGGCAACGGGATCCCCCAGTAACGCTGCCGGGAGACGTTCCAGTCGGGCGCGTTCTCCACGAAGTTGCGGAAGCGATTGTCGCGGGCGTCCGGCGGGTGCCACTCGCTGTCCTCGATGTTGGCCAGCAGTTCGTCTTTGATGTCCGTCACCGTGATGAACCACTGGTCGGTGACGATCCGGACGATGTCCGTGTCACACCGCCAACACTGCCCCTCGTCGACGACGTGGCCGTCCTCGCTGGCCAGCAACAGTCCCCGGTCGTCCAGGTCCGCGACGATCTCGTCGTTGGCGTCCCGGACGAACTGGTCGGCGTACTTCCCGGCGGCGTCGCCGTAGACGCCGTCCGTTCCGACCGGACAGAAGACGGGCAGGTCCAGCTCCTGACCCCGTTCGAAGTCCTCCTCACCGTGGCCGGGCGCGGAGTGGACGAGCCCCGTCCGGTCGGCCTCGACGTACTCCGCCGTGTACACCTGCTGTGTCCCCGGCTCGTCGACGTAGTCCGGGACCGCGTCCGCGAGCGGGTGTTCGTACGCCGTGCCGGCCAGCTCCTCGCCCGACAGCTCCGACAGCACCTCGTAGTCGTCGTACCGCCCCCGCGAGAGAGCGTCGTCGACGCAGTCGGCCGCGAGGAGCAGTTCCTCCGTCTCCCCGTCCCGCTCGGCGCGTACCCGTTGGTACGTCAGGTCGGCGTCGGCCGCGACGAAGGTGTTGGCGACGACGGTCCAGGGGGTGGTCGTCCAGATCACGAGGCTGGCGTCGTCGTCGACCAACGGGAACTTCACGTAGACCGACGGCTTGCCCACCTCGTGGTACTCCACCTCGTTGTTGGCGATGGCGGTCTCACACCGGGGACACTGGTTGATCGAGCGTTTGCCCTGCTCGACGAGCCCGCGGTCGTCCACCTGGGCGAACGCCCACCAGGCGGCCTCCATGTACTCCGGCGTGATCGTCTTGTACGGGTCGTCCCAGTCCATCCAGACGCCCAGCGACTGGAAGTCCTCGTCCATCGCCTCACGGTTCTCCTCCGCGAAGCGACGGCACTCCTCGATGAACGCCTCCATCCCGTACTCTTCGATGTCCCGCTTGGTCTCGAAGTCGAGCTCCTCCTCTACTTTCGTCTCGATGGGGAGCCCGTGCATGTCGTAGCCCGGCCGGTCCGTCACCCGGTGGCCGGTCATCCGCTTGTACCGGATCACGGCGTCCTTCAGCGACTTGTTCCAGGCCGTCCCCAGGTGCATCTGCCCGGTCGTGTACGGCGGGCCGTCGACGAAGAAGAACGGCGGGTCGTCGGCGTGCGCCTCCACCGCCGCCTCGTAGGCGTCTTCTTCTGCCCAGAGTCCGTCCACTCGGTCCTCCACCTCGTGGGGGGCGTACTGGTCTGGGATCTCCGTGTCGTCCATACCACAACGTCCGGCCCAGCGTATATCAAAACGGTGGTCCGGCAGACGACCTGTTCGAGGGGTGTCGTGTTCGGCGTTCGAGGCGTCGGCTCGACTGGCTCGCTCGGGTCCGTGGCGTCCACAGGAGCCAGCAGACACTTCACACTAGCCGGCGAGCCAGCCGACCGTGTCAGACGACCTGGAGATCGCAGTGGTTCGGGCCGAGTCACACGACGAGGCGAGAACACGCATGGAGACGGCACGCGAGCGCCTGGCGGCGACACTGGACCCGGACGCGACCGTCCGGCTGCGAGACGTGCCCGTACCCGACGCCGTCGCCGCCGAGCCGACAGTCGATCCGGAGACACGGCTCGAAGAACTGCGCGACCGAGTACTCGAACTCGTCGACGACGGCGGGGTGGAGGACCTGTCGGACGACGAACGGACGCGACTCGACGGCCTGCGCGAACAGTTCCACTTCTACGAACAGCTGGCCGAGACGGCGACACAGCCGGTCCGGTACCCGGCGCTCCGTGCGAGTGACGCCACGGGCGCCGCCCCCGAGGCCGTCGCTGCTGCGGTGCTGGAGCCGTTGGAGCCGTTGTCGCCGAAGACGGTCGTCGTCGACGAGACGCCGGTCGAGCCGGTCACGGAGACGGCGCTCGCGGACGCCGTCGCGGCCGCGACCGACGGCTCGACGACCGCGTGACGTCCGTCGTGACACCACGGCCCCGCCCACCCCGAGGAACTAAGCTGTTGGCCGTCGAACGGCCGAGAGTGAGCGACGACGGTCCGCCGACGGGCGACGAGGGAGACGGTGACAGCGTCGGCGACCGCGCGGACGCCGAGGCGAGCGGCCAGACGGAGACGGACTCGTTGGACGCCGCCGCCCGGGAGTGGGCGGAGCCGGACCCGGACGACCACGAGGACGTGCTCCGGCCGGAAGACCTCGACATCAGCTCCCGCGAGGGCGTGGAGACGACGGAGGACGGCCAGTTCGTCATCTCGACGGACGGGGAGGCAATCGATCCGGACGTGCCCGCGGTTCGGGTGGTCGACGAGACGGGCGAGGGCCACCACGCGGACGACGACCGGGACCGCGAGAACCCCCTGTCGGCCGCGGAGTCGGACCTGGCGGCGCTGTCGGTCGACCACGCCCTCAGCGTCGTCGCCCGCCACGGCGAGACGACGGGGAGCATCCAGACCGCCGCGGACGACCGGGCCGCGGCGCTGACCGCAGTGTTGCGCTGGTACGCCGACCGTGTGGACCCGGACACACCCGCCGAGACGACGCTGCGGCGACTGCTGACCGAGACGAGTCTCGACCTCGGCGTCGACGACCCGGACGGCCAGGAGTGAGGAACTCGCCTACCGGTGTCGCGGCACAGCGTGCTCGAAGCCCCACCGTCGTCCCCCGGCCACTATCATAAAGTTGTGTATATTTATCGGACGTATCTCGAATTCGATAGAGTAACGAACAATCAAGTGTCCCCTAGTGTATCTGAGAGTGTGACAGGGGGAACGGTACTTTGTGTCGACGAGGAGGGGTCGGTGGCCGACACCGCGACCGTCGTCGACGACGAGACGGAGTTCGAACCGCTGACGCGGACGACGGCTGCGGGCGCACGGGAGGCGATCAGAGACCACCCCGTCGTCTGTGTCGTGACGGAGTACAGTCTCCCGGACGGCTCCGGGCTGGAGGTGGTCGAGGCGCTGCGTGAACACGCGCCACAGACGCCGTGTGTCCTGTTCACGGACGCCCGGCCGGGGGAGATCGACACCGACTCCTTCGAGGAGCTGATCGTGGAGTACTTGGACAGGACGCTGCCGTCTGCGGGTGAGGAGCTGGCGTTCGTCGTGGACGACCTCGTCGCCCACAGCGCACAGGTCGGCTTCCTCGCGCCCGACGACGAGGCGTCGCGGCTGGCGGCGCTGGCGGAGTACGAGGTCGACGAACTGCCGATCACGGAGAGCTTCGAGCGAATCACCGACCTGATCGCCGACCACTTCGACATCGAGGTGGCGTTCGTCGGGCTGATCGAGGAAGACGAGGAGAACTTCCTGGCGTGTACGGGTGCCGACTGGGACTCGCTCACGCGAGAGGACACGATCTGCACACACAGCATGCTCCAAGAGGACGTGATGGTGGTCGAGGACGCACGGACGGACGATCGGTTCTCCAGCAACGAACAGCTCCTGAACCTCGGGATCCAGTTCTACGCCGGGGCCAACGTCACCACGCCCGACGGTCACGTCATCGGCCAGGTGTGCGCGCTGGACGACGAGCCGCGGCAGCTCTCGGAGCCGGAACGGGAGCGGCTCCAGAAGTACGCCGACACGGTGACGGAGATTCTGGAACTGCGACAGTCGTTGCGTGACGCCCGCACGGCGACCGCGGAGGTGGAGCCGTGAGCACCGCAGAGTTCGACTCCGGGACGGAGCTCGGGCGGATCGACGCCGGTACGAGTGTCCTGCTCACCGGGGACGACGAGGCGGTGTTGTCGGATCTGTTCTACCGGCTCGCCGCCGCCGGCGAGTCGGAACGGTCGGTCGTGCTGGCGACGGACAGCCGGGGCCGGACGGTCACCCGGGAGTTCGACGGGGTCACCGACGGCGCCGGCCAGCGGACGACCGTCCTCGCGGCAGAGGGACGCGCCAGCGACGGTGTCGCCACGGTCGACGACGTTGGCGACCTCACCGCCGTCGGGATGGAGCTGTCGTCACTCGTCCGGGAGGCGCGGACGGACGCCGACCGGCTCCGTGTCGGACTGTTCCTCTGTTCGTCGCTGTGTGCGGCCGCCGAAGACACGCGGTCCGTCTACCGGTTCCTCAACTCCAACTTCCTGTCGACGCTCCGGCGGGCGGAGGCGGTCGGCGTCTGCGCGCTGGACACGAGCGCAGACATCGGCGCGAACGTCGACAGCGTCGTCTCCGGGCTGGAGACCTCCTTCGGCGCCCGGCTGGACGTGGTCGACTACGACGCCACGACGGCGACGGTCGAGGTGACGGGTCTCCCGGGCGTCGACGACACGGTGACGGTGAGCCGGACGTAGCCACCCCCGACGTACTTCAGTGTGGGGGACGCAGGAGGGAGTGATGACAGACGACCGGGGGGTAGCGACGCTGGCGTCCGAACTGTCGGCGTCGACGGCGGCGGACAGGGCGGCCGCGGCCGAGGCGTTGCGGGCGCGGGCAGACTCCGAGCCGGCGGCCGTCGCCGGCGTCGCCGACGACCTGGACGCCGGGCTGACGGACGTCGACGACGGCGTCCGTGCTGACACGACCGCCGCGGTGGCGGAGGCGGCCGACGCGGACCCGACGGCCGTCGCGGCGCTCTCGACACACCTCGGCGACCGGCTGAGCGACGACGAGCCGGCGGTGTGTCACCACGCCGCCTACGCACTCGCCAGGGTCGCCGCCGTCGACGCCGTCGCCGTCGAGCCGGCGCTGCCGGCGCTCGCCGACGTCTCGACGGCCGACGACGAGCCGTTGGCCGGGCTCGCGGTCCACGCGCTCGCGGCCGCCGCCGACACGGACCCGACCGTGCTCGCCGGACTCGACGACGCGACGCTGACCGGACTCCGGAGCGGGCTGGTCGCGGCCGCCGACACCGACGACGCGACCGTCCGGCGACGAGCGGTCCACGCGCTCGCCAGGCTCGCCGAGGCCGACGTCGTCGCACCGCCGACACCCGAGACCGTCGTGCCGTCGGTGGCGGACGATACGGCCGCGACCCGGCGTGACGCGACCTTCCTGTTGGCACGGGCGGCCGACGGCGACCCTGCGGCAGTCGCGCCCCACGTCGACACGCTCGTCGACAGCCTCGCCCCGCCGGATCACGGCGCCGTGGTCGTCCACGCCGTCGCGGCCGTCGAGACGGTCGCCCGCGAGACGCCGGCGCCCGTCGCGGCCCGCGCCGAGCCCGTCGCGGCGTTGTTGACCCACGACCGTCCGGACGTGCGGGCCAACGCCGCGGCGGCGCTGGGCCGGGTCGCCACCGAGACGGACACGGTCGCGGACGCCGTGGAGACGCTCGCCGAGCGACTCGCCGACGATGCGGCCGCCGTTCGGGTGAACGCCGCGTTCGCGCTCGCGGCGCTGGCGGCCGCCGACCCGGACGCGGCCAAGCCGGCGATGGAGCCACTCCTGGGCCGACTGGAAGACGAGACGGAACGCGAACAGGTCCGCGCGCACGCCGGCACCGCGCTCGACAGACTCCGCTCGGCGCTGTCGCCGGCACCGGAGCCCGTCTCCGCGGAGGCGGCCGACGACGGCGTTCCGCGGGGTGCCGCCGCCGTCACGGACGGGAATCGAGGTGTCGGCGGCGGCGGGGACTCGGCCCCGGACGCCACGGAACCGCCGGACGGGTGACGGGTCGGCTTCCGAAGGCTTATGACTCGACCGGGGCAGACGTTCGACAGAGATGGACCGGGGGCTCGCCGCCGTCGCCGTCGGCCTGACGCTGCTCGTCGTCGGACTGGGAGCGAGTGCGGTCGCCGCGCCCGACCCCGGCGGGGCGGCCGCGGACCCGGACGGCGTGACTACGACCGACACCGTCGACCCGACCGAGACGGCGACGACAGAGTCGACCGAGACCGCGTCCACAGCGTCGACACAGACTTCCTCGCCGGCGTCGACGCAACCTTCCCTGTCGGGGACACTCGTCGGCGTCCAGGGGAGCGGCGGTTACATGAGCGGCGGCTACGTGGAACTCGCGGGCGAACGGGTGCTCCGCGACTCCGTCGACACCTACTTCGACGTGTCGTCGTTGTCCGACGGCCGGCTGCTGGCGGCGTGGATGGACGCCGGGCGGTCGGAGTGTGGACCCTACGAGTCCCCGTGTGCACGGACGGGCTTCGTCGTGTTCGACCAGGAGGGGGCGGTCGTGAACCGGTTCTCGTTCCCCGTCCGGACCTCTCACAACAGCGAGGTCCACGACGTAGAGGCGCTGCCGGACGGCGGGTTCGTCCTGACGGACATGGACCGCGAGCGGGTGATGATCGTCCGTGACGGCGAGGTGACGTGGCAGTGGAACGCCAGCGAGTTCTACGAGGCGCCGCCGGACCCGACGACACGCGACTGGCTCCACGTGAACGACGTCGACCGGATCGGCGACGGTCGGTTCCTGGTGTCCGTCCGCAACGCCAACCAACTGCTCGTGTTGGAGCGGCGGGGCGACGACGGCGAGGTGGTCGAGGTGATCAACGCCGACCGCGGCGGCTCCGACGCCTCCTGTACCGAGGGGGCACGCCTGTACGACGCGGACGGGGACGGCGACGTGCGCTGTGGCAACCCGGACGCCTTCCGCGAGCAACACAACCCACAGTGGCTCGGCCCGGGGGCGGTGCTCGTCGCGGACTCCGGCAACGACCGCGTGGTGGAACTCCACCGCCGGAACGGGGTCTGGCGACCGGTGTGGGCGCTGACGGGCGCGAACGGTCGGTCGTTCTCCTGGCCCCGGGACGCCGACCGGCTGCCGAACGGCAACACGCTCGTGACCGACTCTCGTGGCCGGCGGGTCGTCGAGGTGACGGAGTCGGGCGAGACGGTGTGGTCGTACTCGACGGGCAACGGCATCGTGTACGAGGCCGACCGACTCCCCGCCGGGGAACGACCCCGTGGCCCGTTGTACGCGAGCGACCGTCCGCCGACGGGTGTCGACGACGGGACGGCGACGGACGGCCGTACGGCGACCGTGACGCCCGGCGGGACCGGAACCGAAGTCGTCGAGGTCGGCCCCGGCGAGAGCCGACTGCCGGTGTTCGGGGAGGCCGCGCGGCTGGTCCGAGCGGGGCTGCCGTGGCTGCCGCTGTGGCTCCGCGGACCGCAGGTCGCGCTCTCCGCCGCGTCGCTCCTGCTCGTCGTCGGCGGTGTCGTCGACGCGGTCTGGCGCCGACGGTAGGGCGGTCTTTTGACCCCCGGCCGCCAACGACGGTCGTGAGCGACGACACGGAACTCGCCTGGGAGACGGTCGGGACGGAACTGGAGTACGACTGCCCCGGGTTCGGGGTACGACGCGACGACGTGCGGCTGCCGGACGGCCGCGAGACGGACTACCACTACGTCGACGAGCCGCCGGCGGTCGTCATCTTGCCGCTGACGGCCGACAGCGAGGCAGTGTTGGTAGAAGAGTGGCGTCAGGCCGTGGGTCGCGTCAACCGCGGGCTGCCGGCCGGCACCGTCGAACGTGCCACCGAGCCCGCAGACGCGCCGGAGCCGTGGTTCGACGCCGACCCGACGTACGAGTCCGTCGAGACCGCCGCCCGGCGCGAACTCGCCGAGGAGACGGGGTACGAGGCCGACGAGATCCACCGGCTGACGAGCGTCGAGCCCTCCAACGGGGTGAGCCAGACCGTCCACCACCACGTCCTGGCGACGGGCTGTACGCCCGGGTCGGGCCAGGATCTCGACGACGACGAGACGATCCGGGTCGCGACGACGGCGTTCGAGGAACTGCGCGACGCGGTCCTCGCCGGCGAGGTGCAGGACGGCCGCACTGCGCTGGCCGTCCACCAGTTCCTGGCGAGCGGCCACGCGACCGAGCTCGGGCTCGACACGGAGTGACCGGCCGGCGAACCCACCGCGGCGCACGACCGCGGAAGGCATACGTTCACACGCCCCAAGGATCCGTATGGACGGAGACTACGAGCGGCTCTACCGCGAGACGGCGCCGTCGGTGGTGTCGGTGTACCGCGAGGCCGGTCGTCGCGGCGCCGGCTCCGGCTTCGTGTACGACGCAGACCACGTTCTGACGAACGAACACGTCGTTCGGGGGAGCGACAGCGTCGACGTGCGGTACGCGAACGCGGCCTGGACGACCGGTGTCGTCGTCGGCAGCGACAGCTACACCGACCTCGCCGTCGTCCAGGTTCCGGACCGCCCGGCCGACGCCGACCCGTTGACAGTGGCGGACGGTGACGCGGCGCCGACGCCCGGCCGGCCGGTGGCCGCGCTGGGCAACCCGCTCGGGCTCGACGGCTCCATCACGACCGGCGTCGTCAGCGGCGTGAACCGTTCGATGCCGACCTCCGGCGGGTTCGCCGTCCCGGACGTGGTCCAGACCGACGCCCCCATCGACCGAGGCAACAGCGGCGGGCCGCTCGTGTCGGCCGCGGACGACGGCTACCCGGTCGTCGGCGTCAACCGGGCGAAGTCCGGCGACAGCGTCGGGTTCGCCGTCTCCGCCCGGGTGATCGCGGCGGTCGTCCCGGCGCTGATCGCCGAGGGGCGGTACCGCCACGCCTCGTTGGGTGTCGAGACGGTAGACGTGACGCCGCGGGTGGCGACCGCGAACGGGCTCGACACACCCCGTGGTGTCGTCGTCGTCGGCAACCGCGACGGGACGACGCCGCTGCGGGGGAGCCGCGGCACACGCCGCGTCCGCGGCACCCGCGTGCCGGTCGGGGGCGACGTGGTCGTCGGCTTCGCCGGGCACGACGTGCGGTCACACGAGGAGCTCACGCGACTCCTCCTCACGGACGCCACGCCGGGTGAGTCGGTCGGGCTGACGGTCGTCCGGAACGGCCACGAGCGGGACCTCACCGTGACGCCGACGGAACGCCCCGTCACCCGACGGGACCGCGAGCGTGCGGCCGGCGACGCCACGACGATCCCGGTGGAGTAGTCAGCAGTCCTCGCAGTCGCAGTGGGCCCCACAGACGGGGTTGTCACAGTCCGGCGACCGCGCGGTGCAGTGTGTGCGGCCGTGTCGGATCAACAGGACGTGCAACGGGTACTTCAGGTCGTCCGGGATCACCTCGTCTAACACGTCGTGAGCGCGTTGGTTCGTCGCCGACTCCGGGACGAGCCCGAACCGCTTGGACACCCGTTCGACGTGGGTGTCGACGGCCATCGTCGGCTTGCCGAAGTGGAAGTTGAGGACGACACTCGCCGTCTTCGGACCGATCCCTTTGATCTCCGTGAGCCACCCCTTCGCGTCGTCAGTCGTCATCGCGTCCAGGAACGCCAACGAGTAGGCGCCGCCGGTCTCCTCCCGGATCGCCGACAGCGACCGTTGGATGCGTTCTGCCTTCGTCTCCGGCAGGCCCGCGACCCGGACTGTCTCCGCCAGCTCCTCCAACGGTGCCTCCTCGATGGCCCGGAAGTCGTCGTACGTCGAGAACAGACTGTCTGCGGCCCGGCGCGTGTTCTGGTCGGCGACGTTCTGCGAGAGGATCGTCGTCAGCAGCTGTTCGACCCCGCGGGCGTCGGCGGTCGTCCCGTGTTCACCCTCCGGGGCGGCGTCCGTCTCCGCGCCCGTCTCCTCGCGTTCGACGGGCTCGTACAGTTCGACGAGGTCGTCGTGGAGGTCCCGGACGGCATCCGGTGTCCACTCCGTCGGCTCGGTCGACATGTCCGTCTCACGGGGCGTGACGTGCTTCAGGCCGTCGGTCCGGGGTCGGTGCCGGCGTGGGCGGCCACCACGTCTCCGATGTCGAACAGCCGAACGTCGTCTCGTTCGTCTGCCAGCGTCGTCAGCGACTCCGTGAACCCGCTGCGAGAGAACAGCGCGTACTGCACGTGGCGGTCACCTCCGTCGGGGGGAGACCACCGGAGCTCTGCCGTGTGGCTCCGGAGTGATTCGAGAGCGTCGAACCCCGCCGGCGACGACTGGAACTTGCACTCCCCGACGACGAGCGTGTCGCCGGCCGTGAGTCCGACGGCGTCGATCTCGTGTTCACCGTACCACCACCGCCCGGTCTCCGTGACGGTCAGGTCGGGGTACAGCGGTCGGAGCGCCCCGCGACACAGCCGCTCGAACGCGGGGGCGACGAAGTCGGGCAGTTCCGGCCGGATCAGCGTCTCGAACGCCTCGTGGCCGAGCTCGTCGTTCCGACCGCCGGCACCGTAGACGAACCGGAACCAGAACCTGAAGAAGCTGTCGCGCAGCCGGTAGCGGCCCCGCTTCGACCGCTCCGGCCGTTCTGTCACTGGGACAGTCCGCTCGATCAGCCGCAGCCGTTCGAGTCGGCTCAGGTACGTCGACAGGCTGTTGTACTCGATTCCGGTCGCGCCCGCGACCTCGTTGCGGCCCGTGTTACCGCCCGCAATCGCCTCCAAGATCGAGAAGTACCGGGTCGGCTCCTTGAGCTCCATTCGGAGGACGTAGTCCGGCTCGTCGTGGAGCGTTCCGTGGACCGACAGGACCGTGTCGTGGACGTTCGCCGCCAGCGACGCCGTCGGGTCGAGTCGTTCGAGGTAGTACGGCACACCGCCGAACACACCCCAGAGAAACACCGCCTCCGTCGGTGTCGGGTCGTCGAGAAACTCCGTCGCGGCCCCGAACGGGAGTTCCCGAACGTCCAGCTTCAGCGAAGACCGCCCGTACAGCGGGCTCGACCCCAGGAGAGCAGCCTCCTCCATCGTGCTGATCGAGGAGCCGACGAGGACGAACGTCGGCGCGGCGTCGTCGAACTCCCGATCGAACAGTGCTTGGACGACGGACGGCAGACTCTCGTCTTCCGCGACGAGGTACGGGAACTCGTCTAACACGACGACGGCGTCGTTCTGTCCGAGGTACGTGAGAATCGGCTCCCAGTCCGGGCGGAGTCGACTCACCCCGGGGTACGACTCCGCGGCTCTGTCGAGGAACTGCTCGATCTGGAGCGCGCGGGTCTTCTGCCGGGCCTGGTAGACGACTGCGTCCGCCCGCCCGTCCAGCGACTGCGAGACGAGTTCCGTCTTCCCCAGCCGTCGCCGGCCGTACACGACCGCGAGCTCCGCCGAATTCGAGCGGTACAGCTCCCGGAGCCGCGACAGCTCCGCCGTCCGGCTCACGAACCCTGGCGCACGGCTGACGACGGCGTCCGCCAACAAAATAGTTTGGAGAACAGTCTTCTGCAGAACTGTTCTACAGAGTACGATAACTTAGAGAACAATAACTCGGAGAACAGTTCTGTAGCCGACGACACACCGACCGCCGACTCACTCTGCGTTCACCGCTCGCCAGAGCCGCCGCACCACGGCCTCCGCGACCACGATCAAGATCTCGACGCCCAACACGACCGGGGAGACGACGACGGCGTAGATCACCAACGGGTCCGACTCCCCCCCGACCCGGAGCAGCGCGAACGCCAGCAGTCCGGTCGCGCCCGCGAGCGGGGCCAACGGGGCGACGAGCCCGCGCCGGAGCGTCGCCGCGGGGACGACGACGCAGGCCGCGATCGCGACGAACCCGACGAGGGCGGCCGTCGCGGCGGCGCTCGGCGGCGAGAGGTACTCCCACGGCGGCACCCAGGCGACCACCCGGACGACGAGCCAGACGGCGACGAAGCCGGCGGCGACGACGCCTGTCACCCCGGCGGCGGTCCGAGTCGAACGGTTACGGCTCCAGACGACGGCGCCGACGGTCACGGCGGCGAAGGAGACGGCGACGGCGACGGTGAGGGCAGTCGAACCGAGCACGGGGTCGGGGGTTCCGGGCACGGTCGGTCAGGCGGTGTGTCTCGGGGTCGTCGCCGTGTCCTCGGTCTCGATCGGGACCGACAGCGTCCGGTCCCCGTCGGCCCAGGTCAGCGACAGTCTGACCGTCGATCCGGGCTGTCCGAACGCCTCCGGCTGCACGGTCGCCTCGCGGGTCTCCCCCGCCGGGACGCCGGTCGTCGGGGTGTAGTAGACCCCGCTCTGTTGAATCCCGCCCAGCCACACGCCGCGGCCGTCACCCTCGTTGCGGACGCTGACGCTCACCTCGAACGACGCCCCCTGCCGGACGCCGTCGGGCGTCGTCACGTCTGCGACCCGGAGCGCCGACCGAGCGTCGAGACCTGCGAGCCGGTCGGCCGGGAGCCGGGCCCGCCGCCCGTCCGGCCCGACGAGCGTCGCGTCCGTCGCCGCCGTCTCGCGCACGTCGAACAGGAGCCAGCCGGCCGACTCGTCGCCGGTGTACAACTGCCGGACGCCGGGCGTCTCCGAGAACACCCCGGGGAACGACTCGGCGGTGTACGACGCGCCGCCGAGCCGGAGTTCGAACGCAGACGCGGGCGGGCCGGCGAGTTCGGACGGCAGCCTGGCGGGGACGAAGGCGTCCCGATCGGGCGCCGTCACCCGGATCGCGTCCGGGCTCTGGACCCACCGGACGGCCGGGACCACCCTCGCGGCCGCCCGGAGGCGTGGCGTCCCGTCCGGTTCGGTCCCCGTCGCGGTCGGACTCGTCTCGTCCGTCGCGGTGCGAGAGCGGTCGGTGGCCGTCCGGGTCGCGGCGCGGCGGCCGCCGACACAGCCGGCGAGGGCCACGGCCGCGCCGGCCGACAGGAGGGCGCGTCGTGTCGGAGGGGGAAAACGGCTCACGCTCCATCGCTGTCGCGGGCAGGGTAAGTGTCTTCAGGCGGCCAGGAGCGGCGACCCGGCGCCACGGGCGGATCGACACCGCAGGCGACGCGGCGCCGTTCCCCACTCAGTCGTCGCCGAGGACCCCCGGAGACTCCCCGGTTGCGTCGGCGACGCGAGGTGGGAGGTCCGCCCGCACGTCCTCGGCGTCGCCGGCCGCCAGCACGTCCGCGTACGGGTCCGGGAACACCCGGAGGAACTCACCGACGACACGATCCCAGTCGGCCAACAGTTCGCGGGCGTGGTCGCTGTCGGTGCGGGCGGCGTGGTTCTCCACCAGTCGGCGGAGCATGGCGCGGTCGCGGTCCGACAGCGTGTCGCTCGTCGACACCATCCCACGGTTCACCCGGTCGGCTGCGGTGCCGTCCGGGTCGTACACGTACGCGACACCGCCGCTCATGCCGGCCGCGAAGTTGCGGCCCACCTCGCCGAGCACGGCGACGACCCCGCCGGTCATGTACTCACAGCCGTGGTCGCCGACACCTTCGACGACCGCCGTCGCGCCGGAGTTGCGGACGGCGAACCGCTCGCCGGCCACCCCCTCGACGTAGGCGGCGCCGTCCGTCGCGCCGTACAGCGCGACGTTGCCGATGGCCACCTCCTCGGCGGGGTCGTAGGCCGCCTCCGACGGGGCCCGGACGACGACCGTCCCACCGGAGAGCCCCTTGCCGACGTAGTCGTTGGCCGTCCCGGTCACGGTCGCCGTCACGCCCGACGCCAGGAACGCACCGAACGACTGGCCGGCGGCGCCGTGGAAGTCGAGTTCCACCGTGTCCTCCGGCAGCCCGTCGCCGCCGTGGGCGTCGATCACCCGCCTGGAGACGGTCGCGCCGACCGTCCGGTCCGCGTTCGTCACGGGGTGTTCCACCTGGACGGACGTTCCCTCGCGGACGTGGTCGCCGATCCGCGACAGGAGTCGGTCCTCCAGTTGGTCGCCCGCGGGCGTCGGCTGCGACTGTCGTTTCGTCCGCGGGCCGTCGGCCGGCGTGGCGAGCACCGCACTCGGGTCCAGCGTGTCCGCCCGCCCCGGCAGTTCCTCGCGCCGGCTCAACAGGTCCGGTCGCCCGACGACCTCCTCGACGGAACGGTAGCCCAGGTCCGCCAGGATCTCCCGGAGTTCCTGCGCGACGAACTGCATGAACTGGATGACGTGCTCCGGCTCGCCCGGGAACCGGTCGCGGAGGTCCTCGCGTTGGGTGGCGACACCGACCGGACAGGTGTTCTGGTGACACTGCCGCGCCATCACACAGCCGGAGGAGACGAGCGAGGCCGTGCCGAAGGCGAACTCCTCGGCGCCAAGCAGGGCCGCGACGGCCACGTCGCGGCCGGTCTTCAGCCCGCCGTCCGTCGACACTCGAATCCGGTCGCGCAGCCCCGTCTCCCGGAGCATCTGGTTGGTCTCGGCGAGTCCGAGCTCCCACGGCAGCCCGGCGTGTTTGATACTCGTCCGCGGCGACGCCCCCGTCCCGCCGGAGTGGCCGGAGACGTGGACGGCGTCGGCGTTGGCCTTGGCGACGCCGGCGGCGATGGTGCCGATGCCGGAGCCGGCGACCAACTTCACGTTCACGTCCGCGTCCGGGTTGACGGACTTCAGGTCGTGGATCAGCTGCTTGAGGTCCTCGATGGAGTAGATGTCGTGTTGTGGCGGCGGGGAGATCAGCCCGACGCCCGGCGTGGAACACCGGACGTGTGCGATCAGGTCGTTCACCTTGCTCCCGGGCAGGTGGCCGCCCTCGCCCGGCTTCGACCCCTGGGCCATCTTGATCTGGATCTCCTCGGCCGCTCGGAGGTACTCCGTCGTCACGCCGAACCGTCCGGAGGCGACCTGTTTGACGTAACACCCCCGTTCCGTGTCGAACCGCTCGGGCGGCTCACCCCCCTCGCCGGTGTTGGACTTGCCGCCGATCCGGTTCATCGCGGCGGCGTTCGTCTCGTGGGCCTCCGGCGACAGCGAGCCGAGCGACATCGCGGCCGTCGAGAACCGCTCGACGATCTCCGTCACGGGCTCTACCTCTTCGACCGGAATCGGGTCGCGGTCGGAGTCGAACGCGAGCGTGTCTCGGATCGCGTCCGGGCGGTCGCCGCCGTTGACGGCGTCGGCGTACGCCTCCCACTGCTCGCGGTCCCCCTCGCGGACGGCGCCGTGGAGCGCGCCGACGGAGTCCGGGTTCCAGCCGTGTCGCTCACCGTCGCTCCGGTGGGCGTGCTCGCCGGTGCGTGGCAGCTCCGGCTCGCGGTCGTAGGCGTCGGCGTGACGCGCTCGCACGTCCGCCTCGAGCTCGTCGAGACCGATCCCCTCCGTCTTCGACGCCGTGTCGGTGAAGTACCGGTCGAGGAACGACGCCTCCAGGCCGACGGCCGCGAACACGGCCGCCCCCTGGTACGACGACAACGCCGAGATTCCCATCCGCGCCATCGTCTTCGAGAGCCCGTCGGCGACGGCACCGCGGTACGCCGCAATCGCCTCCTGCGGGTCTGCCCCGTCGTCGCCGGCGACGAGCTCCCGGACGGAGTCGTACGCCAGCTGCGGGTGGACGGCGCCGGCACCGTAGCCGATCAGACACGCGACGTGGTGAACCTCACAGGCGTGAGCCGACTGGACGACGAGCCCCGTTCGGGCGCGGAGCCCCTCTCTGACCAGACCGGTGTGGACCGCGGCGGTCGCCAGCAGCGCCGGAATCGCCGCCCGCTCGTCGTCTTCCGCGCGGTCCGAGAGGACGAGCACGTCCGTCCCGTCGCGGACGGCGTCGGCCGCTCGTTCGCGGAGGTCGGCGACGGCCGTCTCCAGATCCGTCGTGTCCACCG
Organism: Halobaculum sp. MBLA0143; assembly: GCF_041361465.1. NCBI lineage: Archaea > Methanobacteriati > Methanobacteriota > Halobacteria > Halobacteriales > Haloferacaceae > Halonovum > Halonovum salinarum. The sequence goes on from NZ_JBGKAC010000001.1 coordinate 1,849,907, forward strand.
GGAACGTCGTGTCGAGCGTCGTCGCGGTGAGGTCGCCGTCGGTCGCCTCGCCCAGTCGTTCGACGGCCGCGGCCTGCTCGTCCGTCAGCAACGGCTGCTCACAGACGACCTGCCGGGCGTGCTCCGGCGACTCCGACAGGAGGTTCCGTTGTGGCCCGAGCCGGGTCTCCAGCGTGGTGACCAAGTCCTCGCGGATGTAGTCGATGGGCGGGTTCGACACCTGCGCGAACCCCTGGACGAAGTAGTCGAACAACGACCGCCGGCTGTCGGACAGGACGGACGGCGGCGTGTCGTCGCCCATCGAGCCGACCGGGTCCTTCCCGTCGCGTACCATCGGTTCCAGCATCGTGTTCAGTTGGTCGTGGCTGTAGCCCGCCGCCACCTGGCGTCGGCGGAGGTCAGGGGGGTACGCCCCCGGGTCCGTGGCGGCGTCCGGCGCGTCCGCCTCGCCCGCGTTCGCCGCCGCGCCGGTGTCGACGCTCGCGGCGACCGTCTGGACGTCCCGCGACTCCGCCTCGACCCACTCTCCGTAGCGCTCGTCCGTCAGGTCCGCGAACACCTCCTCGTCCGGGACGACCCGACCGTCCTCCAGGTCGGCGACGAACACCTCGCCCGGTCGGAGTCGGCCGCGTCGCTCGACCCGTTCCGGCGGCGTCTGTAGGGCGCCGGCCTCGCTGGCGACGATCAGCCGGCCGTCCGTCGTCACGTCGTACCGACACGGTCGGAGCCCGTTGCGGTCCAACACGCCGGCGACCTGGTCGCCGTCGAAGCCGATCACGAGCGCCGGCCCGTCCCACGGCTCCACGAGCGAGGCGTGGAAGTCGTAGAAGTCGCGCCGGTCGGCCGACATCTCCGGGTCGCCACGGTACGCCTCCGGCACGAGCATCCGGAGCGCGTGGGGGAGCTCCCGGCCGCCCTGGAGCAACAGGTCCAACGACTCGTCGACGGTCGCGGTGTCGGACTGGTCCGGGTCGGTGACGACCGGCCTGATCGTCTCCAGTTCCTCGTCGGTGAAGCCGCCGCCGGCCAGGTCCGCCTCCCGGGCCCGCATCCAGGAGACGTTGCCGTCGACCGTGTTGAACTCCCCGTTGTGGACGACGTTCCGGTACGGGTGCGCGAGGTGCCAGGCGCCCAGCGTGTTCGTCGAGAACCGGGCGTGGACCAGCGCGACCCGCGAGCGGAGGCGGTCGTCACGGAGGTCCGGGTAGTAGTCGCGGAGCTGCTCGGCCGTCAACAGTCCCTTGTACACGACACGCTCGCGGTCCAGCGAGACGACGTACGGCTCCCGACTCTCGTCTCCGTCGTCGAACGCCGACTCGACGGCCCGACGGCCGACGTAGAGGTCGCGGTCGAACCGCTCCGTGTCGGCGTCGCCCGCGGGCGCGACGAACGCCTGCCAGACGGCCGGCTCCGCCGTTCGTGCCGTCTCTCCCAGTTCGGCGCGGTCGGGCGCCGTCGGCACGGCGCGCCAGGCGAGTGTCGTCACGTCGTGGGCAGCCAACTGCGTCTCGACGGTCTCGCGGGCGGCGTCGACACCGTTCGGCGGCAGGAAGAACGTCCCGACGGCGTACGTCTCGGGGAGATCGCAGTCGACGACGGCACGGAAGAAGTCGTCCGGTCGCTCGATCATCACGCCGGCGCCGTCGCCGGTGTCCGGGTCTGCGCCCTTCGCGCCGCGGTGTTCCATGTCCGCCAGGAGTCCGAGCGCGTCCGTGACCGTGTCGTGCGTCGGGGCCCCCTCCAGGTCGACCACGCCGCCGACGCCACAGTTGGCTCGACTCTCTGCCGGGTCGGCGAGCCCACCGCCGGCGGCTACCTCGTTGTCGGCCGCGACGGCCCCCTCGTCGCGGTCGGGTTGCACGTCAGTGTCTGTCATACGTACTCCTTGGACCGCATCCCTCTTGTAGCCTTCTCGAAAGGTAACACGAATATACATACCGTATAAGGTACCTTCCATACGCGGCGAGACGGCCGTCAGAGTCGGTCTCGGACGCTTTGACGGGGTTTCGGAACGTGGTTGTACCGAGCGCCGTGCCCCTCACGTCCTGTGATTTTCTGTCCCGAGACGAGAATCAAACGTGATCTGTCGTTCTCGGGTTCGACAGACACCCAGTGGCGGACGGCGGTCGCGTCGGTGTCGGTGAGGGCAGGTGGGTCGGTGACGGGTGTGGGTGAGGGATCGATGTCGGTGAGGCCAGGTGGGTCGGCCGCGAGGTGGGTCCGTCGGAGGAGGAGTCGGCCGCGAGATGGGTCCGTCGGAGGAGGGGTCGGTCGCTGGGTGGGGCCGTCGTCGTGTCAGTCGGCCGCGGTGTCGATCTCCCGGGCGGTCGACAGCACGGCGTCGTGGACGGCGCCGTTGGAGGCGACGAGCCCGCGGTCGCCGGCGGTCCACCGGTCGCCGTCGAGGTCGGTGACTCGGCCGCCGGCGACACGCACCATGTGGACCCCGGCGACCGTGTCCCAGGGGTTACAGTCGACGTTCGTGACGACACCTTCGACGGAGCCGGCGGCGAGTCTGGCGAGCGCGGCCTGCGCGCTGCCGAACCGTCGTAGGTCGGCGAACCGTCGGACGATGGCGGAACACGCCCGGGCGTACTCCTCGCGACGGTCCGGCGGCCACCACACCGTCGGCACCACACACGCCAACTCCGGCTGCGACACGTCCGACACGGACACCGGTTCGTCGTTGCGGTACAGCGTCTCCTCGTCGGCGCGGTAGGCGTCACCGTGGGCCGGCAGCACGGTCGCGGCCGCGAGCGGCTCCGCGTCGTCGACGGCCGCGACCGCGGTGGCGAACTCCCCGACCTCGCGGACGAAGTTGTTCGTGCCGTCGATGGGGTCAACGATCCAAGCGGGGCCAGTCTGTGGGACGGTCTTCCGGAGGTCTCCTTCCTCACCGACGACCGTCTCGTCGGGGAACGTCTCCGCGACCGTCTCGACCACCCGCGACTGAGCCTCGCGGTCGGCGGCCGTCACCACGTCCGTCTCCGACGACTTCGTCTCGACGGGGAGGTCGCCACGGAACTCGCCGCCGGCAACTCGTGCGCCCGCACGGGCCGCCGCGATCGCGACCGCGGCGCGTGTCGACTCGCTCATGGGCCGCATTGCGCCGAGCGGTTGGAATAGCCGTCGCTTCCGTCGCCGACGCAAGGCCTTAGACCGCCGGCCAGCACTCTCCGCCCGATGCAGGTCGACACGGTCGTGCTGGACGTGGACGGGGTGCTCGTAGACGTGGCCGACTCCTACCGTCGGGCGGTCGTCGAGACGGTCGCGCGGGTCCACGACACGGACCCGCCACGGGCGGTGATCCAGCCGCTGAAAGACGCCGGCGGCTTCAACAACGACTGGCTCGTCACGGACGCGGTCGCGTTGTACGTCCTCGCGCGACGGGCCGGCTACGACGGCGACCCGACGGCGTTCGGCGGCGCCGTCGGCGACCACGGCGGCGGTCTGACGGGAGTCCACGACGCCCTCGAGGCCGCGCTTGGCGACGACTACGACGAGATCCGGGCGGCGTGGGACTCCGACCGGCTCCGGGAGACGTTCCAGGCGCTGTACCTGGGTGCCGACCTCTACCGCGAGATCGAGGGCGGCGAACCACCCGTCGAGACCGCGGGGTTCGTCCACGAGGAGCCCCTGCTGGCGACGGCGGCGACGCTCGCGACGCTGACGGATCGCTACCCGGTGTGTGTGCTCACCGGGCGTCCGGCGGCCGAGGCCGACATCGCGTTGGACCGAGTCGGGCTGTCCGTCCCGTCGAAGCGGCGGTTCACGATGGACGACTGGGAGGCGGGGAAGCCGGACCCGGGGGCGCTCGTGACGCTGGCCGATCGGACGGACGCCGACCGGGTGGCGTTCGCCGGCGACACCCTGGACGACGTGCGGACGGCCGTCAACGCCGACACGGCCGACGAGACGACCGACTACGAGGGCGTCGGGGTGCTCACGGGCGGGCTCCGGGGGACGGAGGGTCGTCGGAAGTTCGAGGGCGCGGGCGCGAGTCTCGTCGTCGACGACGTGAACGCGCTGCCCGACGCGCTGGAGTGACCGACCTCCGGGGTGGCTGTCACTCCTCGACGGTGTCGAAGTCGTCGACCGTGCCGAAGCCGTGGTACGGACAGACGTACTCGCTGCGGACGAGCTGTTCGTTGACCACGTCCAAGCCGAGTTCGTCCAGTTCGCTGGCGATCCGGAAGAGGTCGTCGTGTGACTCGCCGATGGCGTTGACGTAGACGTTTCGCTCGCCGGTCATCACCTCTCGGACGGCGGTGACCCCGTCGATCTCCTGGGCGCGCTCCGCGAGTTCGTCCCGCTCCGTGACCGGTGCCGTACAGACGATCTTCGTGTACAGAGGGTAGCCCGCCCGTTCGTAGTCGATGTCGACGTGGTAGCCGCGGACGATCCCCCCGTCTTCCAGCCTGTTGAGCCGCGTCCGGACAGTGCTGGGTGACACGTCCAGCTTCTCGGCGATCTCACTGGAGGAGGTCCGCCTGGCGTCGCGCTGGAGGTGATAGAGAATCCGCCTGTCGACCGAGTCGAGCTCACCGTCGTCCATACCCGTCCGGACGGCGCCACCGGATTTCAGTCTGTCTCACCCGCGACGACTACCGGACTCTCGTGACAGTTGCGGTTGATTGTGGCCCCTCTGCTGACGGATCAGCAAATAGATTCGATACTTTATCGGGTTCCGTCTTCTACGAGCGAGCAGAGGCCGGAGACACGGACACAGACAACGAGACTCGACGGACCTACCACAGACAGCCAGTCGGGTGCGACACACGAGACGACCCACGTCGTGTTGGGCGGCGGCGCTCGGCTGCACGACGATCACGGTGTACCCGCGGGCAGACCGACAGCCGGGAACGGCCGACCGGCTGCTCGCGTGGTTCGTCCGCTGACGGGGGTCGGTCGGAGACGGATAGTCGACACTGCTCACGGGCGCGGTCGATCCGTGTCACTCTCCCGGCGCGGCAACGCCGTCCGGTCACGCAACCCTTAGTGTCGTCTCGGCCGGAACGGGTCCTATGCGAGTAGCACTACTCGGCGGCACGGGCGACGTTGGCGAGGGACTGGCGGTCAGGTGGGGGCTGGACACGGCCCACGAGCTGCTGGTCGGCTCGCGGGATCCGGAGCGAGCCCGGACGGTCGCCGAGACGTACACGGAGACTGTCGCCGACGCCGGCGGCGACGCGGACATCGCGGGTTACGTCAACAAGATGGCAGCCGACCGGGCGGACGTGGTCGTCCTGGCGGTGCCGCCGTACCACGTCGCCAACACGATCGCGGCCGTCGCCGACAGCCTCGACGACGACGACGTGGTGGTGACGCCCGCAGCCGGGATGCAGCGAGACGAGGACGGCTTCTCCTACCGGCCGCCGTCGGCCGGCAGCGTCGCCGCGCTCGTGCGCGAGGAGACGCCCGACGCCGTCCCGGTCGTCGGTGCCTTCCACAACCTCGCGGCCGGGCGCCTGGCCGACCTGGACGCGGCGATGGGGATCGACACGCTCGTGTTCGGCGACGACGACGACGCCGTCGCTCGGGTCGTCCAGTTGGCCGAGGAGATCGACGGCCTGCGCGCGCTCCGGGTCGGCGGGCTCGGCGCCGCTCCGGAGGTGGAGTCGCTCACGCCGTTGCTCATCAACGTCGCCCAGCAGAACGACGACCTCCACGACCTGGGGGTCCGGTTCCACTGAGTCGGGCGAGGGTTGAAGTACGGTGCCGGGGCCAAACTGGCGTGCCAGCGGCCGGAAAACGACAAGCTGGCACACACAACCATGAGTCTGCACTGTCGCAACTGCGGTCACGCGGAGTCGGTCGTCCTGCTCGTCGAACTCGCCGCCGAGGTCCGGACGGACGAGGGTGGCGGTCCCCGAGCGGCCGGTCGAGACTGGTCGCTGGACGCCGCCTGTACGGCCTGTTCCAGCACGGACCTGGCGGGCGACCCGAACGCGCTGCTGGATCGGGTCACACCAGTCGGGGGCTGACGGCAGGCCCCGCCGGCTCTCGGGAGCCCGACGCCCCCGTTCGGCCGAGAGAACCGACCGCACGGACTGCGACTACTCTTCGCTGACAGAGTCGCAGTTGTCACAGACGCACTGACAACACTCGACACACGGGTTGTCCCACTCACAACAACCGATGTAACAGCCACACTGGTCGTCGAGCGTGACCGTCGAGTCCGTCTCGTCGACGACGATGGACTTCGTCGTCAGGTCGACGTCCTCACCGCCCCGTTGCAACTGTTCGTCTGTCAACAGTTCCGACAGCGGCACCTGCCCGGACCGGTCCGACACGTCCACCGAGCCGATTCCCTCCAACGCCCCGCCGAGTGGGGCAGTCTCTGCCGATGCGACGCCACCCAGACCGGCCAGCCCCGCGGACGCGGCGCCGAGCCGTCTGAGCACTGTTCTTCGTTCTATAGTTGCGTTTTCGAGTTGAGGTAGTTATAGCATAAAACTACTGCAATTGTAAGCTGAAAAGCTTCTAGAACACTTATATTTGCTGGGTCTCGGTGCGAACCGGTCGGTTCGGTGACGGGTCTCGGAGTCGTCCGACCCCCGTGCGAGAGCCCGTCGTCACGACGGCACGAACTGTCGTCGGCTCCAGCCGATAATCGTGGCCGCCGCCACACATCTTTTGTAGCTCCGTTTTTTATACTTATTCGCACACGACTCGGTGGCAAAATATGTGTGAGCCAGCGACTCTGTCGATGTAGCTAATAGTTCATATATCGGTGGAGGTACACTGTCCGGTGTATGTCGGACGAAGACGCCGAGATTCTCGGCACTACGAAGGTCGCACGGCGCTGGCGAATCAGCCTGATCAAAGCGGTTCGAGAGGAGCTCGGCGACGAGGACGAGGAGCCGGAGATCGGCGACCGGGTCGTCTTCCGCAAGAAGGACGGGGAGATCGTCGTCGACCTGGCCTGAGGCCGGGCCGTCGGTCGGTGGCCGACCCTCCGACCGGCGAGGGAGGCTCTGCGGGTCGTCGAGACACGGACAGACGCCATCGAGTGTGGACGGCAGCGCTACACCGACGGTGCCGCCGACGAGGCGGAGCCCACCGCCGAAGCCGAGCCGTCGCTAGTCGTCGTCGGTCGGCCGTGTTCTACGGGCTGTCGAGGCGAGTGCCCCGAGGTTTGCCCACGAGGTAGTTCACTCGGAACAGATCGGAGAGGTGAACGACAGTCGAGAGACCGGTACTGCGGAGTCGGTAGCCGGACTAGACTCGCCCGGCGAGCGGCGTCACTCCGCGGAGATCACGTCGTCGATGCGGGCGAGCATCGTCGCGGCCTCCGTCGCCGAGCGGATCGCCTCCCGCTTGACCGACGCCGGGTCGACGACACCCTCGCCGACGGGGTCGACGACTTCCGTGTCCTCGCCCGTCTGGACGAGACCGGCGCGGCCGGTTTCGTTCGCACTCCGGAGGTCAACGAGCGCGTCGATCGGGTCCTGGCCGGCGTTCTGCGCGAGGGTACGCGGGATCACGTCCAACGCGTCGGCGAACGCCTCGACGGCCAGCTGCTCGCGGCCCTCGACGGAGGCGGCCTCCTCGCGGAGGGCGGCGGCGACGGCCAACTCCGTCGCGCCGGCGCCGGGGACGATCTCCCCGGTGTCTGCGGCCTCCGTCGCGGCGTCGACGCCGTCGCGGATGGCTCGCTCCAGCTCGTCGGTGACGTGGCCGGTGCCGCCCCGGACGAACAACGTCACCGTCTCCGTGGCGTCGCCGCCCTCGACGAACACGAGGTCGTCGTCGAACGACTCGATCCGAACGGAGTCGGCCGCCCCGAAGTCGTCGGCCTCGAAGTCGTCGAGGTCGCCGATCTGTGCGGCGCCGGTCGCCTTCGCCACCGAACGGGCCGTGTCCGAGTCGACGGAGTCGAACACGAGCACGTCCTCGCGGGTGAGCGCCGCGGCGACCTGTTCGTTCACGTCACCGGTGACGAACAGGGCGTCGACGTCCAGGTCGAGGACGGCCTGGGTGAACTCCTCCAGCCGTTCGCGTTCCGCCTGGAGTGCCTCGTCGAGCTGTTCGCGGGACGACACCTGCCACTCGGCGTCCACGTCCGGCTCCGCCTGGTCCAGGTCGGCGTCGAGCACGCCGACGGACGCGTCCGTCAGGCTGCGCGGCGAGTCGTCGCGGGCGGCCGACTCCTCGGCGATCACACCCTCGATCAGCTCCGTCGCGCCGGCGGAACTGCCCGGCTGGGTGGCGATAGAGATGGCGTCGCGGTCGACACCCGCCTCGGTCTCGACGCGTTGGACGGCGTCGACGATGTCGCCGGCCAGCGACTCCGGCGTGACACCGCCCGTGCCCTTGCCGGTCATCGCGGTCGTGACGATCTCCGTCAGCGTCTCCTCGTCGATCTCGCCGTCGACGACCGTGTCGTCGACTGCCTCGACGGCCGCTCGCTCGGCCTGCTTGTACCCCTGGACCACCGTCGTCGGGTGGATGTCGTCTTCCAGAAGCTGCTCGAACTGCGAGAGGAGCTCGCCGGCGAGTGTGACGGCCGTGGTCGTCCCGTCACCGACGTCCTCGGCCTGGGACTCCGCCACCTCGACCAGCATCTTCGCGGCCGGGTGGTCGATGTCCATCTCCTCCAGGATCGTCGCGCCGTCGTTCGTGATGACGACGTCCCCGGAGTCGGAGACGAGCATCTTGTCCATCCCGCGAGGGCCGAGCGTGGTGCGCACGGACTCCGCGACCGCCTTCCCGGCGTCGATGTTGGCCGCCTGTGCGTCCTCCCCAGAGGTTCGTTCCGAGTCCTCCGAGAGTACGAACATCGGCTGTGCTCCGCCGCGGCGTCGCTGCGCGCCTTCAGATGACATGTTCAGTTCGAAGTGTGGTTTCGGTTCTATATAAACGTTTCTCTCGACGCTCGGGGAGTCGGGGTACGGCGGTCGTCTCGGGGTGTGTCGACGCTTGTCACGCAGGGTTCTTATACCGGATCGAGCGGGTCGGATCCCGGGGGGAACCGCCGCGGGCCCAAGGCTCACGGCGGTCGCAGCCTAGCGGGTCGTCGTGTACGGAGACGCCGACCTGGCGTTGCCCGACGCGGTCGTCGGGGACGCCTACCGGAGCGCGTTCGGGTGGGAGACGCTGACGAGTCTCGCCGACGTGGGGAGTCGGATGGCCGGCCAGGCGGGCGAGCGCCGCGGAGCCGAGGTCGTCCGGGACGCCTTCGACGCGGCCGGCGCGCGCGACGCCCGGATCGAGTCGTTCGAGATTCCTGGCTGGTGGCGCGGCGAGTCGAGTCTGACCGTCGACGGCTCGACGGAGCGGCACCACGACGGCGACCACGAGGTGCTCGCGCTCCCGGGCTCGCCCGCCGGCGAGGTCACCGGTCGGGTCGTCGACGTCGGCGCCGGCGGCTACGACGAGTTCGACGCTGCGGGCGACCTCTCCGGGGCGATCGTCCTCGCGTCCTCCCGGACGCCCGAGACCGCCGACCGTTGGATCCACCGGATGGAGAAGTACGTCGCCGCCGCCGACGCCGGCGCGGCCGCGTTCGTCTTCCGCAACCACGTCGAGGGCGCCGTCCCGCCGACGGGCGAAGTGGGCTACCACGAGCGCCCCGGACCGATCCCCGCCGTCGGCGTCTCGAAGGAGGTCGGCGCCAGGCTCGCCCGCTACGCTCGCGGCGACGCCACCGCGACCGTCGACGTCGACTGCCGGTCGGAGTCGACGGACTCGCACAACGCCGTCAGCGAGGTGGGCCCGGCGACCGAGGAGACCGTCCTGCTCACCGCCCACGTCGACGCCCACGACATCGCCGACGGCGCCAACGACAACGGCGCCGGCTCCGCGCTCGTCGCCGAGGTCGGCCGGCTGCTCGCCGACGACGACGTAGGCCTGGACACCCGGGTCCGGCTCGTCACCTTCGGCGCCGAGGAGATCGGCCTCTGGGGCGCCTACCACACCGCCGAGACGACCGACCTCGACTCGATCCGAGCGGTCGTCAACTTGGACGGTGCCTGTTCCTCGCGGGACCTCCGCGTCGGCTCCAACGGCTTCGACGCGCTCGCGGGGCTGTTCGAAGGGGTCACGGACGATCTCGGCGCCCCCCTGGCCACCGGCGACACGATCTCGCCCCACGGCGACCAGTGGGCGTTCGTCCAAGAGGGCGTCCCCGCCACGATGGTGTCGACCCAGTCCGACTCCTCGGGCCGCGGCTGGGGCCACACCCACGCCGACACGCTGGACAAGCTCGACTCCCGGGACCTCCGGGCCGTCGCGGTTCAGGTGGCCGAGGCCGTCGTTCGGCTGGCGAACGGCGACGTGTCGCCGGAGCATCGCACCCGCGCGGAGATGCGCGACCGGATCGACGAGGGGTACGAACAGGAGCTGAAGCAGGGCGGACGGTGGCCGTACGGGGAGTAGTTCACTCGTCTACCGCGTACCGCTCGGGACGACCGTCGTCGCCGACGAACCACGACTCGCGCAGCGTCTCCACGTCGTCGTAGACGGTTCGCCTCGGGAGGTCCAACGCCGCAGTCGTCTCTCTCACAGTCGCCGGCCCAGTTTCGTGGTGGTGTTGTACACCCGAGCGAGCCGTGGCCGTTCGACGAGCCGCGCCACCGGCAGCGTGTCGCCCGACGGCGTCGCGCGGTCGTCTGCGGTCTTCGATATCAGTTTCGGATCTAAGGTTGTTTGTAAAATCGTTGTGGCGGGGGTGCGGTTTCGCGCTCGTTCGGCAGTGACCTCGCGGGCGGCCGCGTGCCGACTGTTTCAGTTCGAATTGCCAGACACACCGTACAACTCGTGCGCTAAACTGCCAGACACACCGTACAACTCGTGCGCTAAACTGCCAGACGCACCGTACAACTCGTGCGCTAAACTGCCAGACACACCTTACAACTCGTGCGCTAAACTGCCAGACACACCTTACAACTCGTGCGCTAAATTGGCAGACGCACCTTACAACTCGTGCGCTAAACTGCCAGACACATACCCAAACTTTTCATTGCCGGCAATAGTTGCTACTGTATGGACGAGGAGCGCCTGCTCCGCCTGCTCGCACGATTGAACCCGTGGTGGGACGGGGGCGATGTACCCGAGACACTGTTGATGGGACAGTACAGACGCCGCGACTTCCACGCACTGAAGTCAGATATCGACAACGAGCCAGTGACGACGATCTGTGGCCCGCGGCAGGTCGGGAAAACCACACTCGTCGGACAACTTGTCGATCACTTACTGAACGAACGTGGTGTCGATCCACGCCGCGTGCTGTATCTGACCACGGAGACCAGTCAGCTCTTGCCGGAGTCCGGGGAGGTGGTCGCGGACCTGCTCGAAGCGTACGAGCGGCACTTCCTGGAGAAGTCGTTCGATAAACTCGACGAGACGGCGTACGTCTTCGTCGACGAGATCCAGAAGGTCGACGACTGGGACGAGACGCTCAAGTTCTACGTCGACACGGTGTCGAATCTGTCGTTCGTCGTGACGGGTTCGGTGAGTGCACTCATCCAGCGTGACGCGAGCGACACGTTAGTCGGGCGGACGGAGCAGCGGACTGTCGTTCCGTTCAAATTTGCCGACTACGTCGACTACCACAGTGATCTCGACTCGCCACAGGCCACGGGTCTGCGCGCCAGTCTCAAGGACGCGCTGACCACCGGTGATCGTGAGTCCTTCGAGTCCGAACTCAAGCGTAGCTTCGCCTTCCGCTCGGAAGACGAGCCCGAACTTCGTTCGCTGCTGAACGACTACCTCACGAATGGGGGGTACCCTGGGGTTCTCGACAAGGACCCGGCCGCTGCGCTCTACAAACTCGATCAGGACCTCCAACGGGTCGTCACGGGCGACATTGAGTCGACGTACTCGGTCAAGAAGCCGAACGCGGTGTTCGGCGTACTACGGTACTTCGCGGAGTCTACCGGTTCGAAGATCAATGTAGACCGGATCAGTAAGGAGACCGAGACGGCGCGGTCGACGGTCGAGCGGTACGTGAGTCACCTCGAAGAGTTCTTTCTCGTGTACAGGTGTCAGCACTACACTGGGTCGGCGAAGCCAGGACGCAAGCAGCCGATGGCGTACGTCAACGATGTCGGACACCTGAACACGTTGCTCGGCGTGACGCCCGATACACCGACCGCTGCCGAAGACCGAGGCGTCCAGTTGGAGACGATGGTCTGTGATCACCTGCGGCGGTTACAACACTACCTCTCGGGCAGACGGAACACGACGGTCGAGTACTGTGAGACGACCGGCGAAGTCGACTTCGTCGTCAGCGGACACGACTACGTCCTCCCGGTCGAGGTGAAGTGGGGTGACTCCACCGACGCGAACCTCGGGAGTGTCAGACAGTTCGTTCAGAGAAAGAACGCGGAGTTCGGTCTGGCGGTCAACAACGCCGGCGCGTTGGCGGTCGACGATCGAGTCGTTCACGTTCCGGCGTGGCTGTTTCTCTCGCTCTGCTGAACCACGCCGTCTCCCCGCTCGGCCAAACCCGGAACAGGCGGCCGCCTGCCGTGACCTTTTGCCCACCACACCCGACGGACGGGTATGGAACCCGATCCGGACCGGTTCGAGTCGCGTCGCTCCACCGTCTACGGCCAGCGAGGCGTGGTCGCAACGAGCCAGCCGCTCGCGGCCCAAGCCGGCCTCTCGACGATGGAGGACGGCGGCAACGCCTTCGACGCCGCGGTGGCGACGGCGGCGGCGTTGAACGTCGTCGAGCCAACGTCGACGGGGCTGGGCGGCGACGTGTTCGCGCTGTACCGCACGGCCGACGGCGAGGTGGGGGCGATGCGGTCGTGTGGCCACGCGCCCGCCGACGCCACGATCGACAACGTCCGGCAGGCCGTCGCGGACGACCCGGAGACGGACGCCGACGAGCCGAGCGAGGCGACGATGCCGGACACGGGCCCGCACACGGTGACGGTGCCCGGGACCGCCAGAGGGTGGGAGGTCACCGCCGAGCGGTTCGGCGAGAAGTCGCTGTCGGAGCTGCTCCAGCCGGCGATCCGGTACGCCACGGAGGGGTACCCCGTCTCGGAGCTGATCGCGGGCGCTTGGAGCCACGCCGAGGAGCTGTTCACGGACGACAACGCCCGCGAGGCGTACCTGTTCGACGGGGAGTCGCCGGACGTGGGCCAGACGGCGACGCTGCCGCGGCTCGGCGAGTCGCTCCAACAGATCGCCGACCGGGGCGCCGACGTGGTGTACGAGGGCGAGATCGCGGAGCAGATCGCCGAGGAGGTGCAGTCACACGGGGGGTTCATGACCGTCGACGATCTCGCGGAGTTCGAGCCGGAGTTCCCCGACCCCGTCTCGACGACGTACAACGGGACGGAGGTGTACGAGCTCCCGCCGAACAACCAGGGGCTGATCGCGTTGGAGGCGCTGAACGTCGCCGAGGAGATCGGCGCCGGCGACAACCCGTTGGACTCGCCCGAACGAGTGCACGCCTTCGCGGAGGCGATGAAGGTCGCCTTCGAGGACGGCCACCACTACATCACGGATCCGGAGTACGAGGACCACCCGCCGCTGGGGTCGAAAGAGTGGGCGCGCGACCGGGCGGAGCTGATCGGCGACACCGCGAACCACGACGTGACGTTCGGCGTGCCGGACGCGAACGCGGAAGACGCCGACACGGTGTTGCTGTGTACCGCCGACGACGCAGGCAACGTCGTGGCGTACATCAACTCTCGGTTCGCCGGGTTCGGGAGCGGACTCGTCGCGGGCGACACCGGAATCGCGCTCCAGAACCGTGGGTCGTCGTTCTCGTTGGATCCGGACCACCCCAACAGTCTGGCGCCCGGCAAGCGCCCGTTCCACACCCTGATACCGGCGCTCGCGGACTTCGCGCCCGAGGGTGACCGCGAAGACTGGGCCGCGTTCGGCGTGATGGGCGGTTACATGCAGCCGCAGGGCCACCTCCAGGTGATCTCGAACGTCGTCGACTACGGGCTGCCGTTGCAGGCCGCGTTGGACCGGCCGCGGTGGCGCTACCGCGAGGACGGCTCGCTGGCGGTCGAGCCGCAGTTCGACGGCCACACTGCGGGCAAGCTCGTCCGAAAAGGCCACGAGGTGCAGACGCTGCCGCCGTCGTTGTTCGGCGGGGCCCAGATCGTCCGCAGCGAGGACGGGACGCTGTCGGCCGCGACCGAACCGCGGAAAGACGGGAACGCGGTCGGGTACTGAACAGTCACGGTCGCGGGAGCGTCCGCGACCGGGGTCGTCACTGGGTCGCCGCAGTTCAGATCGCGGAGCCGAGGTCGATCTGGCCGGCGCCCTGTTCGTTGCTCGAGAGCCCCAGGTCCGTCGCAGTGTTCTTCAGTCGCTGCCGGGCCTGGCTCGCGGAGTAGCCCTCGGCCATCAGCACCGCGGCCGCGCCGGAGACGTGCGGACAGGCCATCGAGGTGCCCGACAACACCTCCGTCCCGCCGCCGGCCCGCGTCGACAGCACGCCCTCGCCGGGCGCGGTGAGTTCGACCTCCGGCCCGGTCGAGGAGAAGCCCGCCAGACTCTCCCGGTCGTCGACCGCCGAGACGGCGACCGTCTCGTCCAACGCCGCCGGGTAGCCGACACAGTCTCGACACGGCCCGGAGTTGCCGGCCGCGGTAGACAGGAACACGCCGGCACCGGCGGCGTACGAACAGGCGTCCGCGACGGCTCGGGAGTAGCCCCCGCCCAGCGACAGCGAGGCGACGTCCCAGCCCTGGTTCGCGGTGTACTCGATTCCGGCGGCGATGTCGGAGTAGGAGCCGCCGCCGCGGGCGCCCAGCACCTTCACGGCGTGCAGCGTCACGTCCGGCGCGACGCCGACGACGCCGCGACCGTTGTTGACGGCGCCGACCGTCCCGGCGCAGTGAGTGCCGTGACCGTTGTCGTCGCCCCAGCCGACAGAACAGCCTCGACACTCGACGGCGTAGGCACCCTGTCCGAGATTCGGCTCCAGGTCCGGGTGGTTCGGGTCGATTCCGGTGTCGACGACGGCCACGTCCGCGCCGGCACCGGTGTACCCCGAGGTGATCGACTCGTCTGCGCCGACTTGGTAGATCCCGTACGGTACGTCCTGCGCGAGGGCGAACATCTCGCCGTTCTCTTCGACGTACCGAACGTTCGGGTTGTTCTCGAGCGCCTCGGCGGCCCGTGCCGGCATCCGCATCGTCGCCACGTCGAAGTCGAACTTCCGGACCGTCTCCGTGGCCTTCCGCTCGGCCGCACGGCGTCCAGCCCCGTTGACGAAGCCGACGTTCACCTCCACCTCGTCGTCCGGCGCGGCGGCGGCGAGCCCGGACAGCGCCGAGGCCCCCGCGGTCGCACCGATCGTTCGAAGCGCGTTGCGTCGTGACAGTGGTGTCCCGTCCTGTGACATCGCATGCGTCACCTAGTGGCACCCCCAATTAACTTTTGTGTTATATTCTACGTACCTTTGTCGTCGAAGCGTGTATTTCGTGTGCCCGAGCAGCGACTTCCAGAAAATTCTGTCGTAATTCTTTCTGATCTACAGCCACTCGACTAGCAGCAGTGGGCGGAGAACGGGGGCTCCGGCGAGTGACGGTAGCTTTTCACGCCGCGGCCGCGTCTGTCGCCGTGATGTTCGACGGATTTCGCTTGGCCGCTTCGACGGCCGACCTGACCGAAGAGCCGGCCGCCAGAGCCGAGGCTGACCTCCTGGAGTTTCGCGCGGATCTCGCGGACGACCCGCGGGCGGCGTTGGACGACTACGACGGGGAACTCCCTCTGCTCGTGACCAATCGCCCGGTCTGGGAGGGTGGTGAGGCCGACCCGGAGGGACGGCTCTCCCTGCTCGCGGAGGCTGTCGACCACGAGGCCGTGGTCGCGGTCGACGTGGAGTTGGCCGCGCTCCGGGGCCGGACGGAGCCGGGGGACACGGGCGCGTCGAGGCTCCGGGAGCGGGCCGCAGCCGCGGGCGTGACCGTCGTCGCCTCCGTCCACGACTTCGAGGGGACACCCGACGACGGCACCTTGGACGGGCTGTTCTCCGCGGCCGCCGAGGCGGGCGACATCGGGAAGGTGGCCGTCACCGCGACGGACACCGCCGACGCGCTCGCGCTCCTGTCTGCGACCCAGCGCGCGACGGACCGCGGCCACCGTGTCGCCGCGATGGCGATGGGTGCCGCCGGCGCCCACACCCGCGCCGTCGCCCCCGTCTACGGCTCCCTGATCGGCTACGCGCCCGTCCGGACGGACGCGGCGACCGCACCCGGCCAGTACGACCTGACGACGCTCCGGCGGCTCGTCGACGGACTCGTCCCGTTGAACGCGCGGTAGCTACTCGAAGACGAGCCCGCCCGTGTCGGGCACGAGCCGCGCGGTCGCCCCGAGCGGCAACGGCACTGCGGGCGTCGACCCACCGAACGCCACTCCCGCGAGGAGGGTCGTGTCGGGGGCGTGTCGCGCGAGCTGTCGCTCGGCTGCCTCGAACACTGTCGAGACGGCCGGCGTCTCGCCGCCGGGCGGCCGAGCCAACAGGAGCCCGTCGACCCGGGTCAGCCACCCTCGCCGTCCGAGGGCTCCCAACAGCCGCGTCACGGCCGTCCCGGGCGGCAGCGCTCCGCCGGCCGACAACGCCAACACCGCACCCTCCAGCCGCTCGGGCGCCGGCGAGAGCCGGGCGGCACACAGCTCCCGTCTGACGACGCCGAGTCGCCCGCCCCACACCGGACCGGCGACGGTGCCGCGGTCCCGCCACCGCCAGCCCGAGCGCGAGGCCGTCTCGTCGCCGAGCGACCGTCTCCCGTCGTCGCCGTCGGCCGACGCCGTCGGTGACGTGACGTCGCCGAGGCGTCCGAACAACGCCCGCGAGAGGCCGTCCCGGAGCCGGCCGTCGACACCAGCCTCGCGCGTCAGCGCCGGGTGCGCAGACACTCCCCAGGAGACGACTCCGAGCCGCCAGAGGAACAGTCGGACGGCGTCGACCCGGCCGGTGCCGAACAACCGAGTCGGGTGGCGGCGGAGCCGGCCCTCGTCCAGGTGTGAGACGACACGCGCCGCCGGACCGCCGTCGGCGACCGCGAACACGGCGTCGACGGCCGGGTCCGAGAACGCGCGCATCAGCTCTTCGGCCCGCTCGGCCGGCGGCGCCGGCCCGTCGGCCGGTGACCGCCGGGCCGTCGGGTACCGGGTCGTCGTCAGTCCGAAGACGGAACGGAGCCGTGTCGCCGCCAGCGCCGTCCGTCGGGCGGAGACGGGCACTCCCGGCGCGACCAACGCGACCCGCCCGTCCTCCCGCACGGGCGGCGGCCGTCTGCTCGTCACACCGGCGGTATTCTGTCGGCGTTCTTGTACTTTCGCCATCCGGCGGGCGGCCCCCCGGGCTAGGGGTCGGACTCCAACGGGAGCGCCGACAGCGGACGGTCGTGAGCGAGGTGGACAGTCAGCGACGTGGACGCCCCCTGGCGAGCGGCCCAGTGGACGGCACACGCCCGGTGGTTGCCGTCCAACAACCGCGGGGGCCACGACCCCGTCGGCTCGCCGTCGCCGTCGACCGCACGGGCGACGGCGGCGCCCAACTCCGTCGTCGCCGCCGGTCGCATGGCTCGGACCGTCTCCGTCGCCCCCGGGAACGACGACTCCACGCCGTCGGCGGCCGCGAATCGGTCGACCGCACCCGCGACGGTGCCGTCGTCGGACAGTCTGTCCCAGGCCGGCTCCGGGAACGTCCCGAGCGCTCCCAGCTCCGCGCCCGACAGCGTCACCGCGTGCCAGACTGGCTCGCCCGTGGCCGCCGGGCGCGCCGGCTCGTCGAACGTCTCGGCGAGCACGCGAATCGCCCGGTCGCGGTCCCAGCCCGTCGGGTCACGGTCCGGCGTCTCCGACTTGTCCGTCTCGCGGCGAATCCACTCCCGGAAGACGGTCGCCGGCGACAGTGGCTCGACGGAAGTCACGAGAAGGGCTGCGACGCGCGACGATCTAAAGCTGGCGGCTACGCCTCCTGTGGCTCGTCGGACCGCTCGCGGATGAGGTCGCGGAGTCGCTCGGGGTCGTCCGACAGCTCCGACCGGCCGACGACGGCCGTGCCGTCGACGGACTCCCGGTCGGCGTCGTCGTCGGTGAAGAACACCGCTCGAGTGTGGGTGACGCGGCCGATGGACGCCATCAGCTTGGCGCGTTTCTCGCCGGCCCGGGTGAGCGACGCCTGCGTGGACAACAGCGTGAACTCGGCGCCGGCGTCCTCCTCGCCGACCGTGTCGAACGGCGCCCGCTCCGTCGGGTGGACGACGAACCCGGCGGCGGACAACACCGCGTGGACACGCTCCGTCTCCGGGTCCGCCGATGGCTCCGGTTCGTCCGGGTCCGGCTCACCGTCGCGGACCTCCTCGGCGCCGTCCATCACGGAGACGGGGTCGGAGAACGGCTCGTCGAACACGTCCTCCAGCTTCACCGCCACCTCGACGGAGGCGTTCATCCCGTCCTCGTACTTCGCCACGGTGCGTCGGGAGACGCCCAGCTCCTCGGCCAGCCGGCCGAGACTCCAGCCGCGATCGCGCCGTTCGTCCGCCACCAGGTCGCCGTCGATGTTGACGTACAGCCCGCCGGGGGCGGCGTAGATCAGCGGCGGCACACCCTCCAACAACAGGTCGTACAGCGTGTCCGGGTGGATCGCCGGCACGCCGTGTCGGAAGTACACCACACCCGGCTTCAGGTCCTCGTCGCGGGTCCGCAGCCCGACGACCAACGGTGTACCCGACAGGTACCGGCCCAGGCGACGCATCTCACCGCCGGTCGCGGCGTCGAAGGCGTCCACGTTGCCCAGCACCTTGACGAGGAGCAGGTCCTCGCCCGACCGGGCAGCGAGGTCGAACCCCCGCGGACGGACCGCACACCGCTCGCTCGTCAGGAAGCCCGCGTCGGCGAGCAGCGCGGTCACGTTCTCCAGGAGTGCCTCACGGGACATACCACTACCTACCCGACTCCTGGTTGATAACGGTTGTGGCGACCGTGCGATCCTCGTCGGAGTCCCGTCCGGCGGATCGCCCACACGGGCGGCAAGTAGTTTGAAGTAGGGTCAGTCGGCGGCCCGCGCGGTCGGCACGGAGGGTGCGCTTTTTCACCCCACACGGCGACAGTGTGTGGCGTGAGCCTAGAGACGACCGTGGCGGTGCCGTTCCGGAGCGCCGGCACGGACAGGATGGGGGAAGGCGAGTTCGTCGTCGCGCTGTCGCTGGACCGGGACTGGTTCTCGCCGGACCAGGCCAAGCGGCTCGTCGACGTGGCAGAGGGTCGCGGACTCCTCACCCACGAGAACGGAGACCTGCGGGCGACGTTCGACCCCAGCGGCGTGACCGTGCCGGAGAACTTCACCCCGGACTCGGACGTGTTGACCGAGCAGTCCACGTTCGAACGGGTGATCGACCGGCTCGTCGCCGCCGGCGTCGAGAAACGGGAGGCGGTCGCGGCCGCCAACGAACGGCAGAGCGAGATCGCCGTCAGCCTGGAGACGGCGGCCGTCCTGGTGGCCCGCGAGCGTGGTGTCGACGTCGCCGACACCGCGGCGGCCGCCCGGACGGACCTGCTCGGGGGTGACGACTGATGGTCCAGGAACGACTCGACGACGGTGTCCGGATCGCACAGTTGTTGTCCTCGGAGCTGTCGAGCGAGGCCGTCCGCCCGACGTTCGCCGTGGTCGACGCCGACCCGGACGTGGAGCCGACGCCGGACGGCGCGACCGCGTACCGGGTCGTGCTGGACGGTGAGTCCGGGTCCGTCCCGGTCGCGTCCGTCGCCGTCCACCCGGACCGGGCCCACGCCGCCGTCACCGCGACGGACGCGACCGCGGCCGACCTGCCGGCGGTCGCCGCCGACGCCGCCCGCGAGGCCGGACTCCGGGTCCGTCCGAAAGCCGTCACCCCGCCTCAGACGCTCGTGTTCGTCGAGGACGGCGCCGACGTGAAACGGGTGCTCCCGGTGTTCGCCGCCGTCGCCGACGCACTCGGCGGGGGGGAGCCCGCAGACGACGGCGACGGAGAGGCCGCAGGCGACGGTGGGGGAGGACCCGCAGAGGGCGGCGAGAGAGGAGCCACAGACGACGGGGAGTGACCGTCGCTCAGTTCGGCGCGATGTCGTCCCGGCCGGCCGGGTGTGGTTCGTCCGTGTCCAACGGGTCCTCCAGCTCCCCCATCACCGTCTCTAGGGCGTCTGTCGCGGTGAGGAGGCCGACCACCTCGCCGTCCGACAGGACCAACGCGAGCTCCTGACTCTCCGCCTGGAAGCGGTCGACGGCGTCACTGACGGACGTGTCTGCGGAGATCGTCATCGGCGGCGCCGCGAGCTCCTCGAACGTCGTCTCCCCGTTCTTCAGCGCGTCCGTCTGGTCGACGACGCTCGGGACGTACACCATCCCGACGAACTCGTCGACGCTCTCGCCAACGAGCGGGTACCGGACGTACGCCGTCTCGGCGATCCGCCGCAGGTTCTCCGTCGGGTCGGCGGCCGTCGAGAGGAACGTCACGTCCGGCTCCGAGACCATCACCTCCCGCACCTCCGTCGTGCCGGCCTCCAAGGCGTGTAACACCTCCTCGCGCCGTTCGCCCGACAGCTCACCCTCCTCCAGCAGTGACGACAGCCGGGTTCGGAGCTGGGCGCGGGACTCGATAGCGTCTTCTTCCGCCTCCAGCCAGGCGCCGGTCATCTCGACGCCGAACAGCCGGAGGGTCTGTTTGGCCACCCAGTCGCCCAGCTTGATCAACGGCGAGATCACGACGTAGAAGTAGTGGAGCGGCGCGGCGCCGTAGCGGCAGACGAACCGCGACCGCTCGACCCCGAGGTACGTCGGGGTCTGCTCCCCGTGGGTGAGGTGGACGAGGTTGATGATGAAGTACGCGATCAGGGCGCCGGCACCCAACGACGCCAGCGCGGTGCCGCCGAACAACGGCTCGAACAACGCCGCGAGCGCCGGCTCTGCGACGATGCCGACCGCGATACTGGAGGCCGTGATCCCGACCTGACAGGTCGTGAGGTACAGCTCCAGGTCCTGTGTCATCTCCCAGGCGCGTTCTAGACGGCTGTCACCGCCGAGGAACTCCGACTCCGTGAACTGTCTAGCGCGTGTGAGCGCGAACTCGATTGCGACGAAGAAGCCGTTCGCCAGGATCAGGAGCGTGCCGGCGGCCAGCCGGAGCCCGATCTCGAACGTGTTCATACCGGTGGGCGGCGCGTCACGGGCCAGCCGTTAGTGGTCTTCGGTCGAATTCACCGTCGGCAGTCCGTGGGTGCCGTCGTAACCGACTAACCCCGCGAACACGGAGCGACGAGCGTGACGCTCGACGACACACTCCCTCGGCGGGAGTTCTGCAAGGCGGCCGTCGCAACCGGCGGGGCGGCGGCGTTGTCGGCGTGTCTGGACCGGTTCGGCGACGAGACCGAGCCCATCCCGGCCGGCGACGGCCCCGGCGCACACCCCCAGGAGCAACACGCCTGGAACGACCACGTCCGGACCGACGACCACGGGAACACGTTGTTGCCGCGCCACCAGCTGTTGCTGTACTGCGAGCTCCCCGGCGACGGCCCGCCGACGGAGACGGCCCGCGAACGGGTCGGAGCCGCCTTCGACGCCCTCGACGACGCGTTCGCCTGGAGCAACGAGGGGTTGCTCCACTCCGTCGCCTACTCCCGGGCGTACTTCGAGCGATACGGCTCCGGGCCGGCGGGGGTCGACCTCCCGCGGCCGCGGCCGCTGGCGGACTTCGAGACCCCGACGTTCGACGAACACGACCTGCTCGTCCACCTCGCGTCCGACCGCTCGACGGCGTTGCTCGCGGCAGAGGAGGCACTCCGAGGGCGACGCGACCGAGCCAACGACGCCCCCGTGCCGGCACTGACCGACGCCGTCGAGATCGCCGACCGCCGGACGGGGTTCGTCGGTGCCGGAATGCCGCGCGAACGCGCAGACGGGCTGGAGGGCATCCCGGACGGCAACCCGGTTCCCGAGGCCGCGCCGTTGTTCACGGGGTTCGTGGCCGGCTTTCGCCAGAACCAGGCGACCGAGGCGTACGTCACGCTCGAGGACGGGGCGTTCGCGGGCGGGACGACGAAGGCCGTCTCGAACTGGCGGCAACGGCTCTCGGACTGGTACGACGAACAGACCCACGACGAACGAGTCACGGAGTTGTTCTCGCCACAACACGCCGAACGGGGACTCGTCGACGGAGTCGGCGAGAGCCTCGGCGACGACAGCGGGGTCGACGCGTTCCTCGACGACCTCGGCGAGGTCGCCCGGGAACACGGCCGGATCGGTCACGCTCAGAAGGCCGCCCGGGCCAACCGCGACGCCGACGGCGACGTCCGTCTCCTCCGGCGACACTTCGAGTCGACCGACGACGGAGTGGCGAGTCTCCACTTCCCGTCGCTCCAACGGGACCTGTCGGCGTTCGAGGCGGTCCGGCGCGCGATGAACGGCGACGACGTGATGGACGCCACGCCCGCGGTCAGACAACGCGTCAACAACGGCATCTTGGAGTACGTGTTCGTCCGTCACCGGGGGTACTTCCTCGTGCCGCCGCGGGCCAAGCGAGCGCTCCCGCGTCCGGCGGAGTGAGGCGAGTGTCTCGGGGGAGACGGAACCGGTGTCCGTCGAGCGGCGGTACGCGACTCCGACTGGAGTCACTCTCCTGAAACCGCCACAGGACGAACGACGTGTGTGACCGACGACACACTGGCCGTCTACTCGGACTTCGTCTGTCCGTTCTGTTACTTGGGCCGTGCCGCACTCCGGGAGTACCTCGCGGCCGCCGACGACCCGCCGACCGTCGAGTGGCGGTTGTTCGACCTCCGCGGGTACAAGCGCGACCCGGACGGTGGGTTCCGGGACGTGGACGACGGGAAAGACGAGGCGTACTTCGAGGAGGCACGCGAGAACGTCGCGCGACTCCGGGAGCAGTACGACGTCGAGATGCAGTCGTTCGACGACCTGCCGGAGGTGGACTCCTGGGACGCCCAACAGGCGGCGTTGTACGTCCGACAGACGTCCGACTCCTTCGACGAGTTCTACAACGCGACGATGGACGCCTACTGGCGCGACGGCCGCGACATCGCCGACCCGGACGTGCTCGCCGCCGTCGCCGAGGACGTCGGCGTGCCGAGCGGGGAGATCCGCGAGGCCGTCTCCGACGACCGACTCGGCACGGAGCTAGACGACCGGTTCGAGCGCGCACGACGCCGGGGGATCAGCGGGATCCCGACGTTCGTCTACGGCGACCACGCCGCTCGCGGGGCGGTGCCGCCGGCCCACCTCGAACGACTGGTCGAGGGGGCCTGATCCCGAGGCGGCTCACGCCCGCGTCCCGGCCGTGATCTCGAACCCCACGTCACGGAGTCGGCCGGCGAGTGGCGTCCCGATTCCCGACGCCGGGGTGAGCACCCCACCCGACAGCGGTGAGTCGGTGTCGTCTCGGAGGAGTGCCACCGCCGACTCCCCGAGCATCTGTGCGGTCGCGCCGTAGCCCGGACCGCGGTCGGCCGCGAACGTCCCCTCGACGACGAACTGCCCCTCCGGTGCGGTGCCGCGCCCGAGCAGTCCGATCCGGAACCGGCCCTCCTTGGCCTCCTCGGACGACGGCCCCTCTCCCCGGTCGGGGAAGACGTACTCGCGTACCGCCTCGCGGACGGGGTCGACCGAC
This sequence comes from Halobaculum sp. MBLA0143, assembly GCF_041361465.1. Classification (NCBI taxonomy): domain Archaea; kingdom Methanobacteriati; phylum Methanobacteriota; class Halobacteria; order Halobacteriales; family Haloferacaceae; genus Halonovum; species Halonovum salinarum. The sequence goes on from NZ_JBGKAC010000001.1 coordinate 1,873,498, forward strand.
AACGCAGCCGTCACCAGCCCCATCCCCGCCGACAGTCCGGTCGCGGCGGCCGCCCCGCCGAGACCGTCACCGGTCGGGATCGACTCGGTACACCGGAACTCCCGACCCCACGGGTATTCCAGGAGAGCGTTGCTTCGCCGGACCACCCGTTCGTTCACGACCGCCATCGGCGACGGACCGGTCCACTCCCCGCGCAGCCCGTCTCGTCGTGGCCCGGTCTGTTCGCCCGGGTCGACGCCGTCGCGTTCCCCCGCTGGCGCCAGCGAGTAGGGGTTCGCCAGTGTCTGGCGCGCGATGGGGTCACTCGAGGCCTCGTCGAACAGCTCTGCGAAGCTCGCCAACGTCCCACCGCTGACGCCGCCGTCGCCCGCCTCCAGGTACACCCGAACTACGTCACACGGCGCCTCGAAGGTCTCGAGCGCGTGTTCCTGTACGACCGCCGTCCCCAGATCCGTCGGGACGGAGTCGAACCCACAGCTGTGGACGATCCGAGCGTCGTTCGCAGCCGCCTCGTCGTGGTAGCGGTCGACGATCTCGCGGACCCAGTTCACCTCGCCGGTGAGGTCACAGTAGTCGGTGCCGGCGGCGGCACACGCCGCGACCATCGGCGAGCCGTAGGTGGTGTACGGCCCGACGGTCGTACACACCACCTGCGTCTGTTCGGCGATCTCTCGGAGCCGCTCCGGCTCGGTCGCGTCACCGAGCACGAGCGGGAGGTCGTCCCACTCGCTGTCGGCGCCGGTGAACGCCTCGGCGACCGCCGCGAGCCGTTCCTCGCTCCGACCGCCCAACGCGAGCGCCAGGTCCTCCGGCGCGTACCGGTCCGTCAGGTGTTCGGCGACGAGCCGGCCGGCGACCCCAGTCGCGCCCCACACGAGTACGTCGTACTGTCGGTGTTGTGTCGACACGGGTTGTCGAGTACTCTTCGGCTCGGCGGCGGTTCAACTGTGTGGTCTCCGACGACCACCCCCCGTCTCGCGAGGACTACCGCGAGAACGACTCGTCGAACATCTGCGCGGAGGTGGGCGCGGGGTCGCCCTCGGTGAGGTTGTACGGGGCGAACGACTCCACGCCGGCCTCGCGCAACACGTCCTCGTCGTACAGCGCCTCTCCCGTGAACTCGGCGGGATCACGCGAGAGGATCCCCAAGACCGTGTCGGCGACGATCCGCGGGTGTCGCCAGTCGTCTTCCGTCCCGAGGCCGAAGTACCGCGTCGCTCGGGTGTCGATGGCGGTGACCGGCCAGAACGTGTTACACCCGACGTCGTCGGCCGCGAGTTCTTCGGCCAGCGACAGGGTGAGGAAGCTCATTCCCAGCTTGGACCACGCGTACGGCGCCTTTCCCGGAGCGCGGTCCGTCGTCACCGGTGGCGCGTTCGCCAACAGCCAGGCACCGTCCTGCTCGCGGAGGTGTGGGAGGAACGCGCGGGCGACGAGGTAGCTCCCCCGGGCGTTCACGTCGTTCAGGAGATCGAACCGTTTCGTCGGGAGGTCCGCGACGTTGGCCAACTGGATCGCGCTCGCGTTGTTGATCACGATGTCGACCTCACCGAACTCGTCGATTGCGGTCTCGACGGCGGCCTCCACCGCCGCCTCGTCGCGCACGTCCAGTTGGACGGCGAGGCTGTCGACCCCTCGTTCCCGGCAGGCGTCGGCGGTCTCGCCGATCGTCCCCTCCAGGTCGGAGTCGGAGTCGTCGACGGTCTTGCCGGTGGAGACGACGTTCGCCCCCGCCTCGGCGAGCGCGAGCGCGATCTCCTTGCCGATGCCACGGGTCGTGCCGGTGACGAACGCCGTCGAGCCGGAGAGGTCCGGCGTCTCCAGCGCGTCGAGTCTGGGTGTGTCCACACCCCCCGGTCGTGCCGGACCGACAAGAACCGCGGGGAAGACCACGGTCGCCAACGGGCGGCGGGTTGTCGGCAGAGAGACGAAGCTACTTGCCTGGGGCACCACAACTCGGACACATGAGCGACTCGCGCGACGGGGCCGAGGTGTTACGGAGCAAGCGGGAGGCCACCCGGTACCGGATCCTCGTCGAGATCGCCCAGCGCCAGCCGGCGGTGAGCCAACGGGAGATCGCCGACGAGGTCGGCGTCACCGCCCAGGCGGTGTCGGAGCACCTCGGTGACCTCGCGGAGGCGGGCTACGTCGACCGCCAGGCCCGCGGGCGCTACGAGGTGACCGTCGAGGGGGTCGACTGGCTCATCTCGCAGACGACGGCGCTGGAGGCGTACGTCGGCCACGTCTCCGAGGAGGTGCTCGGCGACGTGGAGGTGGACACCGCCGTCGCCGCCGACGACGTGACGGACGGGCAACGGGTCGCGCTGTCGATGCGCGACGGGGTACTGACGGCGACACCGTTGGACGACCAGTCGGCACCAGACGGAGGCACGGACGACGAGGAGACGGCCGAACGGTCCGGCGCGACGGCGCTTGCGGTGACGGACGCGGCCGCCGGGACGGACGTGGGCGTGACGGAGTTCGAGGGGGTCGTCGACTACGAACTCGGGACAGTGACGGTCGTGGAGGTGCCGTCGGTGGAGGCCGGCGGGAGCCGCGCGGTCGACGACGAGACGCTGCGGCGTCACGGGGTGGAGGCGGACCTCGTCGCCGCCGCGGGGACGGAGGCGCTGGCGGCGCTGCGCCGGGCGGAGATCACTCCGGACGTTCGGTTCGGCACCGCCGAGGCGGTGGAGGAGGCGGCGACGAAGGGGTTGGACGTGAGCTTGGTCGCCGTCTCCGACCAGGTGTCGGTACACACGGACCGGCTGCGTGACTCTGCGGTCGGCTACGAGGTGATCGAGGCGGAGCCGAGCTAACCGAACAACTGCTCGAACAACGCCGCTTGACCCCGGCGGAGCCGTTCGAGGAAGGCGGTCTTCCCGATGTCCAGCTCTGCGGCCACCTCGCTCGCGGTGACGGCCTTCGGCACCCCGAAGTACCCCATCTCGGTCGCGGTCTCGATGGCCGCTCGCTGTGCGGGCGTGACGTCGAACCGACCGGCGGCGCCCGCGTCGCCGCCCCCCAACGGGTACACTCGTTCCAAGCCGACGCCGACGCGGTCGCCGGCGGCAGACATCACGCCCTGGAGCACCTCGCGGCCGACGACGGCGCCGGCGAACCGCGCCCCGTCCGGGCGGTAGGTGAGTGTCTCGGGCATGAACCCCACGTCGACGAGGTCGTGGACCACACACGGGGACAAGGAGAGACAGCGGTACGCGGCGCGGTCACCGGTAGCGGTGCGGTCGTCGGCGGCCGCGCGGTGGAGGTACCGCACCCGGTCGTCCCCGTCCAGTGTCGCCGCCACCCCCTCGCCGGCCGGGGCGGAACACCGGACGAGCGCGTTGCCGTCGCGGCGCAACGACGGCGGGTCGGCCGTGACCGTCGTCTCACAGTCGGCCGCGGCCGCCGACAACGGGCAGTCGTCGCCCGTCACCGCCACCTCGACGACGAGACACTCGTCGATCACACGGCAACATCTGCGCGGATCTCACTTCAACCCCGGCCATAGACGGGGAAATTCCTACGGTACGGCAGTCCGTGTCGCTGTACATGGACATCGAGACGGTGGAGGAACGTGCCGGGCCGCGGGCGTTCGGCCCGGACGACGACCTCCCGGAGGAGTACCGCCGCGCCGCGACGCGGATGATCCAGTTTCACGCCAACAGCGAGGTGATGGGCGGCTACCTCGACAAGCAGTTCACGCGGCACGCGCCGTCGCTGGACCGGAAGCTGGCGTGTACGGCGAAGGTGCAAGACGAGATCGGTCACGCCCAACTGCTGTACCGCGCCGCGGAGACGCTGGGCGTGAAGACCCGCGAGGAGATGCTGACGGAGCTGGCCGAAGGGGAGGGGAAGTTCCTCAACTGCTTCCACTACCCCGTCGACTCCTGGTACGAGGCACCGATGATCGACTTCTTCGTCGACGGCGGGGCGATGCGTCGGCAGGCCACGCTCAAGCGTACCTCCTGGACGCCGTACGCTCACGCGATGGACAAGGTGTGTTTCGAGGAGGGGTTCCACGTCAAACACGGGGAGTCGATCCTGAGGGAGCTGATGACCTCGTCGAAGGCGACCCAGGATCGCGTTCAGGACACCTTCGAGGAGTGGTGGCCCCGGATTCTCCAGTTCTTCGGGCCGACGAACGACGAGTCGCACCACGACGAGTTCGCCCAACGGGTCGGGCTGAAGACCGTCTCGAACGACGAACTCCGGAACTCGTTCCTCGACATGTACCTCCCGAAGGCCCGGAAGTACGGGCTGGAGATCCCCGAGTACCCCCGGATCTTCGAGCGCGACGACGGGACGATGGCCGTCCGCGAGGACGACCTGGAGTGGGACGAGTTCTGGACCATCGCCAAGAACGACTACGAGGGGAGCCACGAGCAGATCGGCAGCCGGCGGCGACGCCAGGAGGCCGTCGAGTGGGTCCGGAGCTCGTTGGACGGCGTCGAGGCGGCCGGCGACACGACGCCACAGGCGGCCGACTGACCGACACGAGAGAGACCAGCGGCACCACGGAGACCACACATGATCTGGGAAGTGTTCAGACAGGAGGAACCGGGTGACTACCACCAGCACGTCGGCAACGTCCACGCGCCCGACCGAGAGATGGCGAAGCAGTTCGCGGCCGTCCAGCACGCCCGCCGGATGGAGACGAACTCGCTGTGGGTCGTCCCCCAGTCGGAGGTCGGCGAGGTGGACGGCGAGGACACGGCGTTCGGCGGGACGACGGACAAGTCCTACCGGTGGGCGATGACGTACAACGACGTCGACGCCTCCTTCGCCGAGGAGGTGGCCGACAGCGAGGCGGCCCAGCGGGAGGCCGCAGAGAAGCGCGGCGACGAAGACGACGGCCGCGAGGGGGCAGAGTCGTGACGGGCGCCGGGCTGGACCGCGACGACCTCACCGACGAGCAACGGGCTGCGTTAGAGGAACTGCTGTTCCGGCTCGCGGACGACGAGTACGTCCACGCCGAGCGGGCGACGGAGTGGCAGATCTACGCCCCCACCCTGGAGTCGGACCTGGCGCTGGCGAACGTCGCGCAAGACGAGTTCGGTCACGCCAGACTCTGGTTCGACCTCCTGGGAGAGCTCGGTTACTCGGAGGCGGAGTACCTCTGGGAGCGGCCCGTCGACGACTGGACTCACAGCACGCTCGTCGAACGACCGTTCCCCGACGGGGGCTGGGGCAACGCCGTCGTCCGGGGGTACCTCTACGACGTCGCCGAGCGCATCCGGTTGGAGGCGTTGCTGGACACGAGCTACGCCCCGTTGGCCGACCGCGTCGGCAAGGCGTTAGACGAGGAGACGTACCACCGCGAGCACGCCGAAAACTGGCTCGAACGCCTGGCCGACGACCCGGAGGGGGCCACCCGACTCCAGACGGCCGTCGACGACCTGTTCACCCACGCGCTGTCGTTGTTCGCGGCCGGCGACCACGAGGCGACGATTCGGGAGGCGGGGTTCCGGACGGCGTCGCTGGCGGAGATGCGCGAAGAGTGGCTCGACACCGTGATCCCGCGGCTGGAGGGGCTCGGACTGGACGTGCCCGACCCCGAGGAGACGGCGTCACCCGAGGCACGCGGCCGTGACGGCAGCCACACCGACGCCTGGAGGGAGCTCCACGAAGAGTTCACCGCGACGTACCACGAGATCCAGCCCGAGGAGCCCGCGACGCTGTCCAGCGAGGGGGTGTAGCCGTGCCGACGAACGCGCCGCTGGACTCGGACGCCTGCGCGTACACGGAGTACGAGGACGGAGAGTCGCCGGCGGACTACCCGAAGACCGGCGCGGACGCGACCGGCGCGACCGCGGCGGTGTGGGACGCGCTCCGCGAGGTGGAGGACCCGGAGATGCCCGTCAGCGTGGTCGACCTGGGACTGATCTACGGTGTCGACGTGGACGAGACCGCCGGCACCTGCGAGGTGGAGATGACACTCACCTACTCCGGGTGTCCCGCCCGCGGCATCCTGACGAACGACGTGCGGTGTGCCGCGGAGACGGTCGCCGCGGTCGCGGACGCGGAGGTGCGGCTCCAGTACAGCCCGGAGTGGAACGTGAACATGGTGACCCCCGAGGGGCGCGACGCCCTGCGGGAGTTCGGACTGAGCGTGTAGATGAGCGAGACACCCACCCCATCGGCACCGACGGACGACGACGACCCGAGCACGACCACCAGCGGCGAGACGAGTGGCGTGGAGTGCCCCTACTGCGGGTCGACGGAGACGGAGCGCGACCACCCGCAGGGGCCGTCCTCGTGCCGGTCGATGCACTTCTGTCGGGACTGTGGGCAGCCGTTCGAGCGGTTCGGGTGAGCCCGGCGGACGGTCGTCGACCGCCGCGACACCCGTTTCGACGGCTCAGAACAGTTCGTCGAGCGTCCGGTCGCCGTCTGCGCCCCCGTTCAGGGCGCTCGGGTCTGCGGGGGCGGCGTCGGCGTAGAACGTCTCCTCGCGGAGATCTGCGAGCGTCGTGTCGTCGCCGGGCACGTCCGCCGCGTCTCGCTCGTCCCCGTCGAACGCTTCTTCGACCGCGGACGGTAGTACGGGGCGTGGACACTCCTCGTGTCGTTTGACCGTCTCGGTCTTGTGCGTGGCGTCGTGGACCGCGCGGAGCACCGGCAGCCCACGGAGGTAATTGTACTCCGCCAGCAACGAGACGCCGAAGACGGTGAGCCCCCAGAAGTCCGCGGGAACGTCACGAGCGTCCTCGTTCGACTCGTGGTGATACTGTGTCAGGATCTCGTGGTCCGCGAGGTCCGCGAGCTGGTCGCTGACGGCGGATCGACTCCGCGGGACGTAGTACGCGATCTCGGTCGTGGACGCAAGGTGAGACGGGTGTCCCAACAGGACTTGGAGGACGTTGTGTCGAGTCTCCTGCGAGAGGTACCGCTGGACCGTCCGCTCGGTCTCGTACGGCACGCTGTCGTCGACACCGAAGACGGCCGCGACCGAGGGAACGTCGGAGTCGGTGGTCGGTTCGGTCGCCTCTCTGGAACGACTCATTTTCACGAGACGGTACGGACGGCTGTCGTGTAAACGTTCTTCAGCTGAACGGCTCTGCTGCCGTCAGATCACCGCGGAGTCAGGGGCGGCGAGATCAAGAGCCGGTGGGAACAGTTGTTGCCGGCAAATGCCATCCCGCCAGTCGATATGCGTCTGTCACGACTGCGGGTAGCCGCTTGAACGGTTCAGGTAGGAGGGTACCCGTTCGAACTGCGGTTAGGGCGGACAACGCAGCTTTTGTATAATGTGACTAAGATTGGCGTGTGAGCGACAGCGACGATGAGACACCGACGACGAAAGGCGTCGCGTTCGACAGCTCCATCTCCGGGGCCGACCGAGAGGAGTGGGTGCGGAAGGCAAACGAGCGACTGAAACGGAAGCGTGAGACGGAGTGGGACGGCTCGGAGCCCGAGCCGGAGGCGTAGATGACGACGTACGTCGCAGACGCCGTCGGAATGCGCCGCTTGGTCGGAGAAGGGGTCAGACGGCTCCGATCATCTCTCCGACTCGCTCGGCGATTCGGTCGACCGCGGTGTCCGCGAGACGCCCTTTCGGTCGAATTACGTCTTCGTGTTTCAGTGTGAAGATGTACCACGGAGAGGCGTAGCTCTCGCCGCCAGGGTCCCCGAGTGCCCACGCTTCCGCAGAGAGTTCGACCGCTGGCGGGCGGTTCGTCCGTGTGAGTGCGACGACGCCGTACTCCTCGCCGTAGAACGGGTGATTCGAGTCGGTGAGTACGACGTACGGGCGCTCCTGTGGCCCGGATTTGAACGGCGCCGGGTGCCAGACGACATCCCGCCGTATGAACAGGTCGTCGCTCATCGATGATCCCGGGGGTCAACGTCACTGTTGTGCCAGCCATCGAACTCGTCGTCGGCGTGCCGCTCCTCAAACGCCCGCATCGTGTGGAGGGTTCCCTCGACGGCCGCGAGCCGGTCGTCGTCTGCGGCGGACCAGTACGGCGACTCGTGTTCCACCAGTCCGCGGTCGGCGAGACGGGACAGTGTCGGGTTGACGCTCCCGTCGGGGATCTCCACCTCGTCGCGGATCTCGCTCGGCTTGAACCCCAGCGTCGGGTTCTGTGCGAGGAACTGGAGGATGCGGAAGGCGTTCGACTCTGGGTCTATCGGGAGATCGTCGTCCGGACGATTCGCTCGGTACTCGTCGAACTCCACTGGCATATCCGAGTGTACGGATTGTATCTATTTGTAGCTACTGCCCGTCGGGCGACGATCACCGTGTCGCCCGCCGTCCGAGGACGAACACGAGCAGTGCCATCAGGAGCGCTCCGAGGAACGACTCAATGGTGGCGAGGAGTTGTCCGTAACCGACGGGCTGGAGGTCGCCGTAGCCGACTGTGGTGAACGTGACCGTTGAGAGGTAGAGCCCCTTCCCGAGGAGGTTCAGGAGGTCGGTGTTCTGGAGGGCGTAGGTGAGGACCTGGCCGTTGTTCGTCGTGTCACGGATTCCGAAGAGAGGGAAGGCGGCTGCTCCGGCCAGGACCGTCAAGATTGAGAACACGACGACGCGCCCCGGAGACTCGCCGTGTTTCGTGAGCAGGCCGAACAGTCGGTTTCTGACCCACGAGCGAACGTTTTGCTGTCTCCAATAGTACATTCGACGATGCTTTTTCCGTTGGATAGTAGCCTCAGTTACCTGCTCTGGGAGCGCGCTGTCTCGGGATATTTGTTCAATCTGCCGAAATGTCCACGTTGCTTTCTTACTATCGTCATCCTGGTCCGTGTAGTGGTCTCCAAACTGTGTGTTGTCGTCCAGACGAATATCCGAGAGAATTGCACCGTAGAGTTCAGCTTCAGTAAGGTTAGCGCCGAAGAGGTTGGCCTTCGAGAGGTCAGCGCGTTCGAGCGTAGCTGCATTGAAGTTGGCCCCCCTGGCTTGTGCATTTCGAAGATTTGAATCAGTAAAGTCGGCGTCTGAAAATTCAGCATCCCTAAGATGGGCACCTGACAAGTTAGCACTGGGAAGATCTGTGTCCAGAAAGTCGGCATTGAGTAGATCTGCTTCTGAGAGATCAGCCGCGAGAAGATCTGAACCCGAGAGGTCTGCATCTTCGAAATCAACTCCCGAAAGGTCGGCAAACCTCATCTGCACATCAGTAAGTGATTTTTCACCAAGATCGGCCCCAGACAGATTTGCACCGTCAAGGACGACCGGCTTGTCTTGATTGACCTCCGGAAAGTCTTTTCTAGGTTTTCCCGACACATCCGCATGCCAGATGCACCGGTCACCACCCGCAACAGTCTCACGACAGCACACAGCGGAGTGATAGGTCTCAGTAGCATTCGGAAGCGAATCTGGGAGAGGAGTGTACTCGGGCATAGCACTTGACGCCAGCATCTCGAAGCCACACCGCGTATCTGGTACTGCGCTCATTGAACAACTGACAAGGCTGATAGCAGAAAAAACTAGGAGCTACATCCACCCGACCACGTAAGACAACAGTTAACCTCGCCACCCCACACCGACACTGGCGTGCACGAGATCACCCAGTCGGGGTTCGTCGAGGTGATAACGGGGTCGATGTTCTCCGGGAAGACGGAGGAGCTGCTGCGACGGCTGCGGCGCGCGCGGATCGCGGGCCAGGAGATCGCCGTGTTCACGCCGGCGTTGGACGACCGCTACGGCACGACGAAGATCGGGTCACACGCCGGGCGGGAGTGGGAGGCGACCGTGATCGACCCGGAGGGGGACGGTCCCTGGGACCTGACGGAACAGTTGAACGGGGAGGAGGTGGTCGCGGTCGACGAGGCGAACTTCTTCGACGACACGCTCGTCGACGTGGTGGAGTCGCTGGCCGCGGACGACCGGCGCGTGATCGCCTGTGGTACGGACCAGACGTTCAGAGGCGAGCCGTTCCACCCGTTGCCGGAGCTGATCGCGCTGGCGGAGTACGTCGACAAGCTCCAGGCGATCTGTGCGGAGTGTGGCGAGCCGGCGACCCGGAACCAACGGCTCGTCGACGGGGAGCCGGCCCACGCCGACGATCCGACGATCGTCGTCGGCGCCGACGAACGCTACGAGGCCCGGTGTCGCAACTGTCACGAACTCCAGGGGGAGTGAGCGGGCCTGGCGGGCGCGACCGCAGACCAGTCGGGGCGGTGGCGCTCCCGACCGCGTGACCGCGTGACGAGACCGCGACGGATCGGAAGGGTAAAGAGTCTCACCACCCCACGGGAAACTGCGCCGGGGTGGCTTAGCTGGACATAGCGCCGCACTCATAGGGTTCCGAGATTCGGTGCGGTTCCCACTCCGCTCCCAGAGGCCCGCCGAGCCTCGTACCTGGGACATGCGGAGATCGCGGGTTCGAAGCCCGCCCCCGGCACTTCTCACAGTGGACGATACGTAGAGGTGCGTTCTGGACCAGTTGTCTGCTTAGTTATTTGTACGAGGGGGGAGCAGACCACGGTGTGACAGACGGCGACGAGACGGACGAGGGTGAGGTGAGTGTAGCGAGCGAGGGACTCGACGAACAGCTACGCGAACAGTTGGAGTGGCTGATTGACGTACCGCTGTTCGTCGACGAACACCGAATCGGGCGGCTGTACGACATCGTCGTCGGGTCGATCTTCCGTCCGTACAGGAGAGAACCAGAGGCAGGGGGCGAGACGGAAGAGGAGCGAGAGTTCGCGTCTGGCGGTGGCAGTTTCGAAGGAAACACAGATTTGAGCCTTGAGACTTCGGAACTCGTGGAGATGATAGCCGGTGGGTTGCCGATTTCGGGAGGCCTCAGCCTCACAGGGATGCTCGACGGGAGCTTCGAACGGGAGTCGTTCGACAGGTCGAGCAGGCAGTTCCAACTCGTCCAGGGACCACAGCGACAGTTGGCACAGATTGTCCTACGGTACCTTGGTGTAGTTGCCGACTCCGACAGTGACGGAGACGGCGGTGAGAGGATCCAGATAGCCGACAGTGGAGAGTTCGGCGGTGAGCCGATCGTCTGTGAGGGGTTCGGCGAGGTGTCAGATCACCTCGGCGGCAACTGCACGCCGACGCCTCCACGAGATCTCCTCGTGCTCGAACTTCCGGGCGTTCGAGACTCCGGAGCGACAACCGCAGGAGGCTCGCAGGAGAGTGATCTGGCGACGACACTGGTCCCGACCGCAGCAGAGTTCGCCGACGGTGCCGTGGTGTCACTGTACAGGGACCTGCGAAGCGGGCGTGAACTCCCACCTCGGTATCCACAGCGGGATCTGACGTGGTCGCAACTCGGGGAGTACTACAACAGCGAGGAAGACACCTACGACCCTGGTGCGCGCGTGGGAGACGACGTGTTGGAGGCACGGGAGTACTACTGGGACTGGTTCGAGGACAGCTTCGATCCGAAGACGGTGGTCCGTACGATCGAGGAGGCAGCCGGCGAACACGGACGAATCGAGTGGATAGACTTCAGGCTGCCGTACACTGACGAAGGGAACACGCTCCACCTCCACATCCAGGGACGCGGAGCGTACAACACCGGAACCTTCGCATACAACCTCGTGAAACGCGGGTATGAGCACGGAATCCGACTGGTGGGGACCGCGAAGTCCGGACCAGACTTGGACGTGCTGGCGATCTACGAGCGGTGAGTCAGTACGCAGTCGTCCGACACCGGTGCGGCTCCGTCTCGACACCGTCGCGCGCCTGGAACAGGGCGTAGTCCAGTTCCGGGCCGGTCACGGGACGGTCACGAGATCGAGACAGTTGGACAGCGAGTTCGTCGGCCGCGAGCAGCGTCGCGGCCCTGAGTTCCACCTCGGGACGCGAGCCCGGTTCGAGTGGCCGACCAGCGTCGACCTCCTCCGCGAGCGCCGAGTCGTACTCGAGGATGCCCAACGACCGGAGCACGTTCGGGAGGTTGTAGTCGGCGAACACGCTGAACGATGTCGGGCTCTCGATGGAGAACCAGCCGTCCCCGAATCGGCCAAAGAGCATTCCGGCCAGCAACTGTCCCCGCTTGTCGAACCGAACGGTCATGTGGTCGTCGGTCGTCTCCACGCGCCACTCGTCACGGAACGACGGGAACCGCTCGACTAACTCGTCGACGAAGCCGAACCCGTCGTCGTACAGAGCCACCGACTCCGTCTCAAACAGGTCGTGGAATCGCTCGCCCTCTGCAGCGACCAGTCGTTCGCCGAGTCCGGTGAGAATCTCGTAGCGTTCGGTCGCAAGGGGGAGCTGTGTCCCGTCGACCGGCGTGAACAGGTCGTCGAAGTCATCACGGGAGAGATCGGCAAGGAACTGTTCAGAGGTGATTGGAATCCCGGTGTCGTGTGCACGCTTCAGGCACGCCCACATACCGAACGCGCCACGCCACTCGTGACCGTCGTACTCTGCAGTGAACTTGCGGCCGGTTTCGAACTCTCTGAAGGCGAAGTTGATCGCGTTCCCGACGAACATGAAGTCGAACACGTCCGCAGGGGTGACCCCCGGCTGGCGCTCGTCCGGGAACACCGGCGCACGCCACGCCGGCAGTTCGAACTCCCGGTCGGCCCACTCTGCAGCAGTCGTCTCTACCGCCTCGGTGTTGACCCTGACTCGCCGGAGGTCGTCTGCGAGACGACCGACCGACTCGCGCACCGGCGTCGGCGGCAGTTGACGGCTTAGTACCATCTCTCGTTACTCTGGGCCGCCTCCCGGCTTCAACTTTCGGGAGTCTTCACCCGCCAACCCCCCACCCCATGTGAAACGTCCACAAGACACATACTCCTCAGCCACGCGGTGACACCTGGGGTGAGAGGGATGGACGAAGGAACGAGGCGCGCAGACGAGTCGAGCGAGAGAAAACGAGGTGGGCCGGCGTGTTGAACGACGCGACGGAGTCGGACCTCCTGGCGGCAGCGGTGGTCGTCGTCTGGGCGGTGGTCTGTCTGGCGGCGATCGGGATCAGGTTCGGGCTGTGAGCGGGGAGTACGGAGGGTTGAAACCCCCGGCCGGTCACGATTTTGCCGTGAGAGACGAGGGTATCAGCCGTCGGCTCCGCGAGGGAGCGCCGGCGGGCGTGTGGCTGTCGATGCCGTCGCCGACCGTCGCGGAGGTGGTCGCCGGCACGGGGACGGACTTCGTCGTCGTCGACACGGAACACACCGCCGCGAGCGTCGAGACGGTCGAGAACGCCGTTCGGGCGGTCGAGGCCGCCCCGGGCGACGCGGTCGCGCTCGTCAGGGCGGCCTGGAACGACCCGGTCCGGATCAAACGGCTGCTCGACACCGGTGCCGCGGGGGTGATCGCCCCACAGGTCGAGACCGCCGCCGAGACGGAGTCGTTCGTGGACGCGACTCGGTACCCCCCGGCGGGCGACCGCGGGCTCGCCGCCGGTCGGGCGTCCGACTACGGCGCGTCGTTGGACGACTACTACGACACCGCCGCCGACCGACTGGCGACGGTCGTCCAGGTGGAGTCCCCACGGGCCGTCGACAACGTCGCCGAGATCTCCGCCGTCGACGGGCTGGACGCCGTGTTCGTCGGGCCGGCGGACCTGTCGGCGTCGCTGGGCGTGTTCGGCGAGTACGACGCAGAGTCGTTCCGTTCGGCCGTCGACACCGTGCTCGCGGACAGCACGGTGCCGGTCGGTACACTGGCGACGGCGCCGGACCAGGTGGACGACTGGGCCGCCCGGGGGTTCGACTTCCAGGCCGTCGCGGCGGACACGACCGCGCTCCAGCGCGGGGTGTCGGCGTCGCTGGCACGGTACGCGGACACGGAGACGGGGACGGAGAACACCGAGGGGGGCTCGGGACGGAGCTGACGGGGGGTGCGTTACACTGCCCGGCCGTCGTTGCTCGTGCCGACGCGGTAGGTGCCGTACGTCAGGAGCGCGGCCGCCGGCACGAGCGCGGCCTGCCACAGCGGGCTGGCGTCCGCCTGGATTCCGGGGAGGAACATGAGAATCCCGATCAGCATCAGTGCGCCGCCGAGCGCGATGTCGCGGTTCATACGACTGCGTAGGCTCTCGGCGAGCAAAGAGGGTTTCTCTCCACGCCGGTCACGACTCCGTCGTGGCGGCCTCCAGGTCCGGCGCCCGCTCGCCCGCCGGGACCGTCGTCGACAGCCAGTTCTCCTCGGGCGGGAGCGGGCAGGCGAAGGCGTCGTCGAACGCACAGAACGGCGTGTACGCGAGGTTGAAGTCGACGACCACCTCGTCGCCGTCCGTCAGTTCACTCTCGGGGTGGAAGTCGAGGTAGCGGCCGCCGCGGTAGGTCGCTTGACCGGTCGTCTTGTCCCGGAACGGGACGAAGATTCCGTCGCCGCCGCCGGTCGGGCGGTAGCCACAGACCGACTCCGCGACGGTGTCGTCGCCGCCGGCCGTCGGCAGTTCGAACTCGAAGGTCACGACGGGGACGAGCCGCTGTGGATCGCCGTTCTCGACGGTGGCCTCCACCGGCTCCGCGTCGTCGTCGATCCGGACAGTCGCTTCGACGCGGTACGCCGGTGCGGGCTCGAAGTACTCCAGCCCGTCGAACTCCTCGCGGACGGCCGGCGACAACGGGGACCGCCGGTCCGTCGACAGGAACTCGTCTTTCTCCGCCCGACTCTCTCGGAGCCGTTCGCGCCAGTCGGCCTCGTCGAACTCCGTCACGGTCGGGGTTGGCCGGCGACGGGCTTCAGTGTCGCGGCTCGTGGTCCGCCACGCCTAACCCCGCTCGTGGCCGACGGTGACGTATGCGTGTCACGTTCCTCGGCACTGGGTCGGCGATGCCACACCCGGAGCGGGTTCAGACAGGGGTGCTCGTGGAGGCCGCGGCCGGCGACGCGAGCCCGTTGCTCGTGGACTGCGGCGCCGGCGTCCTCCACCGCCTCTCGCAGACGGACCCCGGCTACGAGGCCGTCTCGACGGTGTTGCTCACACACCACCACTTGGACCACGTCGCAGACCTCCTGCCGTTGCTCAAGGCGCGGTGGCTGGCCGGCGAGGAACACCTCCGGGTCGTCGGTCCCGCGGGGACGAAGGAGCTCGTCGACGACGCTCTCGCCGTCCACGACTACCTCGACGGCCGGATCGACCTCTCCGTCCGCGAGGTGGGCGCCGACGAACGAGTGGAGCTCGCGGGGGTGACTGTCGACACCTACCGAACCCGTCACTCCGTGGACTGTCTGGCCTACCGGTTCGAGCCGCGCGAGGGTGACGCCACGGACGCTGTGGGCGACGCCGACGCGGGCGAGGAGAACGGCGAACGCGACGCGGACGCTCGACGAGAGCCCGGCGCGTTCGTCTTCTCGGGCGACTCCGAGGCGTTCCCGGGGCTGGCGTCGTTCGCCGACGGCGCGCGGGTGTTGGCCCACGACTGTTCGTTCCCGGACGGGGTGGACGTGGACGGTCACCCGACGCCGACGCAGTTGGGCGCGGCGCTGGCGGAGGCCGACGCCGACGTGGAGCGCGTCTACCTCACCCACCAGTACCCCCACACGGACGGCGAGGAGGAGTCGATGGTCGCGGCCGTCGAGTCGCAGTTCGACGGCGACGTGCGGGTCGCCCGCGACGGGCTCCGGTTCCGGGTCTGAGACGGCTCCCGGACCGCGCCGTCCGTGGAGACGGCTCGGGGCTCGGCCCCCGGATACGGGTCGTTCTTGTGGCTCCGGGACGCACCTCTGGCCGTGACACGCTTCGACGCGACGACGGAGGCCGACCGCCGCGAACTGCTCGCGGCCGCCGTGACGGCACACCGCGAGCGGGGGAGCCGGTTTCTCACCGCCGAGGCGGCGACGGTCGCCGAGCCGGCCGGTGACGGCGGTGACGGGGACGGCGGCGCGGACGCCGACGGCGAGGGTGACGCCGCCGACGGCGAAGGCGACGGCGGCACAGACGCGACCGAAGAGAGCGGTGACGACGAGACCGAGGACGGCGACGAGCCGGTCGAACGAGTCCCGCCGTGGATCCAGTTCGGCGAGGGAGAGTTCAACCTCGACTGCACGGACGAGGAGCTGTCGGTGTTGCGGACCGTCGTCGACGACTACGCGGAGTTCCGCGTCGACCAGCTGGAGTCGCCCGAGACGGCGGCGGCGACGAACGTCCGGATCACAGCTCACACGAGCGAGGATCGGCTGGCTGCGTTCACAGAACGAGTGTTCCGAGAGGTGTACGGCCAGCCGGCGGAGTTCCGGCTGTGGGTGACGACGGTGTAGTCGAGCCGGGACGACTCACTCGAACCGGGCCTCGTCGATCCGTTCGCGGACGGCCTCGGCGTCCGCCAGCCCGACGAGTGTCCCGCTGTGCTCGCCGCCACGCACGGCCAGCCGTTGGAGCCGGAGCGCCGAGACGCCGTCCAGCACCGCCGCCCCGGTCTCTACTTCCGTGACGTCCGCCAGGTCGACGCGCCACTGTGGCGTCTCCAGGAGTCGGTCGTACGCGACCAGACAGTCGTCGTACAGCCGGTACTCCAGGTGACCGTACAGGAGGTCCGCCTCGGTCGCGACCGAGGCGGCGCCGACGACGGCGACGCCGGCGAGGATTCCCGCGGCGGCGACGACCCCGGCGGTGCCGTCGAGTACGAGCCACACGAACACGGCGATCGCTCCGACGAGCAGCCCGGCGCGAGTGAGGAGGACACGCCCCGGTCCCGTCAGCGCCCTGGCGGCGACGACGCTCCGCCGGTCGACGCGCCACGTCGCCGTCGGCGCACCCCGGCCGGCCGGGACCGGGTCACGGTCGCCGATCCGTGCCTCGGGCTGCATCCGCGCCGGGAGGAGTCGTCGGCCCAGCCCGACCGTGTCGGCCACGCCGACGAGCGTCCGTCCGCAGACGACGACGGCCACGGGAACTCCGGCGTCGACCGGGCCGCCGTCACCGAACACCACGACGACGACCAGAAACAGGAAGGCCGCCGGCGCGAGGAACTGTCGGAGCCGGACGACTGCCGCCGGCGACAGGTCGGCGTACGGCCGTCGTCGCAGGTTCACCAGCAGCGCCACGAGTTCGCCGAGCGTCACGCCGACAGCACCGAGGAGAACGACGGCCGCGTGTCTTCGGATTACGTCCGCCCCGACGAACGCGATCACGCCAGCGCCCGCCAGGAGCCAGACGAGCGATACGAACAGACCGGCGGTGGCCACAGTCGGGAGGGCGTGTGGATGGATCGGCGGGAGGAGGCCGGGTGTCTGTATGCCGCCGCGTTTCTCCCGCAGCCTCCGGAACGGCGGGTCGAGGGTGCTCCCGAGTTCGCTGTTCGGGCGAGCAGCGAGCGTCGCCTCAAACAGCAGCCGAGCGGCGCCCGTCCCGACTTCGAGCCAGTAGAACGACAACACCAGGTCTAGCCGCCAGCCGAACCCGACGACTCCCGCGACCGGGACGAGGACCGTGATCGCCGAGCGGGCGAGGCGAGCGGGTCGCCCGTGTCGCTCGCTGCCGTCGTCACCCGTGTCGACACCGGCCGATGTCATAGGCAGTCACTCGGAGAGGTCGGTACGGGTCCGGGTCGTCACTCCCCGCCGACTGCGGGATCCGTCAGATCCGCCTCCATGACGAAGTCCGGCTCGTCGGAGACGGGACACCGCACGGCCGCGAGGTCACTCACCGTCCGGACGGTCTCCGGGACGAACACCCGGACGGCGTCGGCGCCGAACTCGCCGGCGTCGCGGGCGACGCTGTCAACGACCGACGCCGCCGCAGTCGGCGAGTCCCAGGCGCCGACGGCGTACGTCGCCAGTCGGCGGACGCCCTCGTCCGTCTCTCGCTCGCTGGTCTGTGCCCGCGCGGCGAACCCGCGGGTGCCACCGTCCTGTACGACGAACAGGCCGTCCTCGTCGGCCGCTCGCCGGAGGTCCGACCGCCGGAGTTCGGAGACGGCCCACGACTCTCCGGCGTCCAGAGCGAGCCCCGAGAGCGTCCTCCGGGCGTCGCTGTCCGTCCAGTACGACCACGCCGCGTCGGGGTCGGCGACGACGGACAGTTCGGGCTCCGCGTCGGCGTCCGGCTCCGGGGTGGCGTAGCGGAACTCCGTCGCCGGGGCGAAGCCGACGGACCGCGACTGCCCCAGTCCGGCGACGTTCCAGGAGAACACCATGTTCCGGCAGACGACGGCGCCCTGCTCGCGGGCCCACCGGAACGCCGCCCGAGAGAGCCGCTGCGAGACGCCGTGACCGCGGTAGTCGGGGTCGACGCGCATCCCCTGAGCCCACGCCTCCGTCTCCGACAGCAGGACACACTGGAGCACGCCCGCGGGGTCGCCGTCGACGACGGCCACGAGCGTGTGTTGTTCGGGACCGTCCGTCTCGACCCACTCCGGGAACGTCTCCGGGAGGTAGTCGCTCGCCTCCTCGCGGTCGCTCCAGGTGTCGCGGGTGAACGCGACCACGCTGTCCACGTCCGACTCGCGGGCCTGGCGGACGGTGGTCGCCTCGTCGGTCACCGCCACGGCTGGCTCTCCTCCGTCAGTTCGCCCGCGAGGTCAGTTCGCATCGTCGCTTCGGGGTCGTCGCGGTTGGCGAGCGCCCACATCAGCTTCACCTTCGCGGTGCCGGGCAGGGTGTCGCCCGCCTCCACGACGCCGGCGTCCAGGAGGTCTCGACCGGTGTCGTACACGCGGTCACAGACCCGCCCCTCCAGACACTGGCTCGTCATCACGACGGTCGTCCCGTCGTCGACGAACTCCGCCAGCCGCGGGATCAGGTCCGTGTGGACGTGCCCGAGACCGGTTCCTTCGACGACGACGCCGTCCTTGTCCGAGAGGTAGTCCATGGCGGCGGGATCCATCCCAGGGGTGAACTTCAGCAGTTCCACGTCCGTCTCCATGTCGGCGGCGACGGGGATCTCGTCGGGACGGTCGTCGGGGCGGGTGCGGTAGTCGGCGTCCTCGCGCAGTCGGACGGTCACCTCGTCGGGGTCGTAGTCGACACGCCCCAACGGGTCGCCGCCGACAGTCTCGAAGGCGTCACGGCGAGAGGTGTGGTTCTTCCGGACGCGGGTGCCGCGGTGGATCGCGCAGCCGTCGTCCGTCTCGTCGGCGTGCATGCAGACCACCACCTCCGCGAGGTCGGACTTGGCCGTCTCGACGGCGCCGACGGCGTTGACGACGTTGTCGGAGGAGGGGCGGTCCGCGGAGCGCTGGCTCCCCGTGAACACGACCGGCACCGGGGTGTCGAGCGCGAACGACAGCGCGGCCGCGGAGTACTGCATCGTGTCCGTCCCGTGCATCACGACGACGCCGTCGGCACCACGTTCGATCTCTTCGGCGACCGCGTCGGCCAACTCCCGCCAGATCGACGGCTCCATGTTCTCCGAGAGGATGTTGGCGACGACCCGCCCGGTGTAGTTGGCCCGACCGGCCAGGTCCGGCACCGCCCGCAACACGTCCTCGGCGTCGAACCGCGCCGTCACCGCCCCCGTGCGGTAGTCGACCGTGGAGGCGATGGTGCCGCCGGTGGAGATCAGCGCGATCCGTTGGCGGTCCTCGTCGAACTCGATCTCCGAGCGCGCCCCCGGCTCCGTCTCCGTCTCTCCCACGTCGTACACGTCCGCCTCGACGAGCTCTACCGTCGACTCTGCACGCGAGAGCCCGACGTTGTACCCCCCGTCGAGCTTGACGACGAGTCGCTCGGCGTCCGACGACGGCATCAACACGCCCTCGTCCGTCACGCCCGCCCGCTGGACGCGGACGCGGTCACCCGGATCTGGTTCCATACGACCCGGTTCGCCGGGGGCAGACTTCAAGGTCACCTTCCAGGCCAGTCCGGCACGGGGGGTGTCTGTGACCGCCGGCGAGGGGTCTCACTCCCCTTTCCCCAACCCGGGGACGGCGGTGTACCCCTCCGCCCAGCCGGTCACCCGGGAGGCGGAGATCACGAGCGCGAGGTACAGTAGGGCCGTCAGCCCGAACACGGCGGTGTACTTGAAGTTCTCGGCCGCGATCTGGCTGGCGGTGTCGAACATCTCCGGGGCCGTGACGAACGCCGCCAGCGAGGAGTACTTGATGAGGTAGACGAGCTCGTTCGACCACCCGGGAATGGCGAACCGGAGCGCCTGCGGGAGCACGACGAACCGGATCGCCGCGGGCTGCGACAGCCCGACCGCGCGCCCGGCCTCCAGCTGCCCGGCGTCGACGCTCTCGATGGCGCCGCGGACGTACTCCGCCTGGTAGGCGGCGCTGTTGATCACGAACCCCAGCGTCGCCACCGCGACCGCCCGGTTCGCCAACACGGGGTCGAGCGCCGACGGAACGGCCGCAGAGAGATTGAGCCCGTAGTACAACACGAACAGCTGCGCGAGCAACGGCGTCCCGCGCAGCAGTTCCGTCACCCCCAGTGAGATCCACGCGGACACACGGCCGTACACCCGGGCGACCGCCAACGGCACGGCGAACACGAACCCGACCGCGATGCCGACGACCGTCATCACGACGGTGAGCCAGGCGGCGTTGGCCAACGCCGGCAGCGTGTCCAGCGCGAACGCGACGGGGTCGGTCACGCCCGCGACGACCGGGAGGGCGTCGCCGACCCCCCGAACGGCCGCCGGCGCGAAGAACGACTCCCCCGCCGAGACGACGACCCCGCCCAGCCAGTCGTTCAGCCACCGAGCGAGGAGGTACAGCCAGAAGACGGCGAGTCCGGCGACGACCCCAGTGCGGCGGCCGACGCCGTCGGCGACGACCGTGCGGACGCTGCGCGTGTCGGCGGCCGACTCTGCGCTCGCGTCCGCGCCGCTCACGGCTCCCTCCCGTCCAGGTTCGTCAGCCGGCCGAGGAACTCCGTCGTCCGGCGCTCCGTCGGCTCCTCGAACAGCTGTTCCGGTGGGCCACGCTCCACGATCACGCCGTCTTCCAGGAACAACAGCTCCGAGGCGACGGAGCGGGCGAACTCCATCTCGTGGGTGACGACCAACATCGTCGTGTCGCGGTCGGCCAGCTCCCGCATCACGCGCAGCACCTCGCCGATCAGCTCCGGGTCGAGCGCGCTCGTCGGCTCGTCGAACAGGAGGAGCTTCGGCTCCATCGCCAGCGCCCGTGCGATCCCGACCCGTTGCTTCTGGCCGCCGGACAGCTCGCCCGGGTACGACTCCGTCTGGTCGCCCAGGCCGACCTGTTCCAGTTGCTCGTGGGCGCGGGCCTCGGCGTCTTCGGTCGACTGCCCCAAGACTCGTCGCGGACCGAGAGCGACGTTGTCCAACGCGGTGAGGTGGGCGAACAGGTTGAAGTCCTGGAACACCATCCCGACCTGACGCCGGAGTTCGTCCACGTCTAGCGCCGACGTGTCCGTCCCGTCGAGCGTGATCGTGCCGCGCTCGAACTCCGCGAGGCGGTTGACACACCGCAGCATGGTGGACTTGCCGGAGCCGCTGGGGCCCACGAGAACGGTCACGTCTCCGCGGTCCATCGTGAGATCCACCCCCTCCAACACCTCCTCTTGCCCGTAGCGCTTGTGGAGGTCCGCGATCTCCAACAGTCGGTCGCCCGTCTCCGCCGGCCGTGACGTAGTGGTGTTTCGGCTCACGCGTTCCCCTCCGGGATCGAGAACCGCTCGTCGACGTAGTCCAGCGCCCGGTTCGTCCCGAACGTCAGGAGGAAGTAGATCAGGCTGGCGAACAGGATCACCTCCAGCACGGCGGTGGTCTGTCTGACGAACAGGTCGTAGCTGCGCGTCAGCAGCTCCGACAGCCCGATCGCGAACACGACGCTGGTGTCTTTCAGCACGATCGTCATCTCGTTCTGGAATCCGGGGACGCTCCGGCGCAGCGCCTGTGGCACCGCGACGTGCCGGATCGACTCCAGCCGGCTCATCCCGACGGACCGGGCCGCCTCCAGCTGCCCGTCGTCGACGCTCTGGAGGGCCCCCCGGAAGATCTGGCTCTGGTAGGCCGCACTCCGGAAGCCGAGCCCGAGAACGGCAGCGAGGAACCCGCCGGACACCTCGAGTCCGAGCAGCCGGAGGTCCGGCGTCGGCACGACGAAGAACATCACGATCAGGATGACGACGATGGGCGTCCCGCGCAACAGGGTCCCGAGAGCGGAGACGACGGCCGCGGACCGCCCTTCGCCGTACGTCTCGACGACACCTGCCGGCAGCCCCGCGAGGAAGCCGACCAGTAAGCTAACGACCGTCAGCGCGACCGTCAGCCAGGCTCCCGAGAGGAGGTAGTCGCGGTTCGCCCAGACGAACGCCCAGTCGTCGGGCGCGGTCTGGACGAGCGCCGTCGCCGCCTCCACGGCCGTGACGGCCGCCGCCGGGTCCGTCGGCACCGGTGTCACCCCGTGAAGTACTTGGCGGTCAGGTCCTCGTAAGTGCCCGACTCTCGGACGGCCGTCAGCCCCTCGCTGAGCGACGACTGGAGGTCGGAGTCGCCCTCCTGGACGGCGAAGCCGTAGTTCTCACCGGTCTCGTAGGTGAACGCCACGCTCACCGGACGCTGGGCGGCGAAGGTGTTGGCGACCGGCGTGTCTACGACCACCGCGTCCACGTTGCCGTTGACCAGGTCCTCTACCGCGAGCACGTAGCTGCCGTACGTGTTGAAGTCGGAACTCGCCAGGTCGCCGCCGTTCACGAGCTGTTCTTCGACGACGCCCGCGCCGGTCGTCCCCTCCTGTGCGCCGACGGCACCGCTCGCCAGGTCCGACAGCGCCGACGGCGCGAAGTCGCTGCCGTCGGCGACGAGGATCGCCTGATCGGCCGAGTAGTAGGAGTCCGAGAAGTCGACGGACTCGTCGCGGTCGTCCGTGATCGTCATCGCGGCCGCGACCACGTCCGCACGGTCGTTGCGCAGCGCCGGGATCAGGGAACTGAACTCGAACTCCTCCCAGCCGGCCAGCGTGTACTCCGTCTCCTCGACGACGGCGGTCAGCAGGTCCACGTCGAACCCGACCAGCTCACCCTCGTCGTTCTTCATCTCGAACGGCGGGAAGCCGGGCGCCGTCGCGGGGGTGATCTCCTCGGCGCCGCCGCCGGTGCCGGTCGCGCAGCCGGCGGTCGCGGTGATCCCCGCGACCCCACTCGCGCCGACGAGCTTCATGTACGTCCGCCTGTCCACAGTGTGTTCTGTACGAACCATACCCGCTTGCAGCGGTGGGCGGTGTAAATGGCTTTCTCCTACATCATTCTCCGCCGCCTGATTCGGGGATTCGATCTGCGTATTTTCTCGTTTCCGAGTTGATCGTGGCCACGGTGCACGGAACGACGCCGAGGTGTGTCGTCACCCCCCACGGTCCCGCCAGGCTTTACAGGTCGCCCGCTCGACAGTCGTGTATGTCGGTCGACGACCCCGACTCCGAGGATACCCGAAGTCGCCCCCGGGCGGCTGATCGGGAAATTCTGTGAGCAGGACCCGACCGTGACGGGTGTCGACGGCGGCGTCAGGCTGGCCGTCGGCGACCACACGGTGGAACTAGACGAGACGACAGCCAGACGACTCCGCGACCGGCTGACGGACGCCGTCGCCGGCCGCAGGGTGTTTCGACACACCGTCGGTCACACCCGCCCGGACGGGAGCTACGTCGTCGCCCGTCGCGGCGCCGACTCCGCCGGCCACCGGAAGGTGTTCGCCCGGTTCGGCGAACTCCGGGCGTTGTACGACGACCTGCCCGACCGGTTCCGGGCCGACGACGTGACCGCCGAGGAGGTCACGGGCAACCGACGGCACCTCCTCGTCCGTCACGTCGCCGAACACCCGGCGTTCGACTGCGAGCTGGTCGCCAGACAACCGCTGACCGTCTCGAAGACGGAGGAGGTGAACGACTGACCGCCTCTGCGTTGGACTTTTGAACCGAACAGAAAGTGTACCTGTTGTGTCACTGAAACTGTTCTCAGATGCGATACTCGGCGGTCGAACAGTCTCGAACCGTGTGATCGTGTCGCCGATGTGTCAGTACAGCGCAGACGACGGGGCTGCGACGGACTGGCACCTGGTCCACCTGGGGTCGCGGGCCGTCGGCGGCGCCGGCGTCGTCGTCGCAGAGGCGGCGGCGGTGGAACGGCGAGGGCGGATCACGACCGGCGACCTCGGGTTGTACCGTGACGACCACGTCCCCCCGCTGGCCCGGGTCGCGTCGTTCGTCGCCGACCAGGGCTCCGTCCCCGGGATCCAACTCGCACACGCCGGTCGGAAGGCGTCGAAGCGACGGCCGTGGGAGGGGCACAGACCACTGACGGACGAGGAGGGTCGCTGGCCGATCGTCGCCCCCACCGCGGAGCCGTACCCGTACCAGGATCACGAGGCACCACCGACCCGTCGGCTGTCGGCCGACGAGGTCGAGGCCGTCGTCGACAGCTTCGCCGCCGCGGCACGGCGGGCCCGCGAGGCCGGCTTCCAGTTCGTCGAGATCCACGCCGCCCACGGCTACCTCCTCCACGAGTTCCTCTCCCCGGTGACGAACGACCGGACGGACCGCTACGGCGGATGCTTCGAGGCTCGCACCCGATTGTTGCGGGAAGTGACGGCGACCGTCCGGGAAGTCTGGCCGGCCGACTCACCGGTCGGCGTCCGGATCTCGGCGACGGACTGGCTGGACGACCGAGAGTCGTGGACGGTCGCCGACTCCGCCCGACTCGCGCCCACCCTCGCCGAGGCCGGTGCCGACCTGATCGACGTGAGCGCCGGCGGGCTCCATCCGGACCAGAGCGTGTTGCGTTCGACCCCGGGGTACCAGGTGCCGTACGCGGAGACGATCCGCGAACACCTCCGCGAGGAGGACAGGGAGACGGCGGTCGCGACGGTCGGAGCGATCACGGAGCCGACGCACGCCGCCGCGATCGTCGCCAACGAGCGAGCGGACTTCGTCGCGCTGGGGCGCGAACACCTCCGGTCACCGTACTGGACCCACGACGCCGCCGTGGAGTTGGACGCCGACAGCGACGCCAACTGGCCGGTCCAGTACGGCTGGGCGACCGAGTGACGCCACGGGAGAGTCCGAACAACGCTTATCGGCGCGGCCCGCCAACTCCGAGACATGAGTTCCCGCGACGACGAAGAGCTCGCGGCGTTGTTGTCCGACCTGGAGACCACGCTGGAGGATCTCCGGACGGAGTTGGACGACGAACGCCGTGGGCGGCGACGAGACCGACAGCCACGCGAGCGTGACGAGCACGACCGGCGTGACGGCCGCGACCGACGCGACGACCGTGACAGTCGCGACGACCGGCCGCGTCGCCGCGAGGGGCCGCAGTTCGACCCGCCGTCCGTGGGCGACGTGTTGCGGTTCACCAACGAGTACACGCTGCCGACGCTGATCGCCACGCTGGAGGCGACGATCTCGGCGTTGGAGCTGTTCCAGAAGGTCGTCGGGGCGGTCGCTCCCGCGGACTCCGAGCCGCCACAGCGGCGCGACACCGGGCTGGACGGCGTCGTCGACGACGCGAGCGGCCGGGCGACCGACCAGCTCACTCGACGGCTGGACGACCTCCGGACGGCGCTCGCGGAGACGAATCTCCCACAGGACGGCGAGGCGCGCGACATCGTGAGCGAGGCGCGCTCGCTCACCGAGGAGATCGAGTCGCGGGTCCGCGACTCCCGGCAGACGGTCGACGACGCTCGCCGGGACGGCCGCGACCGTCGAGACGACCGCGACAGTCGCGACCGCCGGGGAGACGGCCGCGACCGACGGCGTGACCGGCGTGACGACCGCGACGGTCGTGGCCGCGACGACGGCCCGGTGGAGATTGCCGTCGGTAGCCCGGGCGACGACGAGGCGGACGACGACGCGGGCGACGACGCGAGCGACGGCGAGACCGACGAGGAGGCCGAAGAGCCCGCGCCGGAGGTGGACGTGGAAGCCGAACTCCAGTCGATCAAACGAGAGGTCGACGACGACGAAGACGAGGACGACGAGACGTAGTCAGATCGGCCGGAACCGGAAGCCGTCCCACGACTGACTGTCTGGCTCTCTGATCCCGGCCTCGGGGTCGCGCAGTTCCGGGGTGTACACTGGCTCGACCTCGTCGCCGATCGCCACGTCGTCGGTGGCCTGACCGAGCGCGCGGACGGGCTCTCCGTCCACGTCGAACTCTACGATAGCGAGTGTGTTCGGCTCCCGGACGCCCGGCGGCGTGGCGGTCGACTCCGTCCACGTCACCACGCGGGCGGTGTACTCCGAGAGGTCCACCGTCCCGACTCGTTCGGCACCGTCCGGGCTCACGGGGTGCGGGGGGTAGGTGATCGTGCCGTCGGCGTACTCCGCGGCCTCGAAGACGGGCTCGTCGTCGCTCACTCTGCCACCTCCAGGAGCGTCGTCGTCACACAGTTGCCGAACCCGCCGACGTTACACGCCAGCCCCACGTCGGCGTCCACCTGCCGCGGGCCGGCCTCGCCGAGCACCTGTTCGTACACCTCGACCGCCTGCGCGACGCCGGAGGCGCCCAGCGGGTGGCCCTTCGACTTGAGTCCGCCGGAGGTGTTCACCGGAATCTCCCCGTCGCGGGCGGTGCGACCCTCCGACGCGGCGCGCCAGCCCTC
This sequence comes from Halobaculum sp. MBLA0143, assembly GCF_041361465.1. Taxonomy (NCBI): domain Archaea; kingdom Methanobacteriati; phylum Methanobacteriota; class Halobacteria; order Halobacteriales; family Haloferacaceae; genus Halonovum; species Halonovum salinarum. Next base: position 1,899,873 of record NZ_JBGKAC010000001.1, read on the forward strand.
GCCTCTGTCCGCGAAGCCGAGACCTTCGAACTGGAGAACTTCCAGGATCGTGAACATGTCGTGGAGTTCCGCCACGTCCACGTCCGCGGGCTCGCGGTCGGCCATCTCGAAGGCGGCCGCCCCGGAGTCGCGGACGGCGCCCATCGTCGTCGGGTCCGGTCGCTCGTGGACGACGTGGGTGTCCGTCGCGCCGGCGACGCCGGTGACGACGGCGTACTCGTCGGTGTACGACGCCGCCAGCGACTCCGGGACGAGCAGGAGCGCGGCGGAGCCGTCCGTGATCGGACAGAAGTCGTACAGCCGCAGCGGGTCCGCGACGATGGGACTGTCCAGCACGGTCTCGCGGTCGACCGCCTCCCGGAACTGGGCGTTGGGGTTGTCGACGCCGTTGGCGTGGTTCTTCACCGCCACGTCCGCCAGGCTCTCCCGGGGAGCGTCGTGGGCGTCGAGGTACGCTCGGGCCGTGAGTCCGGCGAACGACGGCAGCGTGACGCCGTGTCTGTACTCCGCCGGGTGGGTGAGCGACGCGATCACGTCCGTCGCCTCCGCCGTGCTCCGGTGGGTCATCTTCTCGCCGCCGACCAACAGCGTGCAGTCGCTGGCGCCGGCGGCGACGGACTGCCAGGCGGCGTAGATTCCGGCGCCGCCCGAGGCCGAGGTCTGGTCGACCCGTGCGGTGTAAGCGGGAACTGCCCCCAGGTCGTGCGCGAGCGCGTTCGGGACCCCCGTCTGGCCCTCGAACTCCCCGCTTGCCATGTTCGAGACGTACAGGTGGTCGACGGCGTCGGCGTCGACGCCGGCGTCGGCCAGACACGCCTGACCGGCCTCCGCCAGCAGGTCCAGCACCCAGCCGTCCCGTCGGCCGAACTGTGTCATCGACGCCGCCACGACGGCGACGCGGTCGTCCGTGTCGTCCATACCAGACGGGCGAGCGGCACCCACTTGCCCGTTTCCCTCCGCGGCGACCGGCGAGTGTCAGAACCCCCGTCGGTACTGGACGGGCACGTCGACGCCCTCGGGATCGTCCAGTTCGTCGGCGGCGTGTAACGGCCAGTACGGCGACCGGAGGAACTCCCGGGCCATCGCCACCGCGTCCACGCGGTCGTTGGCCAGCAGTTGCTCCGCCTGGGTCGGCTCCGTGATCCCGCCGACGGCGCCGACCGCCAGGTCGACGCCCTCTTCGCGGAGGTGCTCGCGGATCGTCTCCGCGTACGGCACCTGGTAGCCGGGGCCGGTCTGCGGGACGGACTGTGCCGGGCTGATCCCGCCGGCGCTCACGTCGATCAGGTCGGCACCGGCCTCGGCGAGAGTGGGCGCGAGTCGGGCGGAGTCGGCGACTGTCCACGACTCTCGGTCGTCCAGCCAGTCCGTCGCCGAGATCCGGACGAACACCGGGTCGCCGTCCGGCCAGACCTCCCGGACGGCCGCCGTCACCTCCCGGAGGAGCCGCGTCCGACTCTGGAAGTCGCCGCCGTAGCGGTCCGTCCGGTCGTTCGTCACCGGGGAGAGGAACTCGTGGAGGAGGTAGCCGTGGGCGGCGTGGACCTCGGCGATCCGGAACCCCGCGTCGCGGGCCCGCTCGGCGGCCGCCCGGAACTGGTCGACGACGGTCTCGACCTCGTCGGTCGACAGCCGGCGAGTGGGCTGTTCGTCACCGTCGCGGGGGTACGGCTCCTCGCTCGGCCCGAGCGCGGTCCAGCCGTCCGCCTCGGGCGACACCGGGCTGCCGCCGTCCCACGGCGGCGCGGTCGACGCCTTCCGGCCGGCGTGTGCGAGCTGAATCCCGGGGACAGATCCCTGGTCGGCGACGAACGACGCGATCCGACCCAGCGCCTCGGCCTGCTCCTCGTTCCAGATACCCAGATCACCGGGCGAGATTCGACCGGCCGGCGAGACGGCCGTCGCTTCCGACAGCACGACGCCGGCGCCGCCGACGGCCCGCGACCCCAGGTGGACCAGGTGCCAGTCCGTGGCGACACCCTCGCTGGCGCTGTACTGACACATCGGCGATACGAACACGCGATTCGGCAGCTCCGTCTCCCGCAGCTCCAACGGCTCGAACAGTCGGCTCACGGAGTGAGTCCGGTCGGTGGCCACAAACCTCCGGCGTCGGGGGAACGTCTCGCCGGGAGTCCGGCGGCGAGCGAGCGGGGAGCCAGGAGCGAGGCGTCACCCGAACTTTACGGGGCGGGGCGTCGTCGCCAGTCGCGTGGACGACGAACGAATCGCGGCCGCAGAACGGTTCCTGGCGGACTGGCTCGCGGACGAACGAGTGGCGGGCGCCGGGCTGGCGATCGTCGCCGACGGGGAGCCGATCCACACGGCCGGCTACGGCGCCCGCGACCTGGCGACGGACGCCCCCGCGACGGCCGACACACTGTACGGGGTCGGCTCCGTCACGAAGTCGGTGACGGCGCTGGCGGTGCTCCGGACGGTCGCGGACACGAGACTGTCGTTGTCCGACCCCGTCTCCGACCATCTCGACGTCTTCGGTGACGAGCCTCGGCCGCCGACGGTACAGGAGCTGCTCACCCACACCTCCGGGATGCCCGCGGACGGGGCGAGCGTCGCCCTCATCTCGCGTCAGATCGGCGGCGACCCCGCGGCGGTGCCGTTGTCGTCGCCGGGGGACCTGGATCGCCACGTCGCCGGCGCGACTGCCGACCGCGCGGGCGACGAACGGTTCCGGTACTACAACACGGGGTACACGTTGTTGGGGCGACTCGTGGCGACGCTACACGACCGGCCGTTCTCGGAGTACGTCGCAGACGAGCTGTTGGCGCCGCTGGGGATGGACCGGGCCGTCCTCGCGCCGTCGTCGTACGACGAACTCGACGACGCCGCGACGCCGTACCACCCGGCGACCGGCGAGCCGACGCCGTTCCCGTCGAAGGGGACCGGCGCGGCCGGCGGACTCGTCGCGTCCGCCCGCGACCTGGCGGCGTACCTCCGGTTCCAGACGACCGGCGAGCCCGCGGTGGTCTCCGGCGACGACCGTCGGACCGCACACGCCGCCCACGCGACCAGACAGACGTACGGCGACGACACGACACAGGGGTACGGCTACGGCTGGATGCGCCGCCCGTTCGACGGGGAGACCCTGATCGAACACGGCGGTAGCATCGGCGTCGGCAGCGCCTACGTCGGGTTCCTGCAGGAGTCCGGGCTCGGGGTCGGGCTCGCCTGCAACGGCTCGCCCGAGGCACACCCACAGTTCGCCGGGCCGGCACTGCTGTCGGTGCTACGGGGTGGTGAGCCGACCGACACTCGATTCTACCGGCTCCGCGAGCGGGCCGACCGGGTCGCCGGCGACTACGAGTCGTACCGCGGGATCCAACGGGCGACGGTCGCGCGGGAGGGCGCGCGGATCACGGTCGAACTGGACGACGCTCTCGAGTCACGGTCGTTCGAGGCGTTCCCCGAGGACAGCGACGGGGAGACACACCGCTACGAGACGGTCGCGCCCGACGGCGCTCGGGTGCCCGTCAGGTTCGTCGAGACGGACGACGGGACAGACCTGTTCTACCGACGCTGGCGGCTCCACCCCGTCTGATCCCCGTCACCGCAGCAGCCGGAACTCCGTCACCGGGGCCGGGTGGACGACCCGGAACCCGTCGGCGGTGGAGTGGAGTCCTTCGTCGTCCGGCGGGGCGCCGGTGCGCTGGTAGGCGCTGTCGTCGACGACGGCCGACTCGTACGGGCTGTCGGCCCGCGGACCGTCGTACGGGGAGTCGTCTCCGTCGCCGACCGGGCCGTCGGCCGAGGCGTACGCCCCCTCGCGGTGCGGCGGGTCGTCGAAGTCCTCTGGGGGGAGGTAGATGCGCTGGCCGTCCCCGTCCCACACCACGAGCGCCGCCTCCCGCCCGCCGTCCACGTCGATCACCGTCCGTCCGTCGCGGATGGACAGCTCCACCGTGACTGCGTCGTCGTCTGTCACGACCGCACAGACGCGACGAGGTTACTTGTGCCTGACCCCGCTCGCGTCGCCCGCCGTGGGAAACCGGTTAAGTAACACGCAGTTGAAGCGGAGACGATGCACCACCCTGGCCCACCCCGGTTCGCGGCCGTCGGCGACGAGGTCGAACTCGCACCGCGGGAGCCGGACCCCGACCGCACGGCCGCGTACGGCTGGACGCTCGTCTCCGCCCCGACGGACGCGACCGCGACCGTCGGCGACGACGCCGTCGTCACCTTCGAGCCGGACGCCGCCGGGCTGTACCGCTTCCGCCACGACACCCCCGAAGGGAGTGAGACGCTCACCGTTCGCGCGTTCGGCGCCGACCGTCAGCCCGGGGAGACGGAGACCCGTCAGCAGTACTCCGGGACGGAGCCGCCGACGACGACGGACCACACCGTGCCCGAGACGGACGCCACGGCGGCGGCGACGGACGACCCCGGGTCCGGGCTCGCCCGGCTGGACGACGAGACGGGCCCCGAGCGACCGCGGCTGGATCTGACGACTCACACGGACGAGGCCGCCGGCGAACTCGTCGTCGCCGCGAGCGTCGACGGCGCCGCAGACGCGACCGTCGAGTTCCTCGTCGACGACCGAGACGACCTCCCGGCGGCGGCGACGACGACGGCCGACGGCCAGTTCCGCGTCGACGCCGCGGCCGTCGGCGACCGGCTCCGGATCCACGCCGTCGCCGTCGCCGACAGCTACAGCGTGCCGGCGCAGGTCGACGTCCGCCGGGGCGACGAGCCGGACACGGGGAGCACTACGGACGCCGGAGACCCGCCGGACACGGGGAACACTACGGACGCCGGAGACCCGACGGAGGGGACGAACGCGGCGACGGTCCACACCGTCGCCGGCGAGTCGTTCACCGTCACGAACCCGTACGCGCCGCCGGCGTGGGCGCTGGACGCCGTCGTGTACGAGGTGTACGTCCGGACGTTCGCTGGCGAGCAGGCGAGCGACGGCGACGCGGACACGGTGTTCGACCGCATCCGCGACCGGCTGGACTACCTCGTCGACCTGGGCGTGGACGTACTCTGGCTCACGCCGGTGTTGGAGAACGACCACGCCCCGCACGGCTACAACATCACGGACTTCTTCGAGATCGCGGCGGATCTGGGCGGCCGCGAGGCGTACGAGCGGCTGATCGACGCCGCCCACGACCGCGGGCTCCGGGTCGTGTTCGACCTCGTGCTCAACCACTCCGCCCGGGCACACCCGTTCTTCATGGACGCCTACGGCGAGGGAGACGACGTCGGCGTCGGGGAGGGGAGCCCGAACCGGGACAGCGACTACTACGAGTGGTACGACTGGCGCGACGACGGGGAGCCGGAGACGTACTTCGAGTGGGAACACATCGCCAACTTCGACTTCGACAGCCTGGCCGTCCGGCGGCACCTCCTGGACGCCGTCGACGAGTGGGCGGCGTTGGTCGACGGCTTCCGGTGTGACATGGCGTGGGCCGTCCCGAATGCCTTCTGGCAGGAGATCCACGACCGGCTGAAGACCCACGACGCCGACTTCTGGCTGTTGGACGAGACGATCCCGTACATCCCGGCGTTCCAGGCCGGCCTGTTCGACACTCACTTCGACTCCACGACCGCGTTCCAACTGCGCGAGGTCGGCGCCGGCGACGCCGCCGCCGACAGTCTGTTGGACGCCGTCGCCGAGCGCCGCCGGATCGGCTTCCCCTCGTACGCGTCGTTCATGCTGTACGCGGAGAACCACGACGAGAGCCGGTACGTTCAGAAGTGCGGGCGGGAGGCGGCGCTGGCGGCCGCCGGCGCCGTCGCCACGCTCCCCGGCACGCCGATGCTGTACGCCGGCCAGGAGATCGGCCAACTCGGTCGCCGGGACGCGCTCGCCTGGGACGAGGCCGACGAGGGACTCCTGGACCACTACCGTCGGCTGCTGTCCGTACGCGGGGAGACGGACGCGCTCGCGGCCCGCGAACGGCTGGACCGTGTCGAGTACACTGTCGAAGACGGCGACCCGGGTCGAGTGACCGCGTACGCCCGCGGCGGCGAAGACGGGGTCGTCGTCGTGCTCAACTTCGGCGACGAGCCGGCGACCGTCGAGTTGACACCGGCCGTCGGCGACGTGAACTTGGTCGACGGGGAGTCCGTCGACCCAGCCGCGCCGACCGTCGAGAGTGTGCTCGTCGTCTCGCGGTGAGGCGTCACCTTCCCGTCACTCTCGGTGTCGCCGGTCGAAGCGATCGGCCGGCAAGAGGAGGTCCTCCAGTTCCGGGACGTGTTTCACGTTGAACACGACCCGCAGCTCCGCGGAGACGGGCGTAGAGATACACGACAGCCGGAACCCACGCCCGCCGAGGTCGTCGTCCAGAATGTGGTCGTCGGGCGTCGCCAGTTCGCCCTCGTACACGAGGACGGCGCAGTTGGCACACGCGCCGCCGCGGCAGGCGAACGGCCACGCGAAGCCGCGTTCCTCGGCCGCCTCCAGTAACGTCTCGTCCGGCTGAGCGAGGAACCGGCCGTAGGCGTGGTCCGACAGGTCCGCCGCGGCCGCCCGGTCGAACAGCTCCGGGTCGGACAGCGACCAGTCGTGGTCGACGGCCGCCTCGTAGTCCAGGTACTCCACGCGGGTGCCGACGTCCGGCGGCGGTGTCGTCGGTTCTTCGCTCGGCGCTGTCTCGGCGTCGCCGTCCCCGTCGCTCGGCTCGTAGCCAGCCTGGATCCGTTCGTAGGCCGTCCGCACCCGTTGGAACTCGCGGGCGGACCCGCCCTGGTCCGGGTGGGTCTCGATCACCCGACGCCGGTACGCGCGGTCGACGGCCGCGTCGTCGGCGTCCGGCTCGACGCCCAGCACCTCGAACGGTGAATCCACGCACGGTGGGAGGTGACGCGGACGGTAAACCCCCGCGGCTTCCGGTGACGCCCGTGAGGGTCACTCCGGCAGCGTCACCGCCGGAACCGTCTCTGCTTCGGTCACGGGCGACGACACGGACACCCGTGGCCCGTCTCGGAGAGATCACGTAGCCTGGCGATACGTCGACACTACTCGTGCTCAGTCGGCAACTCGTGAGCCGCATCGGGGTCGAGCCCCGTAACACTCGCCTCGACGGCCGGGGGACGAGTGGCGAGCCCGGGAAGCATCAGAGAGTGACCTCTCGAGACGAAGTCACTCGACGAGATGGGCGTAGTAGTTGAACAGGTCGCTGTACGTCGGCTCGGTCACTCGGGCGTCCGAGACGTTGGAGACGAGATCGGCGGCGTCGGTGTCGGGACGGACGATCCCACGGACGACGCCGTCACCACGGAACACCTCGCCGTCGATCACACCGTCGGTGATCGCCGGCGCGTTGCCCAGCGAAGTCTCGACGACCGGCGGCACCTCTCGTCTGACCTCCTCCGGCGTGCCGCTCGTCACGACGCCGTCGCCGGTGACGAACACGATCCGGTCGGCCGCGTCGGCGTCCATCGGGAGGTGTGTCGTCACCAGAACCGCCTTGCCGGCGTCGCGCAGCTCCGACAGGAGGTGGTGGACCTCTCGCACCATCGTCAGGTCGAGTGCCGCGGTCGGCTCGTCGAGGACGTACAGTCGGGCGTCGATGCTCAGCGTGATGGCCAGCTCCAGCTTTCGGCGCATCCCCCCGGAGTACTGCTCGACGGGGTCGTCCAGTTGGTCCGTGATCTCGAACAGGTCCGTCAGTTCGCGCCACCGATCGGTGAAAGACGGGTTGAGTCGAGCGTAGAACTCGACGTTCTCTCGACCGGTCAACCCGTCGAGACAGAGCGCGTCCTGTAACAGGAAGCTCGTCGTCCCCGGCGAACTGGCTGGCGGGTCACCGAGCACTTCGATCTCTCCCCCGGACGGAGTGGTACCCCCCGCCAGACACGACACCAAGACGGACTTCCCGGTCCCGTTCGGGCCGAGCAGTACCACCGTCTCTCCGGCGTCGACAGTCAGGTCGACACCGTCGAGCACGGTCGTGTCCCCGAAGGACTTCTCGACGTTCTGTGCGCGTAACACTGGTTCGGTCACGGGAGGACCCCCCTGTCGTACAGCCCGCGTCTGACGAGGGCCACCGCGACCCCCGTCGCGGCCAGCGCGTAGCCGGCCAGCAGCGCCGGCCACCCGTCGGTCTGGGTGATCTCGACCCCGTCGGTCGTCACCAACTGGAGCGCCATCGCCCGGGTGCCGAGCGTGTTCGGGAGGAGACGCACGACGGCCTCGTCCAACACTGCCACTGACGGGACGATCCCGTTGTACCCGGTGAGCATGAACGCGAACACCGCGATCAGAGACAGGGCGAACTGTGCGTACTGTTCGTCGTTCGCCGCTACGACGACCGGTACGGCGAGACTGGCGAACACGACGCTCACTCCGACGAACCCACCGAACGCAGTGACTGCTGGTACGACGCCGGCGACACCGATGGGAGCACCGGTCGCCACGCCGACCAGGAGCCCGACGAGGAGCGACACGGCTGCGACGCCGACTCCGGCGAGCATCCGACCGACGACGTCTGCCGACGGCGACACCGCCATCGACCGGTAGGCGTGGAACCGTCTGTCGTCGGCGTCGACCGCCAGTTGGCTCCCGAACACGGTCAGGGAGGCGATCGTCGCCCCCAGCACGGCGATTCCGACCGCGAAGAGTCCCTTCTGTGTCGGCGGGAACTCCCGCGTCGCCGTGAGCAACAGGTACATCACTGGCGGTAACCCGACTGCGACTCCGAGAACAGTCCAGCTCCGGGAGACGTCTCGTGTCGTGCGGTACGCGAACGCACCGACCTGGTCGAGCCACGCCGAGAGCCCGGCCCCCTCGTGGGCCGTCTCGGCGGCGTTGGACGCAGTCGTCTGTTCGGAGTCCGCCGACTCACCGGCCATCGCGCACCCCCCGGCAGCTCTGTGCACTCACACTGGTCCGTCGGGAGAGACCCGTCGTACAGCCGTGGTCGTGGTCTCGAGTCTTCATCCGACAGTCGTGACGGTCGTGGTCGTCGTGGTCGTCGTGGTCGTCGTGCTCGTCGTGGAGGCTCGTCTCCTCGTCGGCCCTCGCTCGTCGGCGAACTCCTCGGCGAACTCCCGTCTGTACTGGTCGCCGTCCGGCGACACGACCGTCGGCGTGCTGTCTCCCGTCTGCATACGTGTCGTAGAACTTCGTACAGTAATCAAACGCCCTGGGGAGTCCGAGATACTACGACCGAGGACGACAACTTATACCGGAGAAATTCGGACCGGAGCCCGTTTCGGCCGGTCCGGGGGGATCGGTCGGCGGTGACGACTGTGACGGTCGTCGCGGAACAGGTCGGACCCTCGACTTCACCGTGGTCGAAGTCGTCGCCGAGTGTGTTCTCGAGTTCACCGAGACCCTGTGCTATCGTTACCGTCTCGACTGCTCCCGATGTCCAGGTACGAGTACTGTACCCGTACGTACGAGTGTCCTACAAGTTCTCTCTTATCGATACACTGGCATCGTCGTTCGTGTACTCGTGAGATTTGCGCGTCGCTTCCTCGTTTGATGCCAGTGGCAGTTCCGTTCGGTCGTCACACGGAGACGGCGTGTTGCCGGAACTTGATCACGACCGCGATCAGCGAGGCGGTCCCGAGGAGGAGGAACGTCGCCCCGAGACTGTCGAGGACGGCCGTCTCCGGCGACACCAACAGGAGCGCCGTCGAGACGGCGGCCGCAGACACGAACACGAGCGTGAGCAGGACGTGTCTGACGAGTGTGTCCACGAGTGTCCCCTGGGTGGCGGTGCCGCGCAAGTGCTCGCGGAAGAAGTACCCGCCGTAGACGACGATTCCCGGCGCCAACAGGATCGTGAGCGCGGCCGACAGCGACGGGCCGATCACCAACGGCGGCAGCCCGACGCCGAGGATACCGACGACGATCCCCACCTCCGCGCCGCGTCTGGTGGGGTAGTCGCCGAACCGTTCCAGCTCCGTGTTGGAGAAGACGGCGTTGTACTGCGCCTCCCGCATAGAGAGGGCACACCCGAACGCGTAGCCGAGCAACAGCGTCGGGACGAGCGCGGCGACGGCCGTCGGTGGCGCCGACAACGACACCCGGCCGGCGCCGACGGCGCCGACGAGTAGACCCGCGAGCCCGACGAACGTGTAGTAGCCCCACAGTGACGACTGGGACTCCGGGGCTGCGCCGGCGATGCGGCGGGCGACGAACGCCATCCACGCCGACAGGACGGCCAACAGGACGAAGCCGACGAACCAGATCAACTCCGTCCCGGCGGCGGTGCCGACGAGGGGGGCTGTCGGCGTCACTCCGACTCCTCCACGAGGCCGCGCAGTTCCTGGCCGAGTCTGGTCGCCGACTCGTAGCGCCACGGCTTCTCCGTCGCCGTCGCGGTCTGGACGATCTGATCCAACTCCGTCGGGAGGTTCGACACCGTCATCGTCGGGTCCGGGACGTCGACGGGGACGAACCCTCCGTCCAAGTCGCGGGGGTACGGCGGCGCGTCGCCCGTGAGCATGGTGTAGAGGGTGGCGCCCAGTCCGTACACGTCGGAGAGTCGGCCGACGGAGCCGTACTCCTCGGACATCGCCTCCGGCGGAGCGTACCGCTCGTCGATCCGGAGCGTCCGCGGTCCGCCGAGGTTGGCGGCGACTCCGACCCGAGTCAGCTTCGGGACGTACGCGGCCGCGGTCTGGACGATTCCGATCGACCACGGGGAGACGGCGCCGTGGGCGGTGCCGCCCTGGTGCATCGTGGCGACGGCGTCACACAGCTCGATCGCCGTCTCGACGGCCGTCACCGGCGGGAGCCGGCCGGCCTCCCACAGCGGCCGGGGGAGGTAGTCTGTCGTGACCCACGGGTGCGGTGACCGACCGTAGTCGTGGACGGCGGCGACGTTCTCCAGCCCGTCGACGGCCGTCCAGTCGTCGATCGCCGGCTGGAAGTCGCGCTGGAAGTCCTTGGTCGCGTACCGTCCTTCGGGGACGTACGTGTGAATGTTGAACTTGGTGTACTCGTTGTCGACGGTGCCGGCCGCGACGTACACCCGTTCGTAGTGCGAGAGACCGACGATCTCGATGGAGCTGACGGCCTGGAGCACGCTGGAGTCGGGGGTGAACGTGTTCGACTGCTCGCCGACGACGCGGTCCTCGACAGTGGGGTATGTGATGTACGGCCCCCAGAGCGTCCCGTCGAGCTGTTCTTCCGGCGGGGCGAGCGTCACGTCGACCCGGCCGGTGTCGGCGGTCGTCACGTCGTGGTAGTAGTCGAGCATGTCGACCAGGAACTCCGTCTCTCGAGAGTCGTGCTGTTGCGCCCGGGCGGCGAGGTGGTCGACGTTCGTCGGGTGGTGGTCCGCGACGAGCGCGACCGCCCACATCGCCGTGAGTCTGACGTGCCGACGGTCGTGGGCCAACAGCCGCAGCAACGAGGGGGTCCGCTGGGGTGCCTTCCACATCTCCTCGACGACCGTCTTGACGACCTCTCGCGCCTCCGGCGCGAGTTGGAGCGGCGCTTCGGACACGCGGGCGTCACGCCGGGGCTCGTCGGTCGGCTCCTCTCTGGCACCGGGGACGCCCGCGGCCACGTCCGCCGGAGTGGCCTCCAACGCGTCGTCGACCGGGTCGGGGCGCACGTCCTCCGGTCCGACCGCGTTGGTCGTCGCCGGGCCGGGCTCGTCGGGGGCGAGCCGTTCGCTGTCGGTCAACACGTCGACGACGAACTGGGCCTCGACTGCCGCCCGGGACTTCGCCTGTGCGACCACGCCGTCTGCGGTCTCCGGACGGAACTCCGTCACGACGACCAACGCCCACATCGCGGTGAGTCTGACGGCTCTGTCCGGGTGGTCCAACGCCTCCACGACGACCGGGAGGTTCTCGACAGTTCCGTCGATGTCCGTGGCCACCTTCGTCGCGATTCGTCCGACAGTCGTGCGGTGCGGCGCAGCCATCTGTCACCCCCCTCGAACACGGTGCCACCCGGGCAGTGTCCGTCGGTACGATTGGCTACCGGTGCCGACCACTTAAATTGCGGTACGAACCGTCTCTCGAAGCGGTGGAACCGCGTTACTCCGGCGGCGCTGCCGGAGTGACGCCGGCGTACCGGTCCGTCTCGGCCACCCCAGAGTGTGGCGGCGGCAACAACACCTCTCCGTCGGGGTTGGCCGTCCGCCACGCTCCCCACGTCGACAGCGTCGACGGTCGGATCGACAGCCGGGTCCCCGTCTCCGGGCCACAGATCCCCGTGGCGAGGAGCTGGCTCCAGTAGCTCTGGGTCGTGGTGTCGAGCAGGACGAGGTTGCCGCTGGCACGCACGTCCACCTGCCGGCCCCCGGTGCGTTCGGCACCGAACGCCCGTCCGTCCCGTTGGGCGGCCGCGACCTGGATCCGCTCGGGCCGCCACAACAGCCCGGTGACGAGGAACGTGCTCGCCCGGCCGTCGATCCGCCGGTCGGCGACGACGCCGCTGCGACAGATCGGACAGAAGCTGACGAGCACCGGGCCACCGAACCGGTCACAGACCGCCTCGTGTTCCGCCAGGAGCTCCAACGGGTACGCCCGGGCACGGTCGCCGTCGCGGAGCCCGACGACGGTCTGTTCCGGGTCGATCCCGCCGACAGCCCCGGTCGCGGGGGCGTAGCGGTCGGGGATCTCGTGGGCGGTCCAGTCCGGCGCGAACGCCGGCTCGACGACCGCGTGAATGCCCGGGTCGGCGGCGACCGGCTCCGAGCAGATCGTCGTCGGGACACCCTGGGCCGCGAGCCCACTCGGCGTCCGTGTGGGGGTGCCGGTCGCCTCGCGGCCGGCACAGCCGGCGGTCACGGCCGCGAGCGCGGCGAGGAGTCGGCGGCGGTTCACGACCCGGGGTCCGTCGGCGACGCGCCTGAACTGCTCGCGGTCGTGCGCGGGGTGAGCGACACCGCGGTCGGAACCCCGTGGCGCCGCAACAACGGTGACTCGTAATTCGGTACGAGAACCGAACACCACGAGAGATTATATATCCAGGCGTCCGAGTCCGTCCCATGCGCCTGCGAACGGCACTCAACGAGTTCAAACGCGACCCGTCGGACGGCGGGGCGGCCGACACGTCCACGGGCGCCTTCTCCGGGCGCGGGGACAGGCTCGTCCACGTCGACCCCCGTGGTCGGCTCCGAGACTACTCGTCGGCACTCTCCGGACTGTACGGAGTAGACCGCTCGCGGTTCGGGATCGAGACGGACGAAGAGACCTACTGGTTCGACGAACTGGACATCGTCCGGCAGCACTACTACCGAGAGACGATCCTCGTGGAGACGGAGTACGACGCCGGCCGGTTCACCGTCCACCAGTACGACATCACGCTCGGCCGGGCCCACGTCACGCACGTCGAACTCCGGGGCGCGGTGCCGCCGGAGGCGAGTCTGGTCGCCTTCCTCACGCTCGCGCCGGAGGGCCGCGAGAGCCGGGTCGGCCGACTGATCCACGAGGAGGCCGGCCCGGAGTCGGCGACCGCACTGGAGGTGTTCCACCGCGACGAACACGACTACGTCACCGCCTCCACCGGACTGTCCGACGTGCGGGGCCAGGTGCCCGAGCGGTTCTACGAGATCCTGGACGACGACCCCGTGGAGTTCCCCTCGGAGTCGGCGCTCAACCGCTACGAGGACACCCACCTCTCCGGTGACGTGGTCGTCACCGCTCCCTTGGAGGCGGCCGGCCGCGGCCGCCGTACGTCGCTCGTCACGCAGCTGTCGGACCACACGGACGTGGACCGGGCGGCGGCGCTCGGCGACCTGGCCAACTGCGCCGCGGAGTTCGACTCCGCTCGGGCGCTCCGCCGGGAGGCCGTCGGCCGGACGGAGGTGGCCGTCCCGGACGACGTGGCCCGCGAGCAGAACGTCCGTGACGACCTCCGTGCGCTCGCGTTGCTGGAGGCGCCCTCTGGCGCCCGGATCGCCGGCCCGGAGTTCGACCCCTTCTTCACCAACTCCGGCGGCTACGGCTTCACCTGGTTCCGCGACGACGGCCGAATCTCACAGCTGCTGGCGGAGTCACGCGACAGCCTCGGGCTGGACGTGCGCGAGAAGCTGTTGGAGAGTGCACGCTTCTACTGTGACACCCAACGGCCGGACGGCTCCTGGCCACACCGGGTGTGGGCCGCCGACGGGTCGCTGGCGCCCGGCTGGGCGAACGCTCGGGTGGAGGACCGCCCGGACTCGACGGAGTACCAGGCCGACCAGACGGCCACCGTCGTCCGGTTCCTCGCGACGGTGTTGTCGGAGTACGACGAGGAGCTGTCACCCGCGGACCGTGACCGAGTGACGGACGCCGTCCGGGCGGGCGTGGACTCGCTGCGAGGCTCGCTGGACGGCGACGGGCTGCCGGAGCCGTGTCAGAACATCTGGGAGGACGCGAGCGGCCAGTTCACCCACACGGCGGCGACGTTCCTGGAGGCGTTCTCGGCGACCGCGACCGCCCCGGTCGGGGAGTCGCTGCGCGACCGCGCCCGGACGGGCGCCGAGGCGGTCGTGGGTGGGTTAGACCGGTTGTTCGACGACGACAGCCGCACGTTCGGGATGCGGCTGACGGACGGCGAGGTCGACGACCGGTTGGACGCCGCGACGTTCGCGCTCGTCGACGGGCTCGTGACGTACGCCGACGTGGACGCGGTGACGCTGCCGGAGCCGTTGATCGACCGCGTCACCGACCACGTCGAGACCTGTCTGGAGCGGCTGTACCGCGACCCGGACGACAGCCCCATCGCCGGTATCGTCCGGTACGAGGGAGACCGGTGGCGCACCGGGGGCCAGGACGACGAGAAGGTGTGGTCGCTGACGACCGCGATGGGCGCGGCCGCCGCCGCGAAGCTGGGGACGTTCCTGGAGTCGCGGGCGGGCCGCGCCGCCGCAGACGGCGGGGTGACGGCTCACGCGCGGGCGGACCCGGACGCCGCCACCCTGTTCGACCGGGCGGCGGAGCTGTACACACTGTTAGAACAGGACGGCCCGTTGACGAACGACATCGGCTACCTCCCGGAACAGACGTTCGACGACGGCCGGGCGGACTCCGCGACGCCGTTGGGCTTCTCACACGGCTACCGGCTGTGTGCGACCGCGCTGCTGTCGGCCGCCGACGCGCTGCCGAGTCGGGCGGGCAGCACCCCCAGTCCGCCGGAACGGCCACAGTGGACCACCGGCGAGAAGTTCGGCGTCGGCACCGCCGCCGACCACACCACGGACACCCCCTCCCGCACCTGGTTCACGCTGACCGAGGGGGCGCTGACGGAGGTGCGATTCCCCCGGGTCGACGTGATGAACCTCCGGACGCTCGACTTCGTCGTCGTCTGCGAGGGCGACGAGTACACCGCCCGGACACACGTCGAAGGGGCGGCTGCCGGCGACGACACCGTCGACCGGAGCGTCGTCGCCACCGCGGACGACGCGCTGGCGTTCGCCCATGTCGTCACGGAGACGGGCGACGGCCGGGGCCACGAGTGGGAACTGCGCGTCGACTACGCCACGGACCCGGACCACGACGCCGTCGTGGCGGACCTGTCGTTCGAGGCGGCAGACGGCCACGAGTACGCGCTGTACGCCGTCGCCGACACCGCCCTGACCAACACCGGGGCGACCGACCGCGGGCTCCGACTGGGCGAGCCCGGCAGCCACTACCTCGTCGCGCGGGACGCCGACGCCTACACCGGCGACCGCCCGGCGGACGAGGACCCGCTCGTCGTCGACGAGGACGGCGACAGCTACTCCGTCGCGCTGACGATGGCGACGGCCAGCCGGTTCGACTGGGCCACCGTCGACGCCGCCGGCGGCGACTTGGACGAGCTGTTCGCAGAGGGGTCGACGCCGTCGACCCGCGAGACCGTCACTGACGAACGGGTGGTGCTCGCCGGGCGGGTCGGCGTCGGGGAACGACTCTCCGACACGCTCGCCGTCGGGTTCGCTCGGCAGGCGGACGTGGCGGCGTCGCTCGGGGAGGCGGCCGGTGCGCTGACCGACGGCTTCGACGCCGTCGCCGAACGGTACGCCGACACCTGGCGGTCGTTCCTCGCGGACAAGCCCGTCCCCGAGGCCGTCGGCGACCGCGCCGCCGAGACCGCCGACGGGGAGACCGTCGACCTCGCCGCACAGTACCGCACCGCACTGATGACGCTCCGGGCCGTCGAGGACAAGACGTTCCTCGGCGCCTCCATCGCTTCCCCCTCGGTCCCGTGGGGTGAGGCCGTCACCGCCGACGAACAGAAGGGGTACGGCTACAACTTCGTCTGGTCGCGCGACCTGTACCAGGTGTTCACGGCGTTCGAACTCGTCGGCGACCTCCAGACCGCCGCCGACCAGGTGGCGTACGTCTACAACTACCAACAGGACGAACGGGGGTTCATTCCGCAGAACACCTACCTCAACGGGATCACTCGCTGGGGGGGCGAGCAGATGGACAACATCTCGTTCCCGTCGGTCATGGCCTACCACCTCCACGACCACGGCCTCTCGTTCGACGACGTTGACTACGACTACGAACACGTCCGGCGCTCGGCGAGCTACATCGCCCGCAACGGTCCCGACAGCGGCCAGGAGCGCTGGGAGGAGGAGTCCGGCTACTCCCCGTCGACGATCGCCGCGGAGATCGGCGGGCTGGCGTGTGCCGGCAAGATCGCGGCCGACACCGGCCGGGAGACGGACGCGCTCGTCTGGCTGGCCGTCGCCGACCGCTGGGCCAACCGGGTCGCCGAGTGGACCGCGACGACAACCGGCACGGAGCGACACACGGAGACGCCGTACTTCCTCCGGATCGCCCGCGGCGGCGAGCCGGACGCCGGCCACCACCGCACGCTGGCCAACGGCGGCCCGCGACTGGACGAGCGCGACGTGATCGACGCCGGCTTCCTCGAGCTCGTCCGGCTGGGGATCCTCCCGTGGGACGACGAGATCGTCCGCAACTCCGTCGCCGAGGTGGACGACACAATCCGGGTGGATCTCCCGGAGGGGGCCGCCTTCTACCGCTACAACGGGGACGGCTACGGCGAGGTGGAACAGGGCGACATGGGCGCGCCGTGGTCCGTCGACCGCCCGGGGAAGGGCCGGCTGTGGCCCATCCTCACCGGCGAGCGCGCCGAGTACGAGCTGCGGGCCCCGGGAGACGAGCGCGACGAGGGTGTCGCCCCGAAGCGTGCGCTCACCGCGATGGCGTCGTTCGCCAACTCCGGGCGGATGATCGCCGAACAGGTGTGGGACCGCGAGGTGTCCACCGACTACGACTGGGCGTACGGCGAGGGCACCGGCTCCGCGACGCCGCTGGCGTGGTCGATGGCGCAGTTCGTCCGACTCGCCCACGGGATCGACGAGGACCACCCCGCCGAAGAGCCCGCGTTCGTCGCCGACCGCTACCGCGAGCAGGGTCTCCACCGCCCGGACGAGAGCCCGGCGCTCCGCGTCGACACCGACTTCCGCGGCAACGAGGTCGTCGTCAACGGGGAGACCACCGGCGAGGCCGTCGCCGTCTCCACGCCGACCGACGGCGCGTTCGTCGAGGTCGAGGACGGCAGCTTCGAGGCCACGGTGGAGATCGAGTACGGCGAGAACGACATCCTGGTCGCGGCTGCGTCGGATCGTGACCTGGAGGCGGCTGGGACGACCGTGACGCGGTTCACCGTCTGAGGCGGTTCTGCGACTCCCGTCTTCGGGTCGTTCGTCTCGACTCGCTACAGAACTGCGTCGAGCGGGAATTGAACTTCGGTCGTTCTGCTCGCTCGCTGCGCTCGCTCGCGTCACTCTCTAGTTCAATTCCCTCGTGACGAAGACAGCCGCCGACGGGCCGAGGAGCGACACGAGGTCACTCCGGCCGTCGGCGACAGAACTGCGCCGAGCGGGAATTGAACCCGCGTCGATGGCTTGGAAGGCCATTGTCATACCACTAGACCACCGGCGCGCAGCCACTGCTACTGGCGGGGAGCATTAAGACGTTATCCTTTCCGGCGGACTACAACGCCACGAGTGTCGTCAGGACTTCGTAGACGGCGTACACCGTCACCGCGAGGATCAGCACTCGCAGGAGGTGGCCGACTGGATTGTTCGGCAGTTCGTCCCAGGCCGCCGCGAGGTCGACACCCTCCTGTGTACCGCCGTCTGCCGTGAGCGAGCCGCCGCCGGCACCGCCGGTCGTCAGCTGGCCGCCGCTGCCGACCGCCTCGTCGCCGAACAACGACGCCATCTCCCGGTCGCCACGGTCCAACGCCGCCTGGAAGGCGTCGTAGTCGTCGAACCGACTCGTCACCTGGCTGACGTACGACGCAGAACAGTCACACGCCTCGGCGATCTCCGCGTTCGTCGCGTCCGGGTTCTCGCGCCAGGTCAGGAGGATCTCCCGCTGGAGTTCCGTCTTCTCCGTCATACCGACTGTCACGACCCACAGATAATGGGTCTAGGGTTCGGAACCGCCGTCGGACGTGTCAGAGGAAACTAGACGATCAGTCGTCCGCGGGCGCCTCCGCCTCGTCACTCTCCTCTTCGACACGCGGCCCGCCGGCGTGGCCCTCGTGTGCGATGGCGGTCGCCATCAGTTCCGACGAGACCGCGGGCACGTCCGCCTCCGTCACCGGCCCCTCCTCGTCGATCTCCTCGGCCGAGCGGGGGAACTCGCGGGCCTCGTAGTGGATGCCGATGCCGGCCTTCGCGCCCTGGCCCATCGCCACCGGGATCTGGTTGTGGCCGGGGACGATGTCGCCGACGGCGCGGACCCCGTCCACGCTGGTCTCCCCGTGGTCGTCGACGGCGATCGTCCCGTCGTCGTTGCGCTCCACGCCCAGTTGGTCCGCGAGGTCCGCGTTGTAGTCGGAGCCGTACATCGGGAAGCCGCCGCGGTACTCCCGGCGGCTGTCGTCGGCGAACTCGAACGCGCGGAGCCAGCCGTTCTCGTCTTTCTGTATCCCGGTCACGTCCTCGTGGACGATCTCGACGGGGTGGCTCCGGAGCTGTTCGTCCGTCTCCTCGCTCCACTCCGGCTCGTCGCCGCGGGTGAGCAGGTCCACGTCGTCCGTGAAGTTGAGCATGATCATGGCGACGTGAGCGGCGGCCTCGCCGGTCCCCATCACCCACACCGGCTCGTCGACGAACATGTAGGCGTCACAGTGGAGACACCAGTGGAGCCCCTTCCCGGTCCGGGGCAACGGCGGGTCCGGTCGCTCGTCGGAGAAGCCGGTGGCGAGGACGACGTGGTCCGCTCCGAGCGCCTCGTCGTCGGCCGTCACCTGGAAGCGGGGGGTCTCGTCGTCCGCGTCCGCGCCCGTCTGTTCGATCCGGGAGACGAACCCCTGGCGGTAGTCCGCGCCGTAGCTCTCCACCTGTTCGCGGGCCGTCTGGAGGAACTCCACGCCGCTGACCTCCTCGGTCACCCCGATCACGTTGTGGGTGTCCGTCATCATCGCCGCGCGGCCGCCGCCGCGGTTGACGACCACCGTGTCGTGCCCCAGCCGGGTGGTGTAGAGTGCTGCCGTCAGCCCCGCGGGGCCGCCGCCCACGACCGCGACCTCGTAGTCTGCGTCGTCTGTCATCGTACAGTCGTTCGGGTCGCCAGCGGTAAAAACACGTCCGGTCGTGTAGCCGCGACAACACACCGAACGGGACGGCGACTCGGACGGCTCTGCGCCCCCGTTCGAAGCTACGGGGACTCGCCCCCGTTCGAAGTCGTCGAGACCCGCTCAGTCGTCCGCGCCGGACCGAGGCGGCTCCTCGGTCTCCGGCTCGGTGTCGTCCGACGCCGAGTCGTCGGTCGGGCCGTCCGGGCCGACGCGCCGGCTCCCGGGCATCGGCTGGCCGGCGACGTCGAGGAAGATCTCCTCCAGCGACGGCTCCTCCGTCCGGATGTCGAGCACACGGCCGCCGTCCGCCTCCACCCGTTCGCGCAGTGTGTCGACGGCGGTCATGTCCGGGAGCTCCGCGACGTGCCGGTCGCCGTCCGGCTCCGTCTCTGCCGTCGGCTGCGAGGTGAACACCCGGTATGTGGTGTCGCCGTACTCCGCCCGGATCTCCGGGACCGTCCCGCGGGCGACGATCCGTCCCTCGTTCATGATCGCCACCCGGTCACAGATCGACTCGACGTGGTACAGGTTGTGTGCCGAGAACAACACGGTCTTGCCCCGGTCCGCCAGTTCGCGGGTGAACTCCAACACGTAGTTCGTCGTCAGCGGGTCCAGCCCGGAGGCGGGCTCGTCGTACACGAGCACGGACGGGTCGTTGACCAGCGACCGGGCGATCGCCACCTTCCGACGCATCCCCTTCGACACGTCACCCAGCCGTCGTTCCCGGTGCTCCAACTCCAGTTCGTCCAACGCCTCGCCGATCCGCTCGTCCGCGACCTCTCGGGGCACGTCGTACAGGTCGGCGAAGAAACGGAGGTACGACAACGCCGTCATGTCCTCGTACAACGGCGACTCCTCCGGGAGGAACCCCAGGTCCGACCGTGTCGACGGCTCGTCGGCCGGCGCACCCGCCAGCCGAACCGTCCCGGCCGTCGGCTCCAGCAGTCCGGCGACGCTCTTCAGTGTGGTCGTCTTCCCGGCCCCGTTCGGGCCGACGATCCCGAAGATCTCCCCCGGCTCGACCGCGAAGCTGCTGTCGTCGACGGCGACGAACCCGTCGTACACCTTCCGCAGCCCCTCGACGCGGATCATACACCCTACACGGTGGCTGCCCGAGTAAAAGCCGTCGCCTCCGTGGGTCCCGGTCCCCCCGCGTGGACACGCTCTCGGTCGTGTCTACCGTCGGCGGCGTACCGTCTTCTCCCGCCAGCCTACCAGGGCCTCGGCGTGCCGCGTCTCCGCTCGCTCCGCGCCGGCACGAACTACTTCGAACGGGAGTCGGCTCTCCCGCGGGGTCAGTCGCCGGGCGTCGGGAGGGGTGTGTCCGAGGCGTCGGGAGTGCCGCCGTCGCCCGTCTCCGGCAGGCGAAAACGGTCGAACATCGCCGACAGCCGGTCGGCGTCTGTCGACAACGACGCCGCGTCGGCGGCGACGGCGTCGGCCGCAGACGCCCCCTCGTCGGTCGTCGCCGCGACCGTCTCCGTGTCGGCGGCGGTGTCGGCCGCCAGCGTCGCCACGGAGTCGACGTGGCCCGCGAGTTCGGAGGCGACCCGGGCCTGTTCGTCCGTCGCGGCCGACACCTCCGCCACCCCGTCGTCGATCTCCGCGACCGCGTCCGCGAGGTCGTCGAACCGGCCCAGTGCCCCCTCCACGCGGTCGACCGTCCGTGTCACCTCTCGTCGGGTCTCCTCGACGCTCGTCGCCGCCGCGTCCGCCCGTCGCTGTAGCTCGTCGGCCGTCGCCCGGATCTCCCCCGCCCGTTCGCGGCCCGCCTCCGACAGCTCCTGTACCTCCTGGGCCACGACCGCGAACCCGGCCGCGCCGTCCCCGTCCGCGCGCGCCGCCTCGATCGAGGCGTTGATCGCCAACAGGTTCGTCCGGTCGGCCAGTTCCTCGATCACGGAGGCGATCTCGTCGACCTCCTCGACCGCCTCCACCAACGCCGCCACCGTCTCCGCCGTCTCTGCCGTCCGGTCCGTCACCGTCTCCAGCTCCTCGACCGCAGACGCAGCCGCCGTCCGCCCCTCGTCGGCGAGCTCGTCCGCCTCGGCCGTCCGCTGGCGTACGTCCGTCGCCGACGCCGCCACCTCCTCCACCGTCGCCGACAGGTCGCTCACGTCCTCGCTCGCGGTCGCTAGCTCCCGTTGCTGTCTGTCGGCCGCCTGCGCGATCTCTGCGGCGGCGTCTGCGGCCGTCTCGCTCGTCTCCCGGAGCGCGTCCGCCCGACTTCTCACCTCGTCGGTCGTCGTCGCCACCGCGTCGGCGAAGGCGTCCGCCTCCGCCAGCGACGACGCCAGCGTCTCCAACAGGTCGTCGAAGTCCCGCGCCAACGCCTCGTAGCCCGCCGGCACCCGGTCGGGATCCACCCGGGCGGTCAGGTCGCCGTCTCTCGCGGCGTCGGCCGCCTCGCCGAACTGCTCGACCACCGTCTCCAACTCTCGGGTGTAACGCCGCAGTTCGGCCCGCATCGCCGACAGCGCGTCGCCGAACTCACCGGGCACCGTCTCGTCGAACGCCGGGTCGTCGAACGACCGGTCCGCGAGCGCCTCCGCCTGTCGTTCGACCGTCGTCAGCGACGCACGCATCTCCTCGACTGCCCGAGCGAGGTCGCCGATCTCGTCCGGCTGTGTCGGGTCCACGTCCGGGTGGTCGCCGACGGTCGTCTCCGGCACCCGACCGGCCGCCACCGACTCGACGACCGTCCGGAGCCGCTCGACGGGCGCGATCACGTTCCGTCGGGCGAGAATCGCCGTGTTGCCGAACGCGACGGCCGCCCCCACGAGCAACGCCGCCTGCGCCGTCAGTCGCACCGGTCCCGCCGGCAGCAGCAACGGTGCCCCGGCCTGCGCGAGCGACACCCCGAACTGGATCGTCACCGCCGCCAACACCGTTCGTTCGACGCTCTCGTCGACCCCCAGAGCCGACACCGACCAGTACAGCGTCGCAACGTACCGCTCGCGGAGGCTCACCGTCGTCCACCTCCGTCGCCGTCTTCGTCGCACAGTGCCGTCGTCGTCCGCCGAGTAGTTCGGATCATGCTACGGTGTCTGTGGTCGTCGCGGCCGTCTCGGCCACGCGTCTGTCGTCTCACTCACGAGTCGATCACTCTCCGGCAGAAGTCACTCCCTCGTTGTTGAATTCCGAGAATCGTCGCAAGCTACTCCCCGTGCCACTCGGGGTCGCGGTCCTCGAGGAAGGCGTCGATCCCCTCGTTGCCGTCGTGACTGCCGACTAGGCCGACGAACAGCTCCCGTTCGTGCGCCAGGCCGTCGTCCAACGGGCGCTGGGCGGCCGCTCGCACCGCCTCCGTCGCCCGCCGGACCGCGAGCGGGCTCTTCGCGGCGACCGTCTCCGCGAACGCCGTCACCCGGTCGTCCAGCTCCGCCGGCGGCACGGCCTCCTCCACGAGCCCGATCTCGGCGGCCCGGTCGGCGTCGATCACCTCCCCCGTGAGGATCAGCCGTAAGGCCTCGCCGGCGCCGACGAGCCGCGGCAGTCGTTGGGTGCCGCCGCCGCCCGGCATCAGCCCCAGGTCGATCTCCGGCTGGCCCAGCTTCGCGTCCGCTCGAGCGATCCGGAGGTCACACGCCTGTGCCAGCTCGCAGCCGCCCCCGAGCGCGTGGCCGTTCACTCGAGCGACGACCGGCACCGGACAGTCCGCGACCGTCTCGTACACGCGGGGGAACTCACTCGCCGCCCGTTGTTCGACCGCCGACCGCTCGCGCAGTTCCGTCACGTCCGCGCCGGCGACGAACGCCCGTGCCTCCGAGGAGCCCGTCAGGACGACCAATCGTACGTCCTCTGTGTCGCCAGTGGCGTCTGTGTCGCCAGTGGCGTCTGTGTCGCCGGTGGCGTCTGTGTCGCCGGTGGCGTCTGTGTCGCCAGTGGCGTCTGTGTCGCCAGTGGCGTCTGTCTCGGCGGCCCCCGCCTCTCCGACGGCGCTCGCCTCCCCGACGGCGTCGAAGGCGTCTCTCAGCGCCTCCCTGACGGCGGTGTTCAGCGCGTTCCGGGCGTCCGGGCGGTCGATCACCAGGTCCACGACACCCGGAGCACGCTCGCCGACGCTCGCCTCCAGCACGTCGCTGTCGGCGACCGCCGCGACGACCGGGTGGGCGTTCACTGTCGCCCCCCGACGCCGTCCGCGACGCCGACGATCTCACCCTCGTCCCAGACGTAGAACCCCTCGCCCGTCTTCTTGCCGAGCTTGCCCGCCCGGACCTTCCGGCGCAGCAACGCCGGCGGCTTGAACCGCTCGCCCAGCTCCTCCCGGAGGTGTTCGAGGATGTCCAGGCGCACGTCCAGTCCGACCGTGTCCGTCAGTTCGATGGGTCCGACCGGGTGGCCGTACCCTCGCTCCATCGCCTCGTCTACGTCGCGCGGGTCCGCGACGCCGGTCTCCAGCATCCGGACCGCCTCCACCCCCTGGAGTGCCCCCAGCCGCGAGGTGGCGAACCCCGGAGCGTCCGTCACCGTCACCGGTCGTTTCCCCAGCGCCGTCACGAACGACTCCGCGAACTCCCGAACGGCCGGGGTCGTCTGCTCTGCCAGCACCACCTCCACGAGATCCATCGCGTGGACCGGGTTGAAGAAGTGGAGGCCGACGACCCGTTCCGGGGCCGACAGCCCGGCGGCGACGCTCGTCAGCGGCAGCGACGACGTGTTCGACGCCACGACTGCGTCGGCCGGGAGGTGTGACTCCGCCTCCGACAACACCGCCGTCTTCAGCTCCAGCTCCTCCGGCACCGCCTCCACCGCCAGGTCGGCGTCGGCAGCCGCCGACCCGAGCTCCGTCGTCGTCTGGACCCGGTCGCGGACGGCTTCCGCCTCCGTTTCCGACAACAACCCCCGCGAGACGGCGTCGTCCGTCGTCGCCGCGAGGTACTCCTCGGCGGCGTCCAACTGCCCCGCGTCTACGTCCCGGAGCCGAACGTCACAGCCGGCGGCCGCACAGGCGTACGCGATCCCCCGGCCCATCGTCCCGCCGCCGAGCACACACACCGTCGTGTCGTCAGGGTCCATGCGCGTCACGGCGGCGCGACGGGAGAAAAGTTACCGGGATCTCCCCTGTCGAACGTTAACTCGGAGTCGACTCGTCACTGCCACATTTATCAGTCCGGTGCGACTACCCGCCCGACAATGCGACGAGCGAAGATAGTCTGTACGCTCGGGCCGGCCTCCGACGACCGGGAGACGGTGCGAGCGCTCGCCGAGGCGGGAATGTCCGTCGCCAGGCTCAACGCGAGCCACGGGACGACCGACGACCGCGCGAGTTTAGTCGAGACGATTCGGGCAGTAGACGACGCCGCGAGCCGGCCGTTGGCGGCGATGTTGGACCTCCAGGGTCCGGAGATCCGCACCGCCGAGATCGAGTCGCCGATCCACCTGGAGACGGGGTCGGAGATACGCTACCGAGAGGGTGACACCGCCACGCCGGAGACGGTCGGGCTGTCGTACCCGGTGGACGCCGCCGAGCCGGGCGACCGCATCCTGTTGGACGACGGTCGGATCGAGACGACCGTCACGGCCGTCGACGGGGACGAGGTCTGGGCGACCGTCGACTCCGGCGGTGAGCTCGACTCCCGGAAGGGGGTGAACCTCCCGGGGGTCGATCTCGACGTGAGCCCGGTGACGGAGAGTGACGAGGCGGAGCTCGACGTGGCCGCCGAGACGGACGTGGACTTCGTCGCCGCGTCGTTCGTCCGGGACGCGAGCGACGTGTACGCCGTCCGAGACGCCCTGGAGGCGCGTGGGTCCGGGGACGTACCGGTCGTCGCCAAGATCGAGCGTCGGGGCGCCGTCGAGAACTTAGAGGGGATCGTCGAAGCGGCCTACGGCGTGATGGTCGCCCGGGGTGACCTCGGGGTGGAGTGCCCGTTGGAGGACGTGCCCGTGATCCAGAAACGGATCATCCGGACGTGTGTCGAGTCGGGGACGCCCGTCATCACCGCGACAGAGATGCTGGACTCGATGGTGGCGGCCCGTCGGCCGACGCGTGCGGAGGCGTCCGACGTCGCCAACGCCGTGCTGGACGGCACGGACGCGGTCATGCTGTCGGGCGAGACGGCCGTCGGCGATCACCCCGTGCGAGTGGTAGAGACGATGGACCGGATCGTCCGACGCGTCGAGGACAGTGACGGCTACGCGGAGACCCGTGAGGAACGGGTACCCGTCGCCGACGACGACTCTCGGACGGAGGCGCTGGCCCGCTCTGCGCGGTTCCTCGCCCGGGACACGGACGCGGCCGCGGTGGTGGCCGCCTCCGAGTCGGGCTACACCGCCCGCAAGACCGCGAAGTTCCGGCCGGGCGTCCCGGTGGTCGCCACGACGCCCGACGACCACGTCCGTCGACAGCTCGCGCTCTCGTGGGGGGTCCGGCCGGTGTCGTCCGGCTACTCCCAGAGCGTCGAGGAGATAATGGACGACGCTGTCGACGCCGCTCTGGCGGCCGGCGTCGCCGACTCCGGCGACACGCTGGTCGTGCTCTCGGGGATGATGACGGAGTTGGAGGGCAACACGACGAACACGCTGAAGGTCCACGTCGCCGCCGAGACGATCGCCACCGGCCGGCACGTCACCGGAGGCCGGGTGTGTGGCCCGCTCGTCCGACTCGAGGACGGGGACCTCTCCGGGTTCCCCGACGGCGCCGTCGCCTACCTCCCGGCGACGTTCGACGACGAGTTCCACGGCGACACCGGGAAGTTCGCCGGCATCGTCGACGCCCGCGCCGGCACGACCGGCTACCCCGCGATCGTCGCCCGCGAACGGGAGGTGCCGATGGTGTCGGGGGCTCCCGTCCCCGGCCGGATCGACGACGAGGCGCTGGTCACGCTGGACGCCGAACGGGGCGTCGTCTACGAGGGTGACGTGCTGCGTCACGCCCGGAGCCGGTAGCTACTTCAAGACGAGCGTCCCACCGCTCAGCCCTTCCCACTCGACGCGGTAACCCAGCCGCGAGAGCGCGGCGCTGGCGTCGTCGATCCCGGCGTCTGTCAGCCGTTCGCTCGCGGTCTCGAACGACTGGCCGGCCGCGAGGTCGTCCGCGACCGCCTCCAGCACGGCCGGCCGGACGAGGGTGTCGCCGACCCGCTCGTGGTCCGGGAACCGAACGTCCGCGAGCGCGTCCGTCGGGACACCCCGGTCGGCCGCGAGGTCGGCGACGGCAACCGTGTCGGCGTCGGGCGACAGCGTCGCCGGCAGCGACGCCGTCGCCGTCTCGCGCAGCTCCGACTCGTAGCGGCGCAACACGTCGACCACGTCCTTCGGTCGGACGGCCTCGGAGTAGGTTATCACGTCCTGTCCCGTCGCGGCGGTCGCCTCACCGACGCCCAGCGACTCGTCGACGGCGACGAGCATCGCCACGTCCTCCAGCCCCCGGAACTGTGCCAGCTTCTTGTCGACGTACTCCGGGGTCCAGAAGCCGACGATCTCGAAGAACAGCCCGAAGTCGGCGTGGTCGTACACGAACGCGAAGTCCGGCACGGCCACCCGTGGCGCGTCGACCGCCGCCGTCTCCGTCCCCGCGGTCGCCCGTTCCGGGTCCACCACGAGCGGCTCCGGCTCCCGCACGAGCGTCCAGTCGAGATCCAGGGCCCGGAACCGGGCCGCGAACGACGACTCCACCCCGGAGTCGAAGGCGGGCTCCCCCGTCGGGTCACCCTCCGGCACCGGTACGTCCGCGTCCGACAGCCGGAGCGTCCGCTCCGTGGCCCGGTCGTCGACGGTCGCGGTCAGCTCCCACCGGGCGGCCGTCCGGGCGACCGTCCGGAGCAGGTTCGCGAACGCGACGCCGTACCGCCGGGTCCGGCGGAACAACGCGTCCGGCCCGGTGACGACGGCCTCGCGGCTGGACAGCGCGGGGGTCTCTCCCGTCGCCGGTGCTCCCGTCTCGAACACCTCGTACAGCAGTCCGGCCCGGGAGGCGGCCGACACGAGCGCCTTCGGGTCCGACGCCCGCAGTCGGACCTCCGTCGCGTCCAGTAGTGCCGCCGCCGCCAGCGCGAAGTCGTAACGGACACACAGCGACGCCGGCGTCGGCTCCGCCCCCAGTCGCGTGAGGATCTGTTCGGGTTCCCGGTCGGCGTACAGCGACGCCGCCACCGTCTCCGGGTCGGCACCTAACTCGTCGGCCGCCCGCGTCAACGCCCGCTCGCGGTCGGTCTCGTCGGCGACCCCGACCGTCTCGGCGGCCTCGAAGGCGGTCCGGCGCACCCGTTCGGGGGGGAGCGGCGACCGTGTCTCGAAGGTGGCCTCGTCGTCCAACAGCTTCGCCAGCCCGCGGACGAGTTTGAAGTCGTCCGTCTCCCGCTCCAGCGCGGTCACGGCCTCCGTCAGCGCTCGCCGGGGTTCGCCGACGTGGCCCTGGTAGACGCCGATCACCCGCCCGGCCAACTCGCGGGCGTCCGGGTCGTCTCCGAGGAACTGTGGGTGGTAGCCGCCGCCGGCCCGAGAGATTCGCCGGAGATCCTTCGTCAGCACACCGGCAGGTCGGGTGCCCAGTCGGATACCGGTCACGGACACCGGAAGACACACGGAGCCGGCGGCAAAGAGTAGTGTATGGGACTCGGAAGCACGGCCAAGAAGCTCCAGAAGGTCACCGACATCGCCGAGCAGCTGTTCAAACGCATCGATCAGATGCGCGGAGAGATCCAGAGCCTCCAGCAGGCTGTCGAGAGCACGGAGACGGACACGGCAGAGCTACGCCGTGAGGTCGCAGAGACCCGGGCGCTCGTGGAGGCGGTCGCCGAAGCGGAGGGAATCGACACTGAAGCGGCGCTGGCGGACGTCTCGTACCCGGAGACGGAAGGGCGAACGGTCGCGGACCGCGCGGAGGCAGAGGCGGAGGCGGGCGCAGACGAGGCCGGCGAGGCCGCCGACTGAGCCGGCGGCCCCCTGCCGACGGACAGACAGATACAGGTACCAGGGGCAACATTTGCCGAGCCGTGACGACACACACCGAGCCACTCGACTCCGTGCTGGAGACGGTGGGTGAGACGCCGCTCGTGCGGGTGAGCGCTTCGCCCGACGCCGTCCCGGTGTACGCGAAGCTGGAGTCGTTCAACCCGGGCGCGTCCGTGAAAGACCGGATCGGGAAGTACATGCTGGAGGGGATGTTGGCCGACGGTGACCTGGAGCCGGACGGCACCGTGATCGAGCCGACGGCCGGCAACACCGGCATCGGGCTGGCGGTCGCGGCCGGCCAACTCGACGTGGACGCCGTCTTCGTCGTTCCCGAGCGGTTCAGCGTCGAGAAACAACAGCTGATGAGAGCGCTCGACGCGGAGGTGGTCAACACACCCACCGACGAGGGGATGGGCGGTGCCATCGAGCGCGCCCACGAACTCGCCGAGGAGTTGGACGGCGGGGTCGTTCCTCAGCAGTTCCAGAATCCGTTGAACGCGGAGGCGCACTACGCCACGACCGCACCGGAGGTGTACGAGGCGCTGGACGGCGCGGTCGGGGCGATCGTCGCTGGGACCGGCACCGGCGGCACCCTCATGGGGATGGCGGAGTACGCCCTGGAGCGACAGCCGGACACCCGGATCGTCGCCGTCCAGCCGGAGGGGTCGATGTACGGCGCCTTCTTCGACGAGGAACCGGAGGAGGGGGAGTACAAGACGGAGGGGATCGGCACCCACGACCCGGCGACGAACGAACTGTTCGATCCGGACCTCGTCGACGACCTGGTGACGGTGTCCGACGAGGCGGTCCACGCGGAGATGCAACGACTCGCGGCCGAGGAGGGACAGTTGGTCGCCTCCAGCGCGGCCGCCAACTCGTTGGCGGCCCGGCGGGTCGCCCGCGAGATCCGCGACGGCGAGACGACGGTCCCGCACGAGGCCGTCGTCACCGTGTTCTGTGACTCCAGCGAGCGGTACCTCTCGAAGGGCGTGTACCGCTCGTTCGAGGAGTGGGAGGGGTGACCGGCCCCGGAACTCTTGACTCGGCGGGTGGTAGGCTGTGTCGATGGAGACAGTCAGCCACGCGGACGCGGACGGCGTCGAGGCGGTGCCGGACGTGGTCCTCCAACAGGGGGCGGCCGGCGAGGAGACGAGCGTCCAACAGTTCGAGATCGAACCGGGTGCGACGGTCCCGGAGCACAGTCACCCCCACGAACAGGCGGGCTACGTCGCACGCGGGGAGCTGACGTTCCTCGTCGACGGGGAGGAACGCGTCGTGTCGGCCGGCGACTCCTACGTCCTGGCGGGCGGTGAGCCACACGCCGCCGAGAACCGCGGCGACGAGCCGGTCGTCGGCGTCGACGTGTTCGCACCCCCGCGGACGGACCCGGACTGGGCGGAGTAGTCGACTACAGCAGTCGGTCGCGAGCCTCCTCCGTCCACAACACTCGGCCGCGGTAGAGGTACGGGCCACTGTTGTCGTCGAGGAACGTCTCGAACGCGTCACGGTCCATCTCGTGGCGACGGCGCTGCCCGTTGAGCCGCGGCCCGTCGTCGGCGTCGATTCGGGCGTGGACGACCTGCGCGCCGGCGCAGCCGGGCGAGAAGTTCCGGGCCGTCACCGTGTACCGGTCGTCGTCGGGCCGCGTCACCTCGTAGCGCGACGGCAGGATGTCGTCCGACTGGGAGACGACGTGTGTTCCGTCGCCGACCGCGAGGTAGTCGGGGTCGACCAACGCCTCGTGGCGTGCCGTCTGGGTCGCGCCGGCGACGGAGAAGCCGGAGGCCAACAGCCTGGCGAACGTCGCCCCGACGCCGGCGGCCATCCCGTCCAACACGTCCCGGCAGGTGACCACGCCGGCGACGCTGCCACGCTCCACGAGCGTGACGCCGTCCTCGTAGGAGTCGCAGGTGTTGAGGAAGAACGTCCGTGCGTTCGACTCTCGGAGCGTCGTCGGCGAGAAGACGCCGTCGGCACACGCGAGCCCGGTGGGCTCGCGGTGACCGACGAAGTGGAGGAGGTCCGTTCCGCGCTCGAGCGCCCGAGCGAGTTCTCCGACCGTCGGGTCGGTCAGCGTCGTCACGGCCAGCCCCAGGTCCTCGCTCCGACGGTCGTAGTGGCTCACTGCTCGTTCCAACTCCGCGTGTTCGTCGACACCACTGGAGACGGCCAACACGGACAGTGTCTCCGCTCCGTCGGCGTAGCGGTCGCGGTTGCGGAACCCCGCTGGCACGGCGTCGAACGCCGTGACGGGCTGGCCCGGGCCACTCCAGCCGTGGACGGTCCCACAGTCGTGTGCGGCCGCGATCCGACGCGAAGGGAGCGGGCGTGGCGGATCGCCGGCCCCGCCGGGCTCGTCGACACAGTGGCCGCCGTCCGTCCGTGGGCGCCGACACTCCCAGTCGCCGTCGACCACCTCCGCCGTCGAGAGGGTGCGGCCGCGGGGTGGCACCGGTGCCGGCAGCCTGTGGACCGTCCGGGCGAGCACCTCCAGGCTCTCGTACCGTGGGGCGACGGACACGGAGAGGTGCCAGTCGGGCAGCTCCGTGACGAGCGGCGCGAGCGGCGCGTCCAGGTACCGCGCGACCCGTTGCGCGAGCGGGGCGTCGTACAGTCGCTCGGGGTCGATCCCGACGCGCGACAGCTTCGTCGCCGCCGACACCGGGGGGCCGTACGGACCGACCCCACGGACCAGGTGATCGCCGAAGAAGGCCGTTTCGAGCACCCGCGCCGCCCGGCTCGCGTAGCCGGTCGCGCCCCCGGGATGTGTCACGTCGTCGTGAGTCGACACCGGTCCGGACGGGCCCAGCGACACCGACCGCCCGTCGAGGTCGAGCCGCGGCGTCGCGCCGTCGACCACCTCTACCGCCGCCCCGAGGTAGTACGCGAGCGTCGTGCTCGTCAAGACGGTCTGGAGGTCACGCGGGAGCGTGAGCGTAACGCCGGTGTCGTCGTCGAGCCGTTCCGTCACCGACGGGGACACCGTCGTCTCCGAGCCGAAGGCGACGCGCGGCGCCGGATCCCTGACGCTGGGCCACGACCGATCCGGGGTCGTCAGCTCGGCGCCGGCTGCGAACGTCTCCACCGCCGCCGCCACCCCCTCGACCGTCCGCGGCACCGTCACCGTCCCGGTCGGCTCGTCGACGGACGGCTCGAACCCGACGGAGACGGGGGTCGGTTCTCCGAACTCGACGGTGACGTGCTCCAGCCCGGACCGAGAGACCCGGACGGGCCCGTCGACGCGGACGAACGTCCTGACGGGCGCCAGGATCCGGACGAGGTACGACCCAGCCGGGAGCGACACCCGCTGTCCGGTCCAGTTGTGCACGTGGTACTCCCCACTCTCCAGGTCGGCTACCTCCACCTGCACGTCCGGCGCGACGAGCCCCCGGGTCTCGGCGGCGACGACCGCCGCCGGCTCGTCGGGGCCGTCCACCCGCTCGGCCAGCGTCTCCGCGACCGAGGGGGCCTCCGTCGTCGACTCCCAGCCGTCCGTCTCGAACTGGGTGACCGTGCCGTCGCTGTCGACGACCCGAAAGCCGGACATCGTCCGGGAGAACTCCATCCTCGATGTGTCAGTTGGAAACGAAAGAATAATAAACTAACCGATGGTTTCGCACCGGAACGAGGAACGAAACCGGGCGATCAGGCCAGCTCTTCGATGCGTTCGGCGACTTCCGTGGCAAACTGCGAGGTGCCCAGCTTCGTGGCGTCCTCGCGCTGGCGCTCTAAGTCGTAGGTGACGCGCCCGGAGACGATCTGTTCTTCGACGGCGTCACGCACGAGTTCGGCGGCGTCGTCCCAGCCCATGTACTCCAGCATGATCCGGCCCGAGAGGATGATCGCCGAGGGGTTCACCTTGTCCTCGCCGGCGTACTTCGGCGCCGAGCCGTGGACCGGCTCCGCCAGCACGCGACCGTGGCCGAAGTTGGCGCCCGGTGCGATCCCGAGCCCGCCGATCTGTGCGCCGGCGGCGTCAGAGAGGTAGTCCCCGTTCAGGTTCGGCATCGCCAGTACGTCGTACTGGTCCGTCCGGGTCAACAGCTGTTGGAGCATGTTGTCCGCGATCCGGTCGTTGACGACGACGGCGTCCTCGGGCGCCTCGCCGTCGCGCTCCTCCCACAGCGTGTCCTCCGTGATGACGTTCTCGCCGTACTCCTCGCGGGCGACCTCGTAGCCCCAGTCGCGGAACTGCCCTTCGGTGAACTTCATGATGTTCCCCTTGTGGACCAGGGTGACGGAGTCGCGGTCGTTCTCCAGGGCGTAGTCGATGGCCTCGCGGACGAGCCGCTTCGTCCCGAACTCCGTGATCGGCTTGATCCCGATCCCGACCGGGCCCTCGTGGATGGAGTCGTACCCCATCTCGTCTTCGATGAACTCGCGGACCCGTTCGACTTCCTCGGTCCCCTCCTCGAACTCGATCCCGGAGTAGACGTCTTCCGTGTTCTCGCGGAACGTCACCATGTCCATCTCCTCGGGTGCCTTCACGGGCGAGGAGACGCCGTCGAGGTAGTAGGTCGGCCGGACGTTGGCGTACATGTCCAGCGTCTGGCGTAAGGCGACGTTCAGCGACCGGAAGCCGGAGCCGACCGGCGTCGTCAGCGGCCCCTTCAGCGCGACGCGGTGCTCGCGGATCGCCTCTACCGTCTCCGTTGGCAGATTCTCGTCGTACTTCTCCCGGGCCGTCTCGCCCGCGTACACCCGCATCCAGTTGATCTCGCGGCCGGTCGCCTCTGCCGCGGCGCTCAGAACCTCCTCTGCGGCCGGCCCCACGTCCTCGCCCGTCCCGTCGCCGTAGAGAATCGGCACGATCGGGTCGTCGGGGACGTTCAGTTCACCCGTCTCCTCGTCGGCGAGCGTGATCTTCGAACCCGTCTCCGGGGCCTCGATGTGCTCGTAGCTCATAGACACGTCGGATTTTCCGTGGGGCTGGTAAATGCCTGCCGTTCTCCGCGTTCGGCGGTGTGAGCCCGGTTGTGCGACTGTGTGACGTGTGGTCAGGGTGTGGTTGGCGTGAGATTTGCGGGGAGCGGTGGTGGGGGGTCAGTCTGTGAGGTCGTCGATTACGTCTTCGCGGAACTGGCGGTGACCGTCCAATTCATCAAGATCGGACTTTTCGATTCGTTCAAGTGACTCGTGGGCGCGGCGGAGTGCTTCGGTGTTGTTGCCGAGTTCGCGGTGAGCACGGATCGCGTTGCGGTCTGTCTTCAGGAACTCTCTGAAGTCGTCAATCTTGTCGTTTATCGCCGCCGCGTCCTCGAACTTCTCTCTCGCGTCGTCCCAGTCGTCCGTTTCCTCGGCAAGTACTCCAAGATTGTTGAGACTCTTTGCTTGGCCAACTGTGTCTCCTAATCCCCTTGATAGTTCTAGGCTTTCTTTGTAATATTCTCTTGCTTCAGAGTATATTCGTTTGTTCTGCGCTATTAGTCCAAGATTGTTGAGAGTTGTTGCCCGGCCGGCTGCATCGTCTAGCTCTTTTTTTAGCTTTAGGCTTTTTTTGTGGTATTTCTTTGCAATCGCGTAGTTTTCTTGGTTACGTGCGATTAGTCCGAGGTTCTCGGAACACGCTGCCAGACCGGATCTGTGATTTATTTCCTCAAACATGTTTCTACTTTTCTCATAGTACTTTTTTGCATTCTGGTAATTTTTTTGTCGTAGAGCTACTGATCCAAGATTGTGAAAACTCGTTGCACGACCAGCGATGTCGTTCAGTTCATCTTTTAGTTCCAAACTTTTTTTATGATACTTTTCTGCTTTATTTAAATTCCCTCTTCTTTTTTCAATTAAACCAAGATTCCCGAGAGCCGCTGCTTCCATGCTGTCGTCCTCAGTCTTCTCCAGAACGAACTCGTTTTCATCTGTCGCGTCGTCTAACTCCCCGGAATTAAGTTTCATCAATCCACGCAGATTCGCAAGCCGCTGACGGCTCCACGAGTCCGGTGGGTTGATGCCGGACTCCTCAGTCTTCCCGAACAGTGGTGTCAGCTTAGGCCGTCGCGCACCAATCTCGAATATCTCGAGCAGGAATTGTCCTCGAGACTCGTCGTACGGGTCGACTGACAACTCGTTTAGACAGTTCTCAAAGGACTGTCGACCAACTGCATCCTTTGCCAGTCGAACCAGAAACAGCTCTGACCACAACTCGTGGTTCGTCCCGAACGAGTTACCATCGCGGCTAAAAACAACTTTTTCATCCATATCGCCTCCTAGTAATCTAGTCACTTCGTTTTGTTCTTCCACATTACTGGCCAACCCGAGCAGTGATTGCTCTCGCACCGTGAACCCGGCTGCGTTCAGAACGTTCACTCCGATTGCGGTCTGACGGCGAAGCCGATCGGCCGCCGATAGACCTGTCTCTGGGCCATCGGGAGTTACGTCGTTATACACCTCCGCAACATGCCTCTCCAACGAAAACTCCGAGTTACTCCAATCTACCACAGGATGGCCAACGGGAAAGAAGTACGACAGCAACAGCATCGCGCTCGCCTGATTGTCGTCGGTGATCCGGTCGTGAATCCTCTCGGGGTCCATCCGCACCGACTGCCCAGTCGCCCGCTCGAAGCTGTCGATCACCCACTCCGTCTCGGTCGCTGTCAGCCCGCCCAGCGAAACCGTGTCGAGATTGTTCTTTGCAGCGATAATATCCCCCCAGCGATTACTGTCGGGCGCGACCATGTCCGCGTCAGTGTCGTCGTCGGCAAGCCTCCGCGCCGTCTCGGTGATCCCGTCGTCCCACTCCGTCTCGCGGGAGTCGAACAGGAAACTCACCTCCTCGTCGTCCGCGAACTCGTCCAGCAGCGTGAACACGGGGAGGTGTGGCCGTCGTGTCGCGTCCGAGACGATCACCAACACCGGCTCTGGAGTCCGACGAATCGCCGCGGCGAGTTCGTCGGTGTCGGTGATCTGCGCGCCGCTGCCGCGGTCGCGGTAGAGCACGCGACCGACGCCCTCCTCACCGTCCTCACCCATCCGCCACTGCTCTGCCACCTGACGGACGAGCGTGGACTTACCCGCCCCCGGAGCGCCGAGAACGACCCGTGCGCCCCCATCACGTAGCTTCTCGACCAACTCCGTCGTGAGCGAGCCCGACTCTTGATCGGGCGACACGCGATCCGCGGCGAATCCGCGGTGGATCTCGGCGAAGCGGAACTCCCGTCGCCAGCACGCCTCCGGGTCGACATCCGAGTCGTCGGTGAACCGCTCGGGCGGCAGCCAGGTGAAGCCGTGATCCGTCACGTCCACGGGGTCGCCATCCATCAGCGCCGCCGCGAGTGTATCCGGCACACGGCGACGCCGGTAGAGCCGTCTGGCGAACCTGTCGAGCCCGCTCCCGAAGAGCCGTTTCCGCACCGTCTTCGACGCGGTCGCGGCGAGAAGTCCACCCACACCGAGCGAGGTGACGACCCCGGCGGTCGTCGTGAGGAACCGCAAGACCCCGGAGACGACACTGGCGAGGTCCATGCACTCGTTACCGTACTAGCCGGCAAAAAGATACCGCCGGTGCCCCGGAGCGACGTGGTGGCGTCGTCGCAGCGCAACGACCGGCAGACCCTCCCGTACCGCGTTCACGCACCGGACTCCTCGTCGTCGCCGCTGGGTCGCCGCACCGACAGCCGGGCGACGTTCTCGCGGGAGACGCGTGTGAGTCCGGAGCCTCGCGGCCGACGGAGGTCGGGGGCTCGATCAGACCGCCGGACGTTCCCGAGTAGGATGTCGTCGTCGCCAGGCCGTGAGTCGAACGCCGCAACCTCGCCGACGACGCGACTCCCGTCCGTCGTCAGCAGTTCGACCGTGTCTCCGGGCCCGAGGCTGTCGACGAGTCGCTCCCAGGGTCGTGTGCGACGGGAGCCACCGCGTCGGCCCTCGAACAGACGACGCTTCGCCAGCCCGCAGGCGTACCCCCCGAGCACCGCGACGACGACCTGCGACGCAATCAGGTTCACCGACTCCAGAACCGACAGCCGCGAAATCGTCTGAACGGCCAGTTCGCGGTCTACGACGAACCACTCCGGCGACAGGAACGCGAGCGGGGCGAACCGAACCGTCGGCACGAGTTCTCGCCACAGCGCCACGGCCGCCAGCGACAGGAACCCCCCGACGGCCATCGACACGAGTCGGTTCACCCGGCCGTCGTTCTCCAGTGCGACGTTCGCCCAGTAGTACGCCCGCACCGCGAAGTAGCCCGGCACGAGCAAGAATAGGAAGAAGAACAGCTGTCGGCCCAGCGAGACGCCGGTCTGTGCGACGGCTGCCGCCATGCGACCGACGATGTTGACTATCATTTTAACACTCACGGTTCGATACCGCCGTCCACTCACTCCGTTCCGGTTCCCGACTCGTTAACCCCCCGGCCTGCCCCAAGTTCGGGTGTGCGAGTCATCTGTCACGGCGGCGCGGGCGGCGTTCCCGACGAACCGGAGCCCAGACAGGCAGCCTTAGACGACGCGGCGGCGACGGGCGCGGCGGCGGAGACGGCAGTCGACGCGGTCGTCGACGCCGTCGAACTGTTGGAGGCGGACGACCGGTTCAACGCGGGCTACGGCGGCGCGGTGCAGTCGGACGGCGTCGTCCGGACGGACGCCGGAATCGCCACGGACGACCGCGCGGTCGGGGCCGTCGCCTCCCTCGCGGGCGTGCGCGACGCCGTCGCCGCCGCGCGGGTGGTGATGGAGGAGACGCCACACGTTCTCGTGGCCGGGGAGCCGGGCCGCGAGCTCGCGGCCGACTACGGAGTCGAGACGGACGTGGACCTCCTGACGGAGGAGGCGCGGGCCGACTACGAGGACGCAGACCCGCCGACCGGCGGCCCGCGCGACCACCTCGACTGGCTGGACGAGCGGTTCGGCGGCCACGACACGGTCGGCGCCGTGGCACACGACCCCGAGACCGACGGGTTCGCCGCCGCCACCTCCACCGGCGGCCGGACGTTCGCCCTCGCCGGGCGCGTCGGCGACGTGCCACAGCTGGGTTCGGGGTTCTTCGCCGCGCCGGCCGGTGGAGCCTCGGCCACCGGCGCCGGCGAGGACATCGCCAAGGCGACGCTGACGCGGCGTGCCGTGCGGCACCTGGAGTCCGGGTTGGACGCCCAGGCGGCCGCAGACCGCGCCATCCAGGAGTTCGGCGAGATTACGGGGTCGTCGGCAGGGGTCATCGTGTTGGATGAGGCCGGCGCCGGCTCGGCGTTCAACTCCGAAGGGATGCAGACGAGCGTCGCCACGGAGTGACGGGCGAACGGGGCGACGACCGTGTGGGCGAGGGACTGTGAGACCGCACCACGGCGACGGCGAAACGACACCGTTTTGAGTGTGACACCGTTACCGATTGATGCGCGCTCCGGTAGTGTAGTCCGGCCAATCATATTGCCCTCTCGAGGCAATGACCTGGGTTCGAATCCCGGCCGGAGCAGTTCTCTCGAATCGACTCGCGAGTCCCGTCACCGTGTGGAGTTCCCGACAGTCCGAGCGGTCGTGACTGCCGGGTTCAGGCGAGGTCGAACTCCACCGCCGACTCGCGGTCGGGGTGGTGGATCGCCTCGCCGGAGTCGGTGTCGAACAGGTGGAGCCGATCCGGCGGGAGTCGGAGCCCGATTCGGTCGCGTTCCCTCACGTCGGCGCCTCCGTCGACGGCAGCCGTGACGCTCGGTCCGCCGTCCAGCGTCGCGTGGACGAACGAGCGTTCTCCGACCGGTTCGGTGACGTCCACCGTCGCAGGCAGTGTCGTTCTCGTGTCACCCGTCTCGGTGACGACGACATCCTCCGGCCGGGCACCGACCGTCACTCGGTCGAAGCCGTCGGCAGCGTCCACGAGTGGCTCGACGGCGGGGTAGTCGACCGGTCCGGCGAACCCGTCGCGCTCGGCGCGCATCGAGAGCGTGTTCATCGAGGGCTCACCGACGAACTGCGCGACGAACAGGTTCGTGGGTTCGTGGTAACAGTCCATCGGCGGCGCGACCTGTTGGATCTCGCCGTCCAACAACACGGCCACCCGGTCACCCATCGTCATCGCCTCCGTCTGGTCGTGCGTGACGTAGACGGTCGTCACGCCCAGGTCGCGTTGGAGCTGTTGGATCTCCGTCCGCATCCGGGCCCGGAGGGTCGCGTCCAGGTTCGACAACGGCTCGTCCAACAGGAACACCGACGGGTCGCGGACGATCGCCCGTCCGAGTGCGACGCGTTGTTGTTGACCGCCGGACATCGAGTCTGGAGTGTCGTCGAGTAGCTCGGTCACGTCGAGCGTGTCGGCGACCGACTCCACCTCGGCGGCGATCTCCTCGTCGGAGAGGTTCGTCGTCATCCGCAGGCCGAACCCGATGTTCTGGCGAGCCGTCATGTGTGGGTACAGCGCGTAGTTCTGGAACACCATCGCGGTGTTGCGCGCCTCTGGTTCGAGTCCGAGCACGGACTGGCCGTCGATCCGGACGTCTCCGCTCGTCGGCTCCTCTAACCCGGCGATCATCCGGAGTGTGGTCGACTTCCCACAGCCGGACGGACCGACGAGAACCAACAGTTCGCCGTCACGGAGCGACAGGGAGAGGTCCTCGACCGCCGTCGCGGAGTCACCGTACGTCTTCGTCACGTCCGTCAGTTCGAGCGGCACCCCGGTCTCCGACCGACGACGGGCTTGACCGCCGTCTGTCGTCGCCCGGTCGTCTGTCTGTTCGGCGTTGCGCGGAGATTCGCGGTGGCGTGTCCGTTCGGCGCCACGTCTGTAGTCGTCTGTCATCCTTTGAGTGATCCTTCGACGAGTCCTTTCACGAAGTACCGCTGCAGTCCGAGGAAGACGAGGATCAACGGGAGCATCCCGATCACGCTCGCGGCCGCGATGGCACGCCAGTCGTTGCCGTACTGGCCCTGGAACTTGTAGACGCCGATCGAGATGGTGTGGAGCCGGCTCTCGCTCCGCAACACCGTGAACGCGAGGACGAACTCCGACCACGTCAACACGGTGTTGAAGATGCCGACGACCGCGATCCCCGGAGCGACCGGGCGCAACAACACGTACCGGAGCGTCTGGAGTCGATTGCAGCCGTCGATCCGGGCGGCGTAGTCCAACTCCACCGGAACCGTGTCGAAGTACCCCTTCAACAGCCAGATGGAGAAGGGCGTCTGGATCCCGACGTACAACAACACGAGTCCGGCACGGGTCCGGAGCAGCCCCAGCGTCGACATCACCGTGTACAACGGGACGATGATGATCACCGGGGAGATCATCTGGAACAACAACACGATCCCGAGCAGCCCACGCCGGCCCCGGAACTCGAACCGGGAGAAGGCGTACGCTGCCGGCACGGAGACGACCAAGATCCCGCCGACACCGAAGACCGTGACTATCGTCGAGTTCAGCAGCCACGTCGCCACCCCGGCGTCGATCACCTGTTGGTAGGCCGTCAGCGAGACCTCCGCGGGGAACAACCGGAACGGGGAGCTGAACAGCCCACCCTCCTGTCGGAGACTCGCGGACACCACCCAGAACGCCGGGAACACGAAGAAGACGATCGCGACGGCGTACAGGGTGTACACCGCGGCGTCGACGACCGTCGGAGTCGTGACCGTCTCGGTGAGTCGTCTGAGTCGGCCCGTGGGCTGTCCGTGTCGGGTCGTGACGGATGTCCCGCCGTCGGATTTGGGTTCGTCGGTCGTCATATCTCCTCCGAGATGTCGAAGGCGTAGAGGTACACCGCGGTGAGCGCGAGGTTCGCGACCAACATCACGACCGCGATCGACGCTCCGCGGCCGAGCGCGTTGTCCTGAAACGCCTCCTGGTACATGAACAGAGCCAACACCTGTGTCGACCGGCCGGGACCGCCACCGGTCAGGGCGAAGATCAGGTCGAACGTGTTGAGCGCGTAGATCGTCACCAACACGACCGTCACGAACAACACGGACTTCAGCTGCGGGAGCGTGACGTGGCGGAACCGGTCCCACCGTCCGGCGCCGTCGACACGGGCGGCCTCGTACAGTCGTTGTGGGACCCGTTGGAGCCCGCCGTAGATCATGATCATCGAGAAGGCCGTGCCTCGCCACGTTCCCGCGACGATTGTCGACACCAACGCCAGCGTCGGGTCGGACCGGAACGGCACCGGCCCGATCCCGACCAGCCCCAAGAAGTAGTTCATCGCGCCGAGCTCGCTCTCGACGAGCATCACCTTCCAGACGAGTCCGATGATGATCCCGGGGACGATCCACGCGAGCAACACCGACACGCGGGTCGTGAGGTGCCCACGGAGCCCGCGCCGGACCCCGTAGTCGATGGCCAGCGCGAGCACCAGTCCGAACAGGACGTGGAGCACGACACTCGAGAACGCGTAGATCGCCGTCACCCGCAGCATCGCCCAGAACTCGGGGTCGGTCACGAGTCGGGCGTACTGTTCGATCCCGACGAACTCCGTGTCCGTGGTGACGAGGCTCTCGTTGGTGAAGCTCATCGACACGGCCTCCACCATCGGGTACAGTTGGAACACCCCGAGCAACACCAGCGCCGGGGCGAGCCACGGCACTGGGTGGTCCAGCAGTCGGCGTCCCACGGCCCGGAGGCGGGAAGACGAGCCGTCTGTCGTCGGATCGATCCCCGTCATCTGTGGTGTCGAGCAGTCGGTCCCGTCGTGTTAGCTGGCATCGTACTCGTCGGCGACGTTGGTGATCATCGTCTCGGCCGCCGACTCGGGGTCGGCCTGGTCGGTTACGACGTTCTCGATGGCGATCACGTACTCGGAGGCGATGGTGCTGTAGATCGGTCGTGGCGGACGAGCGACCCCGTCTTGGAGGAACTCTCGGAACCGATCCTGGTACGGGGTGTCGGGGTCGTACAGCTCCTCGTCGTCGAACACCGACTCGCGGGTCGGCAGCAGCGCCGCCGACTCACAGTACCGCCCCATCGACTCCGGTTCGACGAACTTCGCGATGAACGACTTCATCGCGTCCGCGGCCCCGTCGTCGCTGCTGCGGAACGTCCCCTCGGTCCACCCACCGACGCCGGTCGTGTGTTCCCCGTCGGCCGGGCGTGGGATCTTGGCGACCTTCCACCGTTCCCACCGGTCGTCGGGGACCCCGTCGTCGGCCTCGATAGGGTTCTTGATGTTCCGTTCGATCTGGTCGTTGTTGCCGACGAACATCGCGAGGTTGCCGGCACGACCCTCTCGTGGGAGGAACTCCACTTCCTCGATACTCGCGACGCGCTGGGGGGTGACACCCGTGTCGACGAGATCACGGACGAACGACAGCGCGTCGACGAGTGCCTGCCGGTTCGCGTCCTCACCCAACACCGGCGCACCCGAGTCGTCGAGCAGTTCACCGCCCGCACTCCAGAAGTACGGGAGGTTCGTGAGCGCCGACGACGTCGGGAACATGAACGCGTCCATCTCCTCGCCTGCGTCGATCTCCTGGCCGACGGTCAACAGTTCCTCCCACGTCGTCGGCGGGTC
Organism: Halobaculum sp. MBLA0143; assembly: GCF_041361465.1. NCBI lineage: Archaea > Methanobacteriati > Methanobacteriota > Halobacteria > Halobacteriales > Haloferacaceae > Halonovum > Halonovum salinarum. Next base: position 1,941,650 of record NZ_JBGKAC010000001.1, read on the forward strand.
ACCGTCGTTGTACGTGTCGAGGACGTCCTGTCGGTAGTAGAGACACCGACACCCCGTGTACTTCCAGGCCGCCAACAGGTCGCCGTCCCGCACCGCGGTCTCCCTGACGAACGGGAAGAAGTCGTCGATGTCGTCGACGTAGTCGTTCAGCGGTTGGAGGTACTCGTAGAAGTCCGCCACCCACTTCGAGTCGAGTGTCGACCCGTCCGGGGCGTTCCCTTCGGCGGCACTCGTCAGGAGGTTGTTCTTCCACTGCCCGAACGCCGGGTACTTGACGTCGATCCGGTAGTCGGGGTGGTTCTCCGCCCACGCCTCGTGTTGTTCTTTCAGCGCCGGCGCCGCCGCCGGTTGGTCGCTCTGTTCTTCGATCGGTGTGTAGAACGTGCTCGTCTGGTACGTGAGCGGTGTCTCACCCTTGCCGAACCGTTCGTGAGTGATCGTCGGTGCCGACTCGTCGACACTGCCGCCGGAGTCGCCACCGAGACAGCCTGCCAGACCGCCGACTGCTCCCGCGCCGACTGCCGATACGACTGTGCGCCGTGGAAACTCCCGCGTTTCGTCTGCCATCGGGATACCGTCGTAATAGCACGTAGATTTAAAAAACTGGCCGTAGCTCGTACGAACAGGACGGGCGGAGACCGGGGTCGGGCCGCGGTGAGTGGAGCGCGTGACGGCAGCGTGGTCAGTCGTTCACGTCGTCCAGCCGCTCGGACACTACCGTCTCCCCCATCGCGGTCAGTCCGGGGTCGTCTTCCACGTCGACCAGCCCTCTCGCCGAGAGCGACTCCAGAATCTGTCCGACACCCTCCGGGTCCACGTCCAACAGCATCCCGACGTCCATCTCGTCGCCGGCCGAGTACAGCGCGACGAGCGTCTCCGTCTCCGCCTCGGAGAGGTCCAGGTCCCGGAGACGTTCCTCTCGCCGGCGGTAGTCGTGGGTGATCCGGCGTTCGAGCACCCGGAACAGTCGGTCGTCGGCGGCGCCGAACTCCGTCGTCACGGTGTCGCCGCCGTCGTGGTGGCGGACCTTCACCGCCTTCCGGGTGTCGCCGCCGTCGGCGACCCGTTGGCGGCCCCGCTCGGCGTGGACCAGTTCCGTCGGGTGGATGGTCGTCACCGGTTCGCCGTCGGCGTGGAACGCGAGCCGTCGCCCCTCGGGGACGACCGTACAGGGGCGCGGGCGTTCGTCCGTCACACGGCCACCGATCCGGGCGGGGTGAGTGACGAGTACGGTCTCGTCGGCCAGCAGCGCCTCGAACAACGCGTCGGCGGCGTCGACCTGGCGGCGACCGGGGAACTCGCCGACGGCGAGCCGACGACGGCCGTCCCGGCGGTACGCGACCGCGACGGTGTCGTCGAACACGTCGTCCATCCCGTCGGGGACGTAGTCGACGGCCACGTCCACGACGGCGGACAGCGGGATCGTCACCGTCTCGTCTGCGGCGACGACCACCTCGTCGGCGCCGAGGACGACCCGGGCGTCCGTCGGCTGGCCGCCGTTCAGCCCCGCGACCGCGACTCGGACGGACTCCGTCAGTCGGATCGGCTCCGTCGCGCGGTTCCGGGGCGCCGCCGACGCCTCGCCGGCGTCCGGACCGAGCCGAGGCCCTGTGGTCTCCGCGGGTGAGTCTGTTCCGGCGCCCCCCGGGCCGTCGGCACCCGTCGTCGACTCCGCCCCATCACCCGGCGACTCGTCGCTCGTCGCCGTCGGCTCGTCCGGGTCGTCCGTCTCGTCCAGCCTCGTCGGTGGCGACGTGGGCGTCGTCGTCCCCCGAGTCGTGCTGTCGGCCGCGGGGTCGTCGGCGTCGTCCCCAGCGCCGTTCGTCGTGTCGCCTGGGGTGTTGTCCGTGGTGTCCTCCACGGTGATGTCCGTGGTGTCCTCTACGGTGCTGTCCGTGGTGTCGTCCCTGGCGCTATCCATCGCGTCGCCTGCGGTGCTGTCCGTGGTGTCGTCCCTGGCGCTATCCATCGCGTCGCCTGCGGTGCTGTCCGTGGTGTCGTCCTCGGCACGGAGTCGCGTCGGCAGCGTCGACACCGGACCGGCGTCCGTCCGACGGACGTGGTCGTCGTAGTCACGGTACACCGGGCCGTGACGCGCCGAGTCGTAGTCCGTCTCCGGCGGTACGTCCGACGGCCGGGGGTTCGACAGCCGGCGGCCGTCGCCGCCGGCGGCGCGCTCCGCGCGCCACGCGGCGTCGAAGGCTCGCGGGTCGAACGGTTCGTCGGGCAGCGGCGTCGGGTCGGCGACCGACGGGAACCGGTCGGGGTCGAGCCCGTCCGTCCGTGAGTCGCCACACCGGGCCGCCAGCGCGTCCGCGGCCGCCGTCCCGTGGCGGCGGACGAACGCGCGGGCAGTGTCGTCGTCCGTGCCGACGAGCGCCGCGAGCGTCGCTCGCTCGGCGCCGACTCGGGCGAAGAAGGCCGCGGCCGTCGCGCGGAGCCGGCGGGGGTCTACGCCCGCGGGGTCGACGCCGGCGGCGGCGTCGGCGGCGGCCGCGAGCCCGCGCTCGAACGGCCGGCCCTCGTGAGTGTACTCGCGGTCTCGCCGTCTGTCCAGCGTGTGGGCGAGGACCGCCGTCAGTCGCCGGGACCAGCCGAACGACACCGTCCGGCCGCCGTGTGGCGGCTCCCAACACCGGTCGGACAGGACCGACAGCGCGGACTCGTCCGTCTCGGCGGCGGCCTCACGAGCCGTCTCACAGCAGTCCCGACAGGCACACGGCTCGCCGGCGGGGACGCGAAGACGACCGGCCGCCCAGTCCACCCACCCCTCGTGGAGGTGCCGCAGCGCCGCCGGCCCGAGACCGAGACGGGCGCCACACAACACCGCCGCCGGCGCCGCGCCGCCGACGGCGACGGCGCCACGGTACAGCGACACGACGACCGGCGCCGGCAACGGCTCCGTCTCCCGTATCGACATTCTACCAGACTGTTTCGCTGCCTAATATTAACGTCTACGAAACGAGTCCCGCCGGCGGGAGGTCGGTCGCTACGCCGACGCGACCGAACCGGCTTCGTACAGTTCGACCGGCGGAACGGCTCTGCGTCAAGTATCTGTATTTATAGTCTTTGTCTAAAATCTCGTGGTCTTTTTGTTTCAGGCCTTGAGCAGGCGATACGTTTTATTAGGCTCGACGCGCAGTACGTTACCATGTCACGATCTGACGAACACGAACGGAGCACACGACGACGGGTGCTGGCCGCGATGGGCAGCGGGACGGTAGTCGGGTTGGCCGGCTGTGCCGGGCAGGGCGGCGAAGAGACCGAGACGGAGTCGGAGTCGGGTGGGGGAGAGACGGACACACAGACGGACGAGGAGGTCGACCCGTCGGACGTCCAGACTGGGGAGTTCGTCGCCTCCGCGGCGGCGAACCCCGGAACGTTCGACCCGACGGTCATCACGGACGCCACCTCCAACTCCACCATCGGCGCGTTCTCATACGAGACGCTGGTCGCGCCGTTGTTCGACCTCTCGGAGTTCCGGGGGGAGCTGGCGACGGACTGGAGCGTCGACGGCTCGACGTACACGTTCCAGATCCGGGAGGGCGTCACCTTCCACACCGGCAAGGAGATGACGGCCGAAGACGTGGCGTTCTCGTTGGAACGGACCCGTGGAACGACCAACGGCTCCGACGTGTCTTGGTTCGACTCCACGAACGTGCTCGGCGACTACGAGATCGAACTGGAGGCGCCGGACCCACACGCGCCGTACCTCACGAACCTCTCGGCGGTGCCGATCCTGCCGAACGACGTGGACGGGGTGTCGACGAGTCCCGGAGAAGACGACTTCGCGTTCACGGAGGAGTCGATCGGCACCGGGCCGTTCCTGCTCGACACGTTCTCGCCGGAGGACCGCGTCGTGTTCACCCCGTACGAGGACTACTGGTACGACGGGGACGACTACCCGACGACTGCGCCGTGGGACCAGGTGACGGTCCGTGTCATCACGGAGCAGGTCACCCAGGAGGAGGCGATGGCCAACGGGGAGCTCGGGATGATCGACAACGCCGCCCCGTTCGAGCTCCAGCAGTGGGAGAGTCAGACCGGGACGGTCGTCGCCGACAGCGCCGTCGGCTACGACTTCGTCACCTACCCCGTCGAGGTGTCGCCGTACGGCAACAACAAGTTCCGGCGGGGACTGACGAAGCTGATCCCACGGGCGGAGATCATCGAGGCGATCTTCGGCGGGCGAGCCACGGGACTCGCCGGCCCGGTCAGCCCCGGACTGGGTGCGTTCTTCGACGCCGAGCGCGAACAGGAGCTGATCCAAGAGTACGTCGCCGAAGACAAGGGAGAGGCGGTCTCGCTCATCCAGGAGGCGTTGGACGAGGAGGGGGTCGAGACCCCGTTCCAGATGTCGCTCATCACGAACGTCAACCGCACCCGGGAGCGGTGGATGGAGGTGATCCAACAGGCGTTCGACGACACGGAGGTGCTGTCGGCAGAACTGGAGGTGCGGGCGTTCGACGACCTCGTGCCGTTCCTGTTGGACCCGGAGGGGGCCGCCCAGTCGTCGGACGTGGTCGGCATCGGCTGGACGGGCGGCTCCGACCCCAACGGCCACGTCGAGGGGCTGCTCGCCTCGTACAACCACGTCCCGGACGGGTTCAACTGGAACCTCTACGAGAGCGAGGAGATGGACTCGCTGATCGAGGAGGGCCAGACCACCGTCGGCACGGAGGCGCGCCGGCCGATCTACGACGACATCCAGGAGCTCGTCGCCGACGATCTCCCGATGGCGAACATGTGGACCGCCGAGAAGCTCGACGTGGTGAACCCGGACGCCGTCGACGACGTGAACAACTGGCAGCCACACCCCAACTCCAGCAACCGCTACGACACGCTGTACAGCCCACACCTGGACCAGGTGACCTACCCACCGCAGTGAGCGGACGCGGCGCGCACTGATCGGTCGGCGGCGGGACGTGTTCGCCGCCGACACACGCAAACGGCGGAGCGACGACGAACACAGCGACCACGACCGACCCATCCGAACGATACACACCGTGTCACACACTACCGATACACAAACACGATGAGTCTGCAACGGTACGTCCTGAAGCGAACGCTACTCACGATCCCGTTGTTGTTGGGGATCACCGCGATCACGTTCGGGATGGTCCACCTCATCCCCGGCGACCCCATCGACTTCGTCACGTTGTTCACCGACCTGGACCCGGAGACGAAAGCGGAGATCCGCGCACAGTACGGCCTGGACGATCCGGTGTGGCTCCAGTACGTCAACTGGGTGACGGACGCCGCACAGTTCGACTTCGGCCGGTCGATCATCACGCGACGGCCGGTGGCCGCCGAGATCGTCGACCGGCTGCCGTTCACCCTCGTGATGGGGACGATGGCGTTCGGCGTCGCGGTACTCACCGCCATCCCCGCGGGTGTCGCGGCCGCCTACTACCGGAACACGCTCGTCGACCAGTTCTCCCGAGTGTTCGCGCTCGTCGGGATCGCCATGCCGAACTTCTGGCTCGGGCTGCTCCTGATCCTGGTGTTCGGCAACTGGCTGGATATCTTCTCCATCCTGCCGCCGACGGAGAAGGGGTTGTTCAGCCCGGCGATGCTGTCGTACACGATTCTGCCGGCGTTGGCCATCGGCACCGGCTCCACCGCACTCCTGATGCGGCTGATGCGGTCGTCGATGGTGGAAGAGATGGACAAAGACTACGTCCGGACGGCCCGCGCGAAGGGACTCCCGGAGCGGACGGTCGTGACGAAACACGTCCTGCGGAACTCGCTGATCTCCGTCGTCACCGTCGCGGCGATCCAGATCGCGTTCATCGTCAGCGGCTCCGTCGTCGTGGAGATCGTCTTCGCGTACCCCGGACTCGGCCGGCTGTTGGTCAACCGGGTCGGTAACCGTGACTTCCCGGTGATCCAGGCAGTCGTGTTGTTGATCGGTGTCTCCGTGATCCTCGCCAACCTGCTCGCGGACGTACTGTACGCGTATCTCGACCCACGGATCAGGTACTGACAATGGCTACCAGAGAGCAATCGACCGAACGCGGACGCATCACCGTCGAGGGGTTCGACGTGAACAGAGTGCTGGAGCGGGACGACATCTCCTCGTGGACGCCGTCGTTCCGGGAGGAGGCCGGTCACGGCCGGTGGTACTACGCCTGGCGTCGGTTCAAGCGCAACCGACTCGCCCTGTTCGGCGCCGCCGTCATCGGGCTGATGGTGTTCCTGGCGGTGTTCGCCCGACCGATCGGCCTCCCGTCGGAGCTGCCGGTGTTGGCCGGCCAGACGGTCCAGCCGTTCTCGCTGGCGCCGGCCAACCCCGCCGAGCAGGACATCCTGACCGGCCACACGCCGCCGTCGCTCGACAGCTTCGGCAACGACGAGCCGCTGGGGCTCCACCTGATGGGGACGGACTGGGCCGGCCGCGACATCCTCTCGCGGGTGATCTTCGGCGGGCGGTGGAGCATCTCGCTGGGGTTCATCGCAGTCGCCGTCGCCCTACTCATCGGTGTTCCGTTGGGCGCCATCGCCGGCTACTACGGCGGCTACGTCGACAGCGCGATCATGCGGCTCGTCGACATGCTGTACGCGTTCCCGTTCATCGTGCTGGCGATCGCGGTGATCGCCATCCTCGGGCGAGGGTACTGGGAGTTGGTGTTCGCGCTCGTCGCGGTCGGCTGGCTGTCGTACGCCCGGATCGTCCGCGGGGAGGTGTTGAGCGTGAAACAGAACGAGTACGTCACCGCCGCGCGGGCGCTGGGGGCCCGGGACCGATCCGTGATCCTCAGGCACATTCTGCCGAACGCGATGGCCCCGGTGATCGTCCAGGCGACGCTGTCCGTCGGGACGACCGTCCTCACCGCGGCCGCCCTGGGGTTCATCGGACTGGGACTGTCGCCCGCCACCGCCGAGTGGGGGGTCATGCTGAACGTCGAGCAGGACTCCATCGCCCGCGGCCAGTGGTGGGCCGGGGTGTTCCCGGGGCTCGCCATCTTCCTGTTCGTGATGGCGATCAACCTCGTGGGCGACGGCGTCCGGGACGCCTTCGACCCACAGGGTGACAAGACCGGCTCCGGGGGGTTCCGCTGATGGCGATGCTGGAAGTCGAAGACCTGAACGTCAGGTTCTACACGGAAGACGGCGTCGTGAAGGCGACACAGAACCTCTCGTACCAGATCGAGGCTGGCGAACGGTTCGGTGTCGTCGGGGAGAGCGGCGCGGGCAAGTCAGTCACGAGCCTGGCCGTGATGCGGCTGATCGACGAGCCGGGCGTGATCGAGTCCGGCTCGATCCGGTTCAAGGGGCGCGAACTGCTGGATCTCTCCCGCGAGGAGATGCGGGAGGTCCGGGGCGACGAGATATCGATGATCTTCCAGGACGCCGAGACGGCGCTGAACCCCGCTTACACCGTCGGCGAACAGATCGCCGAGGCGATCCGGCTCCACATGGGGTACGACGACGACGCCGCCCGGGATCGGACGGTAGAGCTGTTGGAACAGGTCGGCATCCCCGACCCCGTCGAGCGCTACTCCGACTACCCACACCAGTTCTCCGGCGGGATGCAACAACGCGCGGTCGTGGCGATGGCGCTGTCGTGTGACCCGGACCTCATCATCGCCGACGAGCCGACGACCGCACTCGACGTGACGATCGAGGCGCAGATCCTCGACCTCCTGGAGACGGTGACCGAGGAGTTCGACACCGCGATCCAGCTCATCACCCACGATCTGGGCGTCGTCGCGGAGTTCTGCGACCGACTGATGGTGATGTACGCCGGCCACCCCGTGGAGATGGCCCCGGTCGAGGAGGTGTACTACGACCCACAACACCCGTACACCGTGGGGCTGATGAGTTCGATCCCGCGGATCGGCGACGAGCGCGACCGGCTCCAGACGATCCCCGGCCGGATGCCGGACCTGATCGAGCTCCCCTCCGGCTGTAACTTCCACCCCCGGTGTCCGTACGCGGAGGAGGCCTGCACCCGACGGGAGCCGCGGCTCGTCGACGTCGACACCGGGGAGCCGGCGGACGCGAGCGACCACGGCCAGCGGTCGGCCGCCTGTCTGGCCCACACCGGGGAGCTCCGGGGTGAACTGGACTACACGGTGACGGTCGACCACGAAGACGACGCTACCGCGGCCGACGGCGGTCGCCCAGCCGACGACGAGGGGGTGGGACGGTGAGCCAGAACGGGTCGACGGCAGGCGCCGCCGACGGCGGTCGTCGACCGGGCGAGGAGCCGTTGTTGCGGGTGGAGAACCTGAAGAAGTACTACGACTCCGACAGCGGCTTCCTCGACCGACTGCTGGGGCGGACGGCGAAGGTGAAGGCGGTCGACGGCGTCTCCTTCGAGATCTACGAGGGGGAGACGATGGGGCTGGTCGGGGAGTCCGGCTGCGGGAAGAGCACCGTCGGACGGACGATTCTCCAGCTCCACGAGCCGACGGCGGGGCGCGTCTACTACCGCGGCCGCGACATCACCGGACTGGACGGCCAGGAGCTGCGCGAGCTCCGCAAGGAGATGCAGGTCGTGTTCCAGAACCCACAGTCCAGTCTCAACCCCCGGCTCACGATCAACGACATCATCGGCGAGGCGTTGGACATCCACGGCCTGGAGTCCGGCACCTCCCGCGACGAACGGATCAAGGAGCTGTTGGAACGAGTGGGGCTGTCGGCGAGTCACGCCAACCGTTACCCCAACGAGTTCTCGGGGGGCCAGCTCCAGCGCATCGGGATCGCCCGCGCGCTGGCGGTGGATCCGGAGTTCATCGTCTGTGACGAGCCGGTGTCGGCGCTGGACGTGTCCGTCCAGGCGCAGATCCTCAACCTCCTGGACGACCTCCAGGCGGAGTTCGGGCTGTCGTACCTGTTCATCGCCCACGACCTGAGCGTGGTGGAACACGTCTCCGATCGGATCGCCGTCATGTACCTCGGCGAGGTCGCGGAGCTGGCGAGCCCGGACGAACTGTTCACCCCGCCACAGCACCCGTACACGGAGGCGTTGCTGTCTGCCATACCGGAGCCGGACCCGGGCTGGGTGGGCGACCGAATCATCCTGGAGGGGAGTGTCCCCTCGCCCATCGACCCACCGTCCGGCTGCAAGTTCCACACGCGGTGTCCACGGGTGATCCAGCCGGAGGCGTTCGAACTGGAGCAGCCGGAGTGGCGGGCCGTGTTGGACCTGGTCGAACGGATCGACGGCGGCGGGGTGGACTTCGACACCGCCGAGTCGCTGGTGTCGTCGGGAGACGCGCCGGATCTGGCGGCTGCCGTCAGAGCGGAGTACGACGTGCCGGAGACGCTGTCGGACCCGGAGGCGGAGCGGGCGTTGTCTACGGCGGTGTCGGCGGCCGTCGAGGCGGCGCCGGGGGCGGCGGAGACGGACGTCGCCGAGACGTTCGCGTCCCCGTGTACGACCGCCGAGCCGGAACTACGCGAGATCGACGGGGGTCGAGCGTCCTGTCACCTGTTCGATCCGGAACACGCCGACCCCTCGCCGGAGATCGCCCCGCGACAGACGAGCGACGAACGGGTGAACGACCGACAGGCGGGTGACGACTGACCCAGACCGATGCGACGAATCTACGACTCCGACGCCGTGGACCGCGACGACGACGACCCGTTCGCGCCCGGGGAACGCGAGGAGGCCCGCCCGCGTGCGGCCCGGACCGTCCCGGTCGAGCGAGTCACCCGAGCGCTCTTCCCGGCGACCGTCCGTGCCCGGATGCTCCGGGTGCGGATCGACGCCCCGACCGCCGTGCCCGCCGGCGAGCCGGTGCCGTTCGCCGTCGAACTCCACAACCCGTCGCCGGTGCCCGTCTCCGTCGAGACCGTCTCTCGGCTCGCCTGGCACTGGGCCGTCGACGGCCACCGGGAGGCGACACACGACCCCGAGACGCCCGCCGCCGAACCCGGACGGCTCCTGTTCGACCGGGGGGAGCGCAAACAGTTCACCCGGACGTGGGACGGGCAGTTTCGGGTCTCCCACACGGAGTGGGAGCCGGCCGGCGTGGGTACGTACACGCTGTCGACCGCGATCAACGTCGCCGACCCGGAGGCCGTGGGGCTGACCGCCGAGACGACCGTCCGGCTGGAGTGACTCACTCCGCGGGGTAGCGTCGCTCCGTGGCGAGCCGTGCCACCCGCTCGACGGCCGCGACGAGTTCGTCGTCGGCCGCGAGCGCGTACCGTGTGGTCGTCGTGTCGGCGAACGACCCGTCCCCGGCCGTCGAGTCTCCGGACGCCTCGTCCCCGGCTGTCGCGTCTCCGGACGCCTCGTCCCCGGCTGTCGCGTCTCCGGACGCCTCTCCCTCGGTCGTCTCTCCACCTGCCTCCGTCGTCTCGAAGATGTCGAACGCCGACAACGGCTCCAACGCCTCGTAGACGGTGCTGTCGGCGACGCCGACAGCCGACGCGATCTCGGCGGGGGTCAGCGGCTCGTCGGCGTACGACAACGCGACGAGCACCTGTGCGCGCACTCGGTTGGCGAACAACCGCGTGAGTCCGTTGTCCGCGACGAGCGTCGGGAGTTCCGCGGGGTCGATCTCCGTGTCGGCCGCCGCTTCGGTGTCGGCCGCCGCCTCGGCGTCACCGCCGTCGGCCTCGGTGTCGGTGTCGTCCACACGGACCACCGGACGGCGGGCGACATGACGGTTTCGGCCAGTCAGCCGAGATCGACCCACGCGCCCGTCTCGTCGCTCCGGGCGACGGCGTCCAACAGCCGTTGCACGGCGTAGCCGTCGTCGAACGAGGGGGTGAACGACTCCCCGGCCGCGACTGCAGAGAGGAACTCGTAGTTCTCGTGGACGAACGTGTGCTCCCAGCCGAGGACGTGGCCCGGCGGCCACCAGTGGTCGACGTACGGGTCCGACTCGTCGGTGACGAGCACCGTCTCGTACCCCCGGCCGTCCGTCTTCACCTGGAGTTCGTTCAGCCGCTCCAGGGAGAACTCCAGGCTCCCCTCGCTCCCGTGGACGGCGACCGTGTGGTCGTTCTTGTGACCCTCGGCGACGCGAGACGCCTCGAACGTCCCCGTGGCGCCGTTCTCGAAGGCGACCTGTGCGGTGTAGGCGTCGTCGACCGTGACGGCCCGGGTCTCGTCGGTCCCCTCGACGGGACGCTCGTCGGTGAACGTCTGGAGGTGCCCGGAGACGCGTGTCACGTCGCCGGCGGCGTCGCCGACGAGGAACCGCGCGAGATCGAGCGTGTGTGCCCCCAAGTCGCCCAGTGCGCCGGAGCCGGCAGACTCCGCGTCCGTCCGCCAGGACCACGGCGCCTCCGGGTCCGACAGCCAGTCCTGGAGGTACCGCCCCCTGACGTGTCGGATCTCCCCGATCTCGCCGTCGTCGATCAACCCACGGGCGTACTGGATCGCCGGGACGAACCGGTAGTTGAACGCGACGCCGGCGACGGCGTCCCCCTCGGCCGCCGCCGCACGCATCCGCTCGGCGCCGTCGAGGCCGGGCGCCAACGGCTTCTCACACAGGACGTGTGTGCCCGCCTCCAAGGCCGCGACCGACGGCTCGACGTGGAGGTGGTTCGGCCCGAGGTTGTAGAAGACGTCCACGTCCGCGACGACCTCGCGCCAGTCCGTCGCCGTCTCGGCGAAGCCGAGTCTGTCGGCGGCCGACGCGAGCGCCGTCTCGTCGCGTCCGATCAAGACGGCCTTCTCCGTCGCCGGCGCGTCCGGGAAGAACGTCTCCAGCCTGTCCAAGGCGTTCGTGTGCGCCTCGCCCATGAACCGGTAGCCCAGCAGCCCCACCCGTAGCGGTTGCTCCGACATGGTCACTCCGCCCAGTAGGCGTCACCCGGCGTCGTCTCGAAGACGGCCCGGTCCAACAGGTCGACGGCCTTCTCCAACCCCTCCCGCGAGGAGGTGAGGCCATCCTCGTGTTCGATGGAGAGTGCGCCGTCGTAGCCGACCATCCGGAGCGTCGACACCACCTCCTTCCAGTGTGACTCGTCGTGGCCGTAGCCGACGGTGCGGAACAGCCACGACCGCTCGGCCTCGTCGGTGTAGTCCGTCGTGTCGAGCAGCCCCTTCTCGCGGGCGTTGGCGTCGTAGACGGCGGTGTCTTTCGCGTGGACGTGGTGGATCGCGTCCCGCTCGCCCAGCAGTCGGATCGCCGTCGGCACGTCCACCCCCTGCCAGTAGAGGTGGCTGGGGTCGAAGTTCGCCCCGACGCGGTCGTTCGTCACCTCGCGCAGCTCCAACAGTCCGTGCGGCTCGTACACGAGCATGTTGGGGTGCATCTCGATCGCCAGGTCGACACCGTGGGCGTCGGCGTGAGCCGCGAGGTCGGTCCAGTACGCCTCCGCGACGGACCACTGGTACTCCAACGCCTCGGCGTGTTCCGGCGGCCACGGCGCCGTGATCCAGTTGGGCACCTCGTCGTCCGGACCGCCCGCCGGCAGCCCGGAGAAACACGTCACCGTCCCCACGTCCAGTGCCGCCGCGAGCTCCACCGCCTCTCGGAGCTCCCGGTCGGCACGCGCCGCCCGGTCGTCGTCCGGCGCGAGCGGGTTGTTGTGGGTCGCCAACGCCGACACTCGGAGGTCCGCCGCGTCGAGGTCCGCTCGGAGCCGCTCGCGGGCGTCCGGCTCCGCCAGCAGCCGTTCGCGGTCCGCGTGGTCCTCGCCGGGGTAGCCCCCGACGCCCAACTCCACCGCGTCGACACCCAACTCCGCGAGGTAGTCGAACGCCTCCGCCCGGGGCTGTCCGCCCAACGGCACTGTCAGCACACCTACGTCCATGCTGTGCGGTTTGTACAACAGACCGAATAAGCCTTGGCGTGCGGAGCACCTCCGGCAGTGCTCGTCGGTTCGCGCCGGTCGTCGTGGGTCGTCTCGACTAGCTACCAGCTCCGCCTCCAGTAGCCCGTTTCGCCACACGGTTCTCGGACGGTGAGGCCGGCTCTCCCCGGCTCTGGTGAGTGGACGCGAGCGAACGAGTCCCGACTCGCGAGGCGTGACGACGCCGTCGCTGTCCGGTAGCGCGAGAGAAAGATCGGACGCAGTTCAGATGTCCGCTTCGAAGTCCTCCAGCGCGTACGTCGGCTCCGCGCCGCGGCGGTCCAGCGTCTCGTTGGCCAGCAGCCAGTAGACGACCGACAGCGCACGTCGCCCCTTGTTGTTCGTCGGGACGACCAAGTCCACGTTCGACACCTGGTTGTTGGAGTCGCACATGGCGATCACCGGAATCCCGACCGTGATCGCCTCCTTGACGGCCTGGGCGTCGCCGATGGGGTCGGTGACGACCAACACGTCCGGCTCGATGTACCCCTCGTACTGCGGGTTCGTCAGCGTCCCCGGGATGAACCGCCCGGTCCGGGCGCGGGCACCGATGGCGTCTGCGAACTTCTCGGCCGGGAACCGACCGTACTGGCGCGAGGAGGTGACCAACACCTGCTCGGGGTCGTACCCCGCCAGGAAGTTCGCCGCCGTCCGGATGCGGCCGTCCGTCTGGCTCACGTCCAGGACGTACAGCCCGTCGTCGCGGACGCGGTGGATGAACCGCTCCATGTCCTTGGTCTTCTGCTGGGTCCCGATGTGGACACCCGCAGAGAGGTAGTCCTCCACCGGGATGAGGAGGTCGGCCTCGTCGTCCGGCATCACGTTCTCGTCGAAACGCGGGCCGGTCTCTTCTTCTTCCTCCTCGGGGTCGTCGGCGTCGCCGGCGCCGGCGGCGTCCACCGGCTCGGCGGCGCCCGCGTCCGCGGCGTCTACGGTGTCGACGTCCGTCTCGGCCGGCTCGGCCGGCTCGGTCTGTGCCTCCGTCTCCGTCTCCGGCGCCGCCGCGTCCGTCTCGGCGTCGGCGTCGGGGTCGTCTGTCGTGTTCTCGCTGTTGCTCATACGGCGTCCTCCGCGATGCGGATCAGCTCGTTCAGCTTGGCGGTTCGCTCGCCCCCGACCGTCCCCGTCTTCACGAACGGAGCGTCGGTCGCCACGGCGAGGTGTGCGATCGTGGTGTCTTCCGTCTCGCCCGAGCGGTGAGAGACGACGGCGGCCATCCCGGCGCGACCGGCGCGCTCTACGGCGTCGAACGCGTCCGTCAGCGTTCCGATCTGGTTGGGCTTCACCAGGATGCTGTCGCCCGCCCCCGTCTCGATTCCGCGCTCGAGTCGGTCGACGTTCGTCACGAACAGGTCGTCGCCACACACCAGCGTGTCGCCGACCTGCTCGGTCAGCGCCGCGAACCCCTCGAAGTCGTTCTCGTCTAGGGGGTCTTCCACGTACACCAGGTCGTACTCGTCTGCGAGCCCCGCGATCCAGTCGCGTTGCTCTTCGGGCGTCCGCTCCGTGTCGCCGGCGCGGTAGACGCCGTCGTCGGCGTCGTACAGCTCCGCGGCCGCCACGTCGAGTCCGAAGCCGATCTCGAACCCGCGCGCGTCCGCCACCCGGTCGGTCGCCTCGTCGACGATCTCGAAAGCCGTCTCGTCGTCCACCGGCGGCGCCCAGGCCCCCTCGTCGCCTTTCGCCGCCGACAGCCCACGCTCGTCTAACACGTCCGCGACGGTCGCGTGGACCTCGGCGTTGGCGAACACTGCCTCCGTGACCGACGGCGCCCCGACGGGTGCCGCCAGGAACTCCTGGATCGCCGTCGACTCGGCGGCGTGTTCGCCGCCGCCGACGACGTTGCCCAGCGGCACCGGGAAGGAGGCGCGTGCCCCCCGGAACGCGCCGCCGAGGTGTTGGAACAACGGGAGCCCGATCGTGTCGGCGCCCGCCTTCGCGGCCGCCATCGAGATCGCCACCGCGCTGTTGGCACCGATCTCCGAGAAGTCGTCCGTCCCGTCTGCGGCGTGTAAGGCGGCGTCGACCTCGCGCTGGTCGCCGGCGTGAACCTCGCCGACGAGCCGCGGCACCGCGTGCTGGCGGGCCGCCGCGATCGCCTCCGACGGCGGCCGCTCGACCGCCTCGTACTCCCCGGTGGAGGCGCCCGACGGCGCCGCCGCGCGGCCGAAGCCGCCCGCCTCCGTCAGCACGTCCGCCTCGACTGTCGGGTTCCCCCGAGAGTCGAGCACGCGCCGCAGGGAGACCGCCTCGACGAGCGTCATTGTCCCTCCCGTCGGACGGTGAACGGGAGTACGCCCGCGTCGTACTCCTCGGCGGCGATCAGGATGGGCTCACTCTGATCCGTCTCGACCAGCACCGGCGCACCGTACGCCACCTGGAGTGCCCGCGCGCCCAGGATCCGCGCCTTCTCGTACCGGTTGTAGCGCTGGCTCCCGCTCATTGGTACGGACTCACCACGTCGACGAGGTCCGTGTGGCTGACCATCATCCGCCGACAGCAGTGTCGGTCGACGCCCAGCTCGTCCAACACCTCGCCGGGGTCCTCCTCGCCTTCGCGCGCTCGTTCCTTGAACGCCTCCCAGTCGTCACCGATGACGTTGCCGCACGTGAAACACCGGACCGGGATCATCATGGGTGGATCACCTCAGCGGTACGACTTCTGGTAACGGGCCCGTGCGCCGGGGCCGCCCCACTTCTTCGGTTCGGACTGGCGGTCGTCGTTGACCAACAGTGACCGGTCGAAGCTCATGAACGCGTCACGAAGCTCCGCGTCGCTCAGGTGCTGGACCAGTCCGCGGGCGATGGCCGTCCGGGCGGCGTCCGCCTGCCCGGAGAAGCCGCCGCCGTTCACCGTCACGTCGATGTCGACATCCTCCCGCAGGTCGTCGTCGACGACACGGAACGGCTCCAGCATCTTCAGCCGTGACTGCTCCGGCTCGACCAGCTCCACTGGCGTGGAGTCGATACGTACACGCCCCTCGCCGTCCCGAACGGTGGCACGAGCGACGGCCGTCTTCTTCTTGCCCGACGTGTTCGTTACCATGTGACGTTGGCTCCCAGGTCCTCGGACACCGCACCGAGGGTGGTGAAGTTGATGTTCGACAGTCGATCCAACGAGGTGCCCTCCAGCACCTCCGTCTCGAAGTCGTCGTCGTCCGCGTACGGGTTGCCGACGTACACCCGAACCTGGGAGAACGCCTCCCGACCACGGGTCTTCTTGTGCGGCAACATCCCGCGGATCGATCGCTTGAAGATCCCGTCCGGACGCCGCGGGTACGCTGGCCCCCGGTCGGAGCCGATCTCCCGACGCTTCCGGAACGTCTCCAGCGTCGACTCCTCGTTGCCGGTGACGACCGCGCGCTCGGCGTTGACCACCGCGATGGTCTCGCCGTCCAGCGCGCGCTGAGCCACCTTCGACGCGACACGGCCGAGGATACAGTCGCGGGCGTCGACGACGACGTCCGCGTCGAGTTCTGCGACGCTCATCGGATCACCCGCACGTTCGATCCCTCTGGGTTGTTCGACAACGCTTCCTCAAGTCGGACCGCGTCGCCGACCTGGTCGATCTTCGTCTCCGCGGTGCCGGAGAAGTCGACGGCCGCGACGGTGACATCCTTCGTCAGGACACCCGACCCGAGCACCTTGCCCGGGACGATCACCGTCTCGTCGCCTTCCGCGTCCGCGTACCGATCGATGCGACCGAGGTTGACCTCCGCGTGCGTGGCCCGCGGCTTCTCCAGCCGGTCTGCCACGTCACGCCAGATGCCTGCGTCGGTCTCGCGTGCGACCGACTTCAGCTCGGCGATGAGATCCTGTAGTCGTGGATTGGTCTTGCTGCTACTCATTGGTAGACCTCCGTAGCTGCCGCCTGCGGCGGCGGTGCGCGCTACGAGCGCGACTGACTGCGAGAACGGAGTGTGAGGAGGGAGCACCCGTGGCTCTCCCGTTCGGTCGTGCCACAGAATGCAGGGAGCAGGATTCGAACTTCGGTCGCTCGCTCCCTAGTTCGAATCCATCTGCATCGGCGGCTCTCCCGTTCGGTTGAGCCACAGAATGCAGGGAGCAGGATTCGAACCTGCGGATCCCTATGGAACAGCGCCCTGAACGCTGCGCCGTTGACCAGACTTGGCTATCCCTGCTCGCACTCCGTCGTAACGCAGTCCCCGTTAAACCGTTTACGATCCCACACCACCCGACGGCGCCGCGGCTCGCTGCCGTCTCGTCGCCGGCCGTGGTGGTGTGGGCTCGTCTCATACTGCGACTGCGTCTGCCAGCTCGTCCGCGCGGTCACGGATACTGTCGACCGCACGGAGCATCAGTTCCTCGACGGGGACGGAGCCGTCCGACTCCACGTGGAACACGAACGCCCCCGGCACGTCCTCCACCCGGACCTCCTTGCCCGGGTACCGCTCCGTGAGGTCGTTGCCGAACTCGTCCGTGTGGACGATCTCCCCGTCTTCCGTCTCGATCACGCCCCGCAGAATCTGCGGGTCCGGATCGTCGAACTCCTCGCGGTCGCCGACGACCTCGACCCGTTGGAGGTGTCGGTAGCCGACCGCGACACCACCTTGGTGTTTGGCGTGTTCCTTCCCGGTGTCGAGCACCGCGTCGGCCTCGAACTCCAGCCGTTGTCCCTCCTTCAGTTCGACGACCGGGATGTCGTCGTCCGCAGGCTGGACCAGGTCGTCTGCCGTCTCCAGGTCGCCGGAGTAGGCGGTTCCCGGCCCCTCCTCGCTCAGGGCCAGCGTCACCGTGTCGCCGGCCTCGTAGTCGTCCAACGGGGTGGTGAGCGGCACCAACCCGAGCCGGAGCCCGACCATCTCGTCGAACATCACCGAGGAGTTCTCCACGAACCGCACCGTGTCGATGGAGAACGTCGGCACGTCCGCGATCATGGCCCGTCTGACGCCGTTTGCCGTCGCTGGCGTCAGCCCCCGGATCAACACCCGGGCGGAGCGATCTTCGCGCGTGACGAACGACACGTCGAACTCGTCTGTCATGTCAGAGTCGGTTCTTCTTCGGGGCGCGCGTCCCGTCGTGCGGGATCGGTGTCACGTCCTCGATACGGCCGATCTCCAGCCCCGCACGGGCCAGCGCACGGATCGTCGCCTGTGCGCCCGGCCCCGGAGACTTCTGTGCGTTGCCGCCCGGACCACGAACGCGGACGTGGACGCCCTCGATCCCCTCCGCCTGGGCCTCCTCGGCCACCTTCTCCGCCATCTGCATGGCGGCGTACGGGGACGCCTCGTCGCGGTTCTGCTTGACCACAGAGCCGCCCGAGGACTTCACGATGGTCTCTGCGCCCGTCACGTCCGTGATCGTGATCAGGGTGTTGTTGAACGACGCGAACACGTGGGCGACCGCCCACTTGTCTTGCTGTGTCTCGCTCATCTATTGTCCCTCCGCGCGCTCCGGGTGGAGCTCGTCTTCCAGCGGGCTCGTCTCGTCGAACGCCACGCTGTCCTCCTCGTGGACCCGGACCTGGTACCCCGGTCGCGTGACACGGGCACCGTCGACCGTGACGTGCCCGTGGACGACGAACTGTCGCGCCTGCTGGGGCGTGTTCGCCAGCCCCTGTCGGTAGACGACCGTCTGGAGACGGCGCTCCAGCACGTCCGTCTCGTCCAACGACAGCACGTCGGAGATGGCGTCCGTCTCGTCGAGGATCCCCGTCCGCTGGAGACTCTCGACGAACTCGCCGCCCGCCTCGGCGGCGACGTCCAGGTCACCCTGGGCCTCGCCGATCAGCCGTCGCGCCTCCCGTCGGTAGTTCCGCAGCTCCGACTGAGCACGCCACAGCTCCTCTTTGTTCTGTAGGCCGTACCGGCCCAGGAGTTCCGACTCCTGTGCGATCCGGTCTTCCTGGTACGGGTGATTCGGCGTCTCGTACCGCTTGGTGGACTCACCAGTCGTCATTCGTCACCCTCCTCTTCCTGCTCCTCGCGGATCTCCTCGACGTTGACGCCGATCGTGCCCTCCGTCCGTCCGGTGGACTTGGTGCGCTGACCGCGCACCTTCTGCCCGCGCTTGTGGCGGACACCGCGGTAGGAGTCGATCATCTTCATCCGGTTGATGTCGTGGCGACGGGCCTCTTCGAGGTCGGAGCCGACCTCGTGGGTGGTCTCGCCGGTGTAGAACTCCTTCTGCCGGTTGACCATCCACTCGGGGGCGTGGTCGTCTAAGTTCTCGACGACGTCGACGACACCCTCGATCTCCTCGTCGTCGAGCCGACCGAACGTCGCCGTCCGGTCGACCTCGGCAGTCTCGGCGACGAGTCGGGCCGCGCGCTGGCCGATACCCTTCATCTCTGTGAGACTCCGCTCGACGGTCTTCGTCCCGTCCAGGTCGGTCTGGCCGATCCGGACGAAGTACTGGAGGTCCTCGTCGTCCTCCTGCTCGTCTGGCGTGTCTCGGTGGTCTTCTGCACTCATGTCTTGTTGTCTAGACAGCGTTGCGGCGGGGATTCGAACCCCGGAGGCTTACGCCACTGAGTTAGCAACCCAGCGCCTTGGACCAGGCTAGGCTACCGCAACACGACTGTCGTCATCGTCGCCCTCTCGGACTCGGGGCGGCGCACCCCTACAGGTCTCCGTCCGGGAGAACGACACTCCGCGACTTAAGGCTCACGGAACGGCGCCCGCACGCCACTCGTTCACGTCCCCTCGTCGCCGTCGGCTGCCGGCAACTCCGCCACGACCGTCGTCCCCGTCTCCGTCTCGGCGAACCGCAGCCGACCGTCCGACCGGTCGACGACCAACCGGGCCAGCCACAGCCCCGCGCCGCTGCCGTGCTCGAGGTCGGTCTCCCTGCTGGCCTCGATCGCCGTTCGCTCGTGGTCCGGAATTCCCGGACCGTCGTCCGTCACCCGAAGTTCCACGACCGACCCACTCCGCCTCGCGGTCACCTCCACGGTCGCGTCCCCCTCGTTGTGGTGGATCCCGTTCTCCGCGAGACACCGCACCGCCAGCGGGAGGTCTCTGTGGGCCCGCACGCACAGTCCCTGGGACAGATCCGTCCGGATCGTCGCCGCCGGCACCGCCTCCCGCAGGCGCCGCACCACGGGCCAAACTGCCCGCCGCAGGTCGATCTCCCGGATCGGGTCCGTCCGGTCGATCACCCGTTTGATCTGGCGGGCCCGGTCGCTCGTCGCCGCCAGCCGGTCGGCCGTCCGTTGGATCGTGTCCAACAGCGTCCCCGTCCGCTCCGGGCCCGCGTCGCCGGCCTCCGCCGCCGCCCCGCGGATCACGTTCAGGTCGTTCCGGAGGTTGTGCCGCAACACCCGCGAGTACACGTCTTTCAACAGATCCAGGTCCGCCTGCCGGCGCTGGAGCGCCGCCCGGGCCTCGATCCGCGCCCGCGCAGCCCCGACGCTCGCCGCCAACAGCTCCGCCAGCTCCAGATCCTGTTCGTCGAACGCGCCACACCGGTCGGCGACAGCCGCGAACACCCCCTCGTCGCCGACGGGGACGACCAGGCCGGACCGGAACGACTCGTGGGCGGGCGTGGCGATCGGGTGAGTTCGAGTGTCGTCGACGAGTGCCGACTCCCCGGCGTCGACCACCCACCCCGAGATTCCCGCGTCCGCCGAGAACATCTCCTCGCCCGCCGCCATCGGCGTCTGTTCCGAGGCCGCCTCGACGACGAACGCCCCCTGCTCCTGGCGAGCCAACAGACACCAGTCGAACTCCAACACCTCGTCTGCGGCCCTCACCGCCTCCGACAGCAACGACTCCACCTCCGTACACGACTCCAGCGACGTGGCGACGACGTGGAGCCGTTGGATCTTCCGTTTCGACTCCCGGAGGTCCCGCTCCGACCGAATACGCGTCACCGCCTCACGGACGTGGATCGCCAACAGCTCCGCCAGCTCCAGGTCGGTCTCGTCGTAGTAGTTCTCCTCCGTCGAGATGGCTTGGAGCACCCCCGTGTCGCCGATCGGGACGGACACCCCCGACCGGAAGGTCTCGTCTGCCGGGGCGGACGTCTCGTGTCCCTGTACGTCCTCGGCGAGCACAGACTCTCCCGTCTGGTAGGTGTGGCCCAGCACACCCACCGTGTCGTCGAACGTCTCTAACGACGCCGACGGATCCGTCTGTGCGACGGGGACGAGCTGTCCGTCCTCGTGGACGAACACCCCACACACGTCGAAGTCTAGCACCTCCTCGGCGGCCGACACGGCCGTCTCGTACACCGCGTCCGTCGTCGTCGCGGCCGTAATCTCCGAGGCGGCGACGTGGAGCGACTCCAGCTTCGCCGCTTCGTCGACGCCGAGGCTCATACTGGATAGTGCCGGCTTCGCGTGTTAATTGTTTCTTCCCATCGTTCTGCCGACAATTTGGATGTACCTACGCTACTAACAGTCGAGCTAATTTCGAAGTCGTCCGAATCTGCCATCGCGGCGCCACTCGTCTCAGATCTCCACGCCGACAGCCTCGTAGTCCGTCCCCAGGACCACCATCGTCTGTGAGCGGTCGAACCCCTCCGTGTCGGCGATTTCTCTTTCCCCAACGAGAGTACCTTCACGAGAGTTACACTGTGAGCTTCCAGTGGGCTCCTTAACAGTGAAAAGGTGAGTGACGGCTGCCTGGACAGCTTAGAGCTTACAGGTGCAGTCGGATGTCGAGACGCAGTCGCCGTTTTCAATCGACGAGCAGATCGTGACGTACTTGTCCCACCAACAGCTGTTGTTGCTGTAACAGTCGCAACCGTCACAGTCTGCGATCTGATCGGTCGAGACATCGTCGTCTTTCGACGAACCGAACGGACGTGTCTCATAACTACCGTCGCTGTCGGGTAGGTAGATTTGGGACTCAGCGGACTCGGGACGGTGGATCGCGTACGGCTCCATCGCGGCGCCGCCGAGGTTGACCTCCAGCTTCCCATCGTCCACCCGAGTGACGAAGGCGCGCTGTGGGCCACTCTCGGACTCCACGATTGTCGTGCCGGCCGTCGACGACACCGTTAGTTCCGCGTCCGGCAGAGCACTGGCATCTGCCGTTTCCAGCAGGTCGTCGCCCGAAAGCCGGTCGAGAAGCGGCTGTGCAGTCCGTTCGAGCCGGCGTTTGTCTTCTGCCACTGTCGGCTCGCTCGTTGCGCTCACGCTACCGATACCAGCAAGACCGAGCGTAGCGAGTGCCCCGCCGACGAATCCGCGCCGTGCGGTTGACGGAGAGCTGTCGGCTGTCTCTGCGACTTGTTCGAGGATGTCTTCCTTCTTCAGGGACATCGATTCACGAGTTGCCGCGGCCTTTGATAAGAGTTTTGATTTAGAATTAGTTATTTTTCTGGAATTCATATCCAGCTGTCACTGAGAACCCCACAATGATGCATGCACCAAAGGGAAGGTTTATATCACCGAGGGTTGGGTTGAGAGTGTGAAAGAGACAGCGATCCGTATGACCGAAGTGTCGAAGCGGTACGGTGAGGTCACCGCTGTCGACGGTGTCTCCTTCTCTGTCTCGGTCGGTGAGGCCTTCGGGTTGCTCGGGCCGAACGGCGCCGGAAAGTCCACGACGCTAGACGTTCTGATCGGGTTCGCCGAGCCGACGGACGGTGACGTGGTCGTCGCCGGGCACGATGTGACGGAGTCACCAGCCGAGGCGAGAGGTGAAATGGGTATCGTTCCAGAGGACTGTGGCGTCTACGATCGACTGACTGCCGAGGAACACGTTCGGCTGGCTGCACGGGCGAAAGACGTAGCAGTCGATCCGGGTCGGTTGCTCCGACTGGTCGGCCTGGACCAGATCGCTTGGTCGCGGCCTGCCGGAGAGTACTCGAAAGGCATGGCACAGCGACTCAGGCTAGCGGTCGCACTCGTCGGAGATCCGGCAGTGCTCGTGCTCGACGAACCGCTTTCTGGGCTTGATCCGAGCGGCGTTTCGGAGATCACGTCGCTAGTGAGCGATCTCAGAGACGACGGGACCGCCGTCGTCTTCTCCAGTCACAATCTTCCGTACGTGGAGGAGGTGTGCGACCGCGTCGGTATCCTGAACAGTAGTGAGTTCGTCGGGGTCGAAGATCTCTCTGCCCGCAGACAGCAGCCGGAGGAACTGGCCGTGTCGACGAGCGGAGCGGTCGACGAGGCGGTGGCCGCAGTCGAGTCGGTCAGCGAGGTCACCTCGACAGTCGTGAGAGACGACGAAGTTCGAATCACCGTCACCGATCCCGCGGCGAAGGCCGAAGCGATTGCCAGAGCCCAGTCACAGGCTCAGGTGAACGACGTTCGAACGGGAACCTCCTCCGTTGAAGACGTGTTCTCACTGTACACTGAACAACAGAGAGAGGAGTCGAACACCGGTGACAGGACTGATAGAGAGGAGGTGACCGCAGTTTGAGCACCGAGGTTGTCGCAGGCCACGACATCCGGCGCACTCTCCGTTCTCGGGTCTTCGTCGGTCTCGTCGGTGCGTCGATCGTCGTGTGCGTCGCTGGGCTACTCGTGGGACAGTTAGTCGGTACCGGACGGGACCCGGTCTCTGCACTACGGGTGCAGTTGCTCGGGATGTGGATGGTCGCCGGGACAGTCGTCGGGTTCATCGGAGTGTCAGTCGGCGCGTCCGGGATCGCGGGAGAGCGACAGAACAGAACGCTCAGGCTCCTTGCGAGTCTCCCAATTCGTCGGTCGGAGCTGCTGTACGGGAAGGTGCTGTCACGGGTCACCGTAGTAGTCGTCAGCGTCTGTGCCGGGCTCGTTGTCTCACTGTCTGCACTCGTGGTCGGGACGCCAGTGCCTGCGATGGGTCAAGTCACTGGGTTCGCCGTCTTCACTGTCGCAGTTGCGGTGTGTTACGTCACCGTCGGTGTCGCCGTGTCCACACTCGTTACTGCCAGTCGCGTTCGGGCGGTCGCCGTCGTGGTGTTCACCGTGACCGTCGTCTGGCCGCGCGCCTTCAGTTTCGGCGTGGAGATATTCGGCAGTGGCCCCATCAGTTCGGCGCTGAAGTTTCTCGCAACGCTGACTCCGTTCGGAGCGTACAGCCAAGTCGTGAGCGACGAGGCAGCGATCCTCGCGTTCGAGGTTGACTCTGCCCTGTTGGGTTCGGGCACGATGGCGGCCGTACTGTTCGCTTGGACGGTACTGTCTCTCGTCGTCGCACGTCGTGGGATCGAGCGCCGCGACATCTGACTCTCTGGCGTCGCTCGCGTCAGATCTCCACGCCGACAGCCTCGTAGTCCGTCCCCAGCACCACCATCGTCTGTGAGCGGTCGAACCCCTCCGTGTCGGCGATCTCCTCGAACATCAGGTCTCGGAGGCCGTCGGTGTTCTCCGCGAACACTCGCATCACCACGTCCCACTCCCCGGTGGTGAGGTGGATCTCCCGGACGCCGTCGACGTCCCGCAGCCGGGACAGCGACTCGTCCTCGTGGCCCTGCTCCACCCGGAGCCCGACGAGTGCCGACACGCCGTAGCCGACGGCGCTCGGGTCCACGTCCGCGTGGTAGCCCTGGATCACGCCCGCCTCCTCCAGCCGCGAGACGCGCTCGTGGACGGTCGCGCTCGACATGTCGATCTCGCGGGCGATCTCCGAGAACGGGGTCCGGGCGTCCGCCTGGAGCAGTCGCAGGATCTCCCGGTCCGTCTCGTCGATCTCGACTCCCGTCTCCGTGTCCATACCCCCCGTGCGGCGTCGTCACACTTCGAGATTCCGCTCGACGGCCGCCCGACGACTACTCGACAGCCACTCGACGGCCGCTCGAACCCCCTCCGGCCGAGTTCACGTCAGTTTGTCCAACGCTCGGAAGAAGTCCGTCGGGGGGCCGGCGATCCGCACCGGCGGGTCCGCCACCGCCACCGTCACCGCCGTCGGCGGGTTCAGTCGGTGTTCGTCGCCGCCGTCGGAGACGACCACCGGTGTCTCGTCCGTCGCCGACACCTCCACCGTGACGGTCGCGTCTGCGCCGACCGCCAACGGCGGCATCCCGTCCGTCGGCGCCATCTCGTTGACGACCAACGCGTCCACGCCCGGGTGGACCAACGGCCCCCGCTCGGAGAGGTTGTACGCCGTGCTCCCGGTCGGCGTCGCCACGAGCACGCCGTCCGCGTGGCCGGCCGTGTAGACGGAGTCGTCCACCCTGACGGTCACGTCCACGCCGCCGCCGTGGCCCCGACGGCCGCCGACGACGATCTCGTTGACCGCCGGCCGGCTCTCCCAGCTGTCCGTCGAGGCGACGATCCGTGGCGCCTCTCGCACGGTGATCCCGTCGTCGCGGAACGCCGACACCTCCGCGAGCACGGCCGCCTCCGCGTCGGCGGGCGCGACGGCGTTGAGGAAGCCCACCTCGCCGAGGTTCACCCCCAACACCGGCGTCCCGCCGGCGCCGTGGGCGGCGTACAGGAACGTGCCGTCGCCGCCGACGGAGACGACCAGATCCGCCGCCTCGAACGCCGAGACGGGCTCGCCGGACAGTCCCAGGGTCTCGGCCGTCGCTGGATCGACCGACACTCGAACCGTCTCCGCGCGCAGACGCTCCCGGAGCGACGACGCCAGCGACGCCGCCCGGTCGTTGCCCCGCTGTGCGACGATCCCGACGTACATGCCCGCCGATTCGACTGGCCCCGGGAAAAGCCCGCGGGTGTCGTTGTCCGCGACCGGAGCCTCGAATCCGACCGCGACCGAAGCCTCGAATCCGACCGCGACCGAAGCCTCAAATCCGACCGCGACGGACGGGCCAGTATGTACGCGGTCGTCGGCTGTACGGACTGTGGCGGCTACTGGCTGTTGTCCGACCCGGACGATCAGGACTCCGCACAGTGTCCCACCTGTGGGCGCACCCACCAGATCCAGAAGCTCAAACGGTTCCACACGAGTCCCGACCGCGACTCGGCCGTCGAGGCCCGGTCGCGGCTGCTCGCCCGAAAGCGTGGCGACGAGGCGGCGTTCGACCGGGTCGACGACGCCGGCGAACTGGAGCGGGCCGTCGAGGAGGGCACCGGCGTCGACGAACGAGAGTACCTCGACCGGTCCGGGCTCGACGCCGACACCGTGAGCGAGGCCGGCGACGTGTCCGGCGGCAGTTCTCGCTCGCGCGAGGAGATCCTCCGGGACGCGGTCGCCGAACACGACGATCGGGAGGCCGCCGTCGCGGAGGCCGTCGCCGACGGCGTCCCGGAGTCCGCCGCCACGGACCTGTTAGACCGACTCGTCCGTCGCGGCGAGGCGACCGACGCCGGCGGCGACCTCCGGCTGTTGTAGCCCGTCACGCCGAGGCGACCGACGCCGCCAACGGCTCACCGCCCGGTCAGCGCCTCGCTGGCCGGCGCCACCTCGAGGGTCGTCCCGCGACCCTCGGCGACCGCCCGTTCGTACAGCATCGTCGCCGCCGCGACCGTCTCGACTCCCGTCCCGCCGGAGTCGAACACTGTCAGTTCCGTCGCCTCCGTCCGGCCGGCCGCCTCGCCGGCGACGACCGCTCCCAGGTCCGCGTGAACGTGGTCCTCGCCGACGACGCCGGCCTCCAGCGCCGACAGGAACGAGCCGGCGTCGCTGGTCGCCCGTGCCCGGAGGTCGGGGACGTACGTCGCCCGTCGGATCGTCTCGTGGTCGAGTTCGCGCTCGTCGGGGTCGTACTGCCCCATCGCGGTGACGTGCGTACCCGGGCCCAGGTCGTCGGCGTCGACCACCGGTTCCGAGGCCGTCGTCGCCGTGATCACCACGTCCGCGTCCGCGACCGCGGCCGCAGCCGAGTCGACCGCCTCCAGGTCGATCCCGGTCCGCTCCGTCATCTCCGCGGCGTACGTCTCTCGGTGTTCCGGGGTGGGTGAGAACACCCGTCCCGTGTCGAACTCGCGGACGGTCGCGGTCGTCGCCAGCTGCCCGCGGGCCTGCGGGCCGGAGCCGATCACCGCGACCGTGTCGGCGTCCGGGCGAGCGAGCTCGTCGACCGCGACCGCGCCGGCCGCCCCGGTCTTGTACGGGTTCATCGCCGCGCCGTCCAGGATCGCCAACGGCTCGCCCGTCTCGGCGTCGAACAACGGCGTCAGGAACCAGGCGTCGCGCTCGCCGAAGCCGGCGGCGTAGGTGTACCCACCCATCCCGCCCGTCTCCGGCAGCACGGCGACGTAGCTCGTCAACATCCCCGGCGGATCCGCCGAGGTGAGCTTCGTCCGCGGCTCCGCCGGCGCACCCTCGCCGACCTGTCTGTACCCCTCCCGGACGGCAGCGACGTAGTCGGCCGGCGTCGCCAGGTCCGACAGCTCCTCGCTCGAACAGTACAGTGTCTCTGTCACGCCGTCTGATTGGCCGTCGCGGCCGTTATCCGTGTCGCTCCGACCCGTCGAGCCGCCAGCGGTCGCTGTCCGTCTCCCACCGTCGCTCGAGCGTCGCCGCGTCCTGTGCCTCCCGGACGATGTCACTGTAGCCGTACACCACGTCCGTCAGCGTGAGCACGCCGACCAGCTCCAACTGTCGGACGACTGGTAGCTTCTTCACGTCCAGCGACTGCATCCGATCGACGGCCGACCGGACGGTCGTGCGCGGGCCGACGGTGTGGAGCGGCGACGACGCCACCTCGCGGAGCTCGATCCCGGCGAACGGCCGGTCCGTGACCGCGCCGGCGTGCATCGCGTCCGTCTCGGTGAGGATTCCCGTCGGGTCGCCGTCGTCCGTGACGATCACGCTCCCGACGCGACGCTCGATCATCTCCTCGGCTGCCGTCTCCAGCGACGCATCCGCCGGACAGGTGACCACCGCCTCGGTCATCAGGTCACGGACCTGCATGGGCGGCGGTACCGCCGCCCGAGTCATGTGGCTTCCGGCCGTGTCAGCCGTCCAGCTCCTCGCGCAGCAGTTCGTTGACGGTTCCGGGGTCGGCGGAGCCGCCGGTCTCGGCCATCACCTGCCCGACCAGGAAGTTGAGCGCGCCGTCCTCGCCGGCGTGGTAGTCGTCGACCGCGTCCGGGTTGTCCTCGACGGCCGCCCGGACGGCCGCGGCCACCTCGTCGTCGCCCGCGACGCCCAGCCCCTCGCGGTCGACGATCGTGTCCGGGTCCCGGCCCTCGTCCAGCATCGCCCGCAGGACCGTCTCCTCGGCGTTCTTCGCCGTCACCTCGTCGGTCGCCACGAGTTCGATCAGCCGCTCGAACTCGTCTAACCGGTCGGCCACGGACTCGATCCCGCGGTCGCGGTAGTTGAGCTCCCCCAGGAGCTTGTCCGCGACCCACGTCGCCGCGAGGTCCGGGTCGAACGCGGCCGCGACCTGCTCGTAGAAGTCCGCGACGGCCTTCCGGGAGGTGAGCTTCGCGGCCGTCTCCGCGCCGAGGCCGTACTCCTCGCGGAACCGCTCGCGACGGGCGTCCGGCAGCTCCGGGATGTCGATGCGGTCGCGCCAGTCGGCCACCCGCAGCGGCGGGAGGTCCGCCTCCGGGAAGTACCGGTAGTCCTTCTCCTCTTCTTTCGCCCGCATCGACACCGTGTTGCCGTGGGTCTCGTTGTAGTGGCGGGTCTCTTGAGCCACCTCGCGGCCGGCGTCGATCTGGTCCCGCTGGCGGCTCGCCTCGTACGCCAGCGCCGTCTCCGCGCCGCGGTGACTGGAGATGTTCTTCACCTCGGTCCGGTTCGCGTCCGCCAGTACGTCCGGTGGGACGGTGCCGTCGTCGCGCACGTCCGCCGCCGACACCATCGAGAGGTTGGCGTCCACCCGCAGACTACCGTCACTGCCGGCGTCGAAGATGCCCAGGTACTCCAACACCTCCTCCAGCTTCTCCAGGAACCCGCGTACCGCCGCCGGCTCCCGGAAGTCCGGCTCCGTCACGATCTCCATCAGCGGCGTCCCCGCACGGTTGTAGTCGATCAGCGTGTAGTCCGCGCGGTCGACGGAGGTGGTCCGGGCCTCCAGGTCCGCCGGCCCCTCCCGGACGTGTTGGATGCTCCCGGGGTCCTCCTCCAGGTGCGCGCGGCGAATCCGGACGCTCCGGCGGTCACCCTCGTGTGAGAACTCCAGCTCCCCGTCGGAACACAACGGGGCGTCGTACTGTGTGATCTGGAAGTTCTTCGGCAGATCGGGGTAGTAGTAGTTCTTCCGGTGGAACTGCGTCTCTGCGGGGATGTCGGCGTCCAACGCCTTCCCCACCTTCACCGCGGCCTCCACGGCCGCCTCGTTCAACACCGGCAGTGCTCCGGGCAGCCCCAGACAGACTGGACACACCCGCGAGTTCGGCGCCTCCTCGGCGTCGCCGTCGGTGGAACACCCACAGAAGACCTTCGTGTCCGTGTCGAGCTGGACGTGAACCTCCAACCCGATCACGGGGCGGAGCTCCCCCCGTTCGGCTGCTCGTGCCATCGCTCCCGGGTTCGTGTGGGGACGGTTAAAGCGTGGCGGGAGGCCGCCGGCGGAGCCGACCACTCTTTACCGTCCGCCCCCTGGCAGTCCCGTGGCGACGACAATCCCAGTCCGACCGGCAGACGGCGACGACACGACCGAACGACGCACCCCCCGCACGGACGGCGGCGACCCCGACTCCGACCGCGACGGCGGCCCGCTGCGCGACACCGCACGGCTCGTCTACTACCTCGTGCAGGCGTACGACGCGGCGCGGGACCTCTCGAAGTACGCGCGGCGGTTGTGGGGGGCGATTCGGCGGTTGTGGCGCGCGCTTCGGTAGACCCGGGCTCGCCCGCTACGGGCTGTCCTCAGAGCCGGTCGTCTCGGACGGCGTTCCTTCGTTCTCTGCGCCCAACACCTGTTCGGCGACGTCCTCCATCCCCTCGGCCCCCAGCGCGGACTGGACGAGGAGGTGGCCACCGATACTGGCCGGCGAGATCACCGTGTCGGCGCCGGCCCGGCGGAGTTTGTCGACGTTCTCGCGGTCGGTGGCGGCCGCGACGATCCGGGCCGCAGGGTTGAGCGCCCGTGCGGTCAACACCGCCAGCGCGTCCTGGGCGTCGTCGTTCGTCGCCGCCACGACCGCCCGGGCGCTGTCGACGTTCACCCGCTCCAGCGTCTCCTCGTCGCTGGGGTCGGCGACGACGTGTTGCACGTCGCGTTCCGTCAGTTGGGCACCCTTCTCGCGGTCGGGCGTGACGACGACGAACTCCACGGTCAGGTCTCGCAGTTCGTTCAGGATCGGTTCCGTCAGGTCGCCGTAGCCGAGGACCACCACGTGGCCCTCCAGCAGTTCCAGTTCTGCGCGTGTCATGCGTCCGAGCACCTCCGAGAACCGCGCCTCGATCGCCGGGGTGACCAGCACACCCAGGGCGATCCCGAAGCTGGCCGTCCCGAGGACGACCAACGACATCGTGAACAGCCGTGCCGTCTGGCCGGTCGCCGTCACGTCCCCGTACCCCACCGTGCTGGCGGTGACGAGCGTGAAGTAGAAGGCGTCCAACAGCGTGTCGACGCTGGAGAACTGCTCGCGGAGCGCGAACGCGCCGGCGGTGCCGTACACCTGGACGGCGACGACGGTCGTCGCGCCTGCGAGTTGGCGGGTAGACGGCGACAGCGTCCGGTCGAACCGCTCGCGAGCCGCCACGACCGCCGGCAGCGCCACGAGCGAGCCGACGACCAACGGGACGGACAGCTCCGTGGTCTGGAGCAGCCCCTGCGCCAGCGTCGCCGGCAGCAGCGCGACGGCGGCGAACCACGCCGCCCGGAGCCCACGACGCATCCCGGAGGCCGTGACCAACAGCGCGAACCCGGTGAGGGTGCCGGTGAACCCCGCCGCCGACCGTACCGCCGTCGGAACGAACCCGGCCAGTGGGCCGACTCCCCGTGGCGGCGTGACGATGTTGGCGACGCCCGTGGCGAGTGATAGGAAGGCGACGACGGTCGTCGCCAGCACGGCCAGCCGAGTGCCGGTCGGCCGCAACGAACGGAGCGACGCCATGCTCGGGGGTCGTCGCCCGCCGGTGAATAGCTGTCGTCTGGTCGGCGGCGTGACCCGTCGGTCCGCCGCCGCGACTCGTCGATCCGCCACGACTCGCCGACCCGCCGCCACGGCCCCCCGATCCGCCGCGACCCGCCGATTTATCCGCGCGGCAGTCGACGGACCGGGCATGACCGACCCCGAGCGGGTGGCGGTGCTGGCCCACGAGAAGTTCCCCGACCGGTCGAAGACGGCGAACGGGATTCTCCGGTACGCCGACCGCGAGGTGGTCGCCGTCTTGGATCGAGTTCGGGCCGGCGACCGGGTCCACGACCACCTGCCGGACGTGCAGGACGCGCCGATCGTCGCGGACTTCGAGGCCGCGCTGGCGACGGCCGGCGAGATCGACGAACTCCTGATCGGGATCGCGCCCATCGGCGGCGGCTTCGATGACACCTGGCGGCCGGACGTACGCGCGGCGATCCAGGCCGGGGCGGACGTGACTGCGGGGCTCCACTACAGTCTGAACGACGACCCGGAGTTCGCCGACCTGGCGGCCGACCACGGGGTCGAACTCCACGACGTGCGCGAGCCGCCGGCGGACGTGGGTGTCGCCGAGGGGCGCGCAGACGAGGTGGCCGCGGACGTAGTGCTGACGGTCGGGACGGACTGCTCGGTCGGCAAGATGACGACGACGATGGAGCTCGCGGCGGCCGCCGAGACCGCCGGCGTCGACGCCGCAGTCGTCCCGACGGGCCAGACCGGGATCGTGATCGAAGGGTGGGGGACGGCCGTCGACCGCGTGGTGGCGGACTTCACTGCCGGGGCGGTCGAAGAGATGATTCTGGAGGTGGGTGACGACCACGACCTCCTGCTGGTCGAGGGGCAGGGGAGTATCGCCCACCCGGCGTACTCCGCGGTGACGTGTGGGATCGTCCACGGCGCTCGGCCGGACGCGCTCGTGCTCTGTCACGCCGCCGGCCGCGAGGCGGTCCACGGCTACGAGTCGACGCCGTTGCCGCCGGTCGGCGAGTTCGTCGACCGCTACGAGTCGTTCGCGGCGCCCGTCCACGAGACCGAGGTCGTCGCCGGCTCGCTCGCCACCCACGACATCGACGACGACACGACAGCCCGCGAGGCGGTGGGTCGGTTCGGCGAGCAGATCGACGCCCCGGCGACGGACCCCGTCCGGTTCGACGCCACCGAACTGTTGGAGGTGGTGGCGTGAGCCTCCGGACGGAGTTCGAACGGCTGGAGCTGTCGCTGGAACGTCCGTTCGAGATCGCCCGCGGGGAGACCACCGCCGTCGAGAACGTCGTCGTCCGGGTGTCGGACGGTGACCACGAGGGGGTCGGCGCCGCCGCCCCGTCGGCACACTACGGCGAGACTGCCGACACCGTGGCCGCGGTGTTGCCGTCGTTGCTGTCGGTCGTGGAGTCCGTCGACGATCCACACGCGCTCGGCGAGATCGAGCGTCGGCTCCGTGAGACGGTCGAACGCAACCCCGCGGCCCGGACGGCGGTGTCGATCGCCGTCCACGACCTCGTCGCCGAGCGGCTGGACCGGCCGCTGTACCGGCTCTGGGGGTTGTCGCCCGAACGGGCACCGGTCACCTCCTACACCGTCGGGCTGGCGGACACGGAGACGATGCGGGAGAAGGCGGCCGCGGCCGTCGAGACGGGCTACGGCGTGCTCAAGGTGAAGCTCGGGACGGACCGCGACCGAGAGATCGTCGAGGCCGTCCGGACGGCGGCCCCCGACGCCCGGATTCGGGTGGACGCCAACGAGGCGTGGACGCCGCGCGAGGCCGTGACGGCGAGCGACTGGCTCGCCGGGTTCGACGTGGAGTTTCTGGAACAGCCCGTGCCCGCTGCCGACCGGGAGGGACTGCAGTTCGTGTACGAGCGGTCGGCCGTCCCGGTGGCCGCAGACGAGTCCGTGATCGACGCGACGGACGTGCCGAGCGTCGCCGACCGGTGTGACGTGGTGAACCTGAAGCTGATGAAGTGTGGTGGGCTGCGGGCCGCGAAGCGGGCAATCCACGTCGCCCGCGCCCACGGGCTGGAGGTGATGCTCGGCTGTATGATCGAGACGAACGCCGCCATCGCCGCCGGCTGTCAGCTCGCTCCCCTCCTGGACTACGCGGACCTGGACGGCTCGCTGCTGTTGGCGGACGACCCGTTCGACGGGGTGCCGCTGCCCGAGGGCCGGATCGACCTCGCGGCGGTCGACCGCGCCGGCACCGGTGCCGTCCGCCGGGAGTGATCGTAGCGAGCGGCGGTGTCAGCCGGAGCCGGTCACAGCCCCGACAGCATCGCCGCGACGGCGTCGATCTCGTCGCGGTTCACCCCGTGGCCCATCCCGGAGTAGATCCGTTCGTCCACGGCCGCGCCCATCTCGTCGAGTGCGTCGCGGGTCTCGTGGACCCGTTCGACGGGGATGTGTGGGTCGTCGTCGGAACACCCGAGGAACACGGGAGTGGCGTCGTCGTCGTCCGCGAGCGACCCCTCGTGGTCGAACGTCGTCCCGGGCGGGCCGATCAGCCCGCCCGACAGGACCGCCAGCCCGCCGTAGCGGGCGGGGTTTCGGGCGGTCCACTCCGTGGCCAGACAGGCTCCCTGCGAGAAACCCACGAGCGCGGTCCGGTCGGTGTCGACGGCGTCCGTCGCAGCCGCGACGGTCGCCCCGACGAACGCGAGTGCAGAGTCGAGGTGGGGTTGGTTGTCCGCCGTCGGCGCCGTGAACGCCGCCGGGTACCACTCCCGGCGGGCCGCGGCGGGCGCCAGACAGGCCGTCCCGTCGTCCACGTCCAGGTCGTCCGCGAGCCCGAGGATTCCCCCGGCGGTCGCGCCGCGGCCGTGGACGAACACGACCGCCGCGTCGGCGTCCGCGAGCGGCGGCCCGCGTCGCCGCACCGGCTGTCCGGCGTGTGGCCCCGACACCGCGCCGGTGTCGACGGCCGCGTTCTGGTCCGTCACGCTCGCTCCCCCGCGGTCGCCCTCGTCCGTCCGTCGGTCGTCGTCGTTCGTGTCACGGTCGCGGTACGTTCCGGACGGGCGAGTGGGTTTCGGCGTGTCGTCATGGTCTTGCGGGAGACCGTGAGGATAAACCCCGCGAGACCGTGTCCGACGGTATGGACTACGACGCGGTGGCGGCACACACGCCCGAGCGGGTCGACACCGCACCGCGGCGGGCCGCCGTGTTGGCGCCGGTGTTCTGCCGCGACGGCGTCGCACACGTCGTGTTCACCCGTCGGGCGGACCACCTGGGTGAACACCCCGGGCAGATGAGCTTCCCCGGCGGCGGCGAGGAGCCCTCGGACCGCGACCTGACGGTGACGGCGCTCCGGGAGGCGGACGAGGAGATCGGCCTCCGGCCCGAGGAGGTGACCGTCGTCGGCCGGCTGGACGACATCGAGACCGTCTCCGAGTACGCCGTCAGCCCGTTCGTCGGCCGGGTGCCCGACCGAGCGTTCGTCCCCGACGACGGCGAGGTCGCGGAGGTGGTCCCCCTGTCCGTGCCGGCGCTGACCGACCCCGACAACTACGAGTCCGAGCGTCGTCACCACCCGCGACACGGCGCCGTCAGGCTCCACTTCTTCCACGTCGACGGCTACACCGTCTGGGGGGCGACCGGCCGGATGCTCGTCCAACTGCTGGAGATCGCCACGGACTGGCGGGCGCCGGCGGAGGTGGACCGGGTCGTGGACGCGGACGCCGATCTGCCGAGCTAGCGCCGGCGACCGACGGCGGCGACGGCCAACAGGACCGGCGCGGCCGCGAGGTAGGCGTACGGGACGCCCGCGGCGACCGTCGCCGGCCGGGCGCCCAGGAAGTCCAACGGCGCGACACCGTTCACCGGGCCGAGGTACCACGCGAGCAGCAGGACCGTCTCGAAGGCGCGCGGCCGGGCGGTCCAGACGCCGACGGCGACCGCGGCCGCCGGGAGGGCGACGGCGGCGCCGGCGAGCCCGATCACCGCGCCGGTCTCCCCGAGCGTCAGGAACCGTATCGCGGCGGGACCGACGACGACGGCGACGACGGCGACACCCGAGAGGAACGTCGGGACGAGCAGTCCGACGGGAGAGGCGGTCGTGAAGAGGAGCCGAGCGGTGTCGGCGCGGCGCTCCCGGCTCCCCAGCCCGGACAGCGCCGGCAGCGCCAGGAGCGTGCCGACGGGGACGAGCAACGATCGGACGGGACCGGCCGGGCCGACGAGCGAGCCGACCACGACGGCCGCGACCGCGCCGTACCACGCCCGGCGCCGTCGCAGCGCCATCCGGACCTCCGCGAGCGTCGCCGCCAGGAGCCCGAATCGGCCGGTCTCGACGGTCGGCAGCGCGGCGACGGCGTCGTCGACGGCCGGGCGAGCGGCGTCGTCGGCGGCGGGCGGTTCGGCGGTCGTCCCCTCGCTCGCGTCACCGCCGAGCGTCGGCAGCGACAGCCCGCCGTCCGGGTCGAACCGGTCGAACGCAGCCCACGCGGCCGCCAGCAGCCCGCCGGCGACCGCGAACGTCGCCGCGCGGTCGAGCAACTGCGCCGGGGTCCAGGCGAGCCCGCTCCACTCGAAGGCCGTCGTCTCGCCGCCGGGCGGTCGGTAGGCGAACCCTTCGACCGGGCGCGTCACCGTCGGGTGTTGGGCGACGACGTCCGCGATCACGCTGCGCTGGATCAGCCCGAGCCCGGAGAGATCGAACGGGAGCGACCCCTGTGCGCCGGCGACGACGACCGCCAGGGTGCCGACGACGTACGCGGCCGTGCCGGCGGTGCCACGGAGCGGCCCGACCGTCTCCGTGAGCACCGCCGCCGCGGCGACGACGGCCATCGCCGGCAGCGTGAGCAGAGCGAACGGCTCCCACAGCACGAGGAGGTCGAGGGGGCCGGTTCCGCCGAGGAGGAAGGCGGCGGTGGTCGCCCCGCCGAGCACGGCCGTGACGACGGCGAGCGCAGCGAACGCCGAGAGGAACTTCCCGAGGAGGTACGCGGCGTCGCCCAACGGCGAGGTCGCCAACAGGGTCGCAACCCCGGTGTCCCGGTCGTGGGTGACTCCGCCGCGGACGAGCGGGAACCCGACGACGACCAACACCGCGGTGCCGAGCCCGCAGACGGCGCCGCCGTACCACGCCGCAGTGCCGGTGCCGGTGTAGGAGCCGGCGACGACGAGTTCCCCGTCGACGACGATCAGCTTCCCGAGGTACGCCGTGAGGAGGCCGGCGACGAGCAGCGTCGGCGAACGGGTGCGCCGCCGGAGGTCGGCGACCGCGACGGCCAGAGTCGCACGGAACACTACGGCGTCACCTCCACCGTCGTTCGGTCCGTCTCGACCTCGTGGAGGTACGCCTCCTCCAGCGTCGGCTCGACGGCCGTCGCCTCTCGGTCGGGTCGGTCGCCGACTACGCGGAGGTGGACGCCGTCACTCCGACGGGTCGTGCTCGCCACGGTGTGACTCGCCTTCACGTCGGCCACGTCCGCCTCGGGGACGACCACCTCCCAGACCCGCCCTTCGACGGCCGCGAGCAGCTCCGTCGGCGTCGTGTGTGCGAGCAGTTCACCGTCGTCCAACAGGGCAATCTCGCCCGCAGTCGCCTCCACGTCCGGGACGATGTGCGTGGAGAGGACGACGATCCGGTCGCTGGCGAGCGCGGACAGGAGACTCCGGAACCGCGCCCGCTCGGTCGGGTCTAAGCCGACGGTGGGCTCGTCGACGATCAGGAGTTCGGGGTCGGACAACAGCGTCTGTGCGATCCCGACCCGCCGGCGCATCCCGCCGGAGAAGCCGCCGAGCCGGTCGTCGGCCGCGTCCGAGAGCCCGACGATCTCCAACAGCTCCTCGATCCGGTCGCCCGGGCTCGACACCCCCCGGACGGCCGCGAGGTACCGGAGGAACTCCCGAGCGGTGAGGCTGGGGTACACCCCGAACTGCTGGGGGAGGTAGCCGACCGCCTCCCGGATCGCCCCCGGGGAGTCGATCACGTCCGTCCCGTTCCACCGCACGGTCCCCTCCGTGGGCTCCGTGAACGTCGTGACGATCTGCATCAGCGTGGACTTGCCCGCGCCGTTCGGGCCGAGGAGGCCGACGACACCCGGCCCCAACGTCAGGTCGACACCGCGGAGCGCCCAGGTGTCGCCGTAGCGCTTGCCGAGCCCGTCCAGTTCGAGTTTCACCGAGACCACCGCCGCGAACAGTCTGTCGGGGACACACCTCACGTCTCGGACAACGGAGTGAAGAAACTGTCTACTCGTGAAATTTGATAAGCACTACGTCACTGAATTGAGACACAGAAGGCTAGAAACGGCCGCATAGGAGCCGTTCGAACCGAGTTCTACAACTGCGTGAGAATTTCTAACAAGCGGGTCGTGTCGGACGGTATACAATAGATTTAATTTACATCCACCGCACTTCACAGGTGTAGCATGCAAGAAGCTACGCTCCACGACATCGAGACCCCGAGCGAAGTCGAGATGGCAGACCTGACCGAGATGGTGGGTCTGGAGATCAACGCCGAGTGGACGGCGGTCACCGAGCACTACGTCTACACCGGCAGCGACTGATCGGTGTCGGTTCCACTCGTCGACCACCGCCGTCACGGGACGGCGGCACCCAATTTTGTTTGCGTCGCCTAACTGTATCAGTTGTGCCATCCAAAGATTTATATCGAGACTTGATAATTGTGTAGTGTGACACGTCAGACAGCCCGGAGGCGGTCGACCGAGGGGTAAGAATGGCCGACAGGAGACACCAACTCACGGAGCAGGCGGCGCGGCTGACGACGGCAAACGACGAGTGGCTCGCGGACCACACCCCGGCGTTCGACCCGTTGGGCTGGACGGACACGGACGCCATCGAGTACCGTCGGAAGGCGTTCTCCGAGCTGGCGCTGTACGTGTACGTCGCCGACTGTCTCTCGCCGGCGGCGCCCGAGCCGTTGACCGCGGTCGTCGACGAGACGCTGCAACGGGAGGCGTACGTCGACCTGTTGCGGCGCGACCCGACGAAGCTGCTCCGGTACGCCCCGGCGCTGACGGTCGGGCTGGCGCGCGACACGGTCGGCGAGTCCGTCCGCGAGGCGGTGACGACGGCGGTGACACACCCGGCGGTGACCGGGACGGAGTGGCTGGCGAACCGGAGACTCGACGTCGCGCGGCTGGCGGCGTTGGCCGGCCGGGAGCCACAGGTCGACCCGGCGGCCGTGCTCGCCCGGTCGGCGGTCGCCGGCGACCCGGTGCCGATCCGTGGGTCCCGGATGGATGCGTACGCGCTCACACACGCGATTCTGTTCGCCACCGACTTCGGGACGGAGCGCCAGCCCCTCGGCAATCTGGCAGCCCACGACTTCCAGACTGCACTGGACGGCTACCTCCTGCGGTTCGTCGCGGACGGCCACACGGATGTGGCCGCGGAACTCGTCTTGTGTGGCGTCGTCACCGGCCAGGTGTCGCCGGCGCTCGTCGAGTGGACGCTGAACTGGCTCCACGAGGAGACGACGGAGTTGGGCCACACCCCCGGCCCCGAGGTCGTGACGGCGCCGCCGACGCTCACCGGCCCGACCCCGGACGACGACGACCCGGAGTCGTTCGACCCGGAGTCCGTCGGGCTCCCGTCGACGTGGCTTGAGGACTACCACACGGCGCTCGTCGGGGGAATGTTGGGGCGTGTCGTCAGCCACCACGGCGACCGACTGGACTGGGAGGGTGCAGCCACGGCCGACCCGGAGGCGTTGTCGGCACTCGGGGCGGCGCTGGAGGCGTTCGCGGACTACGAACTCCAGGACGGCGCCGAGCGGCTCGTCGAACTGTCCGACCACACGCTCCCGACATCGCTGACCCCGGTCGTCGAGCGGGTGGAGGCGTTCCTCCGGGAGCAACGGGACGACGACGGGCAGTTCGGCTACTGGACGGACGAGCGGCACATGTTCGAGCTGGCCGGCCACGACGCGGCGGCGTTCGAGGCCGGGCCGCTCGCGCGGACGACCGCCGCCTGCGAGGACGGTCTCGTGGCGGTCACGGAGATCACGGAGACACACGACACATGAACGAGACGACACCACGACCGGCCGTCGACGCCGACGAGCCGGCGGTCCGGGTGCGAGACGTATCGAAGACGTACGGCGGCGAGGACGGCGTCACGGCGGTCGACGGCGTCTCGCTGACCGTCGAACGAG
The DNA here is from genome assembly GCF_041361465.1 of Halobaculum sp. MBLA0143. Classification (NCBI taxonomy): domain Archaea; kingdom Methanobacteriati; phylum Methanobacteriota; class Halobacteria; order Halobacteriales; family Haloferacaceae; genus Halonovum; species Halonovum salinarum. Next base: position 1,980,378 of record NZ_JBGKAC010000001.1, read on the forward strand.
GGAGCGTCGTCGGGCTCCTCGGCCCGAACGGCGCCGGCAAGACGACGCTGATGAAGTCGATCCTCGGCGTCGTCGTCCCGGACGAGGGGACGGTGGAGCTGTTCGGCCAGGACGGCGCGTCGCTCGGACGGGACCGCTACCGCTACGTCAGCGCGATGCTGGAGGGCGCGCGCAATATCTACTGGCGGATGAGTCTGCGGGAGAACGTCCGCTACTTCACCGGACTCCAGGGGATCGCTCCCGGCTCCGTCCGCGAGGCGAACACGGAGCTGATCTCCCGGCTGGGGATGTCCGAGAAGTTAGACGAGCCGGTCAAGGAGTTCTCTCGCGGCCAGAAACAACGCGCCTCGCTGGCGTGTGTGCTCGCACAGCGCACGCCGATCACGTTCCTAGACGAGCCGACACTCGGGCTGGACGTACAGGCCGGGCGAGCGCTCCAACGGGAACTGCGAGACCTCGCGTCCGACGAGGACCGGACGGTGTTGCTGTCCAGCCACGACATGGACGTGGTCGAAGAGCTGTGTGACCGGGTGATCGTGTTGGACGACGGCTCCGTGATCGCGGCCGACACCGTCGCGGCGCTGACGGACGTGTTCGACAGCCAGACGTACGAACTCGCGTTGTCGGGACTGCCCGAGCGGGACGACCGGCGCGCGCTGGCAGATCGGTTCGAGTCCGTCTCCTGGGACGGCGAGGACGCCAGAGCCACCGTCACCGTCGCCTCCGGCGAGCGGCTGTACGATCTGATGGACGCGCTGCGCGAGGCGGACGTGGTCGTCGAGTCGATGAACACCGCGGAACGCGACTTGGAGGCGGCGTTCGTCCAAGTGACGAGCGACACCGACCAGAAGGAGGTGACGGAGGCAGTATGAACGGCTCAGAGTACGTCGCGTTCCTGCGGGTGACAGCCGAAAAACGGGTCGCACTGCTGCGTCGGTACTTCCTCAACTCCGTGATGCAGGTGGTGACGTTCCTCCTGATGTTCGCGTTGTTGTTCTTCGGCGGACAGCAGTTCGCGCCGACCGTCGTGGAAGACTCGCTCGGCGGGCTGATCGTCGGGTTCTTCGTCTGGACGATGGCGGCACAGGCGTACAACCGGGTGTCGAAGCAGGTGGAGACGGAGGCGAAGTGGGGCACGCTCGAACAGCTGTACATGTCGCCGTTCGGGATCGAACGAGTCGTGTTCGCCAACAGTCTGTTCTTCATCACCGGCAGTCTCGGCTTCGGGATGATCGTCTTGGGGCTGATGGTGGCAATCAGCGACACGGCGCTGTCGATCCCGTTGGGGGTGGTGCCGCTGGGGCTGGCGACCATCTTCCCGGTGATCGGGCTGGGGCTCGCGCTCGGCGGGCTGTCGCTGATCTACAAGAAGATCGGCGCGATCACGGGGCTAATGCAGTTGTTCCTCGTCGGGTTCATCTCGTTGCCGTTGGACGCCAACCCCGTGGTCGCGGCGCTGCCGCTGACCGTCGGCACCCGGATGCTGGAGACGACGATGCGGGCCGGCACGGTGACGGCGGTGTCGCCGACGATGGCGGGGTTGTTGGCCGCCAAGCTCGTCGTCTACGTCGCGCTCGGGTTCGGCGGTCTCCACTATCTCCAGAAGGTCGCGCGCCAGCGGGGCGTGCTCGGGCAGTACTGACCCGAGCCGTCCGGCGAGCCTCGCCACGGGAGACAGGCTTATGTTCGCCACACCCACATGGGGTGGCATGGCCGCACAGGCGATGGATCGCGTTCCGCGACCACGGTAGTTCTCTCGCGGACGCGACACGGCGTGGCGTCGACACCCGCCAGCGACGGCGTTCGGCGGTGAGTGAGACGAGAGGAGTGTTCTGGCCGACGAGACGGGCACAGTGCCAGCGACGGCGACGAACACGGACGTGCAGACAGTTGCGGACACGGACGCGAACACGGACACAGACGCGACGGGGTCAGACGCAGATATGAGTACGACACGTACGCGCGAGGGTGACGGCATCGAGACGACGGGACTGGACGGCGTCGTGTTCAAGCCGACGGAGACGACAGCGGCTGCGATCCGGCGGCTCCCGTTCGAGTTGGTGTGTGTCGACTACGAGGGGCGGTCGGCGCTGCCGTCGGCGGAGACGCTCTCGTCGCTGGCGGCCGACCGGACGCTGCGGGTGACGACCCCGGTGCGGGCCGACGGGTTCGACCCGTTGGGTGACGACGAACTGTCGACGCGGCTGCCGGAGGGGGCCGGTCGGGTGCTCGTCGCCGGTCACGGGGCGTACCTGACGGAAACGGAGCAGTCGCGGGCCGTCGCGCCGCGACTCGGCGCGGCCGTCGAACGGACGAACGACCCGTGGGTCGGCACGGAGAGTGTCGAGCGGGTGGCGCTGGCGGCCGGGGGCGTCCAGTACGAACTGCTGTCCCGCGGGACGGTCGACGCGATCGAGGGGCTGCGGGCCGCCGGCTACGACGGCGACGTGGCGGTGTACGCGCCGACGGTGCCGACGGCAGACGAGGACGCGATCCTGGACGCCGTCGGCGCGTACGCGGCACGGCGGGCACCGGTGCGGCGGGCGCTGCCGGACGACGCCGCCACGGACGCGACCGCGACCGGGCGAGCCAGGGAGGTGTTGGAGGCGGCCGTCAGAGACTACGCGCTCGTCGGCTCGCACGCGACGATCCGCGAACGGGTGGACGAGTTGAAGACGGCCGGCGCGGATCTCGTGGTCGGCTACCCGGCGGCGGGCGTGGAGACGTTCACCCGCTGAACGACGCTCGTGGGGCGGCAGCCTCCGGGAGTCACGCGAGCGACCGCAGGGAGCGAGTGTGACTACGTCACGTCCGTGAGGACGGACGAGCAAAGCGAGTGCGGACGAACGGGTGTGACGGGAGTCGGAAGGTACTTCCCCGTGCCCCGGCCACTCGGAGACATGACCGAGTTCACTGTGAGCGGTCGGTTCGAGACCCGCGAGGGGGCACAGTCGTTCACCCGGAGCGTGGACGCGCCCAACGAGAACGTCGCCCGCGAGCGGACGTTCTCGAAGTTCGGCGCCGAACACCGACTCGACCGCAATCAGGTCGAGATCGAGGAGGTGTCGGCATGAGCCTCGGTGGTGGCGGTGGTGGCGGCGGCCAGCAGCAACTCCAGCAGATCAGCCAGGAGCTGGAGGCCATCGAGGCAGAGATCGACGAGTTGGACGAAGAGATCGGTGACCTCCGTCAGGAACAGTCGGAGATCGACGAGGCGGTGTCGGCCATCGAGACGCTGGAGTCCGGCGCGACGGTCCAGGTCCCGCTGGGCGGCGGCGCCTACCTCCGCGCGGAGGTCCAGGACATCGACGAAGTGATCGTCTCGCTCGGCGGCGGCTACGCGGCCGAGCAGGAGCAGGACGACGCCGTCGACGCGTTAGAGCGAAAGCGCGACACCATCGACGACCAGATCGACGAGCTCCGGTCGGAGAAGGCGGAGTTGGAGTCGGAGTCCGACCAGCTGGAGCAGCGCGCCCAGCAGATGCAACAACAGATGCAGCAACAGCAGATGCAGCAGATGCAGCAGATGGAAGACGACGGCGAGTAACCCATGTTCGACGGGCTCAAGGACAAGCTCTCCTCGTTCCGTGAGGACGCGACCGAGGAGGTCGAGGAGAAGGCCGCCGAGGTGGAGGCGGAGGCGGAAGCCGAAGCCGAGGCGGAAGCCGAGACCACGGAGGAGCCGACGACAGAGGAGTCCGCCGAGCCCGACGACGGCGACGACAGCGACGACGACGGACCGGGGCGACTGAAGCGTGCCGCCGCGTTCGCCACCGGGCGGGTTATTATCGAGGAGGGTGACTTAGAGGACCAGCTGTGGGACCTGGAGATGGCCCTGTTGGACTCCGACGTGGAGATGAGTGTCGCCGAGGAAATGTTGGAGTCGATCAGAGAGAGTCTGATCGGCGAGACCCGCGCACAGGTGGAGACGACCGAGGAGCTCGTGACGGAGGCGCTCCACGACGCCCTGTTGGACGTGATTGCGGTCGGACAGTTCGACTTCGAGCGCCGGGTTCGAGAGGCGGACAAGCCGGTCACCATCGTGTTCACCGGCATCAACGGGGTCGGGAAGACGACGACCATCGCCAAGCTGTCGCGGTACTTCGAGGAACGCGGGCTGTCGACGGTGATGGCCAACGGTGACACCTACCGTGCCGGCGCCAACGAGCAGATCACGGAACACGCGGAGACGCTGGGGACGGAGATCATCACCCACGAGCAGGGCGGTGACCCGGCGGCCGTGATCTACGACGCCGTGGAGTACGCCGAGGCGAACGACGTGGACGTAGTCTTGGGCGACACCGCCGGGCGGCTCCACACCTCCGAGGACCTGATGGAGCAGTTGTCGAAGATCGACCGGGTCGTCGGCCCGGACATGACGTTGTTCGTCGACGAGGCGGTCGCCGGCCAGGACGCCGTCGAGCGTGCTCGAGAGTTCGACGACGCGGCGGCGATCGACGGCGCGGTTCTGACGAAGGCGGACGCCGACTCCTCGGGCGGCGCCGCCATCTCCGTCGCGTACGTCACCGGGAAGCCGATCCTGTTCCTCGGTGTCGGTCAGGGGTACGACGATCTAGAGCGGTTCGAACCGGAGGAGCTCGTCGACGCGCTGCTGGGAGACGGAGAGGACTGACACACACGAGCGCCGAGGCGGAACCGACACCGACACCTTCTCGCGGGCCCGACGGCCGGGCGTGACAGTCGTCGCACAGACGCCGGTCGACGCGCTCGTGGCCGCGGCAATCGCCGCCGTCCGGACCCTCGCGGCCGTCGACTACGCGACCGTGCTGCCGCGGGCTGGCGAACGGGTCGTCCGGATCTCCGTCCTGATCTCCGTCGGGGTGTTCCTGGCCAACCTCGCCGTCTCCTTCGGCGCGGTCGAACGGATCGCCGGCGTGTCGCGGTTCCTCACCGGTCCCGCGAACCTCCCGGACGAGGTAGGGACGGCGATCCTGACCACGGCGGCGTCGACGACGGCCGGCTACGGTATGCTGGCGGACTTCCGGGAGTCCGGCCGGCTGTCCGACCGCGCGACGCTCGTGGCCGTGACGATCAACACGTTCTTCGGGTTCACACAGCACATTTTCACCTTCTACGCACCGGTGATTGTCCCGATCCTCGGTCGGGAGACCGGACTCCTGTACGTCGGCACCCGCGGCGCGATCGCGCTGGGGATCACCCTCACGGGCGTCGTCGCCGGCGCGGTGCTCCTGACCGACCGGGACGTAGACGAGACGGTGACGGTAGAGACGGACGCGACCGAGACCGCGGCAGACGGGGGCAGCGAGGGGGGACCGCGGGCGGCCGTCGCGGAGGCGTGGTCGTCGACGGCCGGGAAGCTCCGCAGCATCGTCCCACGGCTAGCGGCCGTCTACCTCCTCGTGTCCGTGCTCGCGGCCGCGGAGGCGTTCCGGTCGCTGTCGGCCGCCGCCGGGCCGTTGGCGGAGGTCGCCGGACTCCCGGCCGCGGCCGTCCCCGTGATCGTCGTGTTCGCGTTCGACACCACCGCCGGCGCCGCGACGGTCGCCCCGCTGATCGGCGGGACGCTGACGGTCGACCAGGCCGTCGTGACGATGTTGCTCGGCGGGATCGTCACGTTCGCCGTGTCGACGTTCAAGCGGTCGATCCCGTTCCAGTACGGGATCTGGGGGGCGTCGTTCGGCTCGAAGGTGATCGTCGTGAACACCGTGCTGAAGGTGGTGTTCATCTCCGGGGCTGTGGTCTGGTTCTTGATCTGATTCGGCTGTCGGAGTCGTTCCGGTCGTCGTCGGGACGACACGCAGTCCGGAAGCCCGTCCGAACAGCACTGCACCACAGCCACACCTCCCCCAGCCTCCTCGTTCGCTTCGCTCACGAAGGCCTCGCGCGTTTCGCGCATCCCGACAGCCCTGTCGTCTCGCAGGATCGACCCTGACGACTCACTCTGTCGGCACATGTGCCACAACATGTATGGCGTGGTCGGGACAACGGGCGGGTGTGACAACCGACGTATCCGTCGAGGAGACGAAGGTAAACGACAGTGGAATGGTGACGCTTCCCGCCGACGTTCGCCGTCGTCTCGACATCGGAGCCGGGGACAAACTACGGTGGACAGTGGACGACGAGGGAACGTTGGAGGTCGAAGTCGTCCACGAGCGGTACGGTGCGTTCGAGGACGCACAAACTGCGTCACTCGGTGACGACTCACTAGATTCGTACGACCGTGCCGGCTACGAACCCCCCTCTGGGGAGGAGGAGTGATGCCGGCCGCGCTCGTCGACAGTAACGTCCTGATCGACTTCAGGAACGAGGATAGCCGTCGACACGACTCGGCGCGTCGGACCGTCGCTGGGATCGACTCCGGAGACCTCCCAACGGGACGAGTTGTCGACTACGTCGTCTTAGAGACACTGAATCTCCTCCATACGCGACATCGACCCGACCTCGCCGTCAACACGAGGAGACAGCTGTCCGAGTCTGCGGGGTTCGAGATCGTCCACACGACACAGAGCGACTTCACCAGGGCTGTGGACATCCACGAGAAGTACGAACAGCTGTCGTTCGGCGACGCCGCCATCGCGGCTCACGGGCAACGGAGCGGTTCCGAGTACCTGTACTCGTTCGACGACGACTTCGATCAGATCGACTGGGTGACGAGGCTGTCGTCCGCGCGCGACCCGTTCGAAACGTAGTCTCCACCCGGGGACTGTCCCACTCGTCGCTCCGACGCGGTGGTACCGACGACCGGGCCGTCGTGGGGATCAGGGAGTCCGAGACCTCCGACCGCCCGAACTGCGTTTTCACTCACTGTCGTCGTCGCCGGCGTTCGCTCCACTCTTCGCCTCGGGTTCCCCCCAGTCGAGGTCACGAGACTGGTCGGTCTCCCGGAGGACGAACGGCCCGATAGAGAGCGTGCGCTTCGTCACGGTGACGATACGGAGGATGTACGACAGGAGGAACGCGAACGGGAGCAGGGAGACGGCCACACCCGCACTCACCACCACGACGGGCGTACGCACGCCGAACACGGTGCCCGGGAACAGAGTCGGATCGAGGTAGACGATGCCCGCGACCGCCGTGAGGAGCGCCGGGATGGACGCGTACAGCATCGTCCGGGAGAGGTCGATGAGCGTCCACTGGAAGTACAGCGTCTTGAAGTGCTCGCGCGCCGGGCCGAACAGTTCGAGCGCGTGGACGAGCTCGTCGAGCGCGTGGTGTGCCTCCTCGGTGAGCACGTCCTCGTTTTCCGCGCGGATGCGGCGTGCCACGTACAGCTTCCACGAGTAGTTGTAGTTCAGTGCGGAGAACACCACGTCGAACTCGCCGAACTGGGAGCCCTCGAGGCTGCCCTGGACGGCGTCCGCGTTCCGTTTCACGTTCTCCGTGAACGCGGCCACCTGGTCGTTCAACTCGTCGTCGTCGACGTCCGCGATGGCGTCCTGGAGGGCAGTAGAGTGGCGCTCCGTGAGTTTCACGAGCGACCGGAGGAACGCCGACGGCTGTGCGGGACTCACGCTCTCCTCGATGGCGCTCTCGACGTCTCTCCGGAACGCCATCGCCCCTTCCATCCGCTCGCGCTGGTCCCCGACCGGCCCCTGTTCCTGGGAGAGCACGAGCTGACTGAGCGTGAGTACGAGCGTGACAGCCGTGATGATGGACGTGAGCAGCCCCTGGAACAACGTCTCGACGGGGTCCTGCTGGCCGAACAACGGTGGTGTCCCGACCGGGCGGAGCTGTCCGACGACGACGAGCGCGAGGAACACACTGCCCGCGATGCCGGCGGCGACTAGCCACCGGTTCGCGTTCGACAGGAGCCAGAACTTCCGGCTGCTCTCCGGCACGCGCTCCCGCATCGTGTCGCTCGGGCGACTTCCCTCACTGTCGGTCACACAAGCCGTATTCCACTCAAAATTGAAAACAGTTGATGATACTATAGAAGAGCCGTCACGCCGTGGTCGTCTGCTGGAGCCGTCTCGCCCCCCGTCGGAACCACACGGGGGCAGGGGCGAGCCGCGGTGGACGGTGGACGACGAGGGAACGCTGGAGGTGGAGGTCGTCCGCGAGCGGGACGGTGTCCGGGTGCGCCCGGGGCGCCTCACTCGGTGACGATTCAACGATTTCGTCGGAGTCTGTGCCGTGAGACGGACGCTCCCGAAGTCGATCGAGTCGGTCGACGTGACAGACGAAATCGAACGGATCACGGTCTCCGGCCGGTCGTTCCCAGTCGTCGACCACGGGTCGGGGGCGGTGGTGGTGTTGCTCCACGGGTTCCCGGACACCCGCAGACTGTGGCGGTACCAGGTGCCGGCACTCGCGGACGCCGGATTCCGCGTGCTCGCGCCGGACCTGCGCGGGTTCGGTGACGCTCCGAACCCGAAGCCGTCGCGGTGTACGAACTCCAGACGGTCGTCGAGGAGGACGTGGTCGGACTGCTGGACGCGGTCGACGTCGAGACGGCTCACGTCGTCGGTCACGACTGGGGCGCACAGGTCGGGTGGACCGCGGCGGCGACACCGCCGGAGCGTGTCTCGTCGTTGACGGCACTCACGGCCGGGGTGTTGGGCAACTCCGGGTTCGCGTCGGCGACACAGCGCCGGGCGCCGTGGCACCTCGACTACTTCCAGTTCGAGGCCGCAGAACACGAGCTCCGGGCGGACGACTGGGCGTTGTTCCGCGACTGGTGTGCGGGCGGTGACGACGTGGACCGGTACGTCGACCGGCTCTCGGAGCCGGGGGCACTGACGGCCGCACTCGGCTGGTACCGGGCGAACGCGAAGCCCGTGCCGCCGGCAGACGCGCCGCCGGCCCCACCGGACGTGACCTGCCCGGTGATGGGCGTGTTGGCGGAAGACGACGCGTACCTCCTCGAACCGCAGCTCCGCAACTCGACGGAGACGATCGATCTCACGGAGGGGTCGTGGCGCTACGAGACGGTCGCCGACGCGAGCCACTGGCTCACCGTCGACGAGCCACGGGCGACGACACGGCTGTTGGTCGACTTCTTGACCGACCGGCACGACGGCGACTCACCCGGGAGAGCGTCGCCGACTTGGTGAGACGGCAGAGACACACGACGAACAAGGTTTTAGCGCCCCCCACACCTACTCCCGAGCAAATGGTACTCGACAATCTCGGCAGTTCCCTCCGGGACAGCCTCGACGACCTCCGGGGCCAGTCCCGAATCGACGAGGCGGACGTGGAGAACGTCGTCCGGGAGATCCAACGGTCGCTGCTGTCGGCGGACGTGGAGACCGGACTCGTCATGCAGCTGTCGGACGACATCGAACAGCGCGCGTTAGACGAGGAGCCGCCCGGCGGCACGACCGCCCGCGATCACGTCCTCCGGATCGTCTACGAGGAGTTGGTCGACCTGGTCGGCGACTCGACCGAGCTCCCGCTGGAAGAACAGACGATCATGCTCGCCGGGCTCCAGGGCTCCGGGAAGACGACCACCTCGGCGAAGATGGCGTGGTGGTTCTCGAAGAAGGGGCTCCGGCCCGCCGTGATCCAGACGGACACGTTCCGACCGGGCGCGTTCGACCAAGCCCGCGAGATGGCCGAGCGCGCGGAAGTGGAGTTCTACGGCGATCCGGACTGTGACGATCCGGTCCAGATCGCCCGCGAGGGACTGGAGGAGACGGCCGACGCCGACGTCCACATCGTGGACACGGCCGGGCGGCACGCGCTCGAAGACGACCTGATCGCCGAGATCGAGGAGATCGACGACGTCGTCGAGCCGGACCGCTCGTTGCTCGTGTTGGACGCCGCCATCGGTCAGGGGGCGAAGGATCAGGCCCGCGAGTTCGAGCGCGCCATCGGTATCGACGGCGTCGCCATCACGAAGCTGGACGGCACCGCGAAGGGTGGCGGGGCGCTGACGGCCGTCAACGAGACGGACTCGTCGATCGCGTTCCTGGGCTCGGGCGAGACCGTCCAGGACATCGAGCGGTTCGAAGCCAGTGGCTTCATCTCCCGGCTGCTCGGGATGGGTGACCTCCAACAGCTCGCCGAGCGGGTGGAACGCGCGATGGAGGAGACCCAAGAGGAGGAAGACGACTGGGACCCCGAGGACATGATGGAAGGGGAGTTCACCCTCGTCGACATGCGCAACCAGATGAAGGCGATGGACCGGATGGGCCCGCTCGACCAGGTGATGGACATGATCCCCGGTCTCGGCGGCGGGATGATGGATCAACTCCCGGACGACGCGATGGACGTGACTCAGGATCGGATGCGGGAGTTCGAGGTCGTGATGGACTCCATGACCGACGAGGAGATGCTCGACCCGAACGTCATCGGTCAGCGACGGAAGGAACGCATCGCCCACGGCTCCGGCGTCGAGGTCGAACGCATCGAGGAGCTACTCGAACAGTTCCGGATGATGAAGCGCACGATGGAGCAGTTCCAGGGGATGGGCGACGGCGACATGCAACGGATGATGCAGAAGATGCAGCAGGGCGGCGGCGGCGGTGGCGGCGGGGGCATGGGCGGAATGGGGCCGTTCGGGGACTAGTCCCCGATCACGACTCTGTGTGCAGGTGGGGTCGGACGGCTCGTGTGTCGTCAGTTCATCACTCTGCTCGAATACAATGCCGACCTGTACGGCTGTCACGTCGTACAAGTCGAAGCGGCAGGAACGACCAAAGAGTGTACGGCGTGTAGTGTGGAGACGGCGAAACCCATCTGGGTCAGGGAACACTCCTGCCCGGCGTGTGGGTTCGAGTGTGACCGTGATGCGAACGCGACGATGAACGTCCTCAAGCGCGGCTTTTCTGAGTTAGGGCTGGGATGGCCCGAAGACACGCCCGTGGAGACTGTGACCGCTGTGGATACCGTTGAGTTTCAGCGAGTGTCTGCAAGTCACGTCGTGGAAACGGGAAGCCTCGGGGTCGTTCGGAAGACGAAGTCTTCCGTGATGACGAGAGACGAAGTCTCTCGAACCACTTGACCCCGAGGCGATTCACACGCGATTCTCTCCCGAACGTACTGGACGACAACTACGCTACCTATCAGCTGTCTTCGTTCTCGATACTTTCCGATCGATAAGGAAACAACTCGATACGAGTCTCTACAAACGCCTTCAGTTCGAGGTTCCAGAAAACTCTACGAAACACTGTTATAACAGGATTTCGTAGAGTTTTGCGTGTGCTTTGTAACATCAGATCTCCAGGTAATCGCTGGGGTCGAGGCAGGGGCGCGTCAGTACCGAGATCTGATAGATCGAACCGGGCTCGCACGGTCGACGATCTCGAAGAGTGTGAGCCGTCTGTCGGAGCGTGGAATCGTCGAACGGGATCAGAGCGGGCGCACAGTCACCGTCCGGCCGCAGCCGACGAGTGTTGTCGACGAGATGGCTACTGTTCGTGAGTCGGCACCGCAACTAGATCTCCAAGAGTTCCTGACGGTATCGCGGCTCCGGATCATCTGGTTTCTCACAGCACCACGTACACCGTCAGAGATTGCACGGTTCACCGACGTCGACGAGCCGCGCGTGAGGCAGATCCTGACAGCACTACAGAAGCGGCAGGTCGCAACAGAGACGGGCGGGCAGGTACGACTCCGGTCGAAGTACGAACCACTGCAGTCACTCGCCGAGTGTGTGTTCAATCTGTTCTACGCGGCCGAAATCGATTCGATGTACCGGAGTCCGACAGTGATCTGGACAGCACCACACGAAGCGTTGTTCACCGCTCCCTCGGCCGGCGGATGCGAGTCTCTGGATGGGACAGTCACCGAAACCGGACTAGATCAGTTCATCCGGTGGGGACTGGAGTTCCGGAGCTCGTCGTCTCCGGTGTACTACTACTCTGAGCTTCCCGATACGGGCACACTGGCTACGACGGACGTAATCGTCCACACACTCTGTCGGAGGGTCGACAACAGACGGGTGGAGTACAGTGCTCTGTTGGTCGCCGAGGCTGTGGTAGACGGTGATTTCGTTCACGAGCAGTTCCTCGAACTCACAGACCACTACGGAGTGAGAGAGGTCGGAGAGTACCTCGCGGCGCTCGTCGTTGCGAGTGCCGAATCCGCGGGGACCGGCCGGCGGCACAGATCGGTGAGAAGGACAGACGCGGCAACGACACGATCCGAGCGAGATCGCTCCACACCCACTCACGAGTGGCTCCCGTCGCCGGGTCGCGTTCGAGACACCGCGGTGCAGTACGGCGTCGACATCTCCGCAGCCAGTGAGAAGCTGAAAGACGCTGTCGATGGAGAGGTATTAAAACAGGTGAGAGAGTAGAACAGATATAGTGGAGTCGTCAGAAGAGTACAGTACAGAGGCACAGTTACGCGAGACGTTCGAGGAGGTAGGCTCTACACTGGAGTATCCAGCAGACGCCTATCTGATCGGAGGGGGTGCGATGACACTTCGAGGAACCAAGCCGTCGACAAAGGATGTCGACCTCGTTACCGTAGCCGAGACTCGTTTCGACGGGTGAAGGCGGCACTCCTCGACACGGACTACAGTATCGAGCGGAACGTCGCACCGGAGTACGAGTCTCTCGGGGCGACAGCCGTCTTGAAGCGAGAGGACGGAGGCCACGTCGACCTGTTCGACCGGCAGGTTGCACTGAAACTCGACTTCTCCGAGCGAATGCAGTCGCGGGCGACCGAACTTCTCGCCGTCGGGGAACTGACCGTGTCGGTGTGCGCACCCGCCGACATCGCGCTGTTCAAGATGATGACACCACGTCCGGACGACACCCAGGACGTTCGAGACATCATTACAGCGAACTCTCCGACGTTCGACTGGACGACGGTTCGAGAGGAGTTCGAGTCACAGCTCCCACTCAACTCTGGGGTGCGCGAGTACGAGTGGCTGATCGAAGGCAAGCCACACCCGATTATCCAGCTCGAACAGACGATCCGGCGTCTCGACGGGGTCCCGTCGGAGTTAGCGGAGACAGTTCGTCGGACTGCAGACACCGTCGAGGCGGAGAGGTACGTGATCGAACGACTCCTCCGCGTCGGGTCGACGACGACACGGCAGCTTCGAGAGCACGTCACCGAGACGAGCCCGACAGTTCCCGCGCACGTCGAGCGAGCACTCGACGAACTGATCGACAAGGACGTTGTCGCACGTCACGACGACACGGTCGAACTCGACACCGCGTGGGCAGACGACGTGTCGTAGCCGCGATTTCGGTCTCGTCGAGCGACACCGGAGGTGGCTAGCACCTCCACCGCCTCGCAGCACCGAGGACACTGGACTCCATCCAGCGGTTCCGACGGGGCTACGCTCCGTCGAACTGCGTCAATCGGAGATTGACTCACTCGACCTCGGCTTACGCTCCGTCGAACTGCGTCAATCGGAGATTGACTCACTCGACCTCGGCTTACGCCTCGTCGAACTGCGTCGATCTCCGATCGGCGCGCTCGATCCAGCTACGCGGGATCGAACAACGTCTCTCCCTCCACCATGTACTCCTCCACGACGTCCATGTCCAGCGTCACGCCGAGCCCGGGTTCCTCTGGGATCTCAACGGAGCCCTCGACGATCACGTCCTCCTCCACGAGGTCGCCCCACCAGTCGAGTTCGTACGAGTGGAACTCCACGGCCAGGGAGTTGGGGATCGCGGCCCCGACCTGGGCGGACGCCATCGTCGCCACCGGCGAGGAGACGTTGTGCATCGCCACCGGAACGTAGTACTGATTCGCCACGTCGGCGATCTTCCGGGTCTCGCGCATCCCGCCGACCTTCGGCAGGTCCGGCGCGACGATGTCCACCGCCTGGTTCTCGATCAGCCGGCGTTCCTCGGTGACGCGGTAACGGTTCTCCCCGACGGCGATGGGTGTCGTCGTGGACTTCGTCACCTCCTCCTGCACCTCCAGGTTCTCCGGCGGGACGGGGTCTTCCAGCCACCAGACATCGTACTCCTCTAGGGCGTCGGCGAGTCGTTTCGCGCTCCCGCCGGAGAACGACCAGTGGCAGTCGAACGCCACGTCCGCGCGGTCCTTCACGCGCTCGGTCACCTTCTCGACGATCTCCGCCTTGTGACGGATCTCGCCGGGCCGCAGGTGTCGGTTCGCGCGGTCCTTCTCGTGGCCCGAGGGCACGTCCAGGTCGAACTTCAGGGCGTCGTACCCCAGTTCCTCGACGACCCGCTCGGCCTCGTCGGCACACGCCTCTGGGTCCGCCTCCGACTCCGTGTGACAGTCGTTGTACACCCGGACCTCGTCGCGGTACTTCCCACCCAGCAGTTGGTAGGCGGGCACCTCCAGGATCTTCCCCGCGAGGTCGTGGAGCGCGATCTCGACGCCGGCGACGGCAGTGACACTCACACCCTCGACTGTGCCCTCCCCGGACATCTTCTGGATCAGGTGCTCGTACAGTCGGTCGACGTCCAGTGGGTTCTCCCCGCGGAGGAACGGTGTCATCCGTTCGATCAGCTCCGGGACGCCGGCACCCCAGTACGCCTCGCCGGTCCCGACGATTCCGGCGTCCGTGTAGATCCGGACGAGGGTCCACGGGAAGTTGCCGTCGACCATCGTACACTGCACGTCCGTGATCTCCACGTCACGGCCGCCGCCGCGCTTCGCAGTCGCTCCCATCGTCTCCGCGGACAGCTCTCGCATCGTGTACTCCGCGTTCGGGTCGTGGAGCGACTCGTAGTCTCTCGACATGCCTCGGACTTCACTCGGCTGGGGGTAAACCTTGCGTCGCCGGATCGACTACCCGATCAGCAGCCGGAGGTTGAACGCCGTCGTGAACGCGCCCGCGACCGCCAACACCGCCGGCGGGAAGTAGTAGCCGAAGCGGTCGTTCGCGCGGGCGGCCCGCAACGAGATCGCCAGACACAGCCCGAACACGAGCAGCTTCGCGCCGACGAGCCCCGCCTGGCCGAACGCCTCCATCGCCGCGAGCAACAACCCGTTGCCCTCCCGGACCCACGGCGCCCGGAACAGGGCGATGGTCGTCACCACGTCGCCGACGCCGTACGTCAGCGTCGCCAGGAACCACAGCCGTGTGAACTCCTCGGGGTCGAACGCCGTCTCCTCCAACGAGAGCCAGCGAGCCACGACTGGAGGGAGGCACACTCCCTGTAAAACCGTTCGGGAACCGAGACTCAGTCGTCGACCGCGAACGACTCGTCGACGAGGCAGTTCAGCGCCCACACCGTCCCGAGCAGCTCTGCCGCCTCCCCCGGCGGGAACAGGAGTTCGTCCGTCTCGCGGACGTGGTCCAACACGCCCGAGGAGGCGTGTGTCGGGGCGGCCGCCAGCCCGGCGTCGTTGTCCGTCGCCCACTCCATCGCCCGGCGGTCGGACTTGCTGTCGCCCATCACGACGACGAACGGGTCGGACACGCCCAGCACGGACAACGCCGCCTCCACGCCGGCGGCCTTGTCTAGGTCGCTGACGGCCAACTCCGCCGCGTCGGCGTGGTACAGCGCCACCTCCAGTTCGGCCAACAGGTCCGCGGCCGCCGGCGGCACCGTCTCCGCGCGGGCGGCCGACTCGCGGTCCAACGCGTCGGCGATCTCCGGGTCCGCGTCCGCGAAGAACGCCCGCGCGGTCGCCGGGCCGGCGGCGACCCCCGCCGTGTCGTCGCCTGCGGTGGTGTCGTCCGGGAGATCCACCCGGTCGGCGACGGACTCGCCGACCAGATCGAGGAGGTGGACGAGCGCCTCGTCGATCCGTGCCGCGGCGGTGTCGCTGCCGGTCTCGGCGTTCGGCTTCAGCGTCACGTTGAACTCGTTGCCCTGGAGGTGACAGCCCCGCCGCACCCGCTCGGGAGCCTCGCGCAACACCCGCGAGCGCACGTCGTCGACGACACCACGGGTGTCCGGCGAGAGGTCGTCGTACAGGAGTCGCTTCGTCTCCGTGCCGTGGCCGGGGGTGAACACCCCCGCGCCGGCCTCGTACACGACAGACACGTCGCCGGAGTGGACGAGTTCGTTGCCCAGCCCTTGGACGAGGAACCCCTTGACGTTCTCCAGGGTCTGGCCGGTACAGATCACGAGCGGCACACCACGCTCGACGAACTCACGCAGGAGGTGGAGCGTCTCGCGGGGGATCTCGTTGTCCGTGTCGCCCGCGGATCGGAGCGTCTCGTCGACGTCCAACACCAGCGCGTTCACCGCACGGCCGTACTTCCCCCGGAGGTCGAGCGCGGTGAACGCCGCCTCGCGGTCGGCCCGAGCGGCGATGGGCGCCAGCCGCTCGCCGTCCTCGATCCCGCGTTCGATCTCCGCGCGTCGGTCGGCCAACGCCTCGCTGGCCTCCTCCCAACGGTCGAGCGCGACCGTGCTCGACAACGGAGGAAACAGGTCGACGAACACCCGGTAGTCCCGGAGTCGCTCCGTGTCGAACCGGTCGTACAGCTCGTACAGCCGGTCGTAGTCGTCCATGTCCGCGAGAGGTGACGCCGCGTGAAAAGCCTACGGCGGTGACTCACCCGGACAGTCGTCGGTGGCCGGCGTACGCCACGACGACCGGCGGGAACAACAACGCGACGCCGGCGTACAGCCAGCGGGCCCGGCCGACCCCCTCCCCCGCGGCCGTGCGGACACGGTCGTCCTGGAACACGGCTGCAGCGACCGACGGTGCCAGCAACAACGAGTACGCGCTCCGGACGAGTGCCCACGGTGAGCTGCCGGCCGCGAGGAACTGGTGGTCGAGGGCCACGAGCGCGACCCACGACAGCGTCGCCACGGCGGCGACCGTCAGCCACGGCCCCGTCTCGTCGGCGGGGTCCGATCGGTCCTCGGGGTGGAGCGCGGACGGCGGGGGTGAGCGACCCGACACGACCCACACGAGGCGTGGGAGCGACTTCAACGGTCCGTTCGCGTCACGGCGTCGGCTCCTGGGGTTCGTCCAGCTCCTCCAAGGCGTCGACGACCCGTTGGAGCATCTTCCGTTGGCCTCGCCGGAGGTTCTTCGAGACGGCGGGCTTCGACACGTCGAACTCGTCGGCCAGCGACCCCAGAGTCGCCGACCGAGGGCTCTCGAAGTACCCCTCCGAGGCGGCCGTCTCCAGCGTCTGCCGCTCCACCGGCGAGAGGTCACGACAGCCCTCGACGAGCGTCATCGCGGCGCCGGCGTTCTGGACGAACTCCTGGAGCTCCGGCAGCTCCGGCTCCTCGCGGTCGACGACGTCGAACTCGTTGCGACGGTCGAGCCGCGCCAGCGTCGCGTCTTCCGCCTCCCGGTCGTCGAAGCCGACGTGCCACAGCTCGCTGCCGTCGGCGATGTAGAACGGTCCCGTGATGTACCCCCCGTTGTCGCGGACGGTGGACATCGCCGCCGTCTCGTCGATCACCGTCCGGATCTGTGCCACCCCTCCCGTCTTCCGCAGGAGCTCGTACTCCGCCATCTGGTCGTGGTCCCGCAGGGCCACGAGACCGTCCGCGAGCGCGTGCCGGTCTCCCCCCTCCACGACCATCCGGGTCTCCAGCGACTCCGTCGCCGTGTCGAACTCCCACTGGACGGCGGCGAACGACACGTCGTGATCCGCCGTCGTGTCGATGAACGGGCAGTCGTACTGCTCCATGTCCAGTGTAGTGTCGATCATGCCCGTACCCGCTCGCACGGACGCGACTCGGAAGGATAAACGCTGCGTCCACCGGTGACACACCGCAGCCGGCGCGGCGACGAACGGGTCAGATCAGGTCGTCCAGCTCCTCCGCCTGGAACATCTCGGCGGGGTCCTCGCGCTCCTCCTGTTCTTTGGCCTCCTTCGCCCGGTCCATGAACGCCTCGACGCGGCTGGACCGCTCGACACCGCCCAGGAGGACGAGCGCGGCGATCCGGTCGGAGTCCAACGGGAAGTCGCCGCCGCGCACCCGCATGCTGCCGGTCTCGTCTTCGATCCACGAGCGGGCGCGCTCGACCCCCTTGCGGGAGATGTTCTCCGCGCGACCCGCGAGCACGACGAGTCCGGTCTCGGCGGCGGTGGCGTCCGGCAGACTCGCGCCCGTCAACAGAGCGTTGCGGGTGACGCTCGTCACGACGTTGACGTTGTCGTCGGTGTCGTCGGCCGCCTGGGCGCTGCCGTACCCCAGCGAGGCGATCCCGCCGGCCCGGAGTGTGTTGATGATCTCGCTGGTGTCGACGACGGACTCGCCGACCCCCTCCACCGCCTCGCCGGAGGCCATCAACAACCCGACGCGCTGGGCGATTGCCTCGTTGATCGCCTGGAACCCCTCTTCCATGCTCTCGCCGGAGCTGCGCCAGGCGTCGTTGTCGATCAACAACACCGCGTCCGCCTCCCGCGCCAGGGTCTTCAGTGACCGACCGGCGTTGACCTGGTACATCGCTCCCTCGTCGGCGCCGGGTAGGATTCCCAGCGCGTACACGGGGATCTCGTACACCCGGTTGAGCTCTCTCGCCAGCACCGGTGCGCCGCCGGAGCCGGTGCCGCCACCGAGTCCGGCGACGACGAAGATCGCTTCCGCCTCGGCAGTGATACGACCGTCCAGCGCCGACATCACCTCGCCGGCGTCCGCCTCCATCACTTCTGCGCCGAGTTCGTTGTCACCGCCGACCCCGTGACCGTTCACTCTGTCCTGTCCGATTAGAACAGTGTCCGTGGAGAGGGGCTTGAGGTCCGCCTTCGCAGTGTTCACGGCGAGAGCACCGCGGATAGCGTCGAACCCCATGTCGCGGTCGAACTCTCGGAGGGCGGCGGTGACTTTCCCGCCAGCCTGTCCGACCCCAATGAGGACCGTCTTCATACCAACCCGTGCGGTCTCACAACGCTTGTATTTTCCCACTCTGTCACTCGCGTCGCAGTTGGTCTCGCCCGCTCGTGTCTAAGTCACCCAAGGTTGAAACGCGGTGCCGGGACCAACGCCCCCGTGACGGACGACGACGACCGGATCGAGACACTGGAACGGCGAGTGAGCGAACTGGAGGCGGCCACGCGGGCGCTGCGAGGGTACGTCGGCGACCGACGGGCGGTCGCGGCCAGCGTCGAGCGACGGGCCGACGCCGCCTTGGCGGCCGTCGACCGGATCGAGACGGACGACGACTGCGGGGGGTCGTGATCCGAGCGGTGACGGCGGCGCTGGTCGCGCTCGCGTTGTTCGCCGTGGCGGCGCCGGCGGTCCGAGACGTCCGAGCGGCCCGCGGCGACGCCGTCGTCGACCGGCTCGACCGCCGGCTGACCCGGGCGGTCACCGGACTCGTCCGGACGGAGGCTCCCGTTCCGCCGCCGGTGCCGGGGCCGCGACGGCTGCTGTCCGTCGACGTGCCGCCGCCGTCGCCGACGCGGGCCGCGGTCGACCGGCTGCGGCTCCGGTGTCGCGGCCCGCGGCGGCTCGCCGTGACCGCGTCCGTCGGCGGCAGACGCCGGACGGCCGTCGTCGAGAGCCCGGTGCGGCTGGCGGTCGCCGGCGGCGAGCCGCGCGGCCGGCTGGCACACGACACGACCCTCCGCGTGAGCTTCCGACTGTTCGCGGACGGGCCGGCGGTCGTCGTCGGCGAGGCCTCAAGTACGGTGACGCGACCACCCGTCCCGTGCTGGAACGACTCGGACGACTCCGGTCGGACGGATCCGACGGAGCCTGCGAGTGTCGCGTCGAGTTCGACCGAGCGGCGGGCGTGGACCACCCCCGGCTGACCGTCGCCGCCGACAGCTGCCCCGGCGAGGGCGCACTCGCCGCCGCACCGGCCTGTCGGGGTCGGGTGGTCGACGCCCTCACCGACCGCGACGCCGCGACGGTCGTCGTCACCCACGCCGGGCTCGTCCGGACGTACGCCGGCCGCGGAGCGGCGACACTGCGGGCCGCCGGTCGGTTTCGCGCCCGAGTCCGGGGTCACGACGAGCGGCTGGCCGACCGGGCCCGGACGGACCCGTTGGGCGCCGCCCGCGCCGCGACGGGGCGTGCCGGCGGGGTCGGTCGGATCGCCGCCGCGACCGGGCTGTCGGCGTGTGCCGCCGGCCTCGACGGAGGCGGGGCCACCGGCTATCGTGACCTGTTCGAGCCCGGAGTCGCCCCGGTGGGTGCCGTCGGCCGTACGCGTCCGGCGGCGCCGGACGACGAGCCGACCGCCGAGTGGGAGCTGGAGACGGGCAGCGTCGCCCGTCGGTACGCCCGCGCGGACGGCTGGGACCGCCTCCACCTCCGGCCGGCGTCGGCGGCGCTCGACGCCACGGCACGCCGAACGCTCGCAGCCGCCCGCGACCGGCTGGCGGCGGGTGTCGGCGAGCGGGCGCCGGAGCGAGCCGTCGCGGCCGCGGTGGCGAGCGTGGCCGACGACGACAGCCCGACCGACCGGCTGACGGCCGTCCTCGAGCGTCACACCCGCGGATTGGGGCTGTTGACCGATCTCCTCGCAGTCCCCGGGGTGACGGACCTGTGGCTGACCGCGCCGGTCCGGGAGACGCCCGTCCGGGTCGCAACGGACGGCTGGCGAGCGGAGACGAACGTCCGGCTGTCGGCGGCCGACGCTCGGACGCTCGCCTCGCGGGTGCGGGCAGACAGCGGCGGCGGGCTCTCGCGGGCCGACCCGACCGCGGACGCCGCCGTCGACGGCGTCCGGGTGGCGGCCGTCGGAGAGCCGGTCAGCGACGGCCCGGCGTTCGCGCTCCGACGCGACGGCGACGCGGACCCGTGGACGCTCCCACGACTCGTCGCCACGGGGACGCTCCCGGCACGAGCGGCGGCACTGTTGTCGCTGGCCGTCGCCCGCGGGGCCGCCGGGCTCGTCGCGGGGCCACGCGGGGCCGGGAAGACGACCGTCCTCGGTGCGTTGCTGTGGGCGCTCCCCCAGACCGTCCGGACGGTGATCGTGGAGGACACGCCGGAGCTGCCGGTCGCCGAGCTCCGCGAGCGCGACCGGGACGTGCAGCGACTCGCGGTCGACACCGGCTCGAACGCGACGTTCACCCCGACGGACGCGGTCCGGACGGCGCTGCGGCTCGGCGACGGAGCACTCGTCGTCGGTGAGGTGCGTGGCGAGGAGGCGCAGGCCCTGTACGAGGCGATGCGGGTCGGCGCCGCCGCAGACGCCGTCCTCGGGACGATCCACGGCACGGACGCCGCCGCGGTCCGCGAACGGGTCGTCTCCGACCTGGGCGTCCCCCGGTCGGCGTTCGCCGCCACGGAGTTCGTCCTCTCGCTGTCGCCGGACCACCGGCTGTCGGCGATAGAGGAGGTGCGACAGACTGACGACGGCGTCACGTTCCAACCCGTGTTCGACACGGAGGGGGCGACGGGGCTGCTCCGGCGAGGCGACAGCGAACTGCTCGCCGGGCTCACCGCGACGGAGGAGTCGTACGCCGACGGCCTGACGGCGCTGTCCGCCCGCGCCGAGCGGATCGAGCGGCTGGCGGCGACCGGACGGACGGACCCGTCCGTCTCGTTGGAGCCGTGATCGGACGTGACGGCGACGCCGAGGACGACGGTCGCGGGGTCGTCGCCGTGCTAGCCGAACTCTGGCCGGGAGCGCCGACGGCCGGCGAGCGGCTCCGCCGTGCCGTTCGGTTCCGCCGGTCGGCGCCACCGGCCGTCGCCGAGCGGACGGCAGACCGGATCGTCGCCGCCGGCTACACGGTCGGCGTCGCTGCGACACTCCTGGCCGCGGTCGTGGCGTATGCCGCCGGGGCGCCGGGCGCCGTCTCCGTCGCCGCGCCGCCGGCCGTCGGACTGTGCGTGACCCACGCCGTCCACCGGACGCCGGTGTGGCGCGCGGAGTTCCGGCGGAGCCGGGCCGTCGGGGCGACGGCGACGGTCGTCGGGTTGATCGCGGTCAGGCTCCGGCTGGACGCGCCGCCGGAACGGGCGGCCGCGTTCGCCGCCGACACGGCGAGCGGGCCGCTGGCGGCCTCGCTGGCGCGACACGTCGCGGCGGCCCGCGCCACGCCGACGACCGGGCTGGACGACTGGGCGGCCGACTGGCGGACGTGGTTCCCGGCGCTGGACCGCTCGGTCGCGTTACTCGTCGCGGCCGCCGACGCTCCCCAGCCGGCCCGCGACCGGACGCTGGACCGGGCCGTCTCGGCCGTCGGCGACGCCGTCGAGCGACGGGCTGGGACGTTCGCCACGGAGATCCGTGGCCCCGTGACCGCGCTGTACGCCGGCGGGGTGTTGCTCCCGTTGGCGCTCGTCGGTGCGGTTCCCGCCGCCACCGTCACCGGGCTGCCGGTCGGCGCGACCGTGTTCGTCGCCGTCTACGACCTCCTCCTGCCGGCGGCCGTCTGTCTGGCCGGCGCCCGAGTGTTGCTCGCGCGACCGGTCGCGTTCCCGCCGCCGCGACTCCCCCGGGACCACCCCGCGCTGCCGGACGACTCGCGCCGAACGGTCGCAGCCGTGGCCGCGGGTGTGACCGGCGGCTGGATCGCCGCGAGCGTCGCCGTCGCCGACTGGGCCGCGCCACTGTCGGCCGTCGGCTTCGGTCTCGGCCCGGGACTGCTCGTCCGGTTCCGCCCGGCCAGACGGCTCCGCCGTCGCGTGACGGCCTTGGAGAGGGGACTTCCGGACGCGCTGGCGCTCGTCGGTCGCCGCGTCGCCGACGGCGTCGCCGTAGAGACCGCCGTCCGAACCGCCGGCGACCGACTCCCGCCGCCGGTGGGAGAGGCGTTCACAGTCGCCGCTCGCAGGCGTCGAACGTTGGGCGTCGGGGTGCGCCGGGCGTTCTGTGGGGACGACGGTCCGTTCGCCGAGACGCCGACCGTCGGCGGCCGGGCCGCGGCGACGCTGTTGTCGGTCGCGGCCGAGGCGGGGCCGCCGGCGGGGGAGCTGCTCGTCACGGAAGCCGAACGACTGGAGACGCTGCGGGATCACGAACGGCGCGCACGCCGGTCCGTCGCCGCGGTGACGGACACGCTGGAGAACACGGCCGCGGTGTTCGGCCCGTTGGTCGGTGGGACGACGGTCGCACTCGCCGGTGGACTGGACGGACTGTCGGCCGCGACCGACGGCGGGGCCGCGTTGGAGACCACGGTCGTCGGGGGTGCCGTCGGCGGCTACGTGCTCGCCTTGGCCGTCCTGTTGCCGACGCTCGCTGTCGGACTCCGGGAAGGGGTCGACCGCGCGCTCGTCGGTTACCGCGTCGGGCGGAGTCTCACCGCCGCGACGGCCACGTTCCTCCTGGCCGTTCGGGCGACGGGACTGCTCGTCTAGCTCCCGTCCGGGGAGTAGTTGGGCGCCTCGTCCGTGATCGTCACGTCGTGGGGGTGCCCCTCCGTCTGGCCGGCCTGCGACACGCGGACGAACGCGGCGTCCGTGCGGACCTCCGACAGTGTCTCTGCGCCGACGTACCCCATCCCGGAGCGCATCCCGCCGACGAGCTGGTGGAGCTCGGACGCCAGCGGCCCCTTGTACGGGGTCGCCGCCTCGACGCCCTCGGGGACGAACTCCTCGCCGTCCTCCTCGTCTTTGAGGTACCGGTCGCCGCTGCCCTCGTTCATCGCGCCGACGGAGCCCATGCCGCGGTACTGCTTGTACCGTTTGCCGTTCATCGTGATGACACGACCCGGCGCCTCCTCCGTCCCGGCGAAGTACGACCCGAGCATCACCGCGTGGGCCCCGGCGGCGATGGCCTTGATCGCGTCACCGGAGTATCGGATCCCCCCGTCGGCGATCACCGGCACGTCGTGGTCAGCGGCCACGTCTGCGACTTCGGCGACGGCAGTGATCTGTGGCATCCCGGCGCCGGAGACGACCCGGGTGGTACAGATCGACCCCGGGCCGATCCCCACCTTCAGCCCGTCGGCGAAGCCGACACAGGCTTCCGCCGCCTCGCGGGTACCGACGTTGCCGACGACCACGTCTGCGTCCACCTCCGCCGTGATCGCCTCGGCGGCGTCCAGTACGTTCAGATTGTGGGCGTGGGCACAGTCGATGAACAACACGTCCGCGCCCGCCTCGTCGGCGGCGACGCCCCGTTCCTCCTCGAACGGGCCGACGGCGACGCCGACACGGAGAGTGCCGTCGTCGTCGCGGGCGGCGTCCGTGTGCTCGCGGCGCTGGAGCACGCCCTGCATCGTCACCAGCCCGACGAGACGGTTCTCACCGTCGACGACCGGGACGCGCTCGATCTTGTGGTCGTACATCAGTTCCAGCGCCTCGCGGGCGGTGACGGACTCCGGTGCGGTGATGACCTCGTCGGTCATCGCCTCCCGGACGGCGTCGGACTCCCCGACCTCCAGGTACGGACGGATGTCGGTTCCGGAGATGATCCCGAGGACACGGTCCTCCTCGTCGACGACCGGTGCGCCCGACACCTCCTCGGACTCCATCATCGCGTCCACCTCGCGGACGGTCTGGTCCGGCGCGGCGGTGACGACGTTCTCGCGGCGGATCACGAGTTCGTCCGCTCGCTTCACCCGTTCGACCTCCGCGACCATCTCCGAGACGGTCATGTTGCGGTGGAGGACACCCAGCCCGCCACGACGAGCCATCTCGATGGCGAGGTCGCTCTCTGTGACGGTGTCCATCGCCGCCGACAGGACGGGAACGTTCAGCTCGACGTTCCGCGAGACGCGGGTGGACACGTCCGCCTCGTCGGGCTCGACTCTGCTCTCGGCCGGGCGCAACAACACGTCGTCGAACGTCAGCGCCTCCGGAACGCGCAACTTCTCCGAGAAGTGTTCGTTCTCCATGTTGCCGGTCCGCCCGGGGACGGCAAAAACGTTGTGAGGGACGGACACGTCGAGAGACGGTGACGTGTGACGAACCAACTCGCTTCCGACGCGTGCGAGACGATTCGTCGGTTCGATCCCGAGACGGGCGACGATCCGACGGCACAGTGGCGTGTCGACCGACGATACGTAGGCGCTTTTTAAGTAGCACACCGTAGTTCGGTCGGCGTGTGTGGCCACGTCTCACGCAACGCTTATGATTCCAGTGAAGTATCGTTATGGTATGCAGTCCGAGAACGCTGTGCGCCAGAGCACCGACGTCGAGGAGTCCGCCGGCTCGGAGGCCACGACACTCTCGATTGGTGTGGAAGCGCGAACACTCGGACCACGGTGGAAACCCCGGTTTGGTGGCCAGGGGTTCGCCGTGTCGTCACGTTGTTACCGTTCGGCCACCGGTGAGGCCTATCCGTATCCGTAGTCGATGAGCACCTCACGTCACCCGGTCGCGTACCGACTCGAACAGTTAGTCGACGGTCCGACGAAGCTCCTCGCGACGGTGATGGGGCTCCCGCTCGTCGACGGAATCTTCCCCGCGCTCGTGTTGGCGGGGGCGCTGTCGCAGCCGCTCCAGATTGTCGAGACGGGGCTGCTGATCTTCGGCGGCTCCGCCACGATGGCGGTGATCCTGGCCGAGATGGACGGCACCCCCCGCGAACACGTCGCGGCGATTCTCGTGCTCGCGGCCGTGTTGCTCCCGCTGGCGGCGTTGGAGGCCGCCCTCGCGGAGACGATCAAGAGCCTCCTCGACCTGGCGGTGTTCAAGCGGTTCGCCGCCCTGGTGATCCTCGCGGTCGCCGCGAAGACCGCCAGCGCCGAGGTCGGCGAACTGCTCCCCCGTCCCGGAGCGATCATCGGACTGGGGCTGCTCGCCTCGCTGTCCCCGGCGGGCGTGACGTTAGTCGTCGACGCCGACCCGGTGATGATGGTGAAGGCCGCCGCCGCGGCCGGGGTCGGCGTCGCGTTCGCGCTCGGCGTCGCCGTCGCCGGTCCGCGTCTACGCGGTCGTGTCGACCTGGACCGCTTCCGCTTCGGCTCTGCCGTCGCCTTGGGTGTGCTGGGGCTGTCCGTCCTGGAACTCGGGATCGTCGGCACGGAACACCCCGTCGCGCTGGGTGTCCTGCTCGTGACCGCCGTGTTCTCGTACGACCCCAGCGGGAAGTCGTCCGGAGACGCCGACCCGACCGACGACGACTCGGACGATCCGAGCGACCCGAGCGCCGACGACGGCAGTTCGACGGACGAAGAGCCCGCTCCGGCGCCGGACGACGACCTGGACGACGTCGGTGACACGCCCGGCGAGCCCGTGGCCGACGTGATCGGCGACGTCGCGGGCGAGCCGTCGGCTGTCGTCGACGGGGAGTCCCCGGCTGTCTCCGCCCGGGAGAGCTGGGGGACGATGCCGGCCCGTACGGCCGCCGACGGGGCGGAGCCGACCGCACCGGACGACGCCACGGTCGCTCCGGCCGACGGAGACCTGGCCGACGACGTTGCCGTCTCGGGCGACGACGCCGAGTCTGGAGGCGACTCGGCGGCGGACACCGACGACGCCGAGTCTGGAGGCGACTCGGCGGACGCCGACGACGGCGGCGCTCGCGCCCCGTGGCTGTGACCGCTCGGTGACTCGCCACCGCGAGATTTAGGACGCCGTCGGTCTTTGAGAGGGTATGAGCAACCGCGTCGTCCAAGGACGGATGGTGACGCCCGAACGACTCGCAGAACTGGTCGAAGGAGAGTCCGTGATGGACGCCGAACCGATCGAGGACGCCGACCGCGACTGTCCGGACTGTGACGGCGACGTGATCTCCGTCGGCTACATGCCGGACATCACGGCGTTCGTCACCGGGTACAAGTGCCAGGACTGCGACTGGCGCGAGCGCGAGGAGTGACAGGGGAATCGTAATCCCTTTACGCGATTCTACAGTACGGAGTGACAGTGGGGTCGTGGCCCAGTCCGGTAGGGCGACTGACTCCAGAGGCACGCGCCCGGTGACGAACTCCAGACTGGTATACCGAGCGGCCGGCTGATCACCGCCCGTTGTGACGACCCTCTGGAGAACCGAGGCGACCGGAGATATCAGTCGATCGGGGGTTCAAATCCCTCCGACCCCACTTGCTGCCGCGAGCCAACTGGCGAGTGGCAGCAATGTTGGAGGAGGGATTTGAACAGGGAGCGAGTGAGCGGAGCGAACGAGCGACCGTGGTTCGAATCCCTCCGACCCCGCTCGTTGCCGCGAGCTACTTACAGAACACTGGCAGTGTAGGGTGGAGCGAAGCGGGCGAAGCTCACACACCCCTCCGGCCACCCTGTCGCGACTCGGCCAGCGAGAGCCGAGTCATAGTTGCTCTCCTCGTTCGGTCGTCGTGGCCAGTTAGTGTCGGTCGGCATAAGTACGCTTTGAAAATTGATAAGTTATTACTCTGGTGTCGAATAGCTCCTTTACTTTTATGATATACTGGTTCTCGATGTGGTCTATGGAACTGTCTGTAGGAAGTTCCGCACGGACACTCGTCGTTGCACAGATCATCGCACTGTGGGTTGCAGTGTTCACACTCGGGTTGACACACGAGATGGGAGTGAACTACGTGTTGCTCGGGGGGACGGCACCGACGAACCCGTTGGTGCACGCGACGAACGACACGGTCGTCAGTCTCGTTCCGTACCTGCTCACCATCGGTGTCGCCGAGTTGGTCGCACGGCAGTTGGGCGGTGGCAACACCGGTCGGAGTACGGCTGCGTAACCGACCCACTCGGGTGGGCGGTCGACGGCCTCGAGCCCACTCGGCCGACTACTCGCGTCGATTACGGCGGTGTGACGAGCTCGCCGTCGGCTTCGAGCATGGACTCCGCAGCGAGTGCTGCGTTGAACGCGACGGTCGCGGCGTACTCGTCCGTGTCGTCGTACGGCCACCCGAGTGAGTCTCGTCGACGCAACTGGTCGGCGACAGTCTCGGACGTCTCGGTGGCCAGCTCCCGGCCACCGACGGCGACCGCTTCTACCGTCGCTCGCTGGCGGACGTACGTCGTGTGTTCGTCGGGAGCGTCGGCCGCGCGTTCGACTGGCGGAGTGTCGAGCGACTCCTCGCCACGCGCCGCTGCCGACTCGATTACGTGAGCCGGTGGACCGGGGTAGTGGAGGAGAGTCCGCTCCCTGTCGGTGAGGTGGTCCGCGAACACTGATTCGCGGTCGTCGTCGGGTGACAGCCCCGTCTCGTCGAACCCGGCAACTGACCGAAGCCGTTCGCGCTCCGCTTCGTCGAGTGACTCGCGGCGGTCCTCACTCGACAGGACGGTGACGGCATCGAACCGCTCAAGCGGGTCGAGAAGCGGGTGTCGTCGTCGTTCGACACGGTCGGCGTATCGTTCGTCGCCGTCGTCTCTGGCAGTGGCAGCGACGAACCGTGCCTTCGTCAGCTCGGGGACGAGTCCGGGGTCGGGGTGTGGGAACGAACCGGTCTCGGCCACGTGGTCGAGCGCCCGAACGAACGTCTCGTCACCGACGAGCGTGGCGGGGAACGGCCGTTCACCGAGTGGATCGCCGTCGGCCCGACCAGCGCCGAGGCAACCGAACAGGGTGGCAGACCACCCGACGACGGCACCGGTCAGGATCGCTTGGTCGAGCGGGGACAGAAACACATCTGCAACAGTGCCGTCGAGGGGCGTAACTCCTTCGCCGTCGCGTTCTGAACCGGTACCGCGACCCGCTGTGGGTGGAGTTGAGGCCCCGTCGGGTTACCGCCGTGGAACCAGCCCACGCGCGAACAGTTCGTAGCCGACGAGTCCGAGCGCCGACACCAGACTCACCAGGACGGTCACGAACTCGGGGAGTCGCATCCACGCGGGCGTGAGCCAGATGATGCTGTTCACCACGCGCGGGCCCAGGACAGACTCCACGGCGACCTGTGCCCGTTCGAGTGGGGTCTCCGGCTCGACAGTCCGGGAGTCGAGCCCCAGCTCGGCGGCCGCGGTGCCGCCGGCGCTCTCGTCGCCCGTCGACAGCCGTTCGGCCTCGTAGGCGTCGAGGTTCGTCTCGATCGACCAGACGACACGGCCGCGTCGGTCGACCTGGAGGACACGGTTGCCGTTCGTGTCGGTGACGAGCGTGTGGCCGTTGGGGAGTCGGTCGGCGTCGCGGGGCCACTTGAGCCGGTCGTCCTGCCACACCCACGACTCGACCCACTCCCCGTCCTCGCGGCGGAACTCGACGACACGGTCGTTGTTCGAGTCGGCGACGATCATCGCCGGGCCGCCCCGCTCCTCGGGGATGTAGTCGGCGTTGTGTTGCTCGTCTAAGATCGAGTGGTCGTCGTCCGTGCCCAACGACAACGACTCGTTCACCCGACCGGAGGTGCGGTTGACGAACACCACCCGGTCGTGGTTGCGGAGACTCGCGGTGACGTACTGGCCGTCGCGGACGATCTCCACGTCGTTCAGGTGGGTCCAGTCCCCGTCGAACTGGCCGCCGGCGCCCGGCGACAGCGCGGTGTAGGCGCTCCACTCCCAGACGGTGGTGTCCGTCGTGGTGTCGACCGTCTCCACTTCGTGTTGTGCGATGTCGGCGATCACGTACCGTGTCTCGTTGACTCTGTCGACGTCGTGCCACTCGACGTTACGTTCTCCCGGCGTCACCTCGCTGTACAACACCTCCCGGTCACCCGTCGTCGGGTCGATACGTTCGATCCGTTGCACCACACAGTTCGAACAGCCGAGTCGGTCCGGGCTGCGTGTCACCGTCGAGACGACGACTGCGTCGCTGTCGGGGATCGGATCGACGTCCCAGTACCCGTCGCGCACTGTCTCCCGATACTCGACGGTGCCGTCGCCGTCGACGACGACGAACGCCGTGCCGGTGACGACCGTCTGACCGGAGACGGAGCCGTCGGGCGAGTACCCCGGACCGTCGGCGACGAACACCGGGTTCGTGGCGACGGTCACTACCAACGGGACGACCACCAGACAGCCCAGTACGAGTCGGAGCAGCCTCATGCGTCTGGGTCGGGTCCGGCACGTTTCCCGCCTTCGTTGTCCGTCGGGGGAAGACACAGTACCGTCGAACTCGTACCGAGGGTGTGCTCTTCGCGACACACCTCGTGCTCGCGGCCGGGCTCGCGAGGGGTCGGTACCCGACAGTCTGGGTCGTCGCCGGCGCCGCGTTGCCGGATCTCGTCGACAAGCCGTTGGGAGTGGCCGGACTGATCCCCACCTACCACTCGATCGCTCACTCGGCGTTGTTCGGTGTCGTGTTTCTCTGTCCGGTGTTGCTCGGCCGGGTGATCGACTGGACGCCCGACACCGGGCGACTCGCGGCAGTGGCGTTCGGGTGGGGGAGCCACCTCGCCGCCGACGCCCTCCACATCACTCTCAACGGGCGTCCGGCGAACACCGTCTTCCTGTTGTGGCCAATCGTCGACAGTTGGGACTCGCTGGACGCCGGACCGGGGGCGTTCGTCGTCCAGTACGTCGGCACCACCTCCTTCTACCTCGAACTCCTGATCTGGCTGTCTGTCGGGCTCCTCGTGGCACGCGAGGGACGATCGGCAGTCGGGCTGCCGACGGGCGGGTCGGACGAGTCGAGTGAGTGAGACGGTCGGGAACCGCCAGTGGCGTCGGACCCTCCTCTTGTGTAGAGTAGCCGGTGAACTGGTCGCTCTGCCTCCCAGACTCAGTGGAGCTGCCGGAAGCCACGGCTATCGGGGGTTCGCGGCTCCCTGTGACTCCACTCGCTGCCGCGAGCCACCTGGCGAGCGGCGGCAGTGGAGAGAGCGACGGGACGGGTCCGCCGAAGGCCCTCACGCCCCCTCGACTACTCCCTCCAAGTTCTCCTTCCCCAACGCGATCGTCGCGTAGTCTTCCGTCCCGATCTCCAGCGTCGCAGTCCCCTCCCAGCCGCACTCCACGAGCGGCTCGAGGACCCGCTCGAAGTCGATCACGCCCATCCCGACCGGGAGGTGTTCGTCACTGTCGCCACGCGTGTCGACGAGGTGGAGGTGGGCGACGCGATTCGAGTGCTCGCGGAGGAAGTCGGCCATCTCCGCCTCGGACTGGCCGGCCAGCAGCGCGTGACTCGTGTCGAACGTCATCTGCGCGTCGGGGTAGCGCGACAGCAGTTCGTCGAACGTGGTGGCGTCGTAGTAGCTGGAGACGATATTCTCCAGACACGGCTCCAGCCCGCGGTCGTTGGCGGCGGGGAGGAGTTCGTCGAGACTGTCGTGGACGAACGCCCGGGTCGCCGTCGTGTCCCAGCCTTTCGACCAGGCGTCCGAGGAGGGGTGGAAGACGACACGGTCGGCACCGAGGTCGCCCGCGAGGTCCATGCCGAGAGTGAGCTCCTCTACGGCGCCGGCGCGGACCGGCTCGAACGGGGAGCCAGGGTCGACGGCGAACGGGAGGTGGACGACGACGCCGCAGTCGTACGTCGACAGCGTCTCGCGGAGTTCGGCGGCGCGGTCCTCGATCCGTTCGCGGGCGTAGCGAGCGTCGAGGAGCAGTTCCACGAAGTCGAACCCCTCGCGGGCGGCGAAGGCGACCGACTCCGCGAACGGGAGATCCAAGCCGAGCGTGAACCCCACGTCGAGGTCGAGTCCGTCGGTAGCGGTGGACACGACCGCCACGGGGGCCGTTCGAGAGTTAGTCGTTTCGCTCGGGCTCGCGGGTGGTCGGGGTCGGGCCGGTCGTACTCCCGTCCGTCGCCCCCGCCGCGTCGGGGGTCGTCGCGTTCGAGCCCGTGGCCGCGTCCGGCGCGTCCGAGTCCGTCTCCGCCGTGTCGTCCGCAGTCTCCTGGAGGGTTTCGAGCCGGTCGCGGTACGTCGCCTCGTCGATCTCGCCGCGGGCGTAGCGGGCTCGCAGCAGCGCGACCGCGTCCGCGGGGTCCGGCTCCGCCGTGGCGGCGCCGTCGGCGTCGACGGGCTGGGCCAGCCGCTCGTCCAGCCGGTGCTGGAACGTCTCGTAGTCGATCTCGCCGGCGACGTACCGACTCCGGAGAGAGTCGTCCGGCTCCTGCTCGTCCGTCTCGTCGTCGCCGTGGTCCGGGAACACGGCCTCCATCCGGTTGTTCACGATCAGGAAGACGAAGAAGGCGCCGATCAACAGTCCCCAGCCGACCCCGCGGAGCACGACCCCGAGCGCGAGACCGTAGTCCAACACGTTCAGGATCGGCCCCACGGCGACCCCCGCCGCGAGCGCCAGGCCGGTCCGACGCTGGAGCTCCGGCTCTCGGTTGACGAGCGTGGCCGCACGCCGCAGCCACTGGCGTGCGTCGGCGAGGCCGTCTGCGGGGTCTGCCATCGGACGGTGTGACGGCAGGCGTGTTGAAAAATCACGGGGGCCGATTCCGAGTACCGACGAGTGAGACACACCGGGGCGGCTGGCCCGCGGCTGCGGGGCGACGGTCGAGAGGCAGAGAACCGCTCGAACGGCGTGTCTACCGTCGTTCGACGGTCTCGACGACCTCGCCGGTGAACTCGGCGTCGCCGCCGGTCGGCTGAGCCAGCGTCGTACCACAGACCGCGCAGTTGACGACGGAGGCGGCCTTGCCGAACACCGTCTGTTCGTTCTCACAGTCCGCACACCGGACGGTGAAGAAGTTGCCAGCCATCGTTACTCCTGGAAGGTGAGTCGGCCGGCGCGCCACCCCTCGCGCATGTGGGCCTTGCCGCAGTCGCTGCACCGGTACTTCAGGTGGGTCTTCTTCGTCGGCTTGTCGCCGCCGGGCACCTTCGAGAACTTCCCGGAGTTGCCGATGGTGGACGTGCCGCGCTTCTGTTGGCGGTCGGTCCACTTCATCCCCGTCTCGCGGCCGCGGCGGACCTTCTCCACCTCGTGTTCGTGGTGGGCGTTACAGTGTGGACAGTACGTGTTCATTCGACGTGGCATCTCCATAGCGAAATCGCCTCTTGTCACCCACTTCCGCGCGGGTGGTTAAAACAGGTACGGTTCGCTGCCTACGGTCGGACGCGACCACGACCCGACTCGGCGGTCGGTGTCGGCCGCTTCGGCTCGGGCACTCAGTTCGACGCCACGGCGGCGGGGCTACGCCAGCGGCGTCCGTTCGACGACGGTGCCGTCGACGGTGGGGTACTGTTCGACGATCTGGCCGTCGTCTACGTCGCCCTCGTCGACCATCTCCTCCAGCAGCCACCACGCCACCTCGACGTGCTCGGACTTCACGCTGTAGAACTCCTCGGGGACGCCCAACGACTTCAGTCGGTCGGGGTTGGTGTACGTCTTCCCGTAGACGAGCGTGCCGTCGTCCGTCACCTCGTCGAACGGCCGGCGGACGTTCTGTGCCATCCGTTTCAGCCGGTTGCGGTGTTGGGCGGCGTCTTTGAACACGGACGTACAGAAGTACACCTTCTCGTGGTCGCCCATCACGTCTAGGATCTCCTCGCGAGAGCCGTCGACGGCGGACATGTGGTCCTCCTGGAGCTCGAACCCACGCTCCTGCATCCGGCGGTAGTTGCCGTCGGACATCTCGAACTCGTTGATGTTACAGAACTCCGCGGCACCCTCGTCCAGGAACTCCAGGAACTCCGGCTCCGGCCGGATGCCGGGGATCTCGAAGGCGGGGGTGAGCCCCTCGTCGCGGGCGACATGGAGAATGTCCTCCCACTCCGTCCCGTGGAGGTCGCCCCACAGCTCGTACGGCGGGTGGAACCGAATCTCGTCTAACCCCGCCTCCGAGAGCCGGCGCATGTTCTCGCGCCCACCGGTGATCCCAGTGTACAGGTGGGTGTGGTGGTCCTCGCCGAACTCGTCTTTCAACAACGAGAGGTAGTGACACGTCCGGTCGAGCCGTTCTTGTGGCTCACCGCCGGTGATGGAGGTGCCGAGCGCGTCCATCCGGTGGGCCTCCGTCAGCACGTCCTCGTCACACGTCACCTCGCGCTCGTTGGCGTACACCGTGTTCACGTTCTTCCGGTTCTCACCGAGCGGACAGTAGAAACAGTCCCGCTGGTCACAGTAGCCGTAGACGAACAACACCATCTTCCCGCCCTTCGCGCACTGTTCACACCCCTTCGAGATCATTCGTCGTCGATGGTTGCCGACGGACGGACTAAAGACGTGTGGGTTTCGTCTGTCGGAACCCCCTCTGTACGCACCACCGATAGAACGGTTCGTTTATGAGCGAACGGAGAGCAAACAGGATCAACAGTGTCGCGGAGTTCTCCACGAGCTGTACTGAAACGAGGTCTGAGGAGGGCACGTACTCGTGTTGCCGACACGGATCTAGTCTCGCGCAAGTCCGTTGTGACCCTCTGCCTACTCGCTCTCATGGGACTCTGCTTGGTGAGCCTCTCTAGACCGTACAACGTCGCTGGCTTCAGCGCCGGAGTGACGGTTCTCAGCACAGACTACAAGCTCCTTCGCCGGATTGGGCTAGAACCCGTGTACCGAGCTATTGTGACACCGAATCTTGCCGGCCGTGCGAGAGACCTGTACAAGAGAAAGCAGTTTATCGAACAGGGCTCGGACAGAATCGAGCTGACGTTCGAGGGCGAGGGTAACTTCCGGGCGCAAGTGCTCCAGGGGACTGAGTACGTTTACACTGGACTGAGATTCCGGCTGTACATCGAAGCACCGATTAGAGGGAACGCCATAGGTAAGGATGTCGACACATACCACTTGAGGCTGGGAACTGTGGAAGTGACGGACGTGTCGGAGACAACCGGTGATAGGGAGGGAGTCGTCGTCTTTCTATCTGTTCGTAACTGGTACATAGATTCACAGGACAAGAGAAGAGACAATTTGGCTCAGAAGGCTCGTGAACACTTCAGTGGTGAGAACACCGGGACAACAGAGTCAGCGAAAGAGACCGAGCTCGAGAGTCCGTTCGAAAAAGTGGAAGATCGGGGACAGATCAACGAGTTCAGTGTCGATCAGTGGCGTGCTATTTCGCGGTGGGTCGGTGAGGAGTTCGAGAATTAGAATGTGTATCCAAGACAATCTGCGTCGGTTCACCCACGCAACTTATATTCTGTCACCCAGTACACCGGGATAGAGATGAGCGTCGCACCACGCCTGACCGAGTCGAAAGTCAGGATCAACGAGTACACCGTTGTCGTCTCTGCAGGTGCCGA
Source organism: Halobaculum sp. MBLA0143 (assembly GCF_041361465.1). Classification (NCBI taxonomy): domain Archaea; kingdom Methanobacteriati; phylum Methanobacteriota; class Halobacteria; order Halobacteriales; family Haloferacaceae; genus Halonovum; species Halonovum salinarum. The sequence continues at coordinate 2,015,023 of NZ_JBGKAC010000001.1, forward strand.
AGACGGAGTTACAGAAGGTGACGAGGTCATGGTGCCGGTCGACGGGGAGAAAATCGTCGGGACGACGACACAGGTCGGCCGTCACGAGTCTGTTGTAGAACTGCGAATCTAAGTCGGACAGCGTCGTACTTCGGCTGTGCGCTCTGGTCGGGTCCGGGCGTAGACAGACTCAAGTCGCCACACACCCACCCGGCGACCGTGACAGACACAGACAGCCACGCGGACGGCGACGCGGACGACGTAGCGACGGACGACCCGGAGGCAGACGACCCCGACGTGTCGACCGTCGACACGCCGACGGCGATCCAGGAACGGTTCTCGGTGGCAGGACAGACGGCAGTGGTCACGGGCGCCTCCAGCGGGATCGGGCGCGCCGTCGCCGAGACGTTCGCGGCCGACGGCGCGGACGTGGTGATCTGCTCGCGCGAGCAGGCGAACGTCGATCCGGTCGCGGAGGCGATCGGGGCCGGGCCGGGCGGCGACTGTCTCGGCGTGGAGTGTGACGTGACGGAGCCGCCGGCGGTCGAGGCGCTCGTCGAGGCGACCGTCGACGAGTTCGGCAGCGTGGACACGCTCGTCAACAACGCCGGTGCCTCGTTCGTGGCGTCGTTCGACGACATCTCCGAGAACGGGTTCCGGACGATTCTGGAGATCAACCTCGCGGGCGCGGCGACGTGTGCCCGCGAGGCGGCCGGCCACCTCGCGGACGGCGGCGGCACCGTCATCAACGTCTCGTCGGTGGCGGGCCAACGAGGCGCGCCGTACATGAGCCACTACGCGGCGGCGAAAGCCGGCCTCGAGAATCTGACGCGTTCACTCGCCGTCGAGTGGGCCGGCCGCGACGTTCGGGTGAACTGCCTCGCGCCGGGCTACGTCGCAACCCCGGGCGTGGAGCGACAGATGGGCGTCTCTGCCGACGAGATCGACCGCGAGACTGTCGACCGCCAGATCGGGGAGAGCCGGGAGATCGCCGACCTCGCGCGGTTCCTCGCCAGCGACGCCGCCAGCTACGTCACCGGTGAGACGCTCGTCGCACAGGGGGTCCCGCCGGCCGAAGAGCTCCCGTCGTGAGGGCTCGGACGGGTCGTTTCGGCGTGTGAACCGACCACAGTATTCGACACCTACTTACAGCCACGCCGGCCAGTGTGAGCGTAATGAGTAGCGATGTCGAGACGGGCGGCCCCAGCGACGACCGCCGGGAGTACGAGTTCCGGAAGGTGTTGGAGGAACTCGACGACTTCGAGGGGTCCGGCACCCAGCTCGTCACGATCTACGTCCCCGACGACCACCAGATCTCGGACGTCGTCGCCCACGTCACCCAGGAACACAGCGAGGCGTCCAACATCAAGTCCAAACAGACCCGGACGAACGTCCAGGACGCCCTCAAGTCGATCAAGGATCGACTGAAGTACTACGACACCAAGGCTCCCGAGAACGGGATGGTGTTGTTCTCCGGTGCGGTCGACTCCGGCGGCGGTCGGACGGAGATGGTGACGAAGGTGTTGGAGTCGCCGCCGGAGCCGATCCAGTCGTTCCGGTACCACTGTGACTCCGACTTCCTCACGGAGCCGTTAGAGGAGATGATGGGCGACAAGGGTCTGTTCGGCCTGGTCGTCCTGGACCGCCGCGAGGCGAACGTCGGCTGGCTGAAGGGGAAACGCGTCGAGGCGGTGAAGTCCGCCTCCTCGCTCGTCCCCGGCAAGCAACGGAAAGGGGGTCAGTCCGCCCAGCGGTTCGCCCGACTCCGGCTGGAGGCGATCGACAACTTCTACCAGGAGGTCGCCGGGATGGCCAACGACCTGTTCGTCCCCGAACGTCACGAACTGGACGGTGTCCTCGTCGGTGGGCCCTCACCGACGAAAGACGAGTTCTTGGACGGCGACTACCTCCACCACGAGCTCCAGGACCTCGTCCTCGGGAAGTTCGACGTGGCGTACACGGACGAGTCCGGGCTCCACGACCTCGTCGACGCCGGCCAGGAGGCGCTGGCCGACCAGGAAATCGTCGAGGACAAGAACCTCATGGAGGAGTTCTTCGAGAACCTCCACAGCGGCGGCGAGGCCACCTACGGGTTCGACCAGACCCGTCAGAATCTCGTGATGGGCGCCGTCGACCAGCTCCTCCTCTCGGAGGACGTCCACGACGACGTCGTCGCCTACGAGTGTCCGGAGGGTCACGAGGAGTTCGACCTCGTCGACCGCCGGCGCGACACGCCCGACCACGAGTGTTCCGTCTGTGGCGAGGCCGCCGAGCCACAGGAGCGCGAGGACGTGGTCGAACACCTGATCGACATCGCCGAGCAACGCGGCACGGAGACGAAGTTCATCTCCACCGACTTCGAGAAGGGCGAGCAACTGCTGGACGCTTTCGGTGGGGTTGCGGGGCTGTTGCGGTACGAGACGGGTGTCTAAGCGTCCGGCTTCGCCTCGGGGAACTCTGACTCGATGTCGGATTCTATCTCGCCGTTGTTCACCTTCGTGGCGTACTCCGCGAAGTCCATCGGCTCGTCGTACTCGATCTCGCGGTAGAGCCACGACTCCTCACTCCACTCTGCCAGTTCTTCGTTCGCCTTCGACTTCGTCGCCTCGTGGAGCCGGACGACGATGTCTGCGGCAGGCTCCGGGAGATTGAGGGAGTCAGCTTCGTCGGTGAATCGGTACGCATCCGTTCGTTTTCCGTGGTGAAAGTCCGGGCGTACGACGACATCGTCGCGGCGATCGATTGCGTCGAGTGTTTCGGCGACTCGTTCGGAGTAGCTCCCGTACGTGTAGGGTTTGAACTTGGCTCCGACGAGCGTCTGGCCGTCGTTCTCTTCTGCGTGGTGTCGTCAGCGAGCGTGTTGACACCCTGACCGACCACCAACCTCACGAGGAGTACACCGACGACCCCGACGGCGAGACTCGCCAACGTCGGAAGCCCGCGTTCCCCACCACCACCTGAGAAGATTTCAGCCGGAAGCAACGACAGGAGTCCGAACGCGAGGAGACTCCCCGGCACCGACTTCCCGAAGAGGTCGTACGGGTCGAACACCTCCAACGGGCCGTTCGCCGTCCAGTACTAGATATCTGATTCTAGACAGAGGAACTGTTTCGGACGACTACCTGATCGTCAGAGAAGAGAACCGAACTACACCAACTGCTCCATCTGGACGATCTTCCGTTCGAGCGCGAACGCCGGCTCCACGTCCGGCGCGGCGACGAGTCGGTCCAGCGTCAGTGGCACGTCCACCCCGGCACGCTCGGCGTGGTCGCGCAGTGTCCGAATCGCGGGCTTCTCGACGGCCAACGACGGGAGCTTTCCCAACAGCAACGCGACCGCGATACCGCCGTAGTCGTCCGGAAACGTCTCGTCGACGCGGTCGAACGCCGGGTGGTCGGCTGGCTCCGCTACCGCGGCGTCGGCAGCCCCGACGGCGAGACACCGAGGGCAGATGGCCGCCGTCTCCCCGGGGGCGACCTCGTAGAGGACGGGCGGGACACGGAACGCGACGGGTGCGGGGTCGCAGGCGCAGTCTGACACGGTCGGGACTGTGTGGGCCAGGGAGAAAACGCTGTGTGACGTGAGTAGGGGGGCGGTCGAGCGTCGCAGTCACTCCTCCGCTCACCCGACGGTGTGGCCGATCCGTCGACGCCAGGTGCAACGGCGCTGGACACCGTCGGGAACGACAGAGAACGAAGAACCGGTGTCGACGCCAGAAGCCGTCAGTCGTCGGCAGACAGCCGCTCGACCGACTCCTCTTCGGTCTCGGCTTCGGCCGCCTCCGCTTCGCGTTCCTCTTTCTCCTCTTCTTCCTTCTTCGCCTTGATCTTCTTCAGCCGGAAGATCTCCTCGCGTTCCTGCTCCATCAGCTTCTGCTCGATGTACTCCTGGTTGTCGCGGAGCTCCGGCAGCAGCTTGAACTCCAGGGCGTTCACGCGGCGCTTGGTGGTCTCGATCTCGTCTAACATCTTCTTCATCGCCGTCTCCACCTCGGCCGCGAGGATGATCGACTCGATCAGCTCCTCGTAGGCGTCTGCGGCCTCGTCGATCCGGGCGGACGACCCCAGCAGACCGTACCCCCGCTCGTCGATGTTCTTCTTCACCTTCGAGGAGTCGATCTGCGGGACGACGACCCCCATGATGTTGTTGGACTGGGTCGTGATCTCCGGGTACTCCTCTAGGGCGGCTGCGGCGCCGCGGACGGCCACGTCACCCTCCAGCGCACGGGCGACGTTGATCCGGTCTTGGGCGCGCTCGTAGTCGGCCTCCAGCTCCGAACGCACGTCCTGGGCCTGGTCGAGAATGTCCATGAACTCCATGATGAGCCCGTCACGCTTCTGTTCGAGCGTGTCGTGGCCCCGCTCGGAGAGTTCGATCCGGTCTTCGATCTCCATCAGGTTCTTCCGGGTCGGTTTGACGTCCTCGGCCATCTGTTGGCGGCGATTGTAGCCGCGGGTGGTTAATCCTTTCCAGTCTACCGACACCGCCCCTCGACAGCGAGGGTTCAAGCCCGTGGCTCCCGTCTGTCGGGGCGTGACGGAGGAGACAGCGTATCTGGCGCGTGCGGTGACGGGACTGTCCGTCGCCGGGAGTGGGCTACCGACCGCCTACCGACGGGACCAGGTCCGGTGTGCTCGGTGTGCGACCGCACTCCGGGCCGGCGACCGTGTGACCGTCCTGTTGCGCCGGGGGTCCGAAGGGTGGCGCCCGGCGTCGTTCCGGTGTGCCGACGACGCACCCACGGAGCTGGTGTCGCTGACGAGCGTCCACGGCGACGATCAGGCGCTCGTCGCAGCCACGCTGGAGCCGACTGGCGACTTCGACCCGGAGGAGGGGTTCGACCCCGACGCGCTCACGCTCGGTGGAGTGGAGGTGCGAGAGTACAGCGGCGTCGACTCGGTGGGCGACGGTCGAGAGTGACGTTCGGTGCCGGGCCGAACAGATCGTCTGCACCTTCGTCGTCGCTTTCCGGCCCGCCCGTCCGAGCGTCGGACGTGAACGTGACCTGTCTCGGGACCGGCGACGCCCTCGGCGTCCCGGCCCCACTGTGCGACTGCGAGTACTGTACCGAGAGCGACCGTCGGCGTCGCCCCGGGCTCCTCGTCGAGTCCGGCGACACGACCGTCCTCCTCGACGTGCCACCGGACGTGACCGAGGGCCTCCACGCGACCGGAACGACGAGTCTCGACGGCGTCTTCGCCACGCACGCCCACTACGACCACTTCCACGGCGTCCACGAGCTCAACCACACGCAGTACGAGCAACACGTCTGGAACGAGGACGACTACGACCACCCCCACCCGCTCGCGGACGACCTGACCGTCTACGGCAACGACAGCGTGCTCAAACACGTCCACTCCCAGACCCCACACCTCACGGAGCGGCTGGACTTCGAGGCGCTGAACCTCGGCGAAGAAGAGCAGGTCGGCCCGCTCACGGTCGAGCCGTTCCGCGTCGACCACGGCGGGCCGTTGTTCCACACGCAGGGGTACGTCGTCACCGGGCCGAGCGGGGACGACGGCGGCTCTGGTCCGAGTGCGGAGACGGCGGCCGTCGCGTACGCACCGGACGCGAACAGCCTGGACCCGAACCCGCTGCCGTCCGTCGACCTCCTGTTCGTCGAGGGGTCGCTGCTGGGTCCCGAGCTCCACGCCGACGCCGAGGAACTCCGCGAGCAGGTCGCCCGTGTCGACGCCGACCGCGTCGTCCCGACGAACGTGTCGGAACACCAGGCCGAACTGCACACCGCCGCGCTGGAGGCGCACGCGAGCGACCTCGGGTACGAGGTGTGGGAAGACTTCCAGACGGCGGTCGTTTGACCACTGGTCGATTCAGCTGACGTGTTCGATCTCGATTTCTGGCACGCCCTGCCGTGTGAGATCCAGCCGTGCGAACGACTCGTCGTTCGTGAGAATCGTCGGCTCCCGGTCGGCGTGTCTGTACGCCAGCACGAGGATCGGCACGTCCTTCGCCTCGACACCGAGGACGGCAGACAGGAGTTGAGTGTGTGTGGCCGCTCGCGTCTCTTCGAGCAGTCGATCAGTCACGTCGCGCCGTGACGGTGCCTCGACGAGCCCATCCGTGAGAGGCGACGACAGAACGCCGTCACGAGTCGGTCGCGCTCCGCCCCCGACAGCCCCGGCACCCGGTCAAAGGCGCTCAGAACCTCTTCGAGCATATACGCCGACGGCGCAGACGTCGTGCTGCCAGCCTCGATCTCGTCGAGGAGGTGCTCGGCGCGGTCGTTCGCTTCGAGCGTCCCGAACACCCACAGGTTCGAGTCGAGAACGATCACTCGTCGAGCAGTCGCTCTGCGGTCTCCTCGCGGGCCGCCGTGACGGCTGACTGGAGTTCGTCGTCGTCGACCGCGGCCGCCAACTCCGACAGCCGACTGTCGACCGCCTCGTGGTCCGCGGTGCCGGCGTCAGCGCGTTCGAGGAGCCGTTCGAGACGCAGCGCCGCGACGCCCGGCTCCCGCTGAAGCTCCGTGAGTCGTCGTCGACACGCCTCCTTGACGAACTCCGATTTGTTCGTGTACAGCCCCGTTTCCGCCACCAACTGCTCGATCTCCGTGTCGAGATCCCGGGGGAACCGCACACTGACGTTGGCGTACTCCATCGTGTGCTACGACCGTACTACGACAATTTCAGCGTTGGCGTGGATCGACGCCGTATGGGGGGTCGGACGGGGTCGCTCACTCCGCCGGCGGCCAGTCGACTCCCCGCTCGGCGAGCACGTCCGCGAACCCGTCCTCGTCGACCACGGGCACGTCCTCGCTGTCGGCGTCGTCGCGCTTGCTCTGGCCGGGGTTCTCGCCCGCGACGAGGTAGTCCGTGTTGCCGGAGACGGAGCCGGTGGCGGAGCCGCCGTGTCGCTCCACGAGGTCCGACGCGACCCGCCGCGGCTCGGACAACGACCCGGTGAACACGAACGTCAGCCCGGCGAGCGCGTCGCCGTCGTCGTCCGTCTCGACGGACTCCGGGTCGACGAACCCCAGCAGTTCGTCGATCACGGCCGCGTTGTCCGGGTTGTCGAGGAACTCTCGGATCGTCCGGGCGACCGTCTCGCCCACGTCGTCGACGGCGACGAGTTCGTCGACCGTCGCCGACCGGAACGTCTCGAAGTCGCCGAACTCCCGAGCGAGGTTCCGGGCAGTCGCCTCACCGACCTCGTGGATCCCGAGCCCGGCCAGGAACTCCGGCAACGGCGGCTCCCGGCTGGCCCGAACCTCGGCGATCAGGTTGTCGGCGCTCGTCTCCCCCCAGCCGCCGAGGCCCGCGAGCGCTCCGCGCCGCTCCGGCAGGCGGTACAGATCCGGGAGATTGTCGAGCAGTCCCGCCTCGCGCAGCTGTTCGACCCGTTCCTCGCCGAGCCCCTCGATGTCCAGCCCGCCCCGAGAGGCGTAGTGTTGGATCGTCCGCGCCACCTGGGCGTCACACGACAGCCCGCCGGTACAGAACGCGACCGGGCCGTCGCGCTCTGCCGGACTGTCACAGACGGGACAGGTGTCGGGGAACTCGAAGTGACCGTCGTCCCCGTCGTCGACAACCTCCGTCACCTGCGGGATCACGTCGCCGGCGCGTTTCACCCGAACCCGGTCGCCGACGCCGACGCCCAACTCGGCGATCTGTTCCGGGTTGTGGAGGCTGGCGCGGGCGACCGTCACGCCGCCCACGTCCACCGGGTCCAACAACGCGACGGGAGTGAGTCGGCCGGTCCGGCCCACCTGGACGACCACGTCCGTGACGCGGGTCACCTCGCGGCGCGCGGGGAACTTGTAGGCGAACGCCCACCGGATCGCCCGGCTGGTCGCTCCCAGCTCCTCGCGGGCGGCACGGTCGTCCACCTTGATCACGACGCCGTCGATCTCGTAGTCCAGTTCCTCGCGGTCGTCGAGCAGTCGGTCGCGGTAGTCGAGCGCTCCGTCGATCTCCCCGACGTGTTCCGACCGGTCGACCGTCCGGAGCCCGAACCGATCGAGGGCCGCCGTCTCCGCTCGTTGGGTGTCCGGGCGGCTGTCGTCGTCTTCGACCTCCGAGAACGGTTCGGCCGTCGCCGGCGCCGTCGCCCGCCAGCCCAGCACGTCGTAGAAGTAACAGTCGAGCGGGCGGTCGGCGACTGCGGACACGTCCAGCTGCCGGAGTGTGCCGGCAGCGAGGTTCCGGGGGTTGGCGAACGGCTCTTCGCCCCGCTCGACCCGCTCGCGGTTGTGCTCGCGGAACGCCGGCCGCGGGACGTACACCTCGCCGCGGACGGCCAGGAACCCCGGCGGGTCGCCCGCGAGCCGTTCGGGAATCGACCGGATCGTCCGAACCTGTTCGGTCACGTCTTCCCCCTCGTCGCCGTCGCCACGGGTCGCCGCCCGGGTGTAGACGCCGTCGACGTACACCACCTCGACGGAGAGCCCGTCGAACTTCGGCTCGCAGACGTACGACACGTCGCCCACCTCGCGGTGGACCCGGTCGTCGAACTCCCGCACCTCGTCGGCGTCGACGGACTGCTGGATCGACAGCATCCGGGTGACGTGCGCGACGGTGTCCAGTTCGTCCAGCGTCTCGCCGCCGACACGACGCGTCGGCGACCCCTCTCTGTCGAGGTCGAACGTCTCCTCCAGCGTCTGGAGTCGTTCGAACAGCGTGTCGTAGACGGCGTCGGACACCAACGGGTCAGCGTCCGTGTAGTACCGGGCGTCGTGCTCCCGGACGGCGTCTCGGAGGACGGCCGCCTGCTCGCGGGCCGTCTCCGGGTCGAGTTCGTCTACCGGGTGGAACGAGGTGCCCGGGTCGCGGAGGTACGGATTGTCCGGCTCCGCGAACCGGAGATCGGCCACGAGACTGTCGGTGTCGGTCACAGACAGCGTTGTCGCGGGGTCGGCCTAAGCGTTACTGTCCGCGGGAGCCACGGCGGAAAATTCTCCGTTCGGCTGTCCGCGCCGGGGTCACTCCGCGTCACCGTCGCCGCCCGGCAACACGTCCGCGAGCGCCGGCGTCGGGTCGTCCGGGTCGGCACGGAGTTCGACGACCACGCCCGCGACGCCGGCGACGACCGTCCCCAGCCCCCAGACGCGGGTCGCACGGACGAGCCACGGGCGCGCCCGGAGCCCCTCGACCCCCTCGAAGCCGAGGCGGTAGCCAACGGTCGACAGCCGGATCGACCGTCGCGGCGCGACGACGGCGAGCAGTCCCTGGAGCAGTGCGAGCGCGTAGCCCGCCAGCGCGGGCGAGACCTCTGGTCTGTCCACACCCGTCCGTAGCCCGTTGGCCGGCTTGACTCTGGGGATCGAGCGGTGTCTCCGAACGAGACGGGAGCCACACGGCTATCGCTTCGGCGTCGACGGGAGACGGTCCGGCTCGTCGCTCACTCCGCTCGGGAGGACTCCACCCTCCCGTAGCCGGGCTCCGGGGCGCCACCGGACGTACCCGTTGGAGTCGCAGCCCCACGACCGCTACCCCGGCTACCGACTTCGGGGACACCGATCGGACGGGTCACTCCTCGAAGTCGGGGTGTCCACGGACGATCTCGGCGCCCGACGAGGCCCCGATCCGCTCGGCACCGGCCGCCAGCATCTCCACGGCGGCCTCGTAGCTGCCGACGCCGCCGCTGGCCTTCACGGGGAGGTACTCCGCCAGCAGTTCCACGTCGGGAACGGTCGCACCGGCGTCGGCGAAGCCCGTCGAGGTCTTGAGGTAGTCGGCGTCGGCGGCGACGGCGGCCTCGGCGGCAGTCCGTTTCTGGTCGTCCGACAGCAGCGCGGTCTCGACGATCACCTTCACCGGGAGCGGTGTGGCGTCGACGACGGCCGCGAGGTCCGCCTGGACGGCCGCCTGCTCGCCGGCCTGGAGGCGGCCGACGTTGACCACGACGTCGAGTTCGTCGGCACCGTCGGCGTGGGCGCGCTCGGCCTCGGCCGCCTTCGCCGCAGTCGCGTGCTGGCCGTGGGGGAAGCCGATCACGGTCGCCAGCGTCGTCTCGGGGGCGTACTCCGCGGCCTCGGCGACGTAACACGGCGGGAGACAGGCGTTGGTGCCGTGCGCCGCCGCCTCGTCCAAGAGGACGTGGACGTCCGCGAGCGTCGTCTCCGGCCCCAACACGGTGTGGTCGATGGTCGCCGCGAACTCGGCGAGCGACCGGTGGTCGTCCGTCACGGTCGCCGACACGCCGGCCCCCGAGGAAAAGCCTTCGAGACCACGGACGGCCGCGAGATCGACCGTTGTCTCGTGTGTCCGTCGACCGCGGGCGTTCGTGAGTCACACGGTCCTCTCGTGCGTCCGCGAGTCACGAGCGACCCGGCTTGAAGCCGCTGGGGCGCCCACGTCCGAGAGTGAGCGACATCGATACAGACACGGACACCGGCGACTACGCGGCACAGGTCCGCCAGGAGCGGGAGGAGAAAGACGAGTTCTTCGGCGAGCACCCGCGGTCGCCGATTCCGGGAGAACGCCGCGAGGGGTTCGACGGCCTGTCGTACTACGACGTCGACCCGGCGCTCCGGTTCGAGGTCGAGCTGGAGCCGTTCGACGACCCCGAGGAGATCACGGTCGAGACGACCCAGGACGGCCAGCAGACGTACCTGGAGGCCGGCACGTTCGAGCTGTCGGTCGGCGGCGAGACGGTCACGCTCACCGCCTTCCGTCCGCCCGGGGGTGAGGGTCGGCTGTGGCTGCCGTTCCGGGACGCCACCAGCGGCGAGGAGACGTACCCCGCCGGTCGCTACCTGGACTTGGAGGAGCCGGACGACCGGACGGAGACGGGCGCCTGGGTGGTGGACTTCAACAGAGCGTACAACCCGTTCTGTGCGTACGCCGACGCGTACGAGTGTCCGCTCGTCCCGACGGACAACTGGCTCGACGTGCCGGTCCGGGCGGGGGAGCGAGCGCCGTCGACCTAGCTACGCCTCGGCGAACGCGGTCTCGATGTCGTCGGCCAGCGTCGCCATCTGGGCGGAGACGCCGTCGGCAGCCTCCTCTAGGGCGTCCAACGGGTCCACGCCGTCTTCCGTGTTGATCGAGAGAATCGGTTCCGTCTGGCCCCCGGACTGCTCCGGGTTCACGTCGTACGTCGCCGCGGCGACCCCCTCCGTCCGGAGCAACGACCCCTTCAGGACGTTCATGAACGTGTGGTTCTCGCCCGCGATTTCGATGCGGAGTTCCGCGTCCGTCTTGTCTACGACCCGCAGTTCCATACGCCCGGGTTCGCTCGGTCCGCGCTTGTACCTTGCGTTCCGGCGACTCCCCCCGGCTCCGTTCCGTCCCGGGACCCCCGGTTCGTCGTCGACCGCCCGTCGCCGACCACGACCACGTCCGCCGTCTCCCGCGACTCCTCACTGGCTCGGCCGACCCGTCTGTAGACGTACGGTGAGGCTGTCTCCGCCACGAATGCCGACTCCGTTCACGGGTACAACTGTTCGGTGGCGGCGCACACGCGTGCAGACGACGGGTTACGCTACGGGGGTCACGTCTGCTCCCGGTCCAACACCCGGTCCACGACCGTCGCCAGCGACGCGCAGACGTGATCCGGCTCCGGGTCGCCGTCCGCGGCGGGGGTGACGCCCCCTCCGTCGCCGTCGATGTCGGTGACGCCGGTCCCGACGAGTGCCGTCTCGGCGCCGAGCCGCTCTCCAAGCGCGACGTCCGTCGACAGCCGGTCGCCGACGACGAGCAGGTCCTCGCCCTGGACACCGAGTCGTTCGCGGACGAGCCGGGCGGCCGTGGCCGACGGCTTCCCGGGGACGGCGTCCGGCTCGCGGCCGATCACACCCGCGAGCGCGTTGACGACGGCGCCGGAGCCGGGCACTCGCCCCTCGCTCGCGGGGATCACCGGGTCCGGGTCCGTCCCGACGAACGCCGTGTCGTCGTCGACAGTCTGGATCGCCAGCCGCATGTCGTCGTAGCCGAAGTCGTAGTCGATCGTGGCGACGACGACGGACGCCGGCCCCGGCTCCGACAGGAGTCGCAGCTCCGTCGTCTCCCGGAGCCGGTCCTCGACGCTGTCCTCGCCGAACACGTACGCCGAAGCTCCGGCGTGGTTGGCGCGGAGGTACGCCGCCGTCGCAGTCGCGGCCGTCACCACCGCCTCGCCGTCTACCTCGATCCCGGCGCCGCCGAGCCGGTCGACGTACGCCGCCGGCCCGGCTGTCGGGTTGTTCGAGCAGAACACCACCGGGAGTCCGGCCGCGCGCAGGCGGTCGACCGCCGCCGGTGCCCCCGGGATCGGCTCACCGCCCCGTACGACCGTACCGTCCACGTCTAACACGACGCCTCCGATCACGCCGTCGTTTCGCCGCCGCCGGCTATCCCTCTTTCCCCGTCACACATTCGTGAACGGTAACACCCTTGTGTCATCGTCCCCAGGTACGATCAACAGTGACGCTCACGCAGGCGACGCAGTTCCAGATCGACAACTACGGCCCGTGGACGGTGACGCCGGAGCCACGGCGAGAGATGGACCTCCAGACCCTCCAGTCGCGGCTGTACGCCGACGTCGCGCAGTTCGTCGGCGGGCGCGACGGCTACGCGTTCTACGCCCGCGGCGACAACGTCGTCGCCGTGACGAACGGGATCGACCGCGCGGCCCACCGCACGCTCCAGGAGTCGATTGCCAACCGCTACCCGGTGACGGTGAGTGTCGGTGTCGGCGTGGCAGAACAGCCGGCCGACGCGCTCGCGGCCGCCTCCGAGCGCATCCAAGCGGCCGGGAGCGCCCAGTCGCCCGACCGCACGGAGGTTTTGGACGGCGAGTTCCACACGGAGCCGGGTCCGGACGACGTGCAGGTGGCTCACTTCGACGTGGACGACGCGACCGAGAAGTACACCGACCGGATCTCCGAGTTCGACACGTTCGTCGAGGTGGAGACCGGCTACGCCAGTCTGATGCGACACCTCCGGACGGAACACGGGGCGCTCGCGTTCTTCGTCGGCGGCGACAACGTGATCGCGGCGTGTCCGGACCTCTCGGCGGACGACTACCGAGCGGCCGTCGACACCGTCGGCGAGGAGGCGGGCGTCGAACTGAAGGTCGGCGTCGGCACCGGTCGGACCGCCCACGACGCCGGGATGGACGCCAAACACGCGCTGGAGGACTGCCGACACGACGGGACGACTGTCGAGATCGTCTAGAAGAAGGAGTCGCTCTCCCGGTAGCTCCCCGTGTCACCCCGGGCGATCACCGCCGCGTCACCGTCCGACCGCTCTGCGACGACCACCACCTGTTGGTCCGGCGACGCCGGCAGCGTCACCTCGTCACCCACCGCCGTGATCGTCCGCACCTCCGTGCCGACGGCCACCCGGAGCCTGCCGGCGGTCCCCTCCTGTGTCCACTGGACGGTGATCTCACCCCCCTCGTACACGATCTCCGTCTGGGCGTCGACTGTCCCGACACCCCCCGGTGTCGTCGTCAGCATCCAGGTCCCGAGAACGGCCGCAAGCGTGACGGAGACAGCCACCAGCGCCGCCACGGCGATTCCGGGCGTGATCCCCCGGTCCGTTCCTCGGAGTGTGTGTCCGTGCATCGGTCGGTCCCAGGTGCCGCTCGTCGTGAACGTCGTCTGTCACCGATATAAACGTTCCCGGTTCGTTATCGGGTTCGATAACGGACGGTCGTCGCGTACCCCGTGTCGTCGCCGTGTGCTGTCCGACGATCCGGTTGTTCTCCAGCCGGTCGCGCCCGTCTCGCCTAGCCCTGCTCCGGCTGGTCGCAGTCGTCTCACTCGGTCCTACTCCGGCTGGTCGCAGTCGTCCCACTCGGTCCTACTCCGGCTGGTCGCAGTCGTCGCCCGTCTCCGGCCGTCACACCACGCCCGCGAGCTCTTCTAACACCTCGTCGCCGTCGAACGGCTTCGTGACGTAGGCGTCGGCACCGGCGGCGACTGCCTTCTTCATCATCTCCCGTTGCTCGACGCTCGTGATCATCACGATCGTGGTGTCCGGACTCCGGGACTTGATCTCCTCCGTCGCCTCGACCCCGTTCGTGGCCGGCATCATGATGTCCATCGTCACCACGTCGGGCGAGAGCTGTTCGAACTTGTCGACGGCCTCTGCGCCGTTCTCCGCCTCGCCGACGACCTCGTACTCCTCGCTGACTGCGTCACGGACGAGCGTCCGTTGGAACCCGGAGTCGTCTACGATCAGGACACGCTGCATCTCTCCGGGCGGTTCGTACCCGGTGGTCTTGAACTACGGGGTTCCGACGCCCGACGTTTTTTACTCCGCCTCGGTCTGTAGCCGGACGATGTCAGACCGACCCACTCGTCGACGCCTCTTGGAGACCGCCGGAGTCGCTCTCGCCGGTCCGTCCGGCTGTCTCCAACTCAGCGACGAGCCGACACCGGAGCCGGCCGCCGCCACACGGCCGTCGCCGACGGCCACGCGGACGCCGACCGCGTCGGCCACGGAGCGCGACACGGACGGCCAGTCGACACCGGACCCGACCGACAGCCCGACGGCGACGGACACCCCGACCGACACTCCGACCCAGACCGCTCGCCCGACGTTCACCGACGGGTTCGAGCGCGGCACGGTCAACTGGGTGTTGGAGCCGCTCGCCAGCGACGGCGCGACGGTGACGGTCGCCGACAACGGCGGCTACGACGACACCCGCGCGCTCCGGTGGGGGTTCGACGCCGCCGAGACGACCGCCTACGCCGTCACCCGGGACCCGGTCGTCGCCCCCGGCCAGACGCTGACCGTCCGCGCACGGCTCCCCCAGTTGGCCGAGCGCTCACCGTCCGTCAGCCTCGCCGGCGCCGGCGTGTTCGGCACGGACGGCCCCGGCGGTCTCCTCCAGTTCGCCTACTCCGGGTGGAACGACCGCCTGTCCGTCGAGGCGAACAACACGAACACGCTCGGTCGGCGCGACGCCGGCGGCGTCCTCACGAGCGGCGGCTGGCTGGAGTTCCGGGTCGACTGGCGCTCGACGGACCGGCTCCGGTTCTCCGTCCGTGACCTCCAGACCGACACCCGGACGCCGGAGCTGTCCGTCCGGCAGTCCGTCCTCGACAGCCCCGCCGAGATCGGACTGTCCGTCTACAACACCACCGCCGGCGACCCGGCGTTCTTCGACCGCGTCCTCGTCGAGTGACCGCCGTGACACCGATCACCGACCTCCTCCGGGCCGTCGTTACGATGGTCGTCGCCGTCCCGACGTTCCTAGCCTGTCTCGGCGTCTTCAGACGACTCGACGTCCAGCCGACGAAACAGCTGTCGAGCGTCCACCAGGCCAGCCACGAGGTCGACCGCGACCTGACCGACCGCGTCGCGCCACTCCTCTTCTATCTCGCGTTGTTCGCCTCGATGGCGGTCGGGTTCGTCGTCGCCGAACTCGTCGTGTAGCCGAGGTGTTATCCGCCCCCCGACACGACGCACGGCCGAATGTCGGCCCCCAGCTACTGTGTCGACTGCGGGACCGAACTCGACGGCCGCCGAATCGAGGGCCGCGAGCGGGCGTACTGTCCGGCGTGCGAGCGGCCACGCTACCGCAACTCGAAGCCGTGTGCCGGGGTGTTCGTCGTCGACGGCTCTGCGCTCCTGCTCGTCGAGCGGACCGCACCTCCCGGTGTCGGCGCTTGGAGTCTGCCCGCCGGCTTCCTCGAACACGACGAGCCGGCCCCGGAGGGTGCGGTCAGGGAACTGCGCGAGGAGACCGGGGTCCGCGTCGACCCCGCAGACCTGTCGCTCCAGACGACACGTCACGTCACTCACCCGGAGCGGTCGCCCGCGTTGGTCGTCGTGTACGCGGCCCCGGCGGCGGCGACGACGACCGGCGACCCGGTCGCCGGCAGCGACGCCGCCGCCGCCCGGTTCTGGCGGCTCGACGAACTGGACGCCGCCGGCGAGCGGATGGAGCCGGGGTACCGCGAACTCGCCGAACGGCTCGTCGCCGACACACCCTGATCGACTCCCGTCGGCACTCCCGGCACGGCCGCGTCGAGCAGCCGAGACTCCGGGCAGTTCGTCGCTCGGTCGCGTGTCCCACGGGCTGAGCCGTTGCGGTGGACGTTTCCCCGACCGGCCACAGCGAACGGAGGTGAACGCACACACCGGCGGCTCCCGCGGCCGTCCGAGACTCGCTACGCTGTGTGTCGTCGCACTCCTGCTCGTCGCCGGCTGTGGCGCGGCGACCGGTCCCGACGACGCGGGCGCGACGACGAACACGACGAGAGAGGCCACGGCCGCGACCGTGGCCGCAGACGCGCTGCCGCCCGGCGTGAGCCGCGACGGCGTCACGAACGCGACACGGCTGTTGGAGACCCACCGGCAGGCGTCGCTCGGGACGCCGGGGCGGACGCTGACGGCGACGAACGCCACGCTGGGCGGACGGACACTCCAGACGGAGACCACGACGACGGCGACCGCGAACCTCTCGCGGGTGCGGTACGACAGTCGCGCGACCGGCGACCTCGGCGACGACCAGCGCAGCCGTCGAACCGTCCTGTACGCCAACGCGACGAACGTCACCCAGCGAGTGACGGTCGACGGCGAGGTACGGCTGTCGAACGTCCGGGCCCGCTCGGAGGCGTTCGAACTGGCGCTCACCGGGTTCGCAACCGCCAGCAACCCGCTCCGCGGGTTGTTGTCGCGGGGCGACTACCGGCTCACGAACGTCACTCGCACCGGTGGCGGTCGGGTGTACACGCTGCGGGCCGACAGCTACGGCGGCGGACAGCTCGTTGCCGCGGAGAACGTCACGAGCTACGCCGCGACCGTCCGGGTGACGGACGCGGGAGTGGTCGTCTCGGCCCGCGAACGAATCGAGGGACGGGAGACGGCGGCGTTCGGCAGCTACCAGTTCCGGTACCGGTTCCAGCCGGGCGCGGTCACGCCGGAACCGGTCGACGACGACGCCCGGACACGGGGCTGATCTGCTGTCCCTGGCCACGACTCTGTACCGGTAGCTCCGACTCCGCCGCTCGTGGCTACGACTCTCCTGTCTGCGGCTACAGTTCGGCCGTCCGACCGTCGTCGAGTCGGCGGAGTCGGTCGCCACACGCCCCGGGGAGCGACTCGACGGCCACGGCTCCAGTCCCCGGCCGTGGTCGGCACGACGGGAGTGTGGCGGTCGCTGGCGGCGAGAGCGCCGACGGGAGGGGGACGGCTCAAGGCGCTCCAGCACCAACGACGACCGTGACCGACACGCTGAAACTGCCCGACGGGAGTGTCGTCTCCCCCGACGACGTGTTCCTCTACAACGGCTACCCCTACCGGTACGTCCCTGTCGACGAGGAGCGGTCGGCGGACGGAGCCGGCGACGGAACGAGGTCGGCGGACGGAGCCGGCGACGGAACGAGGTCGGCGGACGGAGCCGGCGACGGAACGAGGTCGGCGGACGGAGTCGGCGACGGAACGGGGTCGGCGGACGGAGCCGGCGACGGAGTGGAGCGGACAGGCGAGTCCACACGGCAGTCTCCGGGCCCCGAGCCTCCCGACTTCTACCTCTCACCGCTGTACTGGGGCGGCGGGGAGATGGACGTGCCATTCGACGACCGGGCGGCGCTGGCGGACCAGTGGGAGGCGAGCGAGAGCGGCGTTCTGGGACCGGACGAGTGGGCGTCGTGGCTCGCGGACGCCCGCGGCGACGACCGGTTCGACGACGCGGAGCTGGACGCCGTCGCGCGCGAACTGCCCGGCGGCGACACGCCGGGGCTGTTGGACCGTCTCCGGCGGTTCGTCGGGTAGCCGACCGCCGACGCTCCGTCGCGTGGTCGACCGTCGACGGTTTCACGCTCGGACCCGTCGTCTACCCGTGACCAACCACGTCCCGGACGAGGCGCTGGCGGCGCTGGACGCCTTCGGCCGCGGTCACCTGGAGGGGTCGCCGCCGCCGGTGCGCGAACGGCTCCGAGGGGACCTCCGGCTGGCCGTCGACCCGCCGGCAGAGGGGGGGTCCGGCGCTACCGCAGACTGTCGGTTCCACGTGACCCACGCCCGACAGCCGGCGACGCTCCGCGAACGAGGGTCGTACGTCCGGACGATCGTCGACGGCGTCGACGACAGGCTCCGGGCGTGGGGGGTTCGACCGCCGGCCGCCTACGAGTACGCCGGGACGGACGACGGGGTCCACGAGTACGCCGGGCGGCTCCGACTGCCGTGACCCGGGTCGCCGCTCACTCTCCGGCGAAGAAGCTCGTGAAGAAGCCGGAGAGGAACGCGGAGAGTGCGACGGCGACCGCGACCTCCGAGAGGTCCCAGGGACCGTCGT
Source organism: Halobaculum sp. MBLA0143 (assembly GCF_041361465.1). NCBI lineage: Archaea > Methanobacteriati > Methanobacteriota > Halobacteria > Halobacteriales > Haloferacaceae > Halonovum > Halonovum salinarum. Next base: position 2,033,194 of record NZ_JBGKAC010000001.1, read on the forward strand.
CGTTGTCGGCCAGCTTGATCGTCACGCCGACACTGATCGCGAGCGACACGACACCGTTGACGAGGTGCTTGAACAAGCCCATACTCGACCCTACGCCGGCGCGGAGATAGGGCTTTTCGTTTCACAACGGTCGGACGCCGCCGCCCGACGATACAAGTGTGTCCGGTGCGACGGGGCGGACGTGAATCGACGGAGGGCACTCGCAGTGTTGGGGACGGGGCTGTCCGGCGGCTGTCTCCAACTCGCCGGCGGGGGAGGCACCGAGACGGCGTCACCGGCGCGGACACGGGCACGAACCGCGACGGAGAGTCCGACGGAGACGGCGTCGCCGACGGACTCGCCGACACCGACCGACTCACCGACGCCGACGGAGTCACCGACAGCGACGCCGGCGCCGGGGGAGTTCCAGTACCCGCCGGGCACGAGCTCGGACGGGCTGACGGGGGCACTCGGGCGAGCACACGAGTCCCGGCTCGCGTTCGAGTCGTTCGAGGTGGAACGCCAGAACTCTTACCGGGGGCTCACCGCCAGAGTGACCCCCGACCGGATGGCGCTCAGGATCGACGAGTACGGCGGCGACGGGTTCGTCGCCGACGGACAGTTCTACCTCCGGGCGCCCGTCGGGGGGCGACGGGTGTACGACTACCGGGAGACGGTACCCCGGAACTTCAGGCGCGAGCGGGTGGTCGGCGCCGACACCGTCTCGACGCTCGCGAGCGGCGGCGAGTGGACGATCGACGGCGTCGTCCGACGGGACGGCAGTCAGTACCTCCGAGCGGTCGCCGACGGGGTCGCCGACCCGTCCGTCTTCCGGGACAGCCCGCTGAGTCGGTACTACCTGAAGCCGTTCGAGGTGACACAGGTGCTCGGCGACTGCCTGATCGCCGAGTCCGGGATCGTCCGCCGAATGTCCGCGAGCGTCACCGCCGAGGAGGACGACAGCGACGAGACGGAGACGGAGGAGTTCGGCGTCGAGACCACGGGCGTCGGCGAGACGAGCGTCGCCCGGCCGGGCTGGCTGTCGACGGCGAAGGCGAACGCTCCGGTCCTCACGAGCGCGTTCACCGACGGGAGTCGGGCGGTGGCGATCACGCTGGAGGACGGCGTCGACCTCGTGGGCGACGTGGACATCGGCGCCTACGACGACTCCGGCTACTACGATGGCGAGTTCGACGGGACGTTCGCCGTCGGCGACACGCTGTACCTCTGGAAACGGACGGGCGGCGAGGCGAGAGTAGCCCGCGATCCCCCCTCGGCCGGCGACATCGCCGACGGCTGGGGGCCGGGGACGGCGTTCAACCTCCGCATCGAGCGAATCTCTCTCGCCTCCGGGCAGGAGGTGGGAAGCTCGCGGACGAGGGCCCGCAGTTGGCTCGCCCGGCTGTTAGGGTAGTCGGCCGCTGCCGATTGCCGCCAGCCCCCCGGCGCCGGCTAGGATGAGTCCGCCGGCGACCGCACCGGTGACGGCGTCGGTGATCCCGACAGCGAGCGGAGCAGCCGCCAGGACGGCCGCGACCGGGTGACGCCGGAGTTGGCTCCCGAACGCCCGCAGCTCCCAGACGCCGTCGCGGAGTCGCTCGCCGGCGCCGCCACCACCCGTCGGCGCTGTCGCCGGCTCGAACCCCGCCAGCGACGCGACCGCGACGACCTCCCCGGTGTGGACCCGTCGGCCGTCCGCGTCGCCGACTCGGAGGAGCGTGACGCTCCCGTCGCCGTGGCCGACGACTCGGTAGACACCGGGGGTGTGGGTCGTGTCGGAGGCGTCGTTCCCGCTCGTCTTCTCCGTGACCGCGAAGTGATCGCCGACGGCCGGCGGTCGGTCGTCGGTAGTCGGATCGGTCCCTGACACGCCCGGGCTTGCGGGTCCGCGAGTGTAGTCGTTGTGGCGGTCGGGGGAAGACTTTGATCCGTCCTGGTCGTAGCCACGACCGTGCGACAGGCAGTACGTGCGCTCGCGGCGGTAGCACTGACGTACGGTGGGGTCGGCGGGGGGTTGGTGGTCGGCGCAGTCCTCCTCGTCGCCTCGAACGTGGCGGTGATCGTCACCGGTGGTCTCGGGCTGGCGGCGTTGGTCGTCGGCGTCGCCGGCGGCGTCGACGCCCCGGGCGCCGGGGCACCGGAGACAGAGGTGTCGGCGATGGGATCGCTCCACGGCGACGACGGACCGGTTCCGACCCCGGGGGAGGTCGGTCGGTCGACGGCGCTGGCGGCCGTCGGCGGCGGCACACTCGTCTGGAGTGTCGTCGTGACGCTGCTCGTGGTGTAGCCGAAGCCGTCAAGCCGCTGGGAGCCCTGACTCTGACGATGTCAGACGGGGACTACCCGGTGGAGGGACTGCCGACACCCGCAGCGTCGATGGAGCCGGCGACGGTCGTCGACACACAGTTGTCTGCGCTCTCGACCAACGACGAGCCGTTCGAAGACGCCGGCGTGTTGACGGCGTACAACTTCGCCTCGCCGTCGAACCGCCGTGCGACCGGGCCCCGCGACCGGTTCGTCCGGATGGTTCACGGCCCGCAGTACTCGCCGATGATCGACCACGAGGAGGCCGTCACCGGCCCGGTGGAACGCGAGGAGGGCGTCGCTCGCCAGCGTGTCACCCTCACCGGCCCGACGGGTCGGACGGTCACCTACCGCTTCCGGCTCGTGCGACAGTCGACCGGACAGTTCCGCAACTGCTGGACGACCGCGGGTGTGCTCGTCGACTGACCGGGGCCACGCCGTCCGTCGTGGCGTCGTCCGCGTCGCCGATCACACCACCGAGTCGTTGTCGGGCTGGCTCTCGCCGCCGCCGTCACTGTCGCCGATCGCGTCCCCCTCCAGCGGGAGGTCACTCGCTCCCTCGGGGACGACCCGGCGGACAGTGTAGCCAGCGGCGTCGATCTCCGCGAGCAGCCCCTCTAACGCGGCGTTCCCGGGGGTCGTCACCCGGAACACGAGGTGCGCCTTCCCGACGGGGAGGCCGGCCTCCGAGCGGTCGTGACGGACGCTCCGGATGTTCGTGTCGTAGTCGCCGACGATCTCCGCGATCTCCCCGAGCACACCCGGGCGGTCGTCGATCCGGACGTGTACCGTGACGAACTGGTTGCGGTCGACCAGCGCCCGGGTCAACACGTCCTGGAGCGTCGCGGTGTCGACGTTCCCCCCACACAGCAACGGGACGATCGTCTCCGACGGCGCCGTCTCCAGGGCGCCCGACTGGAGCGCGGCGACGCTGGTCGCGGCCGCCCCCTCGACGAGCTGTTTGGCGCGCTCCAACAGCCACAGCGTCGCCGACGCGATCTCCGCGTCCGAGACGGTCACCACCTCGTCGACGTGTTCGGCGATGACCTCGTACGTCAGCTCCGCGACGCCGCCGGTGGCGATCCCGTCGGCGATGGTGTCGGGGTCGTCCACGTCCACCGGGTGGCCGGCAGAGAGGCTCTGCGGGAGCGTCGCGGCACCCTCGGCCTGGACGCCGACGATCCGGGCGTCGGAGCCACGACCCCGCAGTGCCGTGGCGACGCCGGCGATCAGCCCGCCGCCGCCGACGGGGACGACCACCGTGTCTAGCTCCGGCACCTGCTCCAACAGCTCCAACCCGAGCGTCCCCTGGCCGGCGACGACCGCCGGGTCGTCGTAGGCGTGGACGAACGCCGTCTCCGGGTCGGTCGCCAGCTCGCGAGCGGCCGTCGTCGCGGCCGCGAACGTCTCGCCGATCAGCTCCACCGTCGCGCCGTAGCCCCGAGTGGCGTCTACCTTCGTCTGTGGTGCCGTCTCCGGCATCACGACGGTGGCGTCCAGGCCCAACTCCGTCGCCGCGAACGCGACCCCCTGGGCGTGGTTGCCGGCGCTCGCGGCGACCACCCGCTCCACCTCGCGGTCGCTCGCCACCAGCTCCGCGACGGTGTTGTACGCCCCTCGGGGCTTGAACGACCCCGTCTTCTGGAGGTGTTCGAACTTCAGCCGCACGTCTGCGCCGACTGCCTCGCCGAGGCTGGCGCTCTCGACGACCGGCGTCTCCGACACCTGCGGCACGCCCGCGAGTCGCTCGCGGGCCGCCTCCACGTCGGTCAGTGTGACTGTCACGAGTTGCCCGACTTTGTCCGAACCGTGGTATAAGAGCCGTGGTACGTCGCTCGCGGCGGGTGTGGTCAGTCGTCCCCGACGGGTGTGGTCGGTACCCACCCACGGCGGGACGGCGTCGTGGCCTCCACGACCCCGCCGAGCGTCCGGGAGACACTTCTACCGTCGTCACGTACTGCGGGTGTGAACCTGGAACTCGTCTCCACCGAGGCCGACGAACTGTTCGTCGACCGTACGGCCGGCGACCGCGGGTCGAAGGGAGCGTTCTTCCACGCCTACGACGACCCCGACGGGGAGTCTCGCTGGGGCTTCCTCTGTGCCAACTGCGAGGCGGCCGACAACGCCGTCGACACGATGGGCCGCATCGAGTGCAACGAGTGTGGCAACGTCCGTAAGCCCGACGGCTGGGACGACGCTCACGAGTGACGGACAGAAAGTTTACGTCGTAGTCGGTCGAAGCTTACGGCGTGGCGCGCACGACGGTCGTCGCCGACACAGCCCGCCGGTTGTTGGCCCCCCGTCGGTCGGTGTTGCTCGCCTTCGGCCTGCTCGTCGGGCTGTCGACCGTCTACTACCTCCAACTGCTGGTCGGTGAGCCGTTGCCGGGCGTCGACGCCACGCTCCGGGTCGTCAACCGCCCGGTGGAACTGCTCGCGCGGACGGTCGGCTACGGCGCCGTTCCGGACCCGCTCGGACTGGTCGTGTTCTTGGGGTACTACTACCTCCTGGCCGTCGGGCTCGCGTGGGTCGGACGCCGACTGTCCGGGCTGGTCTGATCGGGAACACAGTGGCCGTGGTGGGGGGCGCGCGGCGCTCGCCTCGCCCGACCGTCCGGAGACCGACAGCCTCGTTCCCCCGGAGTGGGTCTGTCCGGTACCGAATGGTCACGCTGTTGCACCACTCCGACATCGAGAACGTCTACGACGACCACGAACGCGCCGCCCGTCTCGCCGGACTGTTGGCGAGCCACGAGGGGCTGGTCGTCGGCACCGGCGACGACACCGCGCCGGGTGTCCTCCCACTCGTGACCCAGGGGCGACAGTCGATCCCGTTCTTCGAGGGCGCCGGGACGGCCGTCGAGACGTTCGGCAACCACGACTTCGACTTCGGCGTCGCCGCGACCCGCGATCTCGTCGCCGACGCGCCGCCGACGTGGGTGACCGTCAACGTCCGCGACGAGGACGGTCGGCCGTTCGACCACCACGACGGGGTCGAGCCGTGGGTCGTCAGGACGGTCGACGACGCCCGCGTCGGTCTGTTCGGCGTGACCGACCCCGCGACGGACTCGCTGAACCCCGCCGCCGCCGACCTCTCGTTCGACGACCCACTGCCGGCCGCCCGCGAGGCGGTCGACACACTCCGCGACCGGGTCGACTACGTCGTCGCCCTCTCGCACCTCGGCCAGGGTGACGACGATCTCGCTCGCGTCGACGGCGTGGACGCCGTCTTGGGTGGCCACGTCCACAGCCGCCGGGTGGAGACCGTCGGCGACGACGACACGCTCGTCACCCGTCCGGGGGTCAACGGGGAGGCGATCGTCGTCGTCGACCTCTCGCCCGACGGCGCGGCGGGAGAGTTGGTCGAGATCGGTGACGGCGACGCCGCTCGCGACGACAGTGTCACCCCCCGCGACGACGGCGTCGCCGCCGCGCTGGCCGACCGGACGAGCGAGGCCGGGCTGGACGAGGTGGTGGCCGAGGTGGCCGGCCGGCTGGAGCGCACGGAGGCGACGATCCACGGCGGAGAGTCTCGAATCGGCAACCTCGTCGCCGACGCCTACCGGTGGGCCGCCGGCACCGACGTTGGCCTCCAGAACGCCGGCGGCATCCGTCTGGGCGACGCCCTCTCGGGTCCGGTGACGCTCGCGGACTGTATCGGCGTCGTCCCGTTCGAGGAGCCGGTCGTCGTCTGCGAGGTGACCGGGGCCGAACTCCGGGCGCTCGCCCGGGAGATGTCCGCGTCCGTCGTCGACTTCGGTGACCCCGACTGGTGGCACGGCCACGTCTCCGGGCTGGAACTCGTGTTCGACACCGAAAACGAGACCGTCCGGCGGCTCCGGGTCGGGGGTGAGCCCGTCGCCGACGACCGCACCTACACGCTCGCCACCGCCGAGTACCTCCTCCACTCCGACCACGAGTTCCCCACGCTGTCGGAGCGACACCGAGCCGGCGAACACGGGATCCAACACGAGGTGTTGGCCGAGTTCCTCCGAGAACACGGGGCGTCGGAGGTCGAGGGACGGATCTCGCTCGTTTGAGTGGTCCGTGGTGTGTCAGCTCTCTAGGGGAGGTCCAGTGATCCCTGCCGCCGTGTTCGACTCGTGAGTGCGGACGGTCTGAACCCCTACGGGGGAGCGAAGGCCTCCCGGACGGTGGCTCCGCCGCCGTCGACGCCTCCTCCGTTCCCGCCCCGTAGAGAGTCACGACGAGCGTTCGCCGGGGAGACTGTCGACCGACGCTCGTGGGACAGTCGGGGCTCAGTACAGCCCGTTCGCGGCTCACTCCGGTCGGGCGGCTGCACTGCCCGACCCGGCGGGAGCTCCGGCCCCGACTCGCTCGGCTTCGCAACCCCCCCAGCGATCACGGAAGTTCCCCTCCCGCACAGCGGTCACGGAGGCCCGCGGCACGCCTCCCGTGGGCGGTCATCAACCGTATGTCGGTTTAACGAACCGTCTCTGGGCGGGCAGCGCTCGCAGTCTCACGAGTGTAACCACGCGAGAGTCTCGTGAGCGGAGCGAACGAGACTTCGCCGACGGTCGCTCCGACGTGAGACGAGCGGCCCGGCGACCGGGAGGAGCGAGCAACGCAGTCGGCTGGGTGTGGGTGTGCCGGGACGGAGAGGCGACGTGACGTGGACTCTCGGGCCGTTCGGGGCCTCACGCTCGCCAGAGCAGAGGCCCACCACGGGCGGGGACCCGAACTACAGTCGGATCGAAACCCACAACGTCACCCGTCGCCCACGCCGTCGCATGCGCGACCACTTCGAGGTGCGCTCGTGGGACGCGGCCGCCCGGTTGGGCGACCTAGAGGTCCCACGAGCGGGCGTCACCGTGCGGACCCCGGCGTTGATGCCGGTCGTCAACCCGAACCTGGAGACGATCGCTCCCGAGCGACTGGGCGAGGAGTTCGGCGCGGAGATTCTCATCACGAACAGCTACATCGTCCGCACGACGGACGGGTTGCGCGAACGGGCACGCGAGCAGGGGCTCCACGACCTCCTGGGGTTCGACGGGGCTATCGTCACCGACTCCGGCTCCTTCCAGCTCGCGGAGTACGGCGAGATCAGCGTGACGACGGAGGAGATCGTGGAGTTCCAACGGGAGATCGGCTCCGACGTGGCGACCCCGGTGGACGTGCCGACGCCGCCGGACGCGAGCCGCGAACAGGCGACGGCGGATTTAGAGACCACGCGACAGGCGTTAGACGACGCCGCCGCGGTCGACACCGGGGAGATGCTCGTCAACGCACCGGTCCAGGGGTCGACGCACCTGGATCTCCGGGAGCAGTCCGGGCGGGCGGCAGCGGCCACGGACCACGACGTGTTCCCGGTGGGTGCGGCCGTCCCGTTGCTGAACGACTACCGTTACGCGGATCTGGTCGAGGTGATCCTGGCCGCGAAACGGGGGCTGGGCACGGACTGTCCCGTCCACCTGTTCGGCGCCGGCCACCCGATGATGCTGGCGTTGGCGACCGCCGCCGGCTGTGACCTGTTCGACTCGGCGGCGTACGCGCTGTACGCCCGCGACGACCGGTACCTCACGGTCGCCGGCACCCGCGAACTGGACGGAATCGAGGCGTTCCCGTGTTCGTGTGCCGTCTGTACGGACCACACCCCGGCGGATCTCCGCGACCGAGACGGCGAGACCCGCGAGCGGTTGTTGGCCGAGCACAACCTCCACGTCACGTTCGCGGAGATGCGCCGGATCAGGGACGCGATCCGGCGCGGGCGGCTGTTGGAGTTGGTGGAGCGCCGGGCACGGGGCCACCCGGGGCTGTTGGACGGCTACCGGACGCTGTTGGATCACGTCGAGCAGGTCGAGCAGACGGAGCCAGCCTCCGGCGACAGCTTCTTTCACGTCTCGGCGGAGTCGGCGCGGCGGCCGGCGGTGGTGCGTCACCACGAGCGACTGAGTGAGCTGTCTGCCCCCGACCGGCTGCTGTGTTCGGAGTACGACGAGCCGAAGGAGCACGACTACGACGCCGTCTGGCGGGTCGTCCCGCCGTTCGGGCCGTTCCCGCGGGCGCTGTCGTCGACGTACCCGGTGACGGCGACCGTGCCGGAGCGGACGGACCGGGCGGCAGCGCGCGCGGCCGCCGAGGGGGTGGCGGCGCTGGCGTCCGCCAACCCCGAGACGCGGCTCACGCTGGCACACGACGACTGGGCCGAGACGGCGCTCGCGGCGTTGCCCGACGGCGTCGAGACGGAGAACCTCGCCGGCATCGGCGAGGAGTGAGCCGAGGCGTCACAGGAGGTACGCCGGGAGCCCGGCGACGACGAGTCCGGCCGCGAGCCCGGCCAGTCCGGCGATACGCGCGACGGCCAGCGGACGCTCGGTGACGACGCCGTCGCCGGACTGGGTGGACGGGCTCCCCCAGTCGTCCAGCGTCGCCGTCGCCAGGCGGACGAGTCGTCTGGGGGCGAACGCGGCCGGCAGGCCGACGACGGCGACGGTCAGCCCGACGCTCAGTGACTGGGGGGTGGGCGTGCCGAGCAACGGGCCGACGGCGTACACCGTCGGGGCGAGGACGGCCGCCAGCGGCCCCCACCACGCCCCCTCGGTCCGGGCGCCGACGGCGTACAGCGCAGCGCCGGCACCGGCGAGGCCGACGAGTCCGACGGCAGTCGCGGTCGGGTCGTCGGCGAGGGTCGCCGTCCGGCGGGCGGCGACCGCGAGCGCGTCGATCTCGGCGGGCCACGACCGCACTGCGGCGGCCTCGGAGACGGTGACGAGTCGGAACGCCGCCGGCAGCGCGAGCGGGGGGAGCGCCCACGCCGTCCGGCTGCCGACGACACGGACGGAGCCGGCGGCCGCGAAGGCGCCAGTGAACAACAGCCACGCGCCGCCGACGGCCAGGAGCGTTCCGGGCAGCAGTTGCCGGACGGCCGTGGCGGCGTGGCCGGCCCGGTCGACCGTCACCGTCGCCGGCGCAGAACAGGGGTCGAACGCGCCGGGCGTGCCCGAACGGCTCTCACAGACATCTGCGGGCGGCCGGCTCGGGTTGTCGATGGTCGTAGTGCCCGTGACGGCGTCACCGACGGCGTCGGCGGCGACGAGCGTCCCGCCGCCGCAGACGGCCGCCGTCAGGAGGGCGACCGCGAGTGCCGCCCGCGGTCCCGGGCGGGTGGACGCGAGCGAGGCGAACAGCCGGCGGAGTCGGCTCCCGAGTGACACATGCGTCGGTGGCCGGGCGACCGAAAAGTGTCTTGCTCTCTCGGCGTGCAGTCGGGAGACGGCGCGACCGGCCCTCCGCTCGGCGCGCACTCGGAAGGCAGTTCAACTGGGGCCACGGACGGGTGGGCGTGACCGAACACTTCGAGATTCACGAGCGGGACGGCGCCGCTCGACTGGGGGAGCTCAGGCTGACGGAGCCGGTGACGACACCGGGGCTCGTCGCCGGCGCCGACACGGAGCCGCCACACCCGGACACGGCGGCGGTGATCCGCGACGCCGGCAGCCTCTGGACGGACGAGCGCACGGTGCCCGAGGGCGACGACGATGTCGTGACGGTGCTGCCACACCGGGCGTTCCCGTCCGGGACCCGCGACGAGGTGGTCGACTCCTTCGCGCCGGAGTTTCCCGCGGTCGACGGCCCCTCGGCGGCGGTCGTCACGAGCGACGCGCCCGAGGCCGGCGGCGCCGCGGACGCCCCCGTCGACGCGTACGTCCTCTCGGACGCACAGGGGGTCGTCGGCCACGCGAGCGCGTTCGTCGACGCCGTCGTCCGGACCCGGGCGGCGGTGGCGCCGGACACGGCGTTGTACCTCGCGGGCGTCGCCACCCCCCGAAACGTCGCCGGTCTCGTGTACGCGGGTGTCGATCTGGTGGACGCGACGGCCGCCCGGGTCGCCGGGTCGCGGGGCCGTTACCTGACGACGGACGGGGAGCGCTTCCTGGAGGATCTCTCGGAACTGCCGTGTGGCTGTCCGGCCTGTCGAGGGGGTCGCGAGTCGTTCGACCGCCGAGCGTGTGAACGACACAACGTGAACGCGCTGGCGGCGGAGCTCCGGCGGGTCCGCCAGCGGATCCGAGAGGGGCGACTCCGGGACTATCTGGAGGGGCAGGCCAGACACGAGCAGTGGGTGACGGCGACGCTGCGGGAGCTCGACCAGGAGTACACCCACCTGGAGCGTCGGACCCCGGTCGTCCGGGAGGCGGAGATCACGGCCGCGACGGACGACACCCTCCGCCGGCCGGAGATCCAACGGTTCGCCCAACGGGTGACGAACCGCTACCGTTGTCGGTTCGACCGCCCGCTCGTGCTCGTCCCGTGTTCCGCTCGGAAGCCGTACTCCGAGTCGCAGTCACACGCCCAGTTCCACGACGCGATCCAGTACCGGGCACACCTCGCGTCGATGACCTCTCCCATCGGCGTGGTGCCACAGGAACTGGAGCTGACGTACCCGGCACAGCACTACGACACGGTCGTCACCGGCCGGTGGACGGAGACGGAGAAGACGTTCGTCGCGGACGTGCTCCGGGCGTACCTCGACCGGACGGACTACCCCCGAGTGATCGCGCACGTCCCGCCGGAGGGGTACCGCGACATCTGCGAACGGGTGGCCGCGGACGTGGACGTGCCCTTCGAGTTCACGGTGGAGGACCACCCGACGACGACGGCCTCGATCTCCAATCTCATGCAGACGATCGAGGGGGAGTCGAAGTACCGGAAACGGGAACGCGAGCACAACACCGTCCGGGCCATCGCCGACTACCAGTTCGGCGAGGGTGCCGGCGACGCGTTGTTCCCGGAGCTGTCGACGACGAGTCGGCTGCCGAAGCTCCAGGTGCGCGACGACGACGGCACGCAGTTGGCGACGATGGTGCCCAACTACGGCGTGTTGTCGTTCACGCTCGCCGGCGCTCGCGGCTGGGTCGACAGCGACGCGCCGACGAAACGGGTGGAGATCGACAGCTTCGTTCCGCGGGGGAGCGTGCTCGCGCCGGGCGTGGTCGACGCCGACGACGACATCCGGGTGGGCGACGAGGTGGTCGTCGAAGGACCGTCGGCGTTCGCGGTCGGGCGCGCCCAGATGTTCGGCCGCGAGATGCGAGCCTCGACCCGTGGAGTCGCGGTGAAGATTCGACACGTCGAAGAACGGTGACGGCGCGAGGGTGCGTTACGACTCCGAGTCGCCGTCCGTCTCGCGGTCCGTCTCCGTCGCGGCTCTCGGCGCTCGGTCGGAGTGTCGACCCCGCGTGTCGGCGTTCGGCGTGAGTGTCGCGTCCGCGCCGAAGACGAGCCGGCCGTGGCGGTGCCAGACGGCCGCGAGGAGGTACGTCGCCGCGACCCCTCCCAGTTCCAACCCGGTCGACACCGGGCTCCCGGGCGGGGGGGTGACGCCGACCAGGAACGCGCCGGCCGGGACGGTGACGGCGACACACAGCCCGGCGACGGTCAGTCGGAACACGACGGCACCCAACGCCGTCACCGACCGACCGACGTACCAGTAGCCGGCCGCGACAGGGGTGGTGGCGGCGACGGTCGCCGCCCACGACGGCACGACCGGGAACAACAGTCCTCGCAGTTCGACCACCGGAACGACCAACAGAATCGTCCAGCCGACGAACGACAGGACGAACCCCTGGGGGGTGCGGGGGTGAGGGGGCACGACACCTCGTACCGACTCACCCGACGAATAAGTTTCGGTACTCACAAAGAAATGAAATCGATCTACGACGAGTTTTGATCCGAGTCGCCAGCGGAGCGGGCGACGATCGGCCGCCGTCGGAGGCGGTCACCGATCTCGGTCGTCACCGATCTCGGTCGTCGCTGGTTTCACCCGCCGCCGGCCTCAGTCGTCGCCGGTCGGGTCGACGATCTCCACCTCACCGTCGACGACCTCCACGTTGATGAGTGTCTTCACGTCGTAGTCCGTCCCGTCGAGCGCGTTCTCGCCCGCCTTCTTGATCACGGCCACCACGTCGAGCACCTCCGCGCCGATGTCGTCCAAGGCGGTGAGAATCCCCTTCATCGTGCCGCCGGTGGACAGCACGTCGTCCAACACCAACACGTGGTCGCCCTCGTACACGTCGTTGATGTACATCTCTCCCTCGGAGTAGCCCGTCACCTGGGTGAGCGACACCTCGCCGTCGAGCCCGTACGCCCGTTTGCGGATCACGACCAACGGGATGTCAGTCATCAGCGACACCGCCGTCGAGATGTGGATCCCCATCGCCGCCGGCGTGACGATCTTGTCGACGTCTTCGATCTGTGCCTTCCGGATGATCTTGATGACGATCTCTCGGAGGAGCTCCGGCTGGAGCATCGGGACACCGTCGCTGATCGGGTGGACGAAGTAGTTGTAGCCGTCCTTCTCGATGATCGGGGCTTCGAGTAGGGACTGCTGTAACCGATCCATGTCGTGACGTATTGGAGGGTGGGGAAAAGCGTGGTGGATCGAGTGACGCCGCGTCGCACCCTCTCGCGGGCCGTCCGTGGCGTTCGCGGGCGACCACGTGTCGCACGCACTCACGGGTGGTCCCGCGGCGTTCGCTCGCAAGCCACCCTCCGGCGTTCGTCCGACACCCGTCCGCGTCGGTAGCGACGCTAGATCCAGCCTTCCGTCGCCAGCAACTCCCCGTTGAGCAGCGACGCCCCGGCGGCACCCCGGATCGTGTTGTGTGCCAGACAGTTGTACTTCACACCCGTCTCCGTCGCGGTCACGCCGCCGGCCGACACCGTCATCCCGCCGCCACGGTTCCGGTCCATCCGCGGCTGTGGCCGCTCGGGGGCGTCCTCGCCGAACACGTGGACCAGCGTCTCCGGAGACGAGGGGAGGTCGCCGCTCGGGACGTTCGCCATCGCCTCACGCACCTCGGCTGCCGTCGGGTCGTCCGCGAGCGAGACGAACACGTTCTCCAGGTGGCCGTCCAGCGTCGGAATTCGGTTACAGGAGGCCGCCACGTCCGCGTCTAGTCGCGTCAGTTCGCCCCCGTCGAACGACCCCAGCAGCTTCCGGCTCTCCGTCTCCATCTTGTCCTCCTCGCCGCCGATGTGAGGCACCGCGTTGTCGATGATCTCCATCGACGTGACGCCGGAGTAGCCCGCGCCGGAGACGGCCTGGAGGGTGGACACCTGGACGCTCTCGACGCCGAACTGCGTCAGCGCCGAGAGCGTCGGCACCATCGTGATCGTCGAACAGTTGGGGTTCTTCACGAGCGCGCCGTCCCACCCTCGCTCCTCGCGCTGGACCTCGATCAGCCCCAGGTGTTCCGGGTTGATCTCCGGGATGGTCAGCGGTACGTCCGGCGCCAGCCTGTCGTTCGAGGAGTTCGACGAGACCACGTAGCCCGCCTCACACAGCGCCGACTCCACGTTCGCCGCCACCGACGACGGCAGCGACGAGAACAACAGATCCAGGTCGTCCGGCAACGCCTCCGGTGCCGTCTCCCGAACGGTCAGCTCGCCGACCGCCTCGGGAATCTCCGTGTCCAGCCGCCACTTGGCCGCCTCGTGGTAACGCTTCCCCACGCTGTCCGGACTCGCCGTCACCGCACCGATCTCGAAGGCCGGCGTCCGCTCGATCAACTGGACGAACCGCTGGCCGACCGCCCCCGTGGCGCCGAGTACACCCACTGTGTGTGTCATTGCCGGGGGTTGGGCGCTACTGGGGTAAACTGGTTCCGTTTCGGTTCTGTGCGTCGCCCCGGTTCGGGTTCGTGCGTGGCCGGCTCTCCGACCCCGCGAGCGCCCTGCGACGGGTGGTCGATTCGGGAGGCTGTCCACACACACCGCTCGAACGGGGAAACAGACGGATCCCGGGACATCGACCCAGTGAGAACACACGGGACAGGCCGACGAGAGCGCGCGAGTCGAACGGGGGCGAACACGAGCGGAGAACAGCCGAGACAGACGGAGGCGGGCGGAGAGTCGGCAGAACACCGACACACGGACGGCCGAGACGGGCGGAGACGCGCCGAGAGACACCTCTCGCGGGCTCTCCGCCGCCGAGACCGATCCGTGAAGGGGAACCCTTAGGTGGCTCCGGTCGGAAATCCAGTGTACTATGTCGAACGGTAAGTACGCCGCGCGGAAGCTGAAGAAGGACCGCCAGAAGCGGCGGTGGTCCGACTCGGAGTACGCGCGCCGAGAGCGGGGGCTCGACGAGGCCTCCGACCCGTTGGAGGGGGCCCCGCAGGGGCGTGGTATCGTACTGGAGAAGGTCGGGATCGAGGCCAAACAACCCAACTCTGCGATCCGGAAGTGCGTTCGGGTCCAGCTCATCAAGAACGGCAAACAGGTCACGGCGTTCTGTCCGGGCGACGGCGCGATCTCCTTCATCGACGAACACGACGAGGTCACGATCGCCGGTATCGGCGGCGCCAAGGGCCGCGCGATGGGGGACCTCGGCGGTGTGAACTACAAGGTGGAGAAGGTCAACGGTGTGTCGCTGATCGAACTGGTCCGCGGGAACGCAGAGAAGCCGGTGCGCTGATATGTCCGACGCAGAACAACCCGACCCCGACGCCCCCGCCGGCGGCGAGCAGGCCACGGAGAACGCCCTGTTGTTCGGCGAGTGGGACGTGAGCGAGATCGAGTACGACGACCCGAGCACGCGCGACTACATCACCGTCACGCCCATCGCCCACACGATGGGTCGCCACGCCGACAAGCAGTTCCAGAAGTCGGAGCTGTCCGTCGTCGAGCGGCTCATCAACCGGCTGATGCAGACGGACGAGAACACGGGCAAGAAGCAACAGGCGACCCGGATCGTCAAGGACGCGTTCGACGAGATCCACAGTCGGGAAGACGAGAACCCGATCCAGACGCTCGTGACGGCCGTCGAGAACGCGGCGCCGCGCGAGGAGACCGTCCGCCTGAAGTACGGCGGGATCTCGGTGCCGAAGGCGGTCGACGTGGCCCCACAGCGCCGTGTCGACCAGGCACTGAAGTTCATCGCCGACGGCGTCCAGTCCGGCTCCTACAAGACGACGACCGACGTGTCGACCGTGCTCGCCGAGCAGTTGATCGGCGCCGCCAGCAACGACGTCAACACCTACGCGATCAACCAGAAAGAGGAGAACGAGCGCGTCGCCGCCGCCGCGCGGTAACGTCTCTCTGTCTCTGTTCTCGGGGAATCGTCCCCGTATCTCTCACCCGGTGTCGTGTGACGATTGTGTCGAGGATTTACACTTGTGGCGGGAGACAGGTCGCTCGTGAGCGAACGGAACGGGATCGACCTGATCCGGGAGGCAGACGGCTTGTAGTCTGCCGTCGATCAGACGACGGGCGTCGCCAGTCGGGGAGCGACACGAGCGGCCGCGTCGTCGAATCTGGACGAAGCGGTCGCCGTCACACAGGAAGTGCGTGAGGGCGCGACGAGCGAGCAGCGCGATCAGCTAACTCCGGCAGTCCTGTGTGCAGACTACGCGGACAGCGTCACCACACTCCGAGAGTCACTCCTGCCGACGACCCGGACGGACGCGCTCGCGGCGCAGTGCGAGGCGATCCAGACGGCGCTGCAGAGTGAGGGCGCGGCCTCGCCCGCGGCGGTGGCGACCCTGACCAGGGTCGTCGCCGAGGCCGTCGCGGATCTGGCGTCGGCGACGGTGGTGCGAGCAGACGGCGACGTGCCCGCAGAGCGGGCGACGACCGCCGCCGCACCCCGGGAGGCGTACGTCGTCACCGTCGCCGAGCGCGAGGCGTGTCTCGCGGCGCTGTCGGAGTTGCTGTTCACGGCCGTCGAGACGCCCACCGGCGACGCCGACGCGACGGTCGAGGCACGCGCGGACTGAACGCGGTCGCGGTGCAGTGCGGCGACGCCGTTCTTTCGGGTGAGGTCGTCCGGTGTCGACGCCCGTAACTGCTTTTGCTACACAACTTCGACACAGGGGCATGGCAGAGACAGAGAAGACACCAGACAAGAAGACCGTCAACATTCGGATGACCGAGACGTTCCTCGCGGACATCGATGCGACCTGGAAGGAACTCGGCTACAACAGCCGCAGCGAGTTCGTCCGCGACACGCTGCGCGACGCGGTCAAACACCCGGAGTTCGACCGCGCCGACCTGAAGGCGATGCTCGCCGGCGAGGTCGAGATCCAGCAGGGGCGGACCCACACGGCCGAAGAAATCCGCGAAGACCTCGTACCGGAGGAGTAGATGCCCGGAGAGGAGTGGCGGTGGCAGTTCACCGACGGGTGCCGACGTGATCTCGAAGGACTCGACGAGTACGCTCGTGAGCGAATCGTCTCGAAACCGGACGAAATCGTCACGGATCAGTGGCGCGATCCGGGCGACTATCTCGAACCACTCGCCGGGGCAGCACACCGGAAGCTCCGCGTCGGGGCGTTTCGGCTGGGCTGTCGTGTCGATCAGTCACAGCGAATCGTGTACGTCATGCGGATTAGACGGCGCGGCGGCGACGCCTATCGCAGTGACGACGACTGAACCAGACACGGGGGAGATACAGTCTTTTACTCCCGAATCGCCCGAGACTGCCGTATCGGTCGTAGCCAGCGGCGTCGTGATCGGAGCCGGACCCCATCGACGCTGGCACGAAGTCCTCGAACGCGCCGTACTCTTCTCCAGCCCGACGGGAACGAGTCTGTCGTCGTCCACGCGCCATTCGATAACGTTGCCAGGCTCGACGTCGACCCGACGGCGAAGAACGCTGGCGACGGGGACGGCGCTCGTCCAGTCGTCGTCGATTCGAGTCTCCCCCGCCGCCACGGCAAATGATATCGCGCCATGAGGTTTACATCACGAGGGCGGCGGGTCGACACCCCGACACCGCTCGATCGACAGCTGTCGACGCCCGTCGCCGAGTGAGTCGCGCCGCCGACAGTTCGAGCGACGAGACCGACGGGACACGACTCCGAGCAGCCACCCGTTCGACAGGGTCGTACTACGAAACTCCAACTCCGTCATAAGACGGGACTTATCTCCGGGGCGTCGTCACGGTCGGTGTGGTCGTCTCGCAGGAGTCACCGGATCTTCCGCCGGCGAGTGTTCTGAAGTACTACCTGTACAAGTCGACGGAGGCGGTCGAGTTCTACCGCCCGATCATGTACCTCTTCTTCCTGGCACAGGGGCTCAGCTTCACGCAGATCGCGGCGCTGGAGGCCATCTACAATCTGACGACGCTGGTCGGCGAGATCCCCACGGGCTACGTCGGCGACCGTGTCGGACGGCGCAACAGCCTGTTGTTCGGGACGGTGCTCATCTCGGTCACGCTGTTGGGGATCGGGCTGTCCGGATCGTTCTGGGCGTTCGCGGCGCTGTACGCCTGTTGGTCGATGGGGTACAACTTCCGGTCGGGCAGCGAAGACGCCTGGCTGTACGACACACTCACCGACGACCTCTCGGAAGACCAGTTCGCACACGTCCGAGGGCGCGGGGAGTCCGTCGCCTTGGCGGTCGGCGCCAGCGCAGCCGTCGTCGGGGGGTACCTGGGGAGTGTCGACCTGTCGTACCCGTGGTTCGTCGCCGCGGGGGTGACGGCGGTCGGGGTAGCCGTGCTCCTGACCGTCGAGGAGTCCGAGACGTACGAACGGGCCGACACCGCGACGCCGGGGTTCCGTCGCACGCTCTCGATCGTCCGCGAGGCGATCACACGGCACAACGTCCGGGCGTTCGTGTTGTACTACTACGTGCTCTACGCGGCGGCGACGTACCTGGTGTTCGTGTTTCTCCAGCCCATCTTCGAGACGGTCGTCACCGACTTCGGCGTCTCGGAGTCACGGGTACGGTCGCTGCTCGGGTGGTTCTACGCGGCGTACAGTCTCTTCGGAGCCGGGCTGAGCTACTACACCGGCGCGATCCGCGACCGACTGGGACTCCGGCGGTGGTTCCTGTGGCTCCCGTTCGTCGTGGGCGGTGCGTTGGTGGGCGCGTACCTCGTCCCCGTGTTGGCCCTGCCGGCGTTCCTGGTGATCCGTGGACTCTCCGACGTGACACGGTCGTTCGCCGGGCAGTACGTCAACGACCGCGTCGAGACGACGGGCCGTGCGACCGTGCTCAGCGCGATGGCGATGGTCAGCGGACTCGCCGTCGTCCCGTTCCAACTCGGGAGCGGCGTCGTCTCCGACGCCGTCTCGCCGTTGTTCGCGCTCGCGCTCGCGGGAGCCGTGTTGATCGTCGGGTCGGCCGGAGTCCTCCTCTGGGAGGCACCCGTCGCGGAGTAGTAGCACCCACCGTCGGCTCACGGGAGCTACGGGTCGGATCGAAGAAGCGTGAACGTCGGGAGCTCGGCGAGTCGGTGCGGCAGTCGTAGAGGGGGGAGAGTGACCGGACGTGGTCTACATCGCACCGCCCATGCCACCCATGCCGCCCATACCGCCCATGCCGCCACCGGGACCGCCGGGACCTTCGTCGTCGTCACCCTCGGTGGAGAGGTCGTCCGCGGCGATGATGTCGTCGATTTTCAGCACGAGGTTCGCGGCCTCGGCGGCAGACGACAGCGCCTGTTCCTTCGAGTGGGCCGGCTCGACGACGCCGGCCTCCAGCGTGTCTTCGACCTCCGAGCTGAACACGTTCAGCCCGGCGCGTCCGCGGCCGTCGTCGTGAGCGGCCCGCAGGTCGACCAGCGTGTCGATGGAGTCCAGGCCGGCGTTTCCGGCGAGCACCCGCGGGACGAGCTCCAACGAGTCGGCGAACGCCTCGACGGCCAGCTGTTCGCGGCCCTCGACGGAGTCGGCGAAGTCACGCAGCCGGCGGGCGACCTCCACCTCGACGGCACCGCCGCCGGGGAGGACACGCCCGTCGGAGACGGTCGTGGAGACGACGTCGAGCGCGTCCTGGAGCCCGCGCTCAAGTTCGTCGACGACGTGGTCCGTGGAGCCACGCAGGAGGAGGGTGACGCCGTGAGCGGCCTCCGCCTCGGACTCGACGTAGAACATCTCGTCGTCGTCGTCGCGCGTGACGGCGCCGGTGGCGACGTCGCCCTGGGTCACGGAGCCGAGATCGGAGACGATCCCGGTGTCGAGGATGTTGGCCAGGAACTCCAGGTCGGACTTCTTGGCACGCCGGACGGCCAGGATGCCCTCCTTGGCGAGGTAGTGCTGGGCGAGGTCGTCGATCCCCTTCTGACAGAACACGACGTTCGCGCCCGTGTCGACGATCTGTTGGACCTTCTCCTGGAGCTGTTGTTCCTCCTGGTCGAGGAACTGCTCCAGCTGGTCGGGCGACTCGATGTTGACCTGCGTGTCGACGTCGGCCTCCTCGACCTCGATCGGGTCGTTGAGCAGGAGGACCTGGGCGTCCTCGACGCTGCCGGTCATGTCGTCGTGGACCGGGTCCTTGTCGACGACGGCGCCCTCGAGCAGTTCGGACTCGCCGGCGCCGCGGCCGGTCTGGGTCTCGATCTTCACGTTGGCGAGGTCGACGACGTGGGAGCCGTCGTCGGCCTCGACGGTGACGCCCTGGACGGCACGGTAGACGAGGTCCGCGAGCACGTCCTTCTCCAGTTCGGCGCCCTTACCGGTCATCGAAGTCTCGGCGACCTTCCGGATCGTCTCCTCGTCGTCCGGCTCGACCGGCTCCGCGACGGCGTCGACCTCCTCGCGAGCCTGCTCGGACGCGAGCGAGAAGCCTTTGATGACCGCGGACGGGTGGATGTCCTGCTCCAACAGGTCCTCCGCGTTCTTCAGGAGCTCCCCGGCGATGGCGACGGCCGTCGTCGTTCCGTCACCGGCCTCGTCCTCCTGCGTCTCGGCGACCTCGACGATCATCTCGGCCGTCGGGTTGTCGATGTCCATCTCCGTGAGGATGGTGACGCCGTCGTTCGTGATGGTCACGTCACCCATCGAGTCGACGAGCATCTTGTCCATCCCCTTCGGGCCGAGGGTGGAACGTACGGACTCCGCCACCGCACGCGCGGCGGAGATGTTGTACTCCTGAGCGTCCTTGTCCTTGACCCGCTGGGAGTCTTCACCCATGATGATCATGGGCTGACCCTGCATTCGCTGGCTCATACTCAGTCGAAATGTGGTCGTAGTTCTATATAAACCTTTGCTTTCGTCCGCTCGCGGGCCACGCGGCCGTCCCCCCGCAGAGCGAGGAAATCGCCTGCTCGCGGGCGATCGAGCGTGTGTGGCGGGTTCACACGGGGCGACCGTTCCGACCCGTTCACCGGCTCGGAACGTGCGTTTAAGTAGTGTGGTGTGAGGGGAGATCCGCCAGAAGCTTCATATGTGTGTGAGACGTTCACACGGATGCAGATGTCAGACACGAAGCGCGGCCGCGAACGTCAGGGGCGCAAGAAGCGTGAACAGCTCGAGACGCAGCTTGCCCAGCGAGAGGTAGAGGCGCTGGACGAGGAGGGTAATCTCCCCGAGTACCCCCCGGAGAACGTCGACTCCGAGTTCGTCGACCCCGAGGCCGCCGGCACGGACTACAACTGACGCGACCCGGTCACTCTTCTGTCGTCTCGCGCAGCTCGGAGAGCGCCGACTCCAGCCGCGACAGCGCCGCGTCGGCGTCCATGTACCCCTGTTCGTACTCGCCGTACACCGTGTCTGCCTCCGCGAGGAACGTCTCGACCGCCTCGTCAGTCTGTGTCATCGGTCACTCCTTGGCCGCGCCGCTACCTCCGTGTTGTGGTCTGGGTGTCGCGTAGTGCCGGACTGCAGCTCCACCGTACACCGTGGTGTCGGGTCGTCTGCCGTCGCCGTCTCGCGCTCCTCGCGGGTGATCGAGAACCGGTACTGATCCGTCACTGATCCGTCTGGGCGGGTGGAGTGGTGGCGGAGCGAGCCCTCCCGTCGCTCTCCGTAGTCGTCGACGTACCCCCGGATCGGCCGTCGGGGGCGGCTGTCGTCCGCGTGACAGGTGGCGTGGTAGGCGTCCGGGTCGTACCGTTCGAACCACGGCACGTGCCTCGTCGCTCGTTCGCGCCGACCCGGGCTGTCGAACGACCCCCACGGCTCCCAGAGGTCTGTCTCGCCCAGCCGCACCACCACCAGTCGTTCCGTCTCGATTCGCCGCGGAGACAGTCCGGTCACCGGTTCGACCGGGGTCACACGAGTCTGCCGGCCGTCACAGTCTGCGTGAGGAGCCGAGAGAACTTTACCAGACGGCGGCGTCACCTCGGGCGTGCCCTCCAGACGTGACACCGTCGGCACCGTCGCGGCGGGCGTAGTGGTCGCACTCGCCGGCTGTAGCCAACTCCAGACGAGCACAGACGCGACGACGGCCGACGACACGAGCACAGACGCGACGACAGCCGACGAGACGAACCGGACGGCGGAACGGTCGTCGTTCACGCTCGAACTCGTCGGTCCCGAGGAACGACAGACGTTGTTCACCGAGGCCGACACCGCCGACGTCGGCGAGGTGCGCCAGCAGGGAGAGATCTGGATGGTCCCCGTCCGGCTGACGCCGTCGGCGACGACCGCCCTCTCCGAGACGTTCGAGACCGCCGGCGTCGCCGACGACCCCGAGGCGTTCGAGGCCGTCGTCCGGGTCGACGGCGAGACGATCAACCGTTTCGGCTTCGCGCCGTCGCTCGCGTCCGCGGTCGCCTCGGGCGACTACGACGGCTCGTTCGTCGTGACCTTCCCCGAGGAGGACGCTGCCGACCGGGCCAGACGCGCCCTGGCGAGCGACTGACCGCGCCCGTGTGAGGACTCGGAGAACGGCGGCGCCGGCTACTCGGCGGCGGCGTGGGCGTACACGAACGCCCGTAGGAGCTTCCCAGCCAGCGCGGCCGCCTGACCGTCGTCGCGGTCGTTCACCTCCACCGTGTCGAACCCGACACAGTGGGGCGCGACCGCCCGGACGATTCGGTGGACCTCGCGGGGCGTGAGCCCGAACGGCTCCATCGTCCCCGTGCCGGGGGCGAACCCGGGGTCCAAGCCGTCGATGTCGACGGAGAGGTACGCCGGCCCCTCGACGGACGGCTCCCAGTCGGCCGCCTCCGCCGGCGGGACGACGGTCACGTCCATCGCCGCTGCCCGCTCCCACTCCGCCGGCGACCCCGTCCGGGCGCCGATCACGACCACCTCGTCGACGGTCGGGTAGTCGCCGTCCGCGAGCCCGTCCAACGCACGACGGGTGACGCAGGCGTGGCTGAGCGGGTTGCCGTCGTAGTCGTCCCGGAGGTCGAGGTGGGCGTCGACGACGACCAGCGTCGTCGGCTCTGTGGCGCGAACGCCGGCCCACGACACCGTGTGCTCGCCGCCGACGAGCACCGGAACGGCGTCGTCGACGACGGCCGCCCGTAGCTCCGCCGTCAGGTGGTCGAGGTACGCCGCCGTGTCGTCCCAGGCGGACACGTCCCCGGCGTCGTGGACCGCGAGCTCGGAGAAACGAGTGTCGGTGTGGTGGTCGTAGTCGTCGAACGTCTCGGCGAACCGCCGGACGCGGTCGGGGCCGAACCGGGCGCCGGGTTGGAACGTGGTCGTCGCGTCCAAGGGCCCGCCGGTGAGGACGTACGCCGCGTCCGACCGCTCTGCGGTCGCGCCGGGAAACGACATCACCCGACGACCTTACGCTGGCCTTCGTACTCCAGGAACTCGATATTCTGGTCGGCCTCGAACTCCCCGTCGTCCGGGGCGAGCATGGTGAACGTGTCGTACGTCTCCAGGTCCATCACCTGCACCTCGTCGTCGGCGACGGAGACGACCTGCCCCTTCTTCCGTTCGATGATCGGCACCCAGACCTTCGCGTCCACCGGCTGGGACAGCGTCCGTTTCTTCCCGTCGAACACGCCCTTCCCCTCGATGCGAGCCTTGGCGCTGCCGTGTTTGCCCGGCTTGGCCGTGCTGTAGCCGTCGATCTCGCACGGCGAGTCCTCCATCATGAGGTAGCTCCCCTCTTGGAGTTCGCGGACCTCCTTCTGTTCTCGTGGCATTCTATCCCGAGTTTCCGGCGGCGGCAGTATAAACGGTTTGATACCGCCGAAGGCGACCGGACCGCTTTTCTGCCGGCCTCGCCAACGCGAGAGCGTGTTGGCCGCCGAGCTGCACTGTCACTCCGCGCTGTCACACGACGGCCGCGACCCCGTCGAACTCCTGGTAGAACAGGCCGCGGCCGTCGGACTGGACGTGCTCGCCGTCACCGACCACGACGAGATCGACGCCAGCCGCGAAGCCGCCGCACTCGCCGAGGAGTACGGCCTCGTCGGTGTCGTCGGCACCGAGGTCTCCAGTGCGGCCGGGCACGTCCTCGGGCTCGGCGTCCGAGAGGCGATCCCCGCGGGACTCTCCTTCGACGAGACGCTCGACCGTATCCACGACGCCGGCGGCATCGCCGTCGTCCCACACGCCTACCAGAAGTCGCGCCACGGGGTCGCACCCCACATCACGGACGAACAACTCGCCCACGCCGACGCCATCGAGGTGTTCAACTCCAGGCTCCTCACCGGTCGCGGCAACCGGAAGGCCGAGGCGTTCGCCGTCGAACGCGGGCTGCCGGCCGTCGCCGGCAGCGACGCCCACGTCTCCGAGATGGTCGGACAGGCCGTCACCCAGATCGGCACGGACGAACGCACCCCCGAGGCGGTGTTGGACGCCGTCCACGAGGGGAAGACGAGCGTCGTCGGTCGACGGACCCCCTGGCACGTCTCGTTCCGGCAGGCCGCCGGAGGGGCGAAACGTCGGGTCCAGCGCCGACTCGGCGAACTCCTGTGAGTGACTCACGCCTCGACGGCGCCGCGCCCACGACCGTTCGCGGGGCGCTGGCGAGCGGCGACCCGTTGCCCGGCACCGTCGGCTTCGCCGGCCGGGTGGACGACTGTCTCGTCCGCGACGTGCTCGGTCGCCGGCCCGTCTTCGTCGACGCGACCGACCCCGAACGGTGGGCGTTCGACCCCACGGACCTGACCGACGCAGAGCTACTCCCGGCGGGCTGTCGGCTGCCCGTCGGGGAGCCCGTCGCCGCCGCCGAGAGCGTCTGGTCGCTGCCGGACCCCGACCCTCGCCGGCGGGAGGAGGCAGTCGCGGCCGTCGAGCGTACCGTCCACGAACGGGTGGTGACGGAGTCTGCGCCCGCTGCGGTCGCCTTCTCCGGCGGCGTCGACTCCGCCGTCGTCGCCGCCGGCCGTCCGGACGCGCCGCTGTACGTCGCCGGCTTCGAGGGCTGTCACGACGTGACAGCGGCCCACGAGGCCGCCACTGCCGCCGACCGTGCCGCCGACCTCCAGACGGTCGAACTGGACCACGAGACGCTCCGCGAGGCCGTCCGCGCGGTCGTCGCCGCGACCGGCCGGTCGAACCCGATGGACGTGAGCATCGCCGTCCCGTTGTTCTGTGTCGCCCGGCGGGCCGCCGCCGACGGCCACGACCGCCTGGCCGTCGGCCAGGGCGCAGACGAACTGTTCGGCGGCTACGCCAAGGTCCGGACGCCCGAGGAAGACGACCGCGTGGACGCGACGACCGTCCGCGGTGCTCGTCGGGAGACGGTGCTGTCGCTGCCGGACCAGCTCGCTCGTGACGTGGTGACGCTACGGGCCGCCGGCGTGGAGCCGGTCGCGCCGTTCCTCCACGACGACGTGATCGCGGCCGCGCTCCGACTCCCCGGCGACGCGCTCGTCGCCGACGGCGTCGGGAAGGTCGCGCTGCGCGAGACTGCCGACGGGGTCGTCCCGGAACCCGCCCGCGTCGCCGACAAGAAGGCCGTCCAGTACGGAACCTACGTCTCGCGGGAGTTGGACCGACTGGCGCGGCGTGCGGGGTTCAAGCGGCGTATGAACGACCACGTCGGGCGGTACGTCGCCGCGCTGACCGCGGGCGATCTCGATCGGGGGTGACTGGGTCGCTGGACGGTGGCGGTTGGACGCACGTCGGGGACGGTGAACACACCGAAAGACTACGCCCGTAGCGCAGTCACGGACGGGCGTGACCCCGGAACGACGAGACCGCCGTCGGTCACGCCGTCGACTCCTCGCTGCGCTCGGCGCATCCCTGTCGACTGGACTCGCCGGCTGCAACACAGGGACGGAGCGGTCGCGCACGGACACGTCGACGAACACGTGGACACGGCCGCCGACGGAGCCACCGACAGAAACGCCAACTCCGCTGGCGACGGACGACCCCACCGAGACGAGGGCGTCGCCGACGGCGCTGCCGGCAGTGTCGGGTGATACCGAACTCCTGTGGGAGGTCGCCGTCGGGAGCGGCGCGGAGGCGTACTCGCTCACGACCGACGACGGTCGGATCTTCCTCGCGGCGAACGACGGAGGACTGGTCAGACTCGGCGCGGACGGGCAAGTCGTCTGGGAAGCGCTCGACCGCTCGGAGTCGGTTCGGGCGTCACCGCTCGTCGACGGCGACACGGTGTACACGGCGGGCCGAACGGTGTTCGCCGTCTCGGCGGGGACGGGCGCGACACGGTGGACGGCCGGCGAGACGTACGGGTCAGTGGAACTGTTCTTGCGTGACGACACGCTGTACGCCGTCGGCGGCGGCGTGTTCGCCGTCGATCTCGACACGCACCGAGTCGAGAAACGGAGCGATGTTCCGACATCGCCGCAGTCGCTGGGGACGGTCGGTGCCACCGTCTTCGACGGGGTCGCCTACGTGGCCACAGATGGCGGACTGCTGATGAACCGCCGGCTGGCCGACGGCGAGCCGATCTGGCGGGAACGAACGTTCGGATACAGTAGCGTCACTCCGCCCGTCGCCGGCGACGAGACCCTGTTCGTCGGGACGGACGACGGAGTCCGAGCGGTCGACCCGGCGACCGGCGCGGATCGTTGGGTCGCGGCCGGCACCACGAGCGGCGACGCCCTCTCACAGCGCGTCACCGACGGAACACTGTACGGCTTCGGCGCCGGGACGCTCCACGCGGTGACGACCGACGGGACTGTCCAGTGGTCGACGCCCGTCAAGGCGAAGTACGGGGTCGACCTCGCCGTCGGCGACGACCGCGTGTTCCTGGCGACCGCCGACCGCGTCACCGCGTTCGACCGGGCGACCGGGCGACAGCAGTGGCGCGTGACGTTCGGCGGCGGGGAGTTCGGCAGTGTCGAGTCGGTCGCGTTCCTGCCGGACCCGCCGGTCGTCGTCGTCGTCAGCCGGGCCGACGCCGTCGGACTCCGGGCGTGAGTTTCACCCCTCGACGGCCCGAATCGCCTCCAGCCCGATCTCGACGGTGTCGCGGTCGAGGTCGGCGTCGCGCAGTTCTGGCGCGGTGTACCACGTCCAGGCCGTCGCCGGCTCTTCGCCGTCTGCGGGGTCGATCTCCCGACTGTCGGCCTGGGCGAAGAAGACGTGATCGACGTGTTGGTGGCTCACGAAGCCGTCGTCGTGGACGTTCACGTCGTACAACATCGTGTGTCTGGGCGTCGGGAGCGTCTCGCCGTTGGGCGCCGGGACGGCGTCCGTGTCGTCGACGAGCGTCGGCTCCAAGCCAGTCTCCTCGCGCACTTCGCGGAGCCCACACTCGTGGGGGAGTTCGTCGCGCTCTACGTGGCCGCCGGGCGGAATCTCGATCCCGAGGCCAGGGTGTTCGTGTAAGGCGACCGCGCCGTCGGAGACGACGTAGACGGTCGCGGTGTGGTGGCGTGTCGTCTCCACGACCGGACGTAGACGGCGGCAGTAATGCGTCTTGGGGAGACGGTACCACCCCCACCCAGTGTCAGGGCATCTGGACCTTCTCTTCGGCCTCCAACAGCTCGTGGTAGCGGTTGCGGATCGTCACCTCGGAGATGTTCGCCACCTCGCTCACCTCGCTCTGGGTCACCTTCTCGTTGGTGAGCAGGGAGGCGGCGTAGACGGCCGCAGCGGCGAGTCCGACCGGGGACTTCCCGGAGTGGACCCCCTGTTCTTTCGCCGTCGATAGGAGCTGACGGGCGCGTCGCTCGGACTCCTCGGACAGTTCCAGATCGGAGGCGAATCGCGGGACGTAGCTCTCCGGGTCCGCCGGCTGGATCTCCAGGTTGAGCTCCCGGACGATGTAACGGTACGTCCGGGCGATCTCGTCTTTCTCCACCCGCGAGACGTTGGCGATCTCGTCGAGAGACCGGGGCGTGCCGGCCTGCCGGGCGGCGGCGTACAGCGAGGAGGTGGACACCCCCTCGATGGAGCGGCCGGGCAGCAGGTCCTCGTCTAAGGCGCGCCGGTAGATGACGGAGGCCGTCTCCCGGACGTTCTCCGGGAGCCCCAGGGCCGACGCCATCCGGTCGATCTCCCCCAGCGCCTGCTTCAGGTTCCGTTCCTTCGAGTCACGGGTGCGGAACCGCTCGTTCCAGGTACGGAGCCGTTGCATCTTCTCGCGCTGTCGGCTGGACAGCTGCTTGCCGTAGGCGTCCTTGTCCTGCCAGCCGATGTTCGTCGACAGCCCCTTGTCGTGCATCATGTTGGTCGTCGGGGCACCGACACGGGACTTCTCGTCTTTCTCCTTGGCGTCGAACGCGCGCCACTCCGGCCCGCGGTCGATCTCGTCTTCCTCCACGACGAGCCCACAGTCCCGACACAGGGTCTCGCCGCGCTCGGAGTCGTTCACTAGGTTCCCGCTACACTCCGGACACTCCAACGTCTCCTCTTCCTCGTCCGACTCCTCTCGCTCGGTGTCGCGTTGGCTCCCTCGGGTGCGGGTTCGCTCGCTCGTGTAGTTGCGGACGTTCTCACTCATGATTGACTGGGTGGGGTGGTGCCGTCGGGAGAGAAACTGCTCCCTCCTTGTCTCACCGTAGACAGTTACTGGGGCGACAGCCTTATGAATCTGACGTATGATTCCATCTAACACCCCAGTTGTAATTGCCAGACGGCGTCGGGGCGATTCTGGCGGCTACAAGAGGATTTCGGACCCTCTCGAGAGTCACGGGGTTTCCCGCCGCCCTCCGGCGGTTCTCGCCACACTGAGGCGAGATCTGACCCCGCGCAAACTATCGAAAGCGATAATGGTGTGAGGCCACACTGGCGGCAGGGTCGTCGCCCGTCGACGGCGGTGGTCGGGTCGTCGCCCGTCGGCGGCATCGAAACGCTTACTCGCCGGACGGGCGACGCTGTGGGTATGAGCGAGACGCCGGCAGACGGCGACGGGGTCGTCACCGCCGACGACGTGCGCCATGTCGCCGACCTGGCACGGGTGGACTTAGCCGACGAGGAGGTCGCCGAGTTCACCGAGCAGTTCGGCGAGATTCTCGACTACTTCGCGGCCCTAGACGAGGTCCCGGAGACGGACGCCGAGCCGGACCTGGTCAACGTGATGCGGGCCGACGAGGTCCGGGAGGGGCTGGATCGAGAGGCGGCGCTGTCGAACGCACCGGAGTCGGAGGCGGGCTACTTCCGTGGCCCGCGGGTGTCGTAGATGTCGGCAGACGAGTTCGACGCCTTCCTGGCGCAGACGACGGTCGAGGGCGCGGACGACGGCCCGCTCGCCGGCCGGACGGTCGCAGTCAAGGACAACATCTCGACGGCCGGCGTGGCGACGACGTGTGGCTCTGCGATGCTCTCGGAGTACGAGCCGCCGTTCGACGCGACCGTCGTAGAACGCCTGAAGGAGGCCGGGGCCACCCTCGTCGGCAAGACCAACATGGACGAGTTCGGGATGGGCGGGACGACGGAGACGTCCGCGTTCGGCCCGACGAAGAACCCGGTGGACCCCGACCGGGTCCCCGGGGGTTCGTCGGGCGGCTCCGCGGCCGCCGTCGCCGCCGGCGAGGCCGACCTCGCGCTCGGCACGGACACCGGCGGCTCCGTCCGCAACCCCGCAGCGTTCTGTGGAGTCGTCGGGCTCAAGCCCACCTACGGGCTCGTCTCCCGGTACGGGCTGATCGCGTACGCCAACTCCCTCGAACAGGTCGGCCCCATCGCCGACAGCGTCGCCGACACCGCCGCACTCCTGGACGTGATCGCCGGCCCGGACGAGCGTGACGCCACCACTCGCTACGACGCCGCCGACGGCGGCCCCGACGACCACCCCGCGGAGACGACGACGTACGCCGACGCCGTCGCCCCCGACGCCGCCGACTTCACTGTCGGGCTGCCGACGGAACTCGTTGAGGGCGCAAGCGACCCCGTCCGGGAGACGTTCACCGACGCCGTCGACGCCCTCCGCGACCGCGGCGTCGACACGGTCGAGGTGTCGCTCCCGTCCGTCGAGCACGCCGTCCAGGCGTACTACGTGATCGCCACGAGCGAGGCCTCCTCGAACCTCGCCCGCTTCGACGGCGTCCGCTACGGTCCCGACACGGACGCGGACGGGGACTGGAACGAGCAGTTCGCCGCCGTCCGCGAGGACGGGTTCGGGCCGGAGGTGAAGCGTCGGGTCCTGCTGGGGACGTTCGCGCTGTCTGCGGGCTACCACGACCAGTACTACGAGAAGGCCCAGGACGCACGCGCCTGGGTGAAGCAGGACTTCGACGAGGCGCTGTCGGAGGCGGACGTGTTGGCGACGCCGACGATGCCGGTCGTCCCGCCCGAGCGCGGCGAGAGCCTGGACGACCCGCTCCAGCTGTACCTGATGGACGCCAACACGGTCCCGGTGAACCTGGCGAACCTCCCGGCGATCTCCGTGCCCGCCGGCACCGCCGACGGGCTGCCGGTCGGCTGTCAGTTCGTCGGGCCCGCGTTCGGCGAGCCGGCGATCATCCGGGCCGCCAGCGCGCTGGAGGACGCCGTCGCCTGACGCGACACACACCCCAACGTACAATACGTCTCGAACGACACACGACGAGCGTGTCAAACACGCTCTGGCGGCTGTTCGACCCTGCCGTGTTCGCCACCGGCACGTTCGGCGTCGCGCTGACGCTGTTCGTCGTCGGCGCCGGTCGCCCCGCTCTGATCGCGCTCGTCGTCGGCTGGTTCCTCCTCACTCCGTTGTCGGGCGTCCTCAAAGAGGAGGTGTTCGACGAGGAGTTGGACGAGGCCGCCAACTCCGTGTCGAACGCCGCCGAGGTCGAGACGGACGCGGACGACCCCCTCGAACGACTCCGCGAGCGCTACGCGGCCGGCGAGATCGACGAGGCCGAGTTCGAGCGCCGGCTGGACGCCCTGATCGAGACGGAGGACGCCGACCCCGAGACCGCCCGCGACCGACTCGACCGGACGCCCGCGGACGGCGGCCTCGACGACCTAGACATGTCCGACCTGGACGAGGCGACGGACGACGACCTAGACATGTCCGACCTGGACGAGGCGACGGACGACGACCTAGACATGTCCGACCTGGACGAGGCGACGGACGACGACCTAGACATGTCCGACCTGGACGAGGCGACGGACGACGACCTAGACATGTCCGACCTGGACGAGGCGACGGACGACGGGCGAGACCGGGAACTGGAGCGGGAGTGAACGGAGGAGAGACAGTCAGCGGAACAGCGACCGAAGCCGACCGGCCACACTCTTGATTCGGCCGTTCACCGGGTCCTTCAGGTCCGTCCCGTACGTCTCACGGCGTTCCTCGTCCGTTCGGTCGGCCGTGTAGATGGCGAACCCGCTCTGGTCGGACGCCTCCCTCTCTTTCGCGTCGTTACGGCTCATACCACGACATCGTTCTCCTTTCGTCATAAGAGTATCCCAACTTTCTCGCTGTACTCGGTCGCCAGGTTGCAGACTCGTGTGTTCTTGATCTCGATCTCGCTCGTCGCTCGCTCCTCTGGGATGTCGAGCACGTCTGTCACCTCGGACTCGGAGTCGATCACGAAGACTGCTGCCGGGTTCGCCTCCGCAGGGTCGTCGTTCGGTCGGTACACCGGGGTGCCGATTATCACCTGGAGGTGGTCTGTCGCGTTGTCCTGTCTCGGCGTCGTCTCGAAGCCGTCCGGCCACTCCCCTCGCCGCTCTCTGACTGCGATCTGCTGTTTCCCCTGTCGGTAGACTGCGCCGGCACAGCCCTGCCCGGGCTTGAACTCGAGTTCGAGTTCGTCTGGACGGTACTCTCCCCGGTCTGCAGTGAAGCTGATCTCCAGTCTGTCGTCCCCGACCACCCCTCCGGCAGTTGGTCGCATGACGTTGCACCTGACCTCGACGTCGTCACCAGCGACGCTCTCGATTTCTTCGCCCGCCTTCCCGAGGTAGTCGTCGAAGAAGGTACTCAGCTGTTGGTCTCGCTTCTGTACCGGGGGGCGGTATGTGAGGTAGTACTGTGTACCGAGGACGACTCCCAGGGAGACGGTTGCCAGCCCGGCAGCCACCCACCCAATCCCGACGAACCCCAGGACTCCGATCAGGACACCTGTGAAGTTCACGACGACGTTCGCCAAGAACTTCTTCGTCGACTGGCGGACGCTCTCCGGTAACATCTCTTCTTCCCTCGCCGGTTGCTTTCGATTTGATTTCAGTTTTTGCATACGAACTGTGGCCAAGTGACAGGATCTGTCACACCCAGAAGGCCAACGCATACGTCGGTGGCGCGAGACCGGCCGGTGTGCAACGAGACACGCGTGTCGGCGTCGACGTGGGCGGGACGTTCACGGACCTGGTGACGGTCGGGGACGACCGCGTCCGGGTCGACAAGGTGCCGTCGACGCCGGACGCGCCCGAGACGGGGGTGTTGGACGGGCTGGCGGGGCTGTCGGTCGACACGGAGCGGATCGGCTTCCTGGGCCACGGGACGACCGTCGCAACGAACGCGGTGTTGGAGGGCACCTGGGCCGACACGGCGCTCGTGACGACCGCGGGGTTCCGGGACGCCGTCGAGATCGGCAGACAGACCCGCCCGGACATCTACGACTTCCGGGCCTCGAAGCCCGAGCCGGTCGTCCCACGGGACCGTCGCCACGAGGTGCCCGAACGGATCGACGAGCGGGGGTCGGTGTTGGAGGCGTTAGACGAGTCGGCCGTCCGGGCGCTGGCGCAGGACCTCGCGGCCGCCGAGACGGACGCCGTCGCCGTCGCGTTCCTGTTCGCGTTCGAGAACCCCAGCCACGAGCGCCGGGTGCGGGAACTGCTGCGCGAGGAGGGAGTGACGGCCGCAGTGTCGCTGTCGTCGGACGTGTTGCCGGAGATCCGCGAGTACGAGCGCTCCGTGACGACCGCGCTCAACGCCGGGCTCGTCCCGGTGGTCGACGACTACGTCGCCGCAGTCGCCGACGGGATCGACCGACTGGGAGTCGCGGCGCCGCTCCGGCTGATGGGCTCGGACGGCGGGCTCGTGACCGCGGCGACCGCCCGCGAGCGACCCGTCGAGACGTTACTCTCCGGGCCGGCGGCGGGCGTCCGCGGGGCCGCACACGTCGCCGGCGAGGCCGGGTCGCCTCCGGGGGGGACGGCGACGGCCGAGTCGACCCGCGGCTACGACGACCTCTTGACGATGGACGTCGGCGGCACGTCGTGTGACGTGTCACTCGTCCGCGACGGCGAGCCGTTGGTGTCGACAGAGACGAGCGTCGGCGACTACCCGGTCGCGGTGCCGTCCGTCGACGTCCACACCGTCGGCGCCGGCGGCGGCTCCGTCGCCCGGGTGGACGACGGCGGCGCGCTCCGGGTGGGGCCCGACTCCGCCGGTGCCGACCCCGGGCCAGTGTGCTACGGCCGCGGCGGGACGGAGCCGACCGTCACGGACGCCCACTTCCTGCTGGGGCGGATCGACCCCGGGGCGTTCCTCGGCGACGACGTAGCCGCCGACCGCGAGGCCGTCCGGGCGGCGTTCGAGCCGTTGGCCGAGGAGCTAGGCCGGTCCGTCCGAGGCGTCGCCGAGGGGGTGCTGGCGGTCGCGGACGCCGAGACGGAGCGGGCGCTACGTGTCGTCTCCGTCGAGCGGGGTCACGACCCTCGGGAGCTGGCGTTGGTCGCGTACGGCGGCGCCGGGCCGTTGCACGCGACTGCCGTCGCCGACCGACTAGACGTGCCGACGGTGATCGTCCCCCGCGCTGCCGGCGTCCTGTCCGCGCTGGGGCTGCTCGTCGCCGACGTGACGACGGACCGCTCGGCGTCGATGGTCCGGCCGTTGACGGCGGTCGACGCCGACCGGCTCCGAGAGACGTTCGCCAGACTGGAGTCGGAGGGGCGGGACCGACTCGCCGGCGCGGAGCGGGCGACCGAGGACGTGCGGATCGAGCGCTCGCTCGACCTCCGGTACGAGGGTCAGTCGTTCGAGCTCCAGGTGCCGGCGCCGGACCCCGCCGAGACGGCGCCGGCGGCGTTCCGGGAGACCGTCCGCGAACGGTTCCACGAACGGCACCGGCAGCGCTACGGCCACGCGGAGTCGGGCGAGCCGGTGGAACTGGTCACCGTCAGGCTGCGGGCACGCGGCGTGGTCGAGCCGCCGACGCTGTCGCCGGGCGACCGGGCCGCGACCGTCGGCGACGCCGTCCGTGGGTCACGGTCCGTCGTCTTCGACGGCACGGACCGCGAGACGACGGTGTACGACCGCGAACGGCTCCCCGTCGGCGGGGAGTTCGACGGGCCGGCCGTCGTCGCCGGCGGCGAGAGCACGCTCGTCGTCCACCCCGGCCAGACGGCTCGGGTGGACGACCGCGGCAACCTCGTCGTCGCGGTGGACGGGGGTGTGTCGGCGTGAGCGACCGGAGCGACGCAGGTGGCGACGAGGACGCCACCGGAGTCGACTCGGTGACGCTGTCCGTGATCCGCAACGGGCTGGAGGCGGTCGCCGAGGAGATGAACGCCGATCTCGTTCGGACGGCCTACTCCCCGAACGTGACGGAGCGACGGGACTGCTCGACGGCGTTGTTCGACGCCGACGGCGAGATGGTCGCACAGGCGGAGACGATCCCGGTCCACCTCGGCGCGATGCCGTTCTCCGTCGCGGCCGCGGTGGAGGCGTTCCCGCGGTCGGAACTCCGGCCGGGCGACTCGATCCTCCTGAACGACCCGTTCCGCGGCGGCGCCCACCTCCCGGATCTCACGCTCGTGACGCCGATCTTCGACCGGCCGGGCGACGAGATCGTCGCCTTTGCCGCCAACCGTGCACACCACGCCGACGTGGGAGGCACGACCGGGGGCAGCGTCGGAGCGACGACGACGGAGATCTACCAAGAGGGACTGCGGGTCCCGCCGGTGAAGTACGAGGTCGGCGAGGGGCGCACCACCGGGCCGGAGGGACAGCCCCGCGCCGACTCTGTCGTCGCCGAGGACGTACAGGCGTTGCTGCTGGCGAACGTCCGGACGCCGGACGAGCGCCGTGGGGACCTCCGGGCCCAGACGGCCGCGAACGCGACCGGTCGACGCCGCTACCACGACCTCTTGGCGGAGCACGGCGACACCCTGTCGCGGGCGACGAGCGCGATCCAGGACTACTCCGAGCGACGGATGCGGGCGGCGCTGGCGGAGCTGCCGGACGGTCGCTTCGAGTTCGAGACACACCTGGAAGACGACGGCCGCGGCAACGGCCCGCTCCCGATCCGGGTCGCGGTCGTGATCGACGACACGGACGTGACCGTCGACTTCGCCGGCACGGCCGACCAGACGGACGGACCGGTCAACGCCGTCCGGGCAGTGACGGCGTCGGCGACGTACTACGCGCTCCGGTGCGTGACGGACCCGGAGATCCCGCCAAACGCGGGCTGTTACCGACCGATTCGGATCGAGACGCCGACCGGGAGTCTCGTCGACGCCGAGCCGCCCGCGGCGGTCGTCGGCGGCAACTTAGAGACCTCACAACGGGTCGTCGACTGCGTGTTCGGCGCGCTCGCCGAGGCCGACCCGACGGCCGTGCCGGCGGCCGGCCAGGGGACGATGAACAACGTCACCTTCGGCGGGACCGACCCCCGACCCGACCGTGACGGGGAGTACGCCTTCTACGAGACGGAGGCCGGCGGCGCCGGTGCCCACGCCGGCGGCGACGGCGACGACGCCGTCCACGTCCACATGTCGAACACGCTCAACACGCCGGCGGAGGTGGTCGAGACCGCCTACCCCCTCCGCGTCGAGCGGTACGCGCTCCGCCCCGACACCGGCGGCGCCGGCCGCCACCGCGGGGGGCTGGGGCTCCGCCGGGACGTGCGCGTCCGCGACCACGCCGCACGGTGTAGTCTGTTGGCCGAGCGCCGGACGAGCCGCCCGTACGGTCTCGGCGGCGGCGAGCCCGGCGCGACCGGGGGGGCCGCCCTCGTCGACGACGACGGCCGAGACCTGGAGTCGCTGCCGGCCAAGACCACGCTGGAGCTCGACCCCGGGAGCGTCGTCAGCGTCCGGACGCCCGGTGGCGGCGGCTTCGGCGACCCCGAAGACCGCGACCCGGCGGCCGTCGTCCGCGACCTCCGTCTGGGGAAGCTGTCCGTCGACCGAGCGCGAGAGGTGTACGGGATCGACGCCGACGATGTCGTCGCCGCCGAGACGGGGTCGGGAACGGGCGGCGGTACGGTGGGCAGCGACGAGGGAGACGACGGCGAAGAGTGAGTCGTGGGTGAGCGGGGTTCGGCGTCGGGGTGTAGCTCGTCGCGTGTGTCACCGAGCGTGACTGCCGGGAGTACGTGACTGTCGTTCTCTCGTTAGTAATTAGCCGTGATTGGACAATCTTATATCGAAGTGTTCTAGAAACCTCGGCCATGCCTCGGAAGATCCCGACGGGAACGACGCTCCAGCTCGGTCAGAAGCTCCGGTCCACCTCGCGCCGCTCCGTGTTGCGCGGGCTCGCCGCCGCCGCGACCACCTCCGGCGCGGCGCTGTCGACGGCCGTCGAGCGGGCCTACGGGAAGAAGCCCGACGGCCGCGTGATCGTCCACACGGACGACGTTCACGGCCAGCCGGACGAGGTGCGCGTGATCCCGAAGGAACGCTACCGCCGGCTGAAGGTGTACGAACGACTTCCGATCCAGAAGTTCACGGCCCGTGACGGGATTCAGGCCGTCACGATCACCCAGCAGTCCGACGATCCGACGGACCTCGCGCTGAAGTTCCTCGTGGAGACGAACGACCGCGCGACCCGTCGGAACGTGCCGAACAACTACAGTCAGGTGCCGACTGTGGTGGAGGAACAGCCCGTGGAGACGACGCCGGAGGCGATCGAGGGGGGCAGTTCCGTCGATAATCCCAACAAGGGTGGAGAAGCCAACGGTACAGTTTGTATCGTCGGGTACGATGCAGATATGGATGGAGAGCTGATCCTCACTGCCGATCACGTCATGGAGGGCGACGATATGTACTTCGCCGGCGACAAAATCGCAGAACTCCACGAACGGGACCAGTCACTCGACGTGACATCGTACGAACTGACGAGCAGTATCGATACCGATCCACTGGACACCTACAGTAGTAAGGTAGAACCAGTGTCTGGTGCGTGGCAGTTCGCAGGGCTCGCCGACAAGGTCGGACAGACGGACGACGGCGACACCGTGTCCGACGGTGAGACAGTCGATGTTGACATGTACGGCAGCACGAGCCAGCACGTGAGTGACAAGTGTAACAACACCAAGCGGTCAGATCAGATCGAGTATCAGGCAGACATGGAGCACTGGCGGACGGATAGTGGAGACTCTGGAGGTCCTTGGGTCGATCAGAACGGCAAATTACTCGGAGTCCACCATGGGTCGGACAGTTATTTCCTGACCGGAGAGAAGTGGAGCACAGCCACCGTTGGTCGACCCGCGTTAGATGCAGTAGAGGTGTCGCTGTCGAGCTAGCAGCCGACTCAGATGGAAACAGTACCGGAGAGCTGCACCTCGTCTCTGTGTGAGTAGTGTTCGACGTGGACTCGTTCGATTTCGTGTTCCCCGCCAGTCAGAACAGTGACGAGGTACTGAACGGTGGAGGCGTTTTCCTCACAGCCACCAGGACCGAGATCGATCCCGTTCCGAATGGTCACACGTAGCGTGTCGTCGCGGAGTTCGATCCGGGAGACACGGGTCTCCCGGCAGTCTGGGTCACCGATTCCGGTCGTCGCACCTCTGATTAGAATTCGATCTTCCCTCCGCTCGGCTCCGGAGGTTCCATCAAGACGACCCGAAACGTCGCTCGGCACCTCCGATGGATACTCTATTCCATCGATAGACCTGCAGGGCCGTCCGATCACCTCCCCACAGTAGACGATTTCCACTCTCCGCCGTGGGATCCCGACGATCGTCGCCGGGCGACGCTCGGTCAGACACCCCGCGAGCCCGCCGACCGCGACCGCCGACAGCAACGCACGTCGCTTCACACTCGTTATTTCATCGACTTACATATAAGTCTATCCTTATCCACGTTGACTCTCTGGCGGATAGATGATGTCCGACATCATCTCTTCACCCTCCGTAGAGTAGTGGACGATCCAGACTCGCTCGACGCGCTCGGTGTCTTCTGGACCGATAGCGACGCGGTAATTGATTTCCTTGGAGTACTCGATACACCCAGGCGGGAGCGGGCTCTCACTGTTCCGAACCAACACCCACAGCACTCCATCGGTCAGTTCGATCGTCCAAACACACTTCGCGCGACAGTTCTGGTCTCCACTGCCGGGAATGTACCCTCTAACGACGAGACGACCGTCTTCCAAGTACGCCGTTGCGCCGCCGGCGGACTGAATCTGTACCTGAAGCTCCCGGTCAACGGGCCGTTCCATCGAGTTGACCTGAGCGCACGGTCGTCTGATCACCTCGCCGCACGTCTGCACGTCGACCGGCTGATTTAATCCCACGACGGTGGGCGGCTTCCGGACGGACAGACACCCCGCGAGCCCGCCGGCCGCGACCGCCGACAGCAACGCACGTCGCTTCATGCCCGTCATTCCGCAAACGCATGAATAAGTCTAGGGAACTGCCGGCGTTAGGCTGCCGACCGGTAGACGATGTCTGACATTATTTTCTCACCGTTCGTGGAGTAGAGGACGACCCAGACTTTCTCGACGCGTTCGGTGTCTTCTGGCCCGAGAGAAACGCGATAATTAATCGTCCCGATGTCCTCTGTACAGCCGGTCGAAAGCGGATTCTCTCTGTTCTGGACCGATACCCACAGCACTCCGTCGATCAGTTCGATAGTCCAGTCGCAGTTCGTTCGGCAGTTCGGATCCCCGTTACCGAGGATGTACCCTCTGACGACGAGACGGCCGTCCGCTGTGTACGCCGTCGCCCCACCGACGAACTGAATACGGACCTGAAGCTCCTCCTCGGTGAGCCGTTCCATCGAGTCGACCCGAGCGCACGGTCGGCCAATCTCTTTGCTACACGTCTCCACGTCGACCGTCTGATCCAGCCCGACGACGGTCGGTGGCGTCCGGACGGACACACACCCCGCGAGCCCGCCGACCGCGACCGCCGACAGCAACGCACGTCGCTTCATACCAGATCAACTCGAATCGGGGCCGATAGGTCTAGGGAAGATTCACAGTCCTACGCCGCCGCGATGTCGATCGTACCGGATAAGATTACACCCCGTTTGTCTGAACGGTGTTCGACGTGGACAGCCTCGACACAATCACTCTCTCCCGTGTCGAGTCCAATCCGGTACTGTACCGCTCCAGCGCTCTCCTCGCACAGAACTGGAAAGACGCTCGCGCCGTCCCGAACGACGACGGCCAGCGTCTGTCCTCGTAGCTCGATCCGTGAGACGTGCGCTGCACGGCACTCCACGTCTTCGACCCCAGTCACGAATCCTCTGACGACGAGTGAGTCGTCCGTGCGGTAGACGGCGACCCCGCCACCGACCGCCTCGCGTATCTGAATGGGCCGGTCGATGAAGCGGTCGATTCCGCGGACGGAGTCACAGGGCCGATCGATCGGCTTCCCACAGCGGGACATTTCGACCGTCTGATCCAGCCCGACGACGGTCGGTGGCGTCCGAACGGACACACACCCCGCGAGCCCGCCGACCGCGACCGCCGACAGCAACGCTCGTCGCTTCACACCCATATCAGTTCAACCGAGAGTAAATGAATCTAGGCAACAACGGCCAGCCTCACGCCGGAGACACGTCGACGGTGCCAGAGAGAATCTCGTCGCCGTCGTCGGCGTAGTGCGTCACCCGGACGCGCCGGATTGCCGCGTCCTCGTCGGCGACGGCGACGCGGTAGTGGACCGAGCCGGCGTCCTCCTCACAGCCCCCCGAGAGGTCAGTCTCGTCGTGGACCGACACGGAGAGCGTTCCGTCGCTCAGTTCGACCGTCGAGACGCCCCCCTCCCGACAGCTTGGGTCGCCGATACCGACGATCCGCCCTCTGACGACGAGTCGATCCGTGGCTCGGTACACCGTGACGACGCCGCCGAGTTGCTCTCGGATGTCGATCTCGCGGTCGATGGAGTTACGCATCCCCACGGCGAGGCCGCACGGCCGGCCGATCAGCGTCCCGCAGTGGGTGGTGTCGACCCGTCGGTCGTCGATTCCGCTGACCCGCGGCGACGGCTGGCCGGTCAGACACCCCGCGAGCCCGCCGGCCGCGACCGCCGACAGCAACGCTCGTCGCTTCACACCCCACCAGTCCGCACGGCCACAGATGAATCTACGCCAGATTCACGTCGACCGGTCGGGGCCGACAGAACAGTGAAACCGCTCGGGAACCAGAGACACACCCGTGTCACGACTCGACGGACTCGTTCGGGCCGCGCCGCCGCCGGCAGTCGTCGACTGGCTGATCGGCGGCTGTGTCGCGTTCGAGGTCGGCTCCGGGCTCGTCTCCTTCACCGTGGGGACGCCCGACGGCGCGTGGCTCGTCTGGCTCCACGCGCTCGTCGGGGTGACGCTCGTCGGACTCCTCGCGTTCAAGCTCGCACGAGTGCGCCACCGCGTGCTGGGACGGGTGTCGTGGGACCGCCAGACCCCCCTCTCGATCCTGATGGCCGTCGTCGCCCTGGCCTCGCTCGCCACGGGGGTCTTCTGGACCGTCGGCGGCAACGTCCCGATCTGGGGGTGGACGACGCTCAACCTCCACGTCGGGCTGGGGCTGTTGCTCGCTCCGTTGCTCCTCGTCCACCTCCGGGCCCGGTTCCGGCTCCCGCGGCGGACGGATCTGGACCGGCGGGCCGCGATGCGGACGGGGGCGACGCTGGCGGCCGGTGCGGTCGCCTGGCGCGTGACGGAGACGACGGACAGACTGCTCGACGGCGCGAGCCGACGCTTCACCGGGTCGAAGCCGACGGCGGACCTGTACGACACGGAGACGGAGGGCGGGCGATTCCCGGTCACCTCTTGGGTGGCGGACGATCCGGACCCGGTCGACCGCGACGCGTGGCGGCTCCGCGTCGACGGTCACGTCGCCGACCCGGTGTCGCTGTCGGCCGACGACCTGGCGCCGGATCGGTCGTTGACCGCGACACTCGACTGCACGAGCGGCTGGTACACGGTCCAGGAGTGGCGCGGTGTCCGGGTCGGGGACCTCCTCGCGTCCGTCGAACCCACCGACGAGGCGCGGTACGTCCGGTTCGTCTCCGTCACGGGCTACCGGTGGTCGCTGCCGTTGGAGGAGGCGCGCGACGCCCTCCTGGCGACGCACGTCGGCGACGACCGGCTGTCACACGGCCACGGCGCGCCGGCGCGGCTCGTCGCTCCCGGTCGCCGCGGGTTCCAGTGGGTGAAGTGGATCGAACGGGTGGAGGTACGCCGCGAGCCCGACCCGGCACAGTGGGTGGTGACGCTCGTCAGTGGGTTCGACTGACCGCCGGCGAGGCGTTGAAGTCGCTCCCGACCGGACTCGACTCCGATGGACGACGGCACACGACTGACGACGGCCGCGGACGTGGACGACAGCTACCTGTTCACCGTCAGCGGTCCGAGCGGGCTCGAAGAGGAGGTGTTTCTCGCACGGACGGACGCCGGTCGAGACGAGTCGACGGACGGGCCGGTCGTTCGGGCCTGGAAGAACTTCTGTATGCACGAACCGGACCAGCCGTTCCACCGGGGCGACGGCGTCGGCGTCGCGTTCCGGGACGGGCAGGCAATCTGCCCTCGCCACGGCTCGATGTTCGACCTCGACACCGGGGACTGTGACAACGGTCCCGCGGCCGGCCAGAGTATGGTCGAGGTGGACGTGACCGTCGACGACGGGGTCGTCTACCTCACGGACGACAATCTCACGTTCGAACACGAGGGTGGACTGGACGACGACGACGGAATGCCGAGCTCCACCTCGCACCTGGGGCTGTGAGCCCTCCGTGACGGCGACGTGGTGACGTGATAGCGTGACGGCGTGGTGCCCGGGCTCACTCCAGTGTCGACGCGAGGTGGTCACAGACGACCGGCCAGTGGTCGGCGGCGCGGGCGTTCGCCGCCGGCGTGCCGCCGAGCGCCAGCCCGCCGGCGACGGTCGCCGTCGTCGGCGGCGCGTGTGGGAGTCCGATTCCGTGGCCAGCGTCCGAGTACTGGCGCGTCTCCACGGTCGTGCCCGCGTCGGCGAGCGCCTCGGCGTCGGTCGCGCTGGGCCACATCTGGTCGTCGCCGCCGGCGACGAGCAACGCCGGGGCGTCGACGGCTGCCGCGTCGATCCGAGCGTCGGCCAGCCGGTCGGGAGAGACCCGCTCGCGGGAGTCGGCGTACGTGTCCCGGAAGACGGTGGCGCCGTCGTCGGTTTCGCCGGGGGCAGCGCGGAACGGGACGAACGGGAGCGGGTCACCGTCGTCGGTCCACGAGCTGCGGGGTGTCTCGCCGCCGTCCAACGCCTGCCACCGGTACTGTGTGGGGGCGACCGCGACGACGGTCGCCGGCCACGACCGACGGGCGACGGTCACGAGCGCGAGCTCTGCGCCCTTCGACCGGCCGAACAGGGCGACCGACTCCCCGACTGCCGGCCGTTCGCGGAGGTGTCGGGCGGCGTCGTCGACCGTCTCGACCGGGACTCCCGCGAGCGCGTCCGGCAGCGGCGCCGGATCGCCGAAGTACTGGACGGCGAGCGTGGCGTAGCCGCGCGACGCGAGCGCCGCAGCGACGCCACGCAGCGGTCGGCCGGCGGAGCCGTGGAGGGCGACGACGCCGGGGTGTGGCCCGTCGCCCGCCGGCTCGAACAGGTCGCCGACGACACGCGCCGTCTCGACACGCTCGTGGGTGACGCCGCCGGCGGCCCGTCGCCGGATCGTCTCCGTCTCTGCGACGACGTCGCCGCCGACCCGAACGGTCACTGTGACCGTCGGATCGCTCGCGTCGCCGGTCGGTCGACCGCCGCCCGGGCCGTCCGTCTCGCTCGGCGCCCACAGCCAGCCCGTCGGGGCGAGCCCGTCGTAGTCGCCGTCGACCGGCGCTCGCTCGGCCGTGTCGACGACGCCGTCGCCGTCCGCCCGGAACTGGAGGTCGGCGGTCCCGGTGCCGTCGAACCACGCGGTCGCACGCGACTCGACGGTCACCACCGTGTCCGGCGGGAGACCGGTTACGCGGAGGGCTGTCGGCTCGTCCCGACGAGTCTCGTCGGGGAGGTGGACGGTCGCCACGGATCGTTGCGTGGCGAGGGTCGTACTAGTAGCTACGCCAATCGTGAGAACAGTTCCCGAAGCAGGTCAGGCCGTTTGGATCTCCATCACGCGGGTGCCACAGTCCTCGCAGTCGTAGGTGAACACCTCGGCGACACTACAACAGGACTCGACGGTGTCTTCTCCCAGCGCCATCGGGCCGCCACAGTCCGGACACGACTCCGCGAACACGCGGAGCCCGGCGAGCAGTTGGCCGGCGTCGGCGCGGTCCATCGCCTCCACGTCGACCCCGTGGTCCGCGAGCGCGTCGATGGCGCCGAGGTCGGCCGCGAGCGCGGCCTCGGACGGCCACTGTGCCACCCGCGTGTCGCCGTCGTAGACGGTGCACCCCCCGCCGGTCTCGCCGGCCGACTCGATCTCGCCGCCGGGGTCGACACGCGGCTCGTCCAACTCGAGTAGGTCGCCGACGGCGTCCGCGAGGTTCGCGTCCGCCTCGTCGATGGCGGCGTCCCAGACCGGCCAGAACCCTTCGACCAACTCGACGTCCTCACCGTCCGGCGTCTCGGTGATGATCCCGTGTTCGAGGAGGTACGTCTCCGGGTCCACGTCCCCTTCGTACGCCGGGGCGTCCGTCGCGCCGGCTGGTTCTTTCCCGAACAGCTCCAACAGCCACGGCGGGAAGTACCGTTTCGTCAGCTCCGGTGTCCCGGGGACGAGGTACCCCCGGACCGCGACAGAGGCGACGCCGAGGACGGCGAAGGCCACTGCGACGGCTGGCTGAATCACTGCCAGCCCCGCAGCCACGACCGCGGTGATGAGGAGATTCGTCACCGTACACGGGGTACACCTGTTCTCACCGGTGTACTCCGGCTGCCGAACCTCGTCGTAGAGTCGGTTCACGACTGACATACGAGAAGCTACTGTGTCTCGTAAACATAGTTCTTTCGCGAGAAATTCGACACAGAGGCGTGGAAGAAGGACGACCGACGCGCTTGAGTGGTCCGGTCCCGGACGGTCTCGTGTGGCTTGGGACCAGACGGAGACGGTGGACACGGTGACGGAGTGGGAACGGACGGACGGTACCGCGACCGTCCGGATCCGCGAACGGCCGGACGGCCGGTTCGTCGTCCGGGTGGACAGACTCCAACAGGCCCCGGAGGGGCCGGCCTACGAGCGAGCGACCGCCGACGACCGCGACGACGCGGAGACGCTCGCCGAGACGTTTCGGGAGCAGTTCGACGTTCAGTAGTCGCCCAACACCCCCCGCCGGCGGGCGCGTCCGAGACAGACCCGGAACACCGCGTACCCCGCGGCGAGATAGCCGCCGGCGGCCGCGAGCGCGACGGCGTGATCGGTGAGCGAGAAGGCCGACAGCCCGACCCCCTCCCGCATCGCCCGCCCGAGCATGACGTTGGCCTGGACGACCGGTAGCGCCCGTAGCCAGGGGAACTCTCCGACCGGCGCAGCGATCAGCGCGACCAGCGCGAACGTGAACAGCGTGGTCGCGCTCTCCAACCGCTTGACCAGAAGCGCCACGCCGCCGACGGCGAAGCCGACACCGAGAAACGGCGCCGCCGCGAGGACGACCAATGGGACGACGGTGAACGGGTCGATCACCAGGGTTTCCCCGGTGATGAGGAGCGCCAACACGAGGTGCGCGAGGATCTGGAACGACGACCAGAGGAACTCAGCGGCGACGGTCGCCCCGAGGACGGAGCCGAAGCCGAGCGGCGAGAGGTAGAGCCGTTCCAGCGTCCCCCACTGTGCCTCCTGTGTGACGATCGACGAAGCGGCGCCGAACGCGGTCTGTGCGACGAAGAAGACGAAGTAGCCGACGACGACTCCGCCGAGCTGTTCGCCGAACGAGGGGCCGGCGATGCGGCGACCGCCGGCGACGATCCCGACGAGCACGAACAGGAATCCGACCTGACCGAGCAGAAAGTTCGTCGCGTACCGGAGCGTCGTCGTCACCTCCTTGCGAAACACACTCGTGAACAGCCGCCAAGCCGACACGAGCCGTCGAGGGTCGTCCGGCCGAGCGGGGTCGTCCGGCCGAGCGGTGCCCAGGAACCCCGTCTCGGAGCCGTCCCCGCGGCCGTCGTCACTCACCCTCTTCACCCCCGGTGAGCCGCAGGAACACCTCTTCGAAGTCCGGTTCGACCGACTCTACCCGGGCGAGTCGGCCGTCCGCGGCCGCGAGATACGAGACCGTCTCCGCGAACGCGTCCTCGTCGCCGACGGTGACGGTCGCGGTGACTCGGTCGTCCGTCTCGTCGTACACCGTCACCGTACACCGGCGTTCGAGCCCGTCGCGGAGTCCGTTGCCCGGCGTCTCGAGTGTGAACTCGTACGTCTGGGTGCGAAACAGGTCCAAGAGTGCGTCCACGCTGTCGTCGGCGACGACCTCGCCGTCCGACAGCACAACCACACGGTCACACAGATCCTGAATCACGTCCATGTCGTGACTCGACAACACCACCGCCAGGTCCTCCTCGGCGACGAGCGAGGCGAGTTCCCGTCGAAGTTCGAGGGAACTCTCTACGTCCAGCCCCAGCGTCG
Source organism: Halobaculum sp. MBLA0143 (assembly GCF_041361465.1). Classification (NCBI taxonomy): domain Archaea; kingdom Methanobacteriati; phylum Methanobacteriota; class Halobacteria; order Halobacteriales; family Haloferacaceae; genus Halonovum; species Halonovum salinarum. Next base: position 2,078,131 of record NZ_JBGKAC010000001.1, read on the forward strand.
GCTCGTCTAAGAACACTACGTCTACGTCGCGCGCAAGTGTCGTCGCCAGCGACACCTTCTGTTTCATTCCGCGCGAGAGTTCTCGCACCGGATCGTCGGCCCTGTCGGCGAGTCCGAACCGCTTCAGCAGTTCGTCGTGGCGGTCACGGAGCCGGTCCGTGTCCCGCCCCGCGACGCCAGCGAAGAACTCCAGGTTCTCCCGGGGCGTGAGTCGCCAGTAGACGTTTCGCGCCCCCTCCAGCATCGCCGCGGTGTGTCTGTGGACGACCCGCGGGTTCGCCTGCGCGTTGACGCCCGCGACGGCCACGTCCCCGCCCGTCGGCTCTACGAGCCCGAGCAGACAGCTCAGACACGTCGTCTTGCCCGCGCCGTTCGGCCCGAGCAGTCCGACGACCTCGCCGGGGCGGATCTCGAAGGAGACGCCGTCTAACGCACGGAATTCGTCGTACTCTTTCCGGAGATCGCGGACGGCGACAATAGGCACATCCGATTTCTTACTGGTTTCCAAATCGTACTGATCTTTTGCTGACATCATGGGGCCTCTTCGTCCTTCTGTGAGAACTTAGTTGTATACTAATGAGTGTTATGAAACTGAAAATATGAAAAATAACTCTCAGATACTAGTTACTACTTATTTCTCTGAATTGAACGTCTTTTTTCTGTTATTTTATTCTTACACTGTTGATATTCATTTATAATGCTTCGTGGGAGATTCATGTGTGCACTATGTCAGAGAGCACTCGACTCGGTACGCTCCTTCGACTGACGCTAGTAGTTTCGCTCATCCTCTCGTTCACAGGGGCTGGTGTTGCAGCGCCGGCAACGGACACTGGTGAACTGGACGCACAGCCGACTCTGTCTGAGTCGCTCACTCAGGTGACTCCGAGTGCGGCCACCGAACAGGTCGCCAACCCGGAGGCAATCTGTATCAAGATAAGCAAGGGGAAGATAGTGATCGTCACATGCTGACCTGAGTGGTCAAGCACAGCCTCGTTACTACAACTCCGGCGGCTCGTCGTCCTGGAACCGTTTCGTCGTCTCGACGAGCGGGTGGCGGGCGTAGTCGACCACTTCCACGTCGCCGATGCCGGTGAGGCCCTCCTTGCGCGCGGTGCGTTCCATCCCCAGTTCCACGCCGTCGGCGGCGTCGATGACGATCACGTACGCGTCCATCTGGTCGACGCCGACGCGGTCGCCGGCGAGCACGCGGTGGTGGCCGTCCGCGAGCACGAGTGTGCCGGCGTTGTCGATCACGACCAACGGCTCCGCGAGCCCACGCTCCAGTTCGTACGTCCGACCGGCCAGTTCGTCGGCGTACACCCGGGCCTGCGTGGGGACGAGCGTCGACAGCGACACCTCCCGGCGCTCCTGGCTCACGGTCACGTCGTGGATCTCCTCCAACGTCCGCATGAGCTTGCCCACCTTCTCCGGGGTGGCGCGTTCGATCTGGCTGCGGATCACGTCCGTGTTGGAGATGATACCGACGAGGTGGCCGGCGTCGTCGACGACCGGGAGCTTCTGGATGCCGGACCGGAGGATCACCCGCGCGGCGTCCGTCACGTTCATCTCCGGGTGCGCGACGATGATGTCGTCGGACATCGCCGTGAACAGGGGCGCCGAGCGGTCCGCCAACAGGAGGTCGCGGGCGGAGACGAAGCCGACGACCTGGCGGCCGTCCGTCACCGGGAACCCGTTGTGGCCCTCGCTCTCGGCGATTCGCTCGGCCACCTCGCGGACGGTGTCGTCCGGCGACACCGTCGCTACGTCGCGGGTCATGTACTCCGCGACCTGCGCCTTCGACGTGTCGCTCCGGGAGTCGCTCATCGTCTCTGATTCGGTTGGCCGCCCGAAAGAGTTTGTGACCCTGCCGTCCGCCGTCACACGTCGTCGACACCGGTCGTCGGCGGATCGCCCGCCGTCACGACCTCGAACCGGACGCCACAGTCCGCCATCGGGCCGTCGTCGGTGTCACCGAGCCGGATCGTCCAGCCGTGCGCGTCCACCACCTCCGCGACGATGGAGAGCCCGAACCCGGTGCCGTCGCTGTCGGTGGTGTACCCACGGCGGAACACCGCCTCGCCGGCGTCCGCCGGGAGTCCCGGCCCGTCGTCGGCGACGTAGAAGCCCGGCTCGTCCGGGAGGTCGCCGACGGCGACGCACACTCCCTCGCCGCCGTGGTCGACGGCGTTGCGGAACAGGTTCTCGAACAGCGTTCGGAGTCGTTCGCGGTCGGCCGACACGACGAGCTCCGTGTCCACGGTCAGCGTCGCGTCGTCCGTCGGCGAGGTGCTCCAGGCCGCCGACACCACCTCGCTGACCGGGACCGGAGCGGTCGCCTCCACCGGCGTGCCGCTGCGGGCCAGCGTGAGCAGCCGGTCGATCATCTGTTCCATCCGTTCGAGCGCCCCCTCGGCGGCCGCCAAGTCCTCTGGGTCGTCCCGTTGTGTCGCCAACTGGACTCGCCCCTGGGCCGTGTTGAGCGGGCTCCGGAGGTCGTGACCGAGGATACCGGCAAACTCGTCGAGCCGGTCGTTCTGGCGGGCCAACTCCGCCGTCCGGCGGCGCAGTCGCTCGTCGCGCTCGGCGCGGTCCAACGCCGCCGCGACGTTGGCCGCGAACACCGCCAGCAGCTCCTCGTCGCCCGCCGTCACCGTCTCGCCGGACCGCGAGCCCACGGTCAACACCCCGCGCCCGTCCAACGGGGCGACGAGCAGACTCCCGGCACCGGCGCGTTCGACGTCGTCGTCGACCTCCGACACGTCCGAGAACACGAGCAGTTCGTCCTCGTCCAGCGCACGCCACTGGACCGACTCACCACGGTCGTACGGCTCGCGTTCCCCCAACAGCTCCTCGACCGCCGGCGACACCGCCGCCGGCTCCAGTGTCTCCGTCTCCTCGTCGTACAGCCGGACGGTGTTGAGCTCGAACCCCAGCACGGACTCGGCCTGCTCGGCGGCCACCTCGCAGACGCCACACTGGTTGCCGGCGCGCAACAGCTCCCGCGTCGCCGCGTGGAGCGCGTGGAGTCGGTCGTCCGTCTCCGGGTCGTCTGCTCCCGACGCCTCCGGATCCGGGTCGTCTACCCCCGACGCCTCCGGATCCGAGTCGTCTGTCACGGCCGCTCACCTCCGTCGCCGTCCGGGTTGCTTCCGTCACCGTCCGAGTCGTCTCTGTCGCCGGTCGGCCGGTCGATGGCGTGTTCGACGGACCGGTCTGCCGCCGACGGCTCCGGCTGGTCGACGGTCGTCGGCACGAGTCGCAGGCTCACACACGTCCCGCCGGCGGCCAGCAGCGTCGACAGCCTCTCGTCGTCGCCCGCGGCGTCAGGCAGCCTCGCTGGGTCGTCGCCCGTCGTCACTCGCACTTCCCCGCGGGCGTACCGGACGAGCGTGGCGACGAGATACAGCCCGAGCCCCTGGTCGCCGGTCGTCCCCGGAGACAACAACGCCTCCGTCGGGCCGTCTACGCCCGGGCCGTCGTCGGCGACGTGGAGCCAGACATCGTCGTCCGTCTCCGTCACTCGGACGTGGACCCGTGGCTCGTCGCCGTCGTTGTGGACGATTCCGTTGTCGACGAGCTCCCAGACGACCGCGTCCGCCCCGCCGGCACACCACACCTCCGTCGGGCCGTCGGCCGCGACTGTCACCGTCGCCCCCGAGTGTTGCTCCGTGGCCCGTTCTCGAACCCGGTGTACCACCGCCGTCAGGTCCGTCGGCGTCAGCTCCGGGTCGCCGGCGAACACGTCCGCGACCGAACGGACGTTGTCGACGACCGTCGTCATCGTCGCCACACGGTCCCGGATCACCTGCGCGGCACGCTCCTCGTCCGTCTCGTCGGTCGCCAGCCTGGCGGCGTAGCCGTCCACCACGTTCAGCCCGTTGAGGACGTGGTGGCGCAACAGGTTGTTGAGGAAGTAGAAGGCACGCTTCTGTTCTGCCACCCGACCGCCCGCCTCCCCGCTCCGCCCGGGCGCAGTCTCGTGGTCCGTCCGTTCGTTTGCCGTCGTCTCCTCGCTCGGATTGGGTCGTTCGCCCGCCATCGTCTCCTCGCTCGGATTGGGTCGTTCGCCCGCCATCGTCTCCTCGCTCGGATTGGGTCGTTCGCCCGCCATCGTCTCCTCGCTCGGTGAGGGTGTGTCGACGGCGTCCGTCAGCCGCACGCCGTAGTAGCCCGCGCCGGCGCCGGCGATCACGGCCACGCCGGTCCCGACAGTCGCCGTCGCTAGCAGCGCCGACGACAGCGGCGTCGCCGCGAACCGTCCGGGCTCACCCAACACGACCCCCCAGCCGGCGGCCGCCAGCGCACCGACGGTCGTCAGCGCCGCCGCAGCGGCCCGACTGTGGCGCGGCCGGTCGTGCCGGTACCAGTACAGCGCCGTCGCCACCGCGCCGGCACCGACCACGGCCGCGACGGTTACGTCGGCGTCCGCGAGCGTCGCTACTCCCGCTCCCGCGAGCCCCGCGAGGACCGCGTACCCGTGTCTCGAACGTCTCACGCTTCCTGCCTCCGTGTGTCGCAGTCGCGTCGTTCCCCGATGTGCGGCCACCAATAAGTATCGTTCGCCATTCGTCGACACGATCGGCGCCGGGCGGCCACCCGGCGAGTGAACGCCCACATTCGCCACAACCGCGCGGTATTTCAGGCTCCGACGCCACGGTCGGGACGTGATAGACCTGCGCTCGGACACGGTCACGCGACCGTCCGACCGGATGCGCCAGTCCGCCGCGGACGCCCCGGTCGGTGACGACGTCTACCGGGACGACCCGACGGTGAACGAACTGGAGGCCCGCGCCGCCGACCTCGTCGGAACGGAGGCCGCGATGTTCGTGCCGACGGGAACCATGGGCAATCAGGTCGCCATCCGGACGCACACGGACCGAGGGCAGGAGCTGCTGTGTGACGAACAGGCACACGTCTACAAGTGGGAGCTGGGCGGGATCGCACAGCTGTCGAGCGTCCAGCCACGGATCGTCGACGCCGGCGACCGCGCGGTGCCGACCCCGGCACAGATCCGCGAGGGGTTCGTCGCCGAGGACCTCCACCGCCCCGGGACGGGGTTGGTGACGCTGGAGAACACTCACAACTCCCGCGGCGGGGTCGCCGTCCCGAAGGAACACCTCGACGCCGCCGCCGACGAGGCCCACGACCTCGGCGTGTCGGTCCACCTGGACGGCGCCAGACTACCCAACGCCTGCGTGGCGACGGGCACGGACCCCGCCGAGATGACAGACCGGGTCGACACCGTCATGTTCTGTCTCTCGAAGGGGCTCGGTGCACCGATCGGCTCGATCCTCGCCGGTCCCGAGGAGTTCGTCGCCGACGCCCGACGCATCCGGAAGCTGTTCGGCGGCGGGATGCGACAGGCCGGGATGGTCGCCGCTCCCGGGCTGGACGCCCTGGAGAACCTCGGCCGGCTGGCCGACGACCACGCCAACGCCGAGCGGCTCGCCGCCGGCTTGGACGAGATCGACGGCCTCGCCGCGCCGACGCCGGACACCAACATCGTCATGCTCCACACCGACGGGCTGGGCGTCACCGGCGAGACGTTCGCCGACGCGTGTGGCGACCGCGACGTCGCCTTCTCCGCGTTCGGCGACTACACCTGTCGGCTGTGTACCCACCTCGACGTGGACGCCGACGACGTGGACGAGGCGGTCGACCGAATCGCCGCCGTCGTCGCCGACCTGCGGTAGGGCGGCGACCCGGAGACCGGCGAGGTCTCGGCGGTGCTCGACTGAGCCTTGGCGGCGCTTGACTGAGCCTTCTCGCTGGCTGTCACCCTGGGGTACGACCTGGTGCTAGTGGAGGAGAGCCTGCAGGGCAGGCAGTGGCGTCTCCTGCCAGACACACCCGACGGCGCAGGCGTCGTCCGGCCGGCGCTCCTCGACGGATACTGTGTCGTCCGGTCCGACGGGGTCCGTCGGGAGCTCGACGGCTACCGTGACCGCTACGAACTGCTCTCGCTGGCACGCTCGACGGGCAGCTTCGAGACGTGGCTGGAGTCGGACGGAGCCGTGACGGACGAGCGAGTGGCGGGGGCTGCCGAGACGATACGGGAGGAGGCTCGGGCACACTGCTCCGGGTAGCCGGCGGCGAAACGACCCCAGAGCCGTGGGAGCGTTCCAGTCGGGCCGCTCACGGCCCGTACAGTCCGGCGTGGACGGGCGCGACCGACTCGGACGCGGACCGGGTCCGTCCGGGTCGCTCCGGCGGGTCGGCGCCGTCGTCGCCGTCGAACAGGCTCGACAACGGCGACGCGAGCGTCGACTGGTCTGCGAGGAAGGCGTCGTGACCGTACTCCGACTCGACGGTGTGGTGGGTGACGGAGACGTCGGCCGCGCGAGCGGCGTCGGCGACGGCCTCGGAGGCGGCGACGGGGAAGTGGCGGTCACCGGTGTAGGAGACGAGCAGGAGGTCCCCGTCGAACGCCGCGAGCGCCGCCGTCGACGATTCGGCGCCGTCGGCGAGGTCCCACTCCTCCATCGCCCGGAGCAGCGAGAGGTAGCTGACGGCGTCGAACCGCTCGGCGAACCGCTCGGCGTTGTAGTCGAGGTACGACGCCACGGCGCGGTACGTGCCGTCGTCGGCGGTCGGGTCGTCCGTCGGCTCGGCGCGGCCGGCGGGCTCTCGGCCGAACTGGTCGTCGAGTGACGCCTTCGACCGGTACGAGAGGTGGCCCAGCCGGCGGGCCTGTGCCAGCCCGTGTGTCGGCCGGCGGCCCGTCCCGTGGTAGTCGCCGCCCTGCCAGTCCGGGTCGCCCGTGATCGCTCGGCGGGCGACGGCGTTCGTCGCGGTCATCTCCGCGTCCAGCCGCGGGCCGGCGGCGACTGCGGCGACGTGGTCGACACGCTCCGGGTAGCGACGCGCCCACTCTAGGGCGTTCATGCCGCCGACGCTGCCGCCGACGACCGCCGACAGTCGCCGGACACCCAAGTGGTCCAGCAGTCGGGCCTGGGCACGCGCCCAGTCGCCGACGGTTACCGTCGGGAACGCCGACCCCCAGACGCCGTCACCGTCGAGCCGCGCGGTCGTCGGCCCCGTCGAGCCGTGACACGACCCCGGGACGTTCACACAGATCACGTACTGTTCGGTCGTGTCGATCGGACCGCCGGGGGCGACCACCTCGTCCCACCAGCCGAACGCCGACGGCGGCCCGTCGGGCTCCTCGTCGGTCGGCGACCGGACGTGGTGGCTGCCGGTGAGGGCGTGACACACCAACACCGCGTTCGAGCCGTCGTACCGACCGTACGTCTCGTACGCGAGTTCCAGGTCCGGGACCCGCTCGCCGTTCTCGAACCGGAACGGGCCGAGGGAGGCGCGTCGTGTCACGACTGCCCCCCGTCTGTCGCCCCTGTCCGTTCGGGGGCGTCCGTCTCGCTCGTCGCCCGTTCGATCGCCTGGTCCACATCCGCCAGGAGGTCCGCCGGGTCCTCCAGCCCGACGGAGAAGCGCAGGAGATCCGGCGTCACGCCGGCGGCGCGTTGTTCCGCTTCGTCGAGTTGGGCGTGGGTCGTGCTCGCCGGGTGGACGACGAGCGAACGGGTGTCGCCGATGTTCGCCAGGAACGACACGTCCTCGACGGCCTCGCAGAACCGGACGCCGGCGTCGTAGCCGCCGGTCAGCCCGAACACGACGACGCTGCCGAAGTCGTCGAGGTAGTCCGCGGCGGCGTCGTGGGTCGGGTGGTCGTCGAACCCGGGGTAACGCACCCAGGCTACGTCCGGGTGGTCTCGGAGGTGTTCGGCGACGATTCGAGTGTTCTCGCAGTGGCGCTCCATCCGCAGCGGGAGGGTGGCGACACCCTGGAGCGTCTGCCAGGCGTCGAACGGTGACTGGCCGTTCCCCAGCGGTCGGACGCCGCGGTGACGTGCGACCTCCGCGAACGCCGTGTCGCCGAACCGCTCCACGAAGTCGAAGCCGAACGCGGGGTTGTCGCCGTTCAGTTCCTCGTAGTCGGCGTCCGAGTGGTCCCAGGGGAAGGTGCCGCCGTCGACGACGACACCGCCGACGGTGGTGCCGGCGCCGTGGAGCCACTTGGTCGTGGAGCTCCACACCACGTCTGCGCCGTGGTCGACCGGGCGACACAGCGCCGGGGTGGCGAACGTGTTGTCGACGACCAACGGGACGGCCTCGTCGTGGGCGACGGCCGCGACGGCCTCCAGATCCGGCGTCGACAGCGACGGGTTGGCGAGCGTCTCGACGTGGACGTACGCCGTCCGGTCGTCGACGGCGTCGGCGTACGCCGCCGGGTCCGTGGTGTCGACCGTCCGGAGCTCCACCCCCCGGCGGGAGGCCGTCCGGGCGAGGTAGCTGCTCGTACCGCCGTACATCTCCGCGGACGCGACGACGTTGTCGCCGGCCCGGGCGAGGACGGTGGTGATCGTGTCGATCGCGGCCATCCCGGAGTTGGTCGCCACCGCGTCCGTCCCGCCGGCCAGCGCGGCCAGTCGGCGCTCCAACGCCCGCGTCGTCGGGTTGGAGATCCGAGTGTACACGTCTCGATCCTCTCGGAGGGCGTACGCCTCCGCGGCCGCCTCCGCGCTCGGGAACTCGAAGGAAGCCGTCTGGTGGATCGGCGGCGACCGCGAGCCCGCCGCCGACCCGGCGTCGTGGCCCGCGTGGATCGCCCTCGTCTGCCGTCCGACCGACTCCTGACTGTCCCCGCTCATGTTTCTCGTGTATACTGTGACTCAGAGATATGCATAAGAGTAACGAATCGGTGTCGGCGAACGGTGGGTGCGCGGTGGGGGTAATCTATATACCCACACAGAGACGACATACGAACGCTATTGTCCGCGAACGCCCTTCTCGAAGCTATGCGACGCAGCCAACGGCCCGAACTGTCAGTCGAGACCGTCCACGTCGACCCCGAGGAGTGGTCGGAGATCTACCTCGTGGGCGACGTTCACGGCTGTCCCGGGGCGCTGGAGGAGCTGCTGGAGTCGGAGCTGGCCGTCGACGACGACGATCTCGTCGTGTTCGTCGGCGACCTCGTCCGGAAGGGGCCCGACAGCGCGGCCGTCGTGGACCGAGTGCGGGAGGCGGACAACCTCCTCACGGTTCGCGGGAACAACGAACAGAAGCTGTTGGACGGGGACGACAGCCTGCCCGAGCTGTCGGAGTCGGATCTGGCGTGGATGGCCGATCTCCCGTTGGCGGTTACGCTCCCGGGGACACTCGTCGTCCACGGCGGCGTGGACGCGGACGTCCCGCTCGCGGACCACACCCCCCGGGAGCTGATGACGATGCGTGCGACGCCCCACGGCAGCGGCGACCGACCGTACTGGTTCGAGACCCGGACGACCCGCCCGACGGTCGTCTTCGGTCACACCGTCCTAGAGGAGCCCCACCACACGGGCGGGGCCGTCGGCCTGGACACCGGCTGTGTCCACGGTCGCGCGCTGACGTACTACGACTGGCGGGCCGACGAGGTCGGCCAGCTCCCCGTCGACACCGTCTACGAGGAACGCCCGCCGTCGAAGCTGTTGGACGCGGAGACGCCGACCGCCGCCCGCGCCGACGACTGACCGCCTGCGGTGGCCGTAAACGTTTCTCGTTCGCGCCGAGACGACTCACGGGACGACGCGCCCACACGACATGACAGACAGAGAGAACGAACTGCGACGAGCCGACGACGACCGCTGGCCGACGGGGCTGGACGTCGACGCCCCCGCACACGAGCCCGAGACGGACGTGGACCTGCGGGATCCGGAGCTGTACGTCAACCGCGAGCTGTCGGAGCTGGCCTTCCAACGGCGCGTGCTGGAGGAGGCGCTGGACGACTCGAACCCGTTGTTGGAGCGGGTCCGGTTCCTCGCCATCGTCACGAAGAACCTCGACGAGTTCGTGATGAAGCGGGTCGGCGGGCTGAAACAACAGGTCGAGGCCGGCGTCGAGACGGTCACCGCCGACGGCCGCACGCCCCGCGAGCAGTGGGCGGAGGTCCACGAGACGCTCCGGCCGTTGCTCGCCCGCCAGGATCGGTGTTACCACGAGGCGGTGCAGCCGGCGCTGGCGGACGCCGGCGTCCGGATCGAGTCGTACGACGCGTTAGACGACGGCGAACGGGCGGCGCTGCGGACGTACTTCGAGGAGTCCGTCCTGCCGACGCTGACGCCGTTGTCGTTCGACCCAGCTCACCCGTTCCCGTTCATCTCCAACCGGTCGTTGTCGCTGGCAGTGTTGACGCGACGCGACGACGACGACCTCACCTTCACCCGGGTGAAGGTGCCGCCGAACCGTCCCCGGCTCGTCCCGTTGTCTCCCGACGGGACGGTGGGTGAGCTCGGCGACCCCGCACGGTACGTCCGGATCGAGGAGGTGATCCGGGAGAACGTCGACTTACTGCTCCCGAACGCGGAGATCGTCGACGCCGCCCCGTTCCGGCTCACCCGCAACGCCGAGGTGCGCCGCGACGAGGAGGTGGCCGAGGATCTCACGGAGATGATCGAGGAGGTGATCGAGGAACGCCGGTTCGCCTCCGTCGTCCGCCTGGAGGTCGACGCGGACATGCACCCCCACAGCCGCGAACTCCTCGCCACCCAACTGTCGCTGTCCGACCGCGAGGTGTACGAGCGCGAGGGGCCGCTCGACTACCGGGACTTCGACGTGCTCACGGAACTGGAGCGGCCGGAGCTGAAGCTAGAGTCGTGGACGCCACAGCCCCACCCTCGACTCCACCACCACACGCCGGACGGGCTGGACGACGACGGCGACCCCGGGGAGATCTTCGCCGACATCCGCGAGGACGACGTGTTGCTCCACCACCCGTACCACGACTTCGGCGAGACCGTCCAACGGTTCCTGGACGCCGCCGCCAGCGACCCACAGGTGCTGGCGGTGAAGGCCGCGATCTACCGCACCGCCAGCGACTCACAGGTGATCGAGTCGCTGATCCGCGCGGCCGAGAACGGCAAACAGGTCGCCGTGATGGTAGAGCTGAAGGCCCGCTTCGACGAACAGAACAACTTAGAGTGGGTTCGGAAGCTGGAGGAACACGGCATCCACGTCGCCTACGGCACCATCGGACTGAAGACTCACACCAAGACGGCGTTGGTCGTCCGCGAGGACGACGACGGCGTCCGTCAGTACGCCCACATCGGTACCGGCAACTACCACTCCGAGACCGCGAAGGGGTACGTCGACCTGGGGCTACTCACCGCCGACTCCGACGTCGGCCGCGATCTGGTGAAGGTGTTCAACTTCTTCACCGGGCCGGCCCTGGACGACGACTTCCGGAAGCTCCTGATCGCTCCGGTGACGATGCGGGAGGCGTTCACCGAGAAGATCCGCCGGGAGGCACAGCACGCCCGCGCCGGCCGGGACGCTCGGATCGTGGTCAAGGTGAACGGGCTGGAGGACCCCGGAATCGTGGAAGAGCTGTACCGCGCGTCCGCGGCCGGCGTCGAGATCGACCTGATCGTCCGAGACATCTGCCGGCTCCGACCCGGACTCGACGACATCTCCGAGACGGTGAACGTGTACAGCGTCGTCGGGCGCTTCCTCGAACACTCCCGGATCTACTACTTCGAGAACGACGGCGAGCCGGAGTACTTCATCGGCAGCGCCGACTGGATGCACCGCAACCTGGACAATCGGGTGGAGGCCGTCACCCCCGTCGAGGACCCGACGCTCCGTCGACAGTTGAAGTTCAACCTGGAGCTCCTCCTGTCGGACACGGTCAAGCGCTGGGAGATGCAGCCGGACGGTAGCTACGAGCGGTGTGGCCCCGAAGACGGCGTCCCGGGTCTGAACACCCAGGCGGCGCTGATGCGAGCCGCTCGCCGGGCTGCCGACGCCGAGAAGGTGCCCGTCGGCACCCCGCCGGCGTTCGACGGCGACATCGACGCCGGACTGCTCGTCGGCGACGAGACGGGGCGGGACGGGGACGAGACGGACCGGACGACCGACGACGGGACGACACAGACGGCCGACGGCGAGACGAGTCGAACGGACGGCGTCGGCGCGCTCCAGTCCGGCCACGACACGGAGCGTCCGGTCGGCCGCTTCGGCGACGACGCGCGGGACGGCGGGGCGTCCGGCACGCCCGGCGCCGGCGAGGCGGACTCGGAGCCGGAGTAGCTACGCGAACGAGTCGTCGCCCGCGTCCGGGCGTGCGACGCCGGAGAACTCGAAGCGCCCCCCGCCGACCCACGACTCCGTCACGAACACCGTCCAGTCGTTGGCGTCCACAACCGTCTCCACGGCCGTCCGGAGTGTCCCCGGCAGCGGTTCCGAGACGGGTGTGCCGGACAGTTCGGCGAACGTCTCCGTCCGGTGGGTCGCCTCGGCGCGCCCCTCGTCGACACGGCAGGACACGACGGCGCGGTGGCCGAGGTAGTCGGCGACCGACGTCGCCGCCCGCGCACCGCCGGACCCGTCTCGGCGTCGAACAGCCGCCCCGCGGCCTCGTGGAGCGCCGCGTGGCCCGTGCGGGGCGTCGCCGGTGTCTCGCCTCCCTCCGTCTCGCCGTCGCGCTCGTGCTCGAACTGTATCTGGGTGTCCGCGTGCGACTGGGAACGTGAGCCTGACTACGAGCGGGCGTGTGAGAGGTGTCGACGGAGGTAGCTCACGGGTCGGGGAGGAACTCTCGGAGGAGCCCCGCCACGTCGTTGCCGGCCTCCAGCCAGACGGTGTGGCCGTGGCCGGGCAGTCGCTCGAACCGGGCGTTCGCCATGTCCGCCGCGACCGGCTCACCCACGGACGGCGGCCGGTAGCTGTCCTCCGTCCCCCAGGCGAACAACGTCGGGCAGTCGAGCGCTCGGACGCGGTCGGGGAACACGAACCGGTCGCGGGTGCCCGACAACGGCGACCACAGCGACTCCGCCAGCGTCGCCTGCGTCTCGACCCGACCGGGCAACGCCTCGTTGGCCACCTGCACCGCCAACAGCTCCGTCGGCACCTCGCTCGCGTCGGCGACGACGCTCCCCTCCCAGTCCGACCGGACCCCCTCCGGGTCGTCGTGACGGCTCGCACGGATCAGCAGTCGGTTGAGGTACGGCACCGCCAACAACCGGAACAACACCGGGCCGGCACTCGTCAGCCCGCCGGGCGCGCCCAGCAACGCCAGCCGCCGGAGCCGTTCCGGGCGGTCGAACGCCAGGTGGAACGCCTGGAACCCACCCTGCGAGTGGGCGAGAACGTGTGCGTCGTCGACTCCGAGCGCGTCCAGGACGGCGGGGTACAACGTCCGATTCAGCTCCCGGTAGTCGACGCGACTGTAGTCGATCATGTCGGTCGACCCCTCGCCCGGCCGGTCGACCGCCACCGTCCGGTAGCCGTCCAACGCCGCCGCCAACGGGAGGAACACCGCCGCCGGCTGAGTCGCCCCCGGGAGACAGAGCACGGGCTCACCGTCCGGCGGGCCGGTCTCGACGACGCCGACCGTCGACACCGGGGACGCGTCGACCCGGAGCTCGTGGCTCCGGACCGGGACAGAGAGACTGTCGGCCAACTGCGCCTGTGCCGTCCGAAACGTCTCGCGTGGCTCCACGCTCGCCCCGACGGCGGCGGCCGACCAGAAAGTTCCGCTCGTCGGCGACCCGGCGCCGTCGGCCGTCGCCTCGCTCCAGCACGCGAACGTCCGTAGTTCGGGTCGACTGGAACACACTCACCGGCGTGTGATGGACCCGCAGACCAGTTCGAAGAGAGAGTGCGTCAGAGAGTGTGACTCCGACGACAGACCGGCGACGCTACGACGGGTCGACGGGGGTCGCCGGACGCTCGTCCCCGTGGGGGAGTTCGAGCACGATCTCCGTGCCGTCTTCGTCGTTCTGTCGGAGCCGGAGGTCGCCGCCGTGGTCGTCGATCACCCACCTGACGAGCCACAGTCCGATCCCACTGCCGTGTTGCAGTTGAGTGATCTCTCGTTGGTCGGTGACGACCGCCCACTCCATCTCCGGGATCGGAGGACCGTCGTCGCCGATCGACACCGTCGTCACCTCCGGCGTCCGTTCGACGGACACCCGGAGCGTCGGCTCCGCCGACGGATTGTGGCTCACGGCGTTGTCGAACAGCTCCGCGAGGGCGTGCTCCAGGTACTCCGTCGCCGCGATCGTCTCCGCCGGAGCCGTGTCCAGTTCCGTCCTGACGTCGTCGTACCCCGACAACGTGTCGGAGACGGCCTGGTGGATCATCCCCTCCAAGTCTACGGGGCGTTTCTTCGGTTCCTCCGACTGGAGGATCTCCTGGACCACTCCGGCCGTCTCCGAGAGGTTGGCGAGGTGTTCGGCCGCCTCGTTGATTCGCGTGATCGCCGTGTCGTTGCCGTCCAGCTTGCGGTCGAGCTGGTCCACGAACCCGCGGACGACCGAGATCTCGTTGCGGAGGTTGTGGCGGAGGACCCGGGTCAACACCGCCGTGTGGGTCTCCCGCCGCTTCAGCGCCGTCACCTCCGTGAACACGACGAATGTGTGCGTCTGGTCGTTCACCTCGTAGGGCACGTCCCTGACGACGAAGTGACGGGTCTGGCCGCCGGTCTGGAGCGTGACCTCCGCGCGTTCACCCTCGGCGCCGACCGTCGCCCGTCGGGCCGCCGTCAGCAGTTGGTCGTACACCCGGCTGTCGACGGAGAGGTTCGACAGCGTCGTCCCCGTCACCTCGCCGACCTCCAACAGGGCGTCGAACTCGTCGTTCACCCTGACGAGCTCCGCGTCGGTCGACTCACCCGTCGACGGGAGGCGGAGCTCCACCACCGGGTCCGTCAGGGCGTCGAACAACCCCCCGAACCGGTCGCGGGTGCGTTCTGCCGCCTGGCGGGCCGACAACAGGTCGGAGATGTTGTCGACGGAGACGACCGCGCCGTCGAACGCCGTGGTCGACACCGGGGTCGCGTGGATTCGAACCGGAATCTCCTCGCCCGTGTAGCGTCTGAGCTGCCCCTCCCTGACGACCACCCCCGTCCCGTCCGCCTGGAACATCGTGTCGAGGGCGTCCGAGACGACCCCGGTGTCCACCTCGTCGACCGTCGAGCCGACGAGCTGATCGGAGTCGTACCCCACGGCCTCCGCGAACGGGTCCGTCGCCAGCGTGAACTCGCGGTCCTCGTCGACGGCGAACGCCAGGTCGTCGATCTGCTCGACGAGCGCCTGGTAGCGCCGCAGCGACTGCTCGCGGGTCGCCCGGTCCAGCGCGCGTTCCGTCGTCGCCGCCAGCAGCTCCGCGAAGTACCGGTCCTGACCCGCCAGCGATCCGTCCCGGCAGCCGACGGTGATCGTGCCGCGGTCCCCCATCGGGACGTACAACGCCGTGTCGAGCCCCTCTGGCGTCGCGGCGTTCCCGCGTTCTACCGTCTCACCGCGCTCGAACGCCTCGCCGACACCCCCCTCGCCCGGTTCGTACGCCGGTCGTGGCGGGAGTGACTCCCGGGTCGACTCCGTCGACGCGACCGGGGAGAGCTCCCCGTCGGCGTGGAACCGGACGGTCGTCAGCTCCTGTTCCAGCGTCTCTGCGGCCGTCTCGGCTGCGATCCCGGCGATCGCCACCGGGTCGTCGGTGGCCATCATCCGGTGGGTGGCGGTGAGCAGTCCGTCGAACATCGCCTCCCGGCGACGTTGGTCCGTCACGTCGCGCAACACACCCACCGTCCCGCGGAGCCGATCCTCGTACGGCAACAGTGTCATGTGGTCTTCCACCGGAACCCGAGAGTCGTCCGCACAGAAGATCTCCAGTTCCACCGACGCCCAGGAGGGCCCCTCGGAGGAGAGCATCCCCCGCAGGGCGTCTTCGGCGTCCTCCACGGCGTCCTCCGGCTTGATGAACCCCGGCGGCTGGCCGACAATCTCCTCGCGCTCGTAGCCGGTCAGCTCCGTCATCGCCTCGTTGACGTAGACGAATCGCCCCTCGTCGTCCAGAACGTACACTGCGTCGCCCACGGAGTTCATCAGCTGCTCGTAGGAGGCCAGCCGCGCCTCCGGGCCGTCCGACTCCCCCGGCACCGGAACGGGCTCGTGGCCGACCCTCGTGTCGCTGTCCCCGTCGATTGACAGTTCGTCCGTGCGTCGCTCGACGGCAGCCTCGACGCGGGCCGTCAGGAACGACCACGGCGGGTCGTCGTAGTCCCACCTGACGACTGGCACGTCGGCCGTCGTCACCGTCGCCGCGACCGCCGACTCCGTCGTGACCACGACCAACGCCCCCTCGGTCGCCGCCGCGTCCGCTTCCCCCGGATCGTCGGTGAACACCGCACTCACCTCGACGGGTGCGTCCGGCGTCACCTCCCAGGCGAGTCGGTCCCCTACTTCGGAGACGACCTCGTCCGTGTCGCGCTCGAACCCCCGAACCCGAACACCGGCTGTCGTCTTCTCGGCCGTTGCTCCGCTCATTCAATTACTCTACCGTCTCTGGAGGCAAAACCGTTCGCAACCTTGCCTCGCGTGCCGGAACTGGGTGGACGCATGTGTGTCTCGGCACCACCATAAGATCCACTCGTAATAAAATTGTCCCACAACTGATTGGTACCAACGACGTGTGGAGGGCCGAAGCCGGGGTCGTGTGGAGGGCCGAAGCCGTGGTCGTGTGGGGGGCCGAAGCGGGGTCGTGTGGAGGGCCGAAGCGGGGTCGTGTGGAGGGCCGAGGCCGGGGTCGTGTGGAGGGCCGAAGCCGGGGTCGTGTGGAGGGCCGAAGCCGTGGTCGTGTGGGGGGCCGAGGCCGGGGTCGTGTGGAGGGCCGAAGCCGGGATCGTCTGGGGGAACGCGGTGTCGTGATGGTGTCGTCAGACGAAGTCGCGTCCACAGTCCGAGCAGGCGACCACGACGCTCCCGTCCACGGCGTCGCCGTGGAGGGAGCCCCCACACCACCCACAGGAGTTGGCGGCGGCGATCACACGGGCGTGTGTCAGGGTCGTCCCGTCGGTCGTCTCCGTCGTGTCTCGGCTGGGGGCTGTGGCTGCCATCACGACCAGACGTACGCACCGGGCGGGTTTCGGTTGCGGGGCTAACTACCTAGTCACGCGTCTGGCGGGACTGTTGACTACACAGACGCCGGCGCGTGTGCGTGTCGAGACGGTGACGCCGTAGTGTGTGGCAGATTTATATGAGAGGGACAGACTGAGTACGTACGTGAGCCAGGAGTGACGGAAAGAGACACCGACGACATATCGGACGTTCGGGTGCTCGTCGTCGACGACGAGAAGGAGGTCGCGGACGCCTACGCGCTGCGGCTCCGCAACGTCTGTGACGTCGAGGCGGCGTACAGCGGGCCGGAGGCGCTGGCTACGGTGGACGAGGAGACCGTCGACATCGTCCTGCTCGACCGACGGATGCCGGAGATGTCCGGCGACGAAGTGCTACAGCGCCTGGACGAACGGGGGTTCGAGGGGCGGGTCATCATGCTGACGGCCGTCGACCCCGGGTTCGACGTGTTGGACCTCCCGTTCGACGACTACCTCCGCAAGCCCGTCGAGCGCGAGGGGCTCGAGGCCGCCATCGACCACCACCGGACCGTCCTCGCGTACGACCTCCTGGGGGAGTACTTCAGCCAGGAGTCCAAGCGGGCCGTGATCGCTGCCGAGATCCCGGCGGAGGAACGCGACGGCAACGAGCGCTACTGCGAGGTGGCGGCGGCAGTCGACACACTGGAGGCGCGGATCACTCGGCTGCTGGCCGACCCGGAGATTCTGGAGACGTTCGACGACGTCAGCCGCGAGGGGATCTGACTACCGCCCCTCGCGGGCCGGCTCCTCGAAGAACGACGACAACAACTTCCGTTGGCCCGCCCGCAGGTGGTACAACAGCGTCGGCGCCGTGATCCCGAGCGACCCCGCCACCTCCTCGGCCGTGCTCCCGCGTGGCGACTCGAAGTAGTCCGCGAAGTACGCCGTCCGCAGCGCCTCCGACTGTTTGTCCGTCAGGCGGTCGCCCAGCGCGTCCCGTACGTCGCGTTCCGTCGTGACGGAGCGCTCCCGTTGTTGTTTGGCCGCCAGGTCCGCCGAGAACTCTCGTTTGATCGTCTCGGAGATTCGTCGCACGTCCTCGTTGGGCGACAGTTCGACCGCCATCCGCCCACGGCCGTCGGTGAACGACGCCGACGCGACCGTCCCGCCCAGGGCCGACGCCGCCACCAGCGGCGATTCGCCGACCAGTTCCACCTCGACGGAGCCGTCCGTCTCCCCGTCGTCGATCACGCGGGTGCGCTCGACCCCGGACTGGTCGGCCAGGTAGTCGGCGACGCCCGCGGGGTCGGCGTCCAACACGCTGACGTAACACAGCAGACGACTCTCCTCTTGGGGAACGACGCCGTCCAGCGACAGTTCCGTGCCGAACGTCGCCGAGGCGTCCGGCAGCGGCCCGGCGTCGGCGGTGTACTCCAGGGTCAGCTCCGTCACCGTGTCCGACAGGAGGAGGTTGCGGTGGCGAGCGGCGTTGATCGCGAAGCCGGCGACCCGGCCCAGCGTCCCGAAACTGGCCCGTTCTCGTCCGGAGAAGGCGTCCGCCTCCGTCGCGTACACGCCGACGACGCCGTACACCGTGTCGCCGTACACGAGCGGAATCGACAGCAACGACTGGATCCCGTCGGCGAACGCAGTCTGACGCACCGGCTCGGGCACGGACGGGTCGTCCGCGACCGGTTGGACGAGCCGCACCTCCCCGGTCTCCATCGCGCGCTCCTCCGGACCGACTTCGCCGGCGTCGAGACTCTCCCGGATGCGCTCAATCGCGCCGTCCGTCGCCCCGGCCGACGCCCGGATCACTACGTCGTCGCCGCCGATCTCCCGCTCGCCGAACCAGGCGAAGGCGTACCGATCCGTCTCGCCCAGCCGGGTGACGACCGTCTCGGCGATTCCCTCGCGGGTCGTCGCGCCGACGAGTTCCACCAGAATCGCAGACACGAGGTCGGATATCACCGCCATCCGGTCCAGCTCCGCCCGGAGTCGGTCCGCTTCCTGTGCGTGTTCGCGTCTGTCCGTCACGTCCTCGACGTACACCCGGACGCGGTCGGGCCCCGGCGACACCGTCACCGAGAACCACTGCCCCAGTTCCGGGTAGTACTCCTCGAACGTTCGGTCGCTCGGCTCGTCGGCCTCGAACGTCCGTGGCAGGGTGCGTTCGACGGAGTGAGGAAACGCCTCGGTGACGCCGTCGCCGACGGGGTCGTCCGCCGCCAGCAGGTCGACTGCCGTCCGGTTGGCTGCGGTCACTCGCCCGTCGTGAGTCACGTCGAGCACCCCGACGGGGCAGTCGGACAGCCCGTCCATCGTCGGGAACTGACCCGCGCAGCCTATGTGTCTGTCGGTGCCGCGAGCGACGGACAGGCCACCTCGAAGCGTGCGCCGGCGTCTGTGCCGTCCGTCACGCGGACGGACCAGTCGTGGACCGCGACGATTCGGGCGACGATGGCCAGCCCGAGTCCGGTCCCGTCGTCGCCGGAGTAACCGGACTCGAACACGCGGTCGCGGGCCGCGGGCGGGACCCCCGGCCCGTCGTCTTCCACCGCGAAGCCGTCGGTCGTCTCGACCATCCGGACGGTCGGCGCCGGCCCGGCGTGCTCGATTGCGTTGCGGAACAGGTTCTCGAACAACCGTTCCAACGCCGCCGGGTCGCCCCGGGCCGACAGCGACGACGGCGCGACACGGAGCCGGGCGTCACCCGTGGCGACGGCGTCCCAGGCGCGCCGGGCGACCGCGACGAGGTCCACCGGCCGTGCGTCGATCCCGTTGGCTCCCGCCAGCGTCAACACGCCGTCGACGATCGTCGCTATCCGGTCGTGGGCGTCCGCGACCGCCGCCAGCCGCTCCGTCTCCCCCGTCTCGCGGGCGACACGCAGGTTCGCCTTCGCCACGTCCAACGGGTTCCGGAGATCGTGGCCCAGGACGCTCGCCACCGCCTCGCCGTCCAGACCGTCGACCGTCTCCTCGGTCGTCGTCTCTCCCGTTCCCTCGTCGGCCCGTGCGGGCGGGGACGGCAGGTCGACGAACTGGACGCGGCCGCTCGTCGGCCCGTCGTGGGTCGGTCGGACGAGCAGGTCCGGGTCGTCCCCGTCGTCGGTGACGGCGTACCGGTCGTCGTCGTCGCCGGCCGCGATCTCGCGTGCGAGCGTCGCCGGCGCCGGCCGTTGCAGGATCTCCGCCAGCACCGCAGACAGTCGACGCTCGCCGGGGTCGCCGTACCGGGTCCGGAACCGCTCGTCGGCCCCGACGACGGTCGCACGCCCGTCGGCGACGCGAAACGACAGCGTCGGGTCTGTCACGTCGCACGCCGGGGCCGTCTGTGGAGGGGTGTGGTCGCCCGTCATCGTGTTGTATCGTTCGACACCGCAGCGTCGCGGCGTCACTGTGGTTACAAATAGTACGGTGGCCCGCTGTTTAATCGGGAGGGCTAACTACACAGAGACCACCGTTCGTGGCTAGCCCGGAGCGCGAACCGCCGCAATCGGAACCGACAGGTCGCTGGCGCCCGGAGCTACAGTCGAATGGAGTACGACGCAGTCGTGTTCGACATGGACGGGGTGCTCGTAGAGCGGACACCGGGGTGGGTGTTCGACGAGGCGGCCGAGACCGCGCTCGCGGCCGCTGGAGTCGAGGAGCCGACGGAGTACGAGTTCCACGCCGTTCGGACACTCGACACCACGGTCGAGGCGGCGACCGACCACTTCGAGACGGAGCACGGCGTGACGTTCGCCGACCTGTGGACCCACCGGGACAGACTCGTGACCACCGGGCAGCGGACGGCCGTCGCTCGCGGAGAGAAGACGACGTACGAGGACACCCACAGAGTGACCGAACTGCCGGCGGCGACTGCCGTCGTCTCCAACAACCTCCAGGCGGCCGTCGAGCACGTCCTGGGCGCGTTCGACCTCGCCGACCGGTTCGACGCGCTGTACGGGCTCGACCCACACCTCTCCGACCACGAGAACCGGAAGCCGGACCCGACGTACCTCCGGCGCGCGCTCGCGGCCGTCGACGCCGACGACGCCGTCTACGTCGGCGACCGCCCGAGCGACGTGCGGGCGGCCCACCGCGCGGGCGTCGACAGCGCGTTCGTTCGGCGCCCGTTCGCCGAGGACACGACGTTCGAGGACGTGGAACCGACGTACGACGTGGCGTCGCTAGGGGCGTTCGAGGCGGCGATTCGCGGGTCGTGAACGGGGCCAGTCACGCCACTGCCGCCTCGGGCAACTAACACCTCGGCGGCGTCACGCCACTGCCGCCTCGGGCAACTAACACCTCGGCGGCGTCACGCCACTGCCGCCTCGGGCAACTAACACCTCGGCGGCGTCACGCCACTGCCGCCTCGGGCAGTCCCAACACCTCGGCGGCGTCACGCCACTGCCGCCTCGGGCAGTCCCAACACCTCGACGGCGGCCGCGGCGACCTCCGGCACCTGGTCGGCGGGCGCGTACACCCCCATCCGCCAGCCGCCCCGGCGGGCCGCTCGGAGTCCGGACACCAGGTCCGAGGCGTCCTCCAGGCGTTGGACGACACCGTCGACGACGACCCGGCTGTTGGCCTCCTTGAACCGTGGCCGTGAGGGCACGTCGACGACGACGGTGTGTTCTTCCACGTCGGCGCGCTCGGCGATCTCTCGTTCTGCGTCGCGTTCGTCCGCGTGGTCCATGTCGACCACCGTCGCCGGCACCTCCTCGACGCCGGCCCACACGGCTCGCTTGAACAGATTCCGGTACTCGATCCGACGGCCCAGCTCCGGAACGGACTCCCGGAGTGCGACGAGCAGGTCGTGGTCGGCCATCCGCCGGAACGCCGCCACGTCCGTGTCCGTCCGTGCCAGGAGTCGCTCGGAGGCGCGTTCCAACATCGCGCCGGCGATCCGAGAGACGTGGTGGCGGTAGACGGTCGAGTCCATCAGCGCCCGCGCCAGCAACAACGACTCCGCCGTGGCGACGTTCCCCTCCGCGAGCACGAGCTCCCCGTCTGCGTACTCCAGCTCCCGGACGAGCCGTTCGTGGTCGATGGTGCCGTACGGCACGCCGGTGTGGTGGGCGTCGCGCACGAGGTAGTCCATCCGGTCGACGTCCAGCTCCCCGGAGACGAGTTGACCGAGCTCTCCCTCGCCGCGGACGAGCGTGGCGACCCGGTCCGGCGAGAGGTCGTGGTCCCGGAGGACGGCCCCGATCTCCGTCGTCTGTAGGAGGTCACCCAGTTCGTCGTGGTCCCGACCGGTTCGCCGTTGGATCACCTCCTCCGTCTGGTGGCCGTACGGTCCGTGGCCGACGTCGTGGACGAGCGCGGCCGCGCGAACGTGGCGAGCGCGGTCCCCTTCGATCCCGAGCGACGACAGCGCGCGCGAGGCGAGGTGGTAGACACCCAACGAGTGTTCGAACCGCGTGTGTGACGCGGAGGGGTACACGAGCCGGACGGTCGACAGCTGTTTGATGTGGCGGAGTCGTTGGACGGCGTCCGTGTCGAGCAGGTCCGCGGCGACCGGACAGAGAGTGACGTAGTCGTGGACGGAGTCTTTGATCGCAGTCACACACTCGGGTGGTGGCGGTCGGGTGGAAACTCTGTCGTTGCGGCCGGGCGCCGTCGGAACGGTTCTGTACCCGTGACAACATTTAACACGGTACGCGACTCAAGCGCACACGATGTCGCAGCGTCCGTTCGTCTGTGTCGACTGCGGGTGCAGTGTGAGCGCCGCCTCCTTCCGGGCGGCGTGTCCCGACTGTGGCGGTACTCTCTCCGAGCAGTCGCTCGAGGAGGTACGAGCGGGCGGCCAGTACCGCGAGGCGTAGCGAGTTCGGTCGACAACGCTCTTCTCCGTGTGGCTCGGACGTGACCGCGTGAGCGACGACACAGCCACCGACGGGGACGACCCGACCGCGATCGACACGGTCGCGGTGACGGTCGCGGACGTGGTCGCGGCCGTAGAGGCGCGCGACCGGAACCGCCGGGACACGGTGTTGCGGATCACCCCGCCGTTCGCCGGCCGGATGCGCGCCAGACTCCACGTCGACGGCACGGAAGCGACGTACGACGAGCCCGCACCGCTCCACGTCCACCCCCGGAGGTTCGTGACGGACGTGCCGCCGTACCCCGGGAGCGACCCGGAGACGTGGCGCTCTCGGGTCGCGGACTCGCTGCGAGAGACGACGACACTCGACACCGACCACGGGGAGGTCACCGTCCGCGTGGTCGGTCTCGGTGCGTCTACAGCCGAGTGAGTTCCTTGGCTCGCGGTCCCTTCTCTGCCTGTTCGATCTCGAACTCCACCTCCTGCCCCTCCTCTAGGTCGGGGCCGCCGACGTCTTCCATGTGGAAGAACACGTCCTCGTCGGCGTCGTCCGTCTCGATGAAGCCGTAACCACCCGTGTCGTTGAAGAACGCGACCGTCCCTTGCGCCATTCGCTGATACCTCACCGGGAACGTCTCCGCCGAACCACAAATATCTACGGGCCGACTCGCCGGCAGTTTTCGGCCGTGGGGCAGACCTCGATACAGACTGGGAGCGCGCTCGGGGTCTGTCGGGCACGAGCGAACCCGCACCCGGCTGCGTTCGCCCGGTTCACGGAGAGCGGTAGGGACTCGGCGCCGATCCACGACTCTCGGGAGGCCGGTGATCGACGGCTCGCCGAGTTTATCCCGCTCGGTCGTGGAGTCGGTCGTATGAGCGAGACGAGCCGCGTGCCGGCGGACTGCCCGGCCTGCGGGACGGAGACGGTCCACGAACTGCTGAAGCCCGGGGGCCAGGCGACGGTGCGGTGTACGGAGTGTGACCACACACACAAGACGGAGCTGTCGGAGCCGGAGACGACGGAGGTGGAGGTGATCGTCTCCCAGGACGGGGAGTCCTGGCCGACGACGACGACCGTCGAGCCGGACGAGGAGTTCGCCGTCGGCGACGAGTTCGTCGCCGAGACCAGCGAGGCGATCCAACAGGTCCGGGTGACGAGCGTCGAGGTGGAGAAGGGTCGCGCGGAGTCGGCGACCGCCGAGACGGCAGAGACCGTCTGGACCCGATCCGTCGACAACGTCGGTGTCGACATGACGATCCACCCGAACGACGGCCGGAAGCGAGAGAGCCGGAGCGAGAAGCTGTACGTCCCCGGGGAGTACGAGTTCGCCGTCGGGGCCGCGGAGACGTTCGGCGACGAGGAGGTGGAGATCGTCGGCGTCCACGTCCGCGACGACGCCGACGGCTACCCGTACGACAAAGCCGACTCCGAGGGCCAGAGCGTGTTCGCCAAAGACGTGAAACGAGTGTTCGCCCGCGACCAGGTGACGAGCGCCTGGTCCGGGTGGTAGCTACGGCTCCGCGTCCGTCGCGTCCTCGATCCCGGCGTCCGTGATTCGGAAGCGGGCGCGCTCGCCGGCCGGCTCCGAGCGGTGTTTCTCCACGGTCGCACGGCGGTTGCCGCCGCGGAACCGTTCCAGCCGGACGACCACGCCGGTCCAGTGTTCCAGCGTGTTCCCGCCCAGCGGCCGCGTCCGGTCGCTCTCCGGGTCGGAGAACACCTGGTTGGTGACGATCACCGCGAGGTCGTGGCGACGGGCGAGCGACAGGAGGTGAGTCACCTGGCGGCCGACCGCCCGCAGCGTGTCGCCTTCCGACCCTTCGGCCGTGCGTTCGAGGCGGTAGAAGCCGGTCGCAGAGTCCAACACGATCAGTCCGACCTGCTCGGCGAACGCCTCCGTGTCGCGGACGGCCTCCGCCTGCTCGTCGAAGTCCGTCGCCTCCGTGACGATGAGCCGTTCCGCGACCGTCTCGACGGACGCCTCGTCCGTGCGGGCGGCGACGATGTCTCGGAACCGCGCCACGGACAGGTCCTCCGTGTCGACGTACAACACCCGCTCGCCGTCGACGGCAGCCGCCGCCGCGACCGTCAGCGCGACGTTCGTCTTCCCGGAGGCCGGCGGCCCGTACAACTGGGTGACGACACCCCGTTCTACCCCGCCGCCCAACAGGTCGTCGAACGCGTCACAGCCGGTCGTGAGCAGGTCAGACACGGAATCGAGTGGGTCGTGCCGGTACAAGAACCTCCCGGACGGTGTGTACAGCGACGACTTGAGTCTCGGGAAACCTCAAGTCGGCAGCCGGAGTAGCGGGCGGCCGTGAGCCGATACACGACAGCTCTGACGATACTGTTGGTCGTCCTGGCCGGCTGTGCTGGCGGGAACTCCGTCCAGACCGGCGCAGAGTCCGGTGCCGGCGGCGGCTTCACCCTCACCGGCGAGGCCGACGCCGCCCGCGCGACGCCCGTGGAGTCGGGCGCGGCCGACGGTGCCGAGTACGGCGCCGCCGACGACACCGCACAGGTCGATCGGGGCCGCGAGCTGATCCGAACCGCACGGGTGGGGATCGTCGTCGACGACTTCGAGACCGCCCGCGAGCGGCTGGCGGCGTACGCCGAGTCCACCGGCGGGTTCGTCGGCGACTCCACCCGTCGCGTCGAGGGAGCGGGCAACCGGACCTGGACGGTGGGTCGCGTGACGCTCCGGGTTCCGACGAGCAACTACACGGAGGCGCTGGCGGTGGTCAACGAGACCGGGGAGGTGCGGGCCTCCGAGCAGTCCACCCGGGACGTGACCGACCAAGTGGTGGATCTGGAGGCACGCCTGGAGAACCTCCGAGAGGAACGCGACCAGCTGCGGGCGCTCTACCGCCGAGCGAACACGACGGAGGACGTGCTCGCCGTACAACAGGAGCTGTCGCGGGTCCAGACGGAGATCGAACGCACGGAAGCACAGCTCCAACAGTTGGAACGACAGGTGGCGTTCACGACGATCACCGTCGAGATCCGTGAGCCGCGGCCGGACCCCCCCGACGACCTCGGGACGGCGTGGTACGACACCCCCGTCACGAGCGCGTTCCTGGAGTCGATCGACGGTGTCGTGGTGTTCCTCCAGAGCACGGTCGTGTTGACGGCGTACGCGCTGCCGTACCTGGTCGTCGTCGGGCTGCCGCTGGGAGGCGGACTGTACGCAGTCCGGCGATACCGTCGTCGCCCGACGACGGAGTCGACGGCGAACGGCACGGGGACGGCCGACGGCGACTCCGGCGGCACCGTCGACCTAGAGAACGAGCCGGACGACGACGACAACTGAGACCACCCCGACGACTCGGCGACCGAGACCACCCCGACCACAAGCTATTTTCCGACGCTGTCCCGACGGCCGGGTGCGGGGACGGAACTACTCTCTCCACACCCACACACTCACCGTCCCCGGCCGCCGTGAGCGTCCGACCGGCGGAGCCGGTCACGACGACCGATAGCCTGTCACTTACGTGACCGGGCACCGACTGGCCGGCGATGGCCGTTCCCGAGCCGACACCGGTCCCCTTAGAGACCCACTACGACCTGACGAGAGTCGGATCGACCGCCCTCTCTCCGGACGGCGACCGCGTCGCCTTCACCGCCGTCGAGGCCGACCCGGACGAAGAGGAGAACGTCACCTCGTTGTTCGTCGTCCCGACGGACGGTTCGCGGGCGCCACACCGACTCACCCGCGTCGACGGCGCCAGCAGCCCCGCCTGGGGCCCCGACGGCGACCGACTCGCCTTCCTGGCGACCCGCGAGGAAGACACCGACCGGCGGGTGGGACACGACACGGACGAGACGGACGACGACACGGCGGCGGACACCGCCGACGTAGACGACGCCGGCGACGACACGGACGAGACAGACCCCGACGACACGGACACGGGCGACAGCGCGGGCGGCGACGAGCCGACACCACAGGTCTGGCTGTTCGACCTGGCGCTCGGCGGCGACGCCCGCCAGGTGACGGCGTTCGCGGAGGGCGCCCGGTCGTTCGACTGGGGGCCGGCGGGCGACCGACTCGTCGTCGCCGCCCGCGACCCGACCGAGGAGGAACGGGCGTACCTGGACAGCCGCGAGGACGGCGGGCCGGTCGAGACGGAACGACTCCAACACAAGCTCGACGGGGTGGGCTACCTCGACACGGTGGACACCTACCTCCACGTCGTCGAACTGGACGGCGAGACGGAGCGACTCGACGACGCCTACGGCGCGAACGGGGCGTTCGGCGAACTGTACGGGCTCCAGCCGGCGTGGGGCGACGGCGGCCGGATCGCCTTCCTCTCGTGTCGGGGCGACCGACCGGACGACACGCTGGCGACCGACGTGTACACGATCCGGCCGGACGGCTCTGCTCTCCGGCGGGAGACGGACGGCGACGTCGCCGCGTCGGCGCCGGAGTGGGACCCGACGGGCGACCGGCTCGCGTTCGTCGGACGCGACCCGGAGAACTGGTGTATCCCGGCGCAGGTGTACGTCACCGGACCGGACGGCCCGCGGCCGCTGACGGCGGATCTCGACCGGACGGCCGGCGGCCGGTTCCACTGGACCGACGAGTCGACGCTCGTCGGCCAGATCGGCGACGAGGGGCGGACGCGGCTCGTCCGGGTGGGAACGGACGGGACGGTCGAACGGATCTTCGAGGCCCAGGGCACCGACCGCGCGCTCGCGGGGTTCGAGTACGGCGACGACCGGTGTGCGTTCGTGTTGTCCGACCCGTCGGACGGGCGGGACGTGTTCGCCGTCGACACGGCGGACCTGGACGCGACGACGGAGCCAGCGTCACTCACCCGGCTGTCGGCCACCGACGAGTCGTTCCTCGCCGACCACTCCACGCCGGAGGTTCGGCGAGTGTCCTGGGAGAGTGACGACGCGGAGATCGAGGGCATCGTGTACAGCGATCCGGCGGTCGACCTCTCCGAGGGCGATCACCCAGTCGTCGTCGCCATCCACGGCGGTCCGGTGAGCTACGACGAGCCGGAGTTCTCACACGCCCACACCGTGTTGACCTCGCGGGGGTACGTCGTGTTCCGCCCGAACTACCGGGGCGGCTCCTCGTACGGCCGCGAGTTCGCCGAGACGCTGCGTGGCCAGTGGGGCACCCACGAGGTGACGGACATCGTCACCGGGGTGGAGTCGTTGGTCGACCGCGGCTGGGTCGACCCCGACCGTGTGTTCGGCTACGGCTTCTCGTACGGCGGGATCGCACAGGGGTTCCTCGTCACGCAGACGGACCTGTTCACCGCCGCCGCCCCCGAGCACGGGATCTACGACCTCCGGGCGTCGTTCGGCGCCGACGACAGCCACGCGCTGGTGAGCGACGAGTTCGGCCTGCCGTGGGAGGAGCCGGAGACGTACGACGCCGCTTCCGCGATCACGGACGCCGGCGAGATCGACACCCCCCTGCTCGTCGCCGCCGGCGGCCGCGACTGGCGGTGTCCGCCCAGCCAGTCCGAACAGCTGTACGTCGCCGCCCGGAAACAGGACGTACCCGCGCGGCTCGTCGTCTACGAGGACGAACACCACAACGTCGGCGAGCCGGAGCGGGCGATCCACCGGATGGAGGAGGTGTTGGCGTGGTACGAACGGTTCGACCCCGCCGTCGACGGAGACGGTGAGGATCCGCACGGGCGGAGTGAGGACGACGACGCGGACGACGCCACAGACGAAGACGACACAGACGGCGACACCGGCGGTGCCGAGGAGTCGGGAGCGTAGCGGCTACAACACCAAGTCCCGACACAGCGCGTCGAACTCTCCGTCGCCTGCGAGCCGGCGCTGCCGTGCGGCGCCGGACTCCCGCTCTAACAGCTCAACGAGCGCGTCCGTGCCCAGTCGGTCCGTCTCCCGTTCGACGTGGTCCGGCAGCGTGACGAGGCTGTCCCCGTCGCGGTCGAGGAAGTCCGCGTCGTGGCCGTACCGCATCGCGCGCCACTTGTTCTCGTCTAGGAGCTCCCGGCGGAGCCCGCGGCCGTCGCGGTCGACATCGACGGTCGGCGGGGCCGTCGGCTGCGTCTCGTCTTCGTACCGCTCGGCGAGGTCGACGACGAGCGCCCGGACGTACTCCGCGACGGTCGTGACGACATCGGGGTCGGACTGGCCGTCTGGCACGCGCACCTCGACGGTGCCGTGTTCCGTGTGGGGTCGCACGTCGAACCAGAGCTCTCCTCGGTCGCGGACGCGGTCGGCCTCCAGCATCCGGCGCTCGAACCGGCGGAACGACTCGAAGTCGTCGAACCGGGTCGGGACGCCGGTGTTGGGCAGCGCCTCGAAGATCTTCGCCCGGGCGGACGCGAGCCCGGTGTCGAACCCGTTCCAGAACGGGGAGTTGGCACAGAGCGCCAGGAGCGGGCCGAGGAACCACCGGGCTTGGTTGGCGACCCACACCGCCTTGTCCGCGTCGTCGACGCCGACGTGGACGTGGACGCCGGCGGTCGTGTTGCGGTGTTGGGGGAACTGGATGCGATCGAGCTGCGAGCGGTAGCGGGGCTTCTCCGCGTGGTCGAGCTCCCGCCACCGAGCGGCGGGGTGGAGGCCGGCGCCGGCAATCCGGTAGCCGTCGGCGGCGGCGTGGTCGACGAGCGCGTCGCGCGTCTCGTGCACCTCTGTGGCGATCCGGTCGGGGGTCGGCGTCTCGATCGTCGGCGTCTGCGTCTCGATCGTGAACGCGAACAGCTCGTGTGCGAGACGGTCGGCGAGCCGGGCGGGTGGCTCCCGGTCACCGTACACCAGGTCGTCGATCCCGGCGGTCGGTCGGCCGGCGTCGTCGACGATGTAGAACTCCTCTTCGACACCGAGACTGCCAGTGCGTGTGAACGCCTCCGACCCTTCCATCGCTGTGTGGTTCGGCGGCATCACTGAAATACCCCCTGACTCGGCCACCGTCGGCGACGGAGCTTCTTTGAGTGTTCGGCCCGACCCGCCGAGAGACGGATGACAGACGACGACCCAACGGACGGGAACGTGGTCGACGGGCCGCCCGCGAGCGACGGCCACGAGCCGGCAGACACGGAGTTCGGCCGGATCATGGAGAAGTTCGCCGGCTCGCCCGGCCAGCAGACGGTGGTGAGACTCCTGTTGGAGCGGGGGTTCTCCGTCAACGCGGACGGCCGGGTCGTCTCCGGCGGCATCGAGATCCCGGACACGGGGATCGCCCGCGAGGCGGACGTCGACCGGCGTGTCGTGGACGCCACCACCGACGCGATCCTCCAGGACGACGAACTCCGGCGGATCTTCCGGAACATCACGGCCGTCCCGAGTCTGATGGATCTCGCGCCCGTGCTCGGGCTGACCGTGCTGACGGTGGAGGTGGGGGAGCCGGAGGCGGCCGGCGTCGTCGCGGAGATCACCGGGCTGCTCGCCGAGCGAGACGTCCCGCTGCGACAGGTGCTGTCGGACGATCCGGAGTTCGCCGACGAGCCGGAGCTGTACCTCATCACGGACCGCGAGGTGCCCGGAGAGCTCCTCGTCGAGATCCGAGAGCTGTCGTACGTCCGGAGCGTCGAGTTCTGACCGGGAGCAGAACGCACTTGCGCCTCCGGACCGAGTCGTCGGGCGTGGAGCCGTACCGCACTGTCGCCGAGCGCGCGACCGCGAGCTTCGAGGTTCGCGGCTCGGAGTTCCTGGGTCACGTCGCGCCGGCGAGCGACCCCGGGGCCGCCGAGTCGTTCGTCGAGACCGTCCGGACGGAGTACGACGACGCCACCCACAACGTCCCCGTCTACCGGGTGCCCGCTGACGGGGAGTCGGGCGCCGAGGTCGGTGACACCCCGACCGGGGGCGGGCTGCTCCGAGAGTACGAGAGCGACGACGGGGAGCCGTCCGGCTCGGCGGGCAAGCCGGCGCTGAACGTGCTCCAGCAACGAGACCTCCGTAGTCTCGTCTGTGTCGTCACGCGCTACTACGGCGGGACGAACCTCGGCGTCGGCGGGCTGGCCCGAGCGTACTCTCGGGCGGTCAAAGACGCCGTCGACGCCGCCGGCGTGACGGAGCGGCGCCCGCGCGAGCGGTTCGCCGTGACCGTCGCGTACGACGACTCCGGGACGGTCCGGGGGTTGTTGGAGGGTGCCGACGCGGAGTTCGAGGCGGCGTACGCCGAGCGGGTCGCGTTCGACGTGGCCGCGCCGACGGAGACGGCCGCCGGGCTGCGCGACCGGATCAGGTCCGCCACCTCCGGCCGGGCGGAGATCGACTGACCGACGACTACGGCTGTTCGTTCAGCTTCGTCCGGGCGATGCTCACGCCGGTCGGCGCGATGATCAGTTGGTCGTCACCCTTCCGGACGATGTCGCCGTCCACCTCCTTGGTCACCTGGCGGAGCTCGTCGATCAGGTGCTCGGTCGTCCCGTCGGAGGTGGAGTGGCGGGTGATGTCGGCGATGACGAAGTCACCGTCGTAGACCGCGTCTTTGATCTCGATCACGTCCGTCTGGTCACCCAGTTCCGCGATGTGGACCTGCATCGCCGCCGTCCCCCGTTGCGTGTCGAAGTCCTCGGCCTCGAGTTCCACGTAGTCCCCGGCGGACCGCCCGTCTTCCCCGCCGAGAATCTTGCTCATGATCCCCATACTCCACCCACGGGTACGGCGGTGTTAAGAACTTACGTCAGACACACACGAGTCACGGCGAGCGAAACCCCTACGACGCTGCGTCGCCGACGGACGGACGATGGAGCGCACGGCCGCACTGGACCGCGTGGAGGCGATTCTCGACACGATCGAATCCGAACCCACCCCGGTCCCGGTGAGAGAGGTGTGGGTGTACGGCGACGTCGCGTTGGGGCTGGACCCCGTCGACCGGCTGGACGTGTACGTGACGAAGGACCTCCACCTCCGTGGGGACGACGACGCGGCCGCGGAGTTCCGGGCCGAACACGGCGTCGACGGGGTCGGGCAGTCCGTCTCGGCGGAGTGGGCCCGGGCGTTCCCGGAGCACCTCCGGGCGAACGACACCGGCCACGCCGCCCCGGAGAAGTGTCTGGCGGCACACCTCCTGCCGGACGACGAGCCGATCCACCTGGAGGTGTGTAACGCGCCGTTCGACGACAACGTCACCCGTCGGCTGCAGGCCGCGCTGGACCGCGAGCAGTACGCCCAGGTGTTGGACCCTCGGGGGGTCCAGCTGTGGGCCGACGGCACGCGCGCGACGGAGACGCTGGAGAAGCTCCGGGCGGGGGAGCTCCCGTTCCCGACGCTGACGGGCGCGTTCGAGATGCTGGACGTGGCCGACGACACTGCCACGGAGATCGCCGAGGCCGTCCGGGGCCACCGCCAGGGCCAGGAGTCCGCGACCGTCCGTGGCGACGTGGTGTGAAGGACGGAGTTTTTCGCCGTCGAACCCGGACGGGTCGGGTATGAGCGACTCCGGCGACGGCTTCGACCGCGAGGCGGAGCGACGCAAGCTGGAAGAGAAGTACGGCGACGACGCCGAGCGCCGCCAGTCCACCCAGCGCATGAGCGACCTCCTGTTGAAGGGGGCGACGATGACGAACAGGCACTGTGACACCTGTGGCGACCCCATCTTCCGCAAGGACGACCAGGAGTTCTGTCCCACCTGTTCGGCGGAGGGGCAGGCGGCCGAGGGTCAGGCGGCCGAGGGGCAAGCAGCCGACGGGCAGGCGGCCGAAGGGCAAGCAGCCGACGGGCAGGCGGCCGAAGGGCAAGCAGCCGACGGGCAGGCGGCTCGAGAGGCGAGCGAGTCCGAGGAACCCGCCGCGGCCGGCGGTCAACGACCGCCACAGCAGGGACAGGCGAGCACGCCGGAGCGCGGGCGCACCGAGAACGGTCGCAGAGCGGCCGACGCTTCTAATAGCGGCCGCACGGCGGCCGACGCTCCCAACAGCGGCCGCACGGCGGCCGACCCTTCCAACAGCGGCCGCACGGCGGCCGACGCTCCCAACAGCGGCCGCACGGCGGCCGACGCTGCCGGCGACGCCCAGCCGACGCCAGCGCAGGGGCACACGACACAGTCCGGCGGGACACAGACGCACGAACGGCAGGGCCGCGGTGGCGACGCCGCCACCGGTCGGCAGCCCGCCGGCGACGCTGCCGACACTGGACGGCGAGAGCCGGCGACACGACGACGGTCGTCACCCGCGGGCGGCGACCTCGCGGCTGCGCGGGCGGCGTTGACGGACGCGATCGCGGAGCACGCGACCCGCGGGGCGGAGGCGACGGATCCGCGGACGGCGGCGGACCACCTCTCGGCCGCACGGGAGGCGGCCGAGGCGCTGTCCGCGCTCCGGCAGTGAGTCCGAAGAGCAGTTGTACCGCGGCCGTGTACACCGGCGCATGAGTGACGCCGGGGGAACCGACCGAGCGGAGACGGACGAGCGCGGGAGCCGGGACGTCGTCGTGCCGATGCCGATCTACAAGACCGTCACCGTCTTCTCGACGCTGTTGGCGGTCGTCGGCGTCGTCGGCGGCTTCGTGTTGCTGGACGCCGCCGTGATGACCGGCGGTGTCGTCCGCTTCGCCGTCAACGCCGTGTTGTCCGTCTTCGCCGTGCAGGTGTCGCCGGGGGTGTGGGCCACACTCCAGCCCGTCTTCGCCGTGCTGGGGCTGGCCGGCATCGCGCTCGGGGCGGTCGTGTACGTCCTCGGCTCTCGGTTTCGGGCCGAAGGGATGGGTGAGGACGGTGACGACGAGCCCGACGAGCCGCCGGCCGACGGCGCCGCGGAGTGAGACGGAAACGCTCAAGACGACCCGCGCCCGACGCCCGGTAATGGCCGACGAGTTCATGAAGGGGCTGGGTATCTTCACCGGGGCCAGCCTCGCGTGGATGGTGCTCGCCGGGTGGTACCGCACCACCTCCTTCGAGAGTTCCCGCCAGCTGATCGCCGCGCCGTCGGAGCCCGCCAACGTGTTCGACGCCGTCGGTATCTTCCTCAACGACGTGTTCTTCTGGATGGCGATCGTCGGGCCGCTGACGTTCTGGGTGCTCGTGCCGGCGCTCCGGCGCGCCCAGGAGGCGTTCGCGGAAGGCTCCGGGAGCTGAACGGACGCAGAGACCCGGACGGGCGTCAGGCGTCAGTCGTCGCCTCGCTCCGGCGTCCCTCGCGGAACGCGCGTCGGACCCAAGCCGACGCAATCTCCGGGCCGGGTGAGTCCGACTGTCGTCCACGGAGGTTCGACACCGTGGTCTGGGTTGCGAGGAGGAGGACTCGCTCGTGGCCGTGTTCTGCGCTCACCCGTTCCACGCGGTCGAGCGTTGCCGCAGCCCGGTCGCCCGTCTGTCGGGCGCTGGCAACGAGAAACGCGAAGACGCCGACGGCGAGGGCAGCCGTCGAGCCGGTGTCGACCACGAGCAGGAGAGCGACGGCCGGGGTCAGGAGCACGGCGAGCAGTGCCGCGAGCGTCTGTGTGGAGCGTGCGACGAGACGGACGGCTGTCGGGGCGAGAAACGCGGCCGCGACCGTCGTCGCCACACCCGTCGCCGAGAAGACGAACGCCGTCGCAGCGACGGCGACCCACTCGACGAGCGTAGAGACGAGCCCGCCGGTCGAAAACAGGCCCGACGACGACCCCTCGACTCGGTAGACGGGCGTCGACCGGTCCGTCTCCAGTCTGTCGGCCGCACACTCCTGTGGCGAACTGATACTCCGCGTTCCGAGCGCGTACAGAGCGTAGCCCACCAGACTGTAGAGGCCGAACCCCGTCGCCGTCGCCGGCGACCGGAGGAACGCGCGAGCCCACGCCGTCAGGCCGAACTCGTCGTCCGAGGACTCCACGAAGACGGCGTCCGCGTCCGTCTCGTCGACGCGCGCCGACAGCTCCCGTTGGAGGATCGAGAGCCGGTCGAACCCGGCGGCCGCGAACAGATCCAGTGTGACACTCATACGCGGGAAAGTATCGTCGCTCGTGTATAAATCTACTTCTACTACCGGTATAGCCGCGTCCGAGACACAGATATTGCATACACAGACCAAAATGCTCTTTCGACGGCTAACGTTCACGTACAGCGCTTGCACCGCACGTCGTAACAAGCTCATTTCGCTCCAAATAGAAAGGCTTAATTATCACCTCTCAATTCTAACTCATGCATGACGCAAGGTGACGGTGACTGGTGACGGCGACGGTTTCACCACCCAGGAGATGGACCGGTTCCGTCAGGTGATCCGCGAGCGTGCCGCCCGTGACCTCGCGGCCACCGAGGAACTGAGTGCCGAAGGTATTCCGAGTTGGCTGTCCAAACTTCCGACGGCACTACCGCTTGAGTTCTGCGCACAGGTCCCATTTGCAGACAACGTGTGCATGAAGGCTCCATCTCCGGTCAGTATAACTTCGTACCAATGTGGCGGCCTGACATACAGTGGATTAAGAACCCGCATGGCAGTCGGCTGGGGGCCGGGCGTTGAGATTGAGAACGGAACCATCGGCGGAACCGTTCGGTACAAAGCAGCGTTGAACCTCATTATCGACCCGTCAAAGCCGTGTCCACTCGCTCTCAAGCTTGAATCCGGAACTGGAGAAGAAGTCTGCATCAGCCCTCAAAACTGTACTATTTCTCCGAAGGAGACCGTCGTCGCGTTGGCCAATGACCTCTACGACACCGTCTACGATGCCGTCAAGGACGGGTTCCAGCAGATCGGCTACGTTCCGCCAGAGCAGGTGCTGATCGCTATCACTGCGTTGGCGTGTATCGCGTACGCAGTGTTAATCGGCGCCTCGGTGCTGCCGGGGCCAGCCAGCGAGTGAGGGTCGGATTAACCACAAGACACAGGTTAGAGATCGCTTGTGCCAATTTTTCTGTAGTTGACATCTTGTCTTGGCCATACTCTACTAAGACCAGATATAAAATACAATTTTCAACAGATCTGATAATGACAACACGGCGACAGCTGCTCGTCGGAGTCCTCCTCGCAGTGTTGCTGCTCGGTGTCGGCACCGCCGACGTGGTCAGTCAGTACGACAGGGTGAACACCGCAGCGACGACGACGGGCACGGTCCAGACGGCGAGCGTCGAGGAGGACTCGCTCGACATACCACAGCTCATCAACGACGAGTTCTATCGGACGAATCTCACGTACACGTACACGGTCGACGGAGAGCGGTACACCGGTCAGGGGCCGTTCCCGGCGTGGGCGTCGGGCACCGAGCGAGCGACGGTCGTCACGGTCGAGCGGTTCGAGTCGGGCGAGCGCGTGACGGTGTCTTACCGGCCCGCCGATCCGAGCGAGAGCTACCTCGTCGGGCGGTACGCCCTCTTTCCCGGGTTCGCCGCGCTCATCGTCGCGCCGTACCTGCTCGCGGTGCTCACCACACCCGGGTTCAGACTGGAGACGATCCTGGACGTTGCACTCCGGGGTGTCACAGACCAGCCCGCTCACAGGACCCCGAAGCTGGCCGACCCGGTCGACACGACGACGGGCGACGGGGTGGAGTGGCTGCCGCTGACCGGGACCGCAGAGTGGGTCGTGTGGGGAACCGCGACGCTGGCTGCGCTCGCGGTCGTCGCCGTCTACCTCGCCGTCGCCCCGCCCGGCACCCGCCGGCTCGGCTACGCCGTCGGTCTGGTCGTGGTCGGTCTGACGGGCGTCCGGACCGCGTTCCGACGCCGGTAGCGCGGACGCGCCGAGCCGTCCGACTCCGAGACAGTTTTCCTCACCGGGTCCCGACCCACGGCCGTGACGGACGACGACCTCTCGGAGCACCTCGATCCGGAGCTCGACGGCGCGATCGCGGGGACCGACACGGACGACACCCTCCCGGGGCCGGTGACGATCCCGCGGCTCGTCGTCGCATTACACGTCGGGGGTGCCGCCGGACTCCTCCCGTTCGCGCTGGAGGCGGCACAGAACGGCGAGACCGGACGGCTCGTGACGATGGCTGTCGTCGCGGGCGGGCTCGTGGCCGCCGGTGTCGTGATCGCGCGCGCGACTGCCCGGCGGTAGATCGCTGCCCGGCGCTACTGTCGCGGTCCGGCACTACTGTCGTCGTCCGACACTACTACTCTCGTCCGGCACTACTGTCGTCGTCCGGCGCGACCGACTCACGACGACCGGGCGTACACCGGCTGCCCGACGAGCGACGGGAGAGAGACGCCGTCGTCGGGCGTGACGGCGACGTACGGCCGCGCCGCTGGCCCGAACACGTCGACGATCTCGCCGACCGTCTCCAACGACTCGTCGACCACGCGCCGGCCGATCGACGGCGGCTCCGTCGCCTCTGCCGGCACCCTGACGATCGCGAGCCGTTGGGCCGTTCGAACCACTTCGCCGACGCGGCGCACGGCTACTCCCCGCGGACGGCCGCGACGTAGGCGCCGACGGCCCGCACGAGGTCGTTCTTCGTCGTGTCGGTCGTTCCCCGTGCCAGGACGCGCCCGCGGGTCTCGTACTCTCTAGAGTACGTCTTCCCGCGCTCGACTGTGGCGTCGTACCCGACTTGCTGGACCGCCTTGGCGATCTCGTCGACCGTCGGCTCCGGGACCGCCTGGTCCGTCGGGAGCCGCCGCCCGTCCGCGCGGGTCAGCTCCGCGTCGAAGTAGGCGGGCCACAGGACGTTCTCGACCATACTCCGAGTGGCGTGGCCACGGGCAAGTGCGTTACCCTTCCGTCGGCGGGCGGCTCACGCCCGTCGCCGGCCGAGCAACGCGGCGACCCCGGCTGCGACGAGCGCAACGACCGCACCCATCCCGGGCGCGGACGTGGACGTCGTCGGCTCCGGCGTCTCCGTGGCCGTCGGCTCCGGCGTCTCCGTGGCCGCCGGCTCCGGCGTCTCCGTGGCCGTCGGCGTCTCCGTGGCGACGCTCACTTCGTCGCGGGCGGGGAACGACACGTCTGCCGTCGTCTCGGGCGCGACCCCCGCAGAGAGGTTCCGGACGCCGTAGACGACGGACCGGGGTGCCGGCTGGTTCAGCCAGTTCGTGTTCACCGTCACCGTCCGGTTCTGTTGGACCGCCGATAGCTGTCGGTACGGCTTCTCGCCGGCGAGGTACGCCGTCGTGTCGCCGAACACGACCACGTCCGGTTCGCTCGTGAGGACCACCTCGCTGGACACCTCTCTGTAGCCGCTGATCTCTCCGCGGAACACGTTCTGGCCGCCCGCGGCCCGGATCATCTGCGTGATGAACGTCTCCTCACCGACGACGAACCCGCCCGACAGCGGGTACAACACGGTCGGTCGCTCCGTGTCGGCCGTCGCCTCGCTCACGGCCTCCACGTTCGCGGTCATCCAAGCGTTCGCCTCCGCGGCGCCCGCGCAGTTGCCCGTGAGCTTCCCGATCAGGGTCGTCTTCTGACGGACGTCGGCGATGTCACCGGCCCCCTCGAACTTGAAGACAGTGAGGCCGGCGTTCCGCAGCGACTGGATGGTCTCGTTGCGGACGACGTTGGGTGCGAGCACCAGGTCCGGCTCCGTGCCGACCACCTTCTCCACGCTCGCCCCTCCGAAGCCACCGGTGGAGATGTTCGTTCGCTCGCCGGCACCGTCCAAGTACGTCGCGTACTTCGAGACGCCGACAACCTGGTCGCGGCCGCCGATCTCCCACATCGTCTGGGCGGCGCTGGGCTGGAGTGTCGTCACCCGCTCGGGGCGCTCCGTCACCGTCACCTCCGTCCCGGTGGCGTCGGTCGTCGTCACCGGGAACTCACACGTCGTCTGTGTCTGTGCCTGGATCTGTTCCTGTGTCTGTGCCTGGATCTGTTCCTGTGTCTGTGGCTGTACACCGACTGCGCCCGCGGCGGCGACGCCGACCGGGGCGAGAGCGAGCAACGCGACGACCGCCAGGGTCGCCGCCAGTCTCTTGAACTCGGTCACGTCAGTCTCGTGGACCGAAGGCAATATATGCTTGACTAAATCAAGTGAGTTTGTACCCGTGCAGCGAGTGTGGCGACGGACGGCGGCGTACGCCGCGGCCGCGACGGTGGTGCTAGTCGTGTCGGTCGTCGTCAGCGCCGGCGTCGGTCCGGTTTCGATTCCGGCGCTGGAGGTCGCGGCAGTGGTGTTGAACGCCGTCAAGCTCCCGGTCGGGGTGTCGTTCGACGGTGCCCCGGGGCTGCTCCAGACGCCCGGAATGACAGTCGAGTTCGTCAGTCTGTTCGACTTCTCCGTCGACCGAACGTACGCCGTGATCGTTCGGACGGTTCGACTGCCGCGCATCCTGCTGGCGGCGCTCGTCGGAATCGCGCTGTCTGCCGCCGGCACCGTGATGCAGGGGTTCTTCCGCAACCCGATGGCCGACCCCTCTATCGTCGGGGTGTCGTCGGGCGCCGCCGTCGGTGCCGTCGCCGCCATCGTCTTGCCGTTCGCGCTCCCGTTCGGGCTCGGGCTCCAGGCGGCCGCCTTCCTCGGCGGGCTCGTCGCCGGCTTCGCCGTCTACCTGATCGCCACCCGGGACGGTCGGACGCCGACCGCGACGCTGTTGTTGGTCGGGGTGGCCATCCAGACGCTCCTGAGTGCGGTCGTCTCGACGATGATCCTCTTCTCCGGGAAGTCGATGCGCCGTGTCGTGTTCTGGCTGATGGGCCACCTGAAGAACGCCGGCTGGGACGAGGTGGCCGTCGCGGCCGTCGTCGTCCCGCCGCTCGTGGTCGCGCTGTCGGCGTACGCCCGCGACCTGAACGTACTCTTGCTGGGCGAGGGGGACGCCGGCGCGCTCGGGGTCGAGGTGGAACGCTCCAAGCGAGCCCTGTTGGCAATCTCGTCGGTGTTGACGGGCGCGGCCGTCGCCGTCACCGGCGTGATCGGCTTCGTCGGGCTGATCGTCCCGCACGGCGTCCGGCTGCTCGTCGGCCCGGACCACCGCGTCCTGTTGCCGACGAGCGCACTCGCCGGCGGCAGCTTCCTCGTCGTCGCCGACACGGTCGCTCGGTCGGGCGTCGTGGAGATCCCGGTCGGCGTCGTCACCGCCGCCGCCGGCGCCCCCTTCTTCCTGTACCTCCTCCGCACCAGGGAGGTGTACGAGCTGTGACGGGAGCGCTGTCGGCGTCGGACCTCCGGGTCCGACTCGGCGGGGAACCCGTGTTGACGGACGTGTCACTCGCCGTCGACCGCGGGGAGTTCGTCGGGCTCGTCGGCCCGAACGGCGCCGGCAAGACCACGCTCCTCCGGACGCTCAACGGGACGCTCACCCCCGACTCGGGGACGGTCCGCGTCGACGACGCCCCGCTGTCGGACCACTCCAGCCGCGAGATCGCTCGCCGGGTGGGGACCGTTCCACAGGGGACGAGCCTCTCGTTCGACTTTTCCGTCGCCGACGTGGTGGAGATGGGTCGGACGCCGTACGTCTCCCGGTTCGGTCGGACGGACGCAGACGACCGCGCCGCCGTCGACGACGCGATGGCCGCCGCGGAGGTGACGGAGTTCGCCGACCGTTCCGTCCAGACCCTCTCGGGCGGCGAGCGTCAACGCGTCCTCCTGGCCCGGGCGCTCGCTCAGGAGACACCCGTGCTCCTCTTGGACGAACCGACCGCGAGTCTCGACATCAACCACCAAGTGCGCACGCTGGGGCTCGTCCGGTCGACCGTCGACGGCGACCCCGGTCGGGCCGTGTTGGCAGCGATCCACGACCTCGACCTGGCTGCCCGGTACTGTGACCGACTACTGTTGCTCGCGGACGGCGAGATCCAGGCCGCCGGTGACCCGGCGACCGTCCTCGGGAGCGACGCGCTCCGGACGGCGTTCGGCGTCCCGACGGAGCTCAGCCGCGACCCCACGACCGGAACCCCGCGGGTGACGGCGCTGCCAGACGACGCCTCCGGCTCGTCCGAGTCGTCCGAGAGGGCCGGAACGTCCGAGTCGTCCGAGAGGGCCGGAACGTCCGAGTCACCCGGAGGGGTCGAGGCGTCCGAGTCGTCCGAGAAGGCCGGAACGTCCGAGTCACCCGGAGGGGTCGAGGCGTCCGACGAGTGACGCGACGGCGCTCCGGTCGGGCGTCCGCGGACGGACCGACGGCCACGACCGACACGCCCTTGACCGCGGCCCGCCGACAGCGGGTCGTGAACGCACCGTGTGTCCGAGTCGCCCGCGAGCGCGGGGAGACGACCCGCGAACGGCTCGCCGACGCCGGGCTGTTGGACGGCGACCGCCGGATCGAGGTCGAAGACGGCCGGATCTACGTCCCCGTCGTCGACCCGGACGCGGTGCCGTCGGAGCTGCCCGTCGTCGACCGTGCGACCGGCGAGCGCGACCGACAGACCACGCCCGCGGATCTGCTGGACGAAGAACCCACCTACGAACGGCTCGGCGACGTGGTGGTGATCGACGAGGACGACCCGAGCCGGGCACGCGAGGTGGCCGACGCCGTCGTCGACTCCGACGTGCCCTGTCAGGCCGTCGTCGACCGCGCCTCGAAGGTCCAGGGGGAGTACCGCGTCCGGGAGTGGACGCTCCTGGCCGGCGAGGAGACGGAGACCGTCCACCGGGAGTACGGCCACGAGTTCTTGGTAGACCCGACGACGGTGTACTTCTCACCCCGGCTGGCGACGGAGCGTCACCGCGTGATCGAACAGGTCCAGCCGGACGAGCGACTCCTCGACATGTTCGCCGGCGTCGGCCCGTTCGCCGTCCCCGCGGCCAGCCGGGACGCCGAGGTCGTCGCCGTCGACGCCAACCCCGCCGCCGTGCCGTTCCTCCGGGAGAACGCCCGCCGCAACGCTGTCGCCGACCGCGTGACCGCCGTCGAGGCGGACGTGCGCACCCTCGCGGACGGCGACGGGGGGTACCGCGGCTGGGCCGACCGACTGATCGCCAACCTCCCGCACTCCGCAGACGAGTTCCTGGACACCGCCGTCGCGCTCGCGGGCGACGACTGTGTCCTTCACTACTACGACATCCAACACGAAGACGACCCGTTCGGTCCCGGCGAGCGGGCTATCCGTGCGGCCGCCGGCGACGAGTACGACGTGAGTGTCGAGACTGAGCACGTCGTCCGGTCGTACGCACCCCACGAACTCAACGTCTGTCTGGACGTGCGGCTCACCCGACGCGAGCCCGCGCAGGGGGAGTTATCAGATCCGGGCGAGTAGGGGTCGGACGTGGACTCCCGGACGACGGTCGAACGGATCGGGCGTGGGCTGGAACGGCCGCTCGGGTTGGCGGCGCTCGTCGTCGCCGTCGACATCGTCGGCGCCGCGCCCGCGCTGTTGGCCGGACCGGACACCGCGTGATTCGCCACGCTGGACAAGCCCGCGATCTACCCCCCGTCGGCGACGTTCGCCGTCGCCTGGACGACGTTGTTCACCCTGCAGGGCGTCGCCGTCTGGCTCGTCGTCCGGTCGCCGCCCGGGCGTGCTCGGACGATCGCGCTCGCGGCGTTCGTCGGCCAGTTCGTCGTCAATCTGGCGTGGACGCCGACGTTCTTCGGGCTCCAGGCGATCCGGCCGCGCTGGCCGTCGCCGGGCTGCTCGTCCCCACGGTCGCCGCGACGGCCGTCCTGTTCGGTCGAGTCGACCGGCGTGCCGCTTTCCTGTTGATTCCGTACCTCCTGTGGGCCGGGTTCGCGGTCCTGCTCACCGCTCGGTTCCT
This sequence comes from Halobaculum sp. MBLA0143, assembly GCF_041361465.1. Lineage (NCBI taxonomy): Archaea > Methanobacteriati > Methanobacteriota > Halobacteria > Halobacteriales > Haloferacaceae > Halonovum > Halonovum salinarum. The sequence continues at coordinate 2,120,302 of NZ_JBGKAC010000001.1, forward strand.
CGCCGTGAACTGAGCGGACGGCCTGGTGGCGGTCTGTCACGCACTTATTAAGTCGCCGGCGGGCGTACGTTCTCGTATGGCTCTCGAACGTCTCCGATCCGGACTGAAGTACGCTGGCTACGGCGTAGCCCTCGCGGGGGCGGCCGCCGCCGTCTCGCGCGGGCTACGCGCCCGGGCCGGCGAACTCGAACCGCCGTTGAGCGGCGACCACGACACCCTCCGGTGGCGTGGGATGGACGTCGGCTACACCGAGGCCGGCGACCCGGACGACGACACCCTCGTGCTCGTTCACGGGATCAACGCCGCCGGCTCCAGCGGGGAGTTCCGCGAGATCTTCGACGACCTCGCGGCCGACCACCACGTCGTCGCGCCGGATCTCCCCGGGTTCGGCTGCTCCGACCGACCGCCGCTGCGCTACTCCGCCGCGCTGTACGAGGACTTCCTCGCGGACTTCCTGGCCCGCTACGACGAGCCGGCCGTGCTCGCCTCCTCGCTGTCGGCCGCCTACACCGCCGCCGCGTTGGACCGGGGCGACGTGACCGCGAGCCGGCTCGCGCTCGTCTGCCCGACCGCGACCGGCGGCCCGGAGCCGCCCAAGGCCTGGCTGCGGGAACTACTCCGAGCGCCCGTCGTCGGCGAAGCGGTCTACAACGTCCTCGGGTCGAAGCCGTCGATCCGGTACTTCAACGCCGACCACGGCTACTGGGACCCGGAGAAGGCCGGCGACGACTGGCAGGAGTACGAGTGGCGCACGGCCCACCAGGAGGGCGCCCGCTTCGCCCCCGCATCGTTCATCTCCGGCAGCCTCAACAGCGACGTGGCGCTGGGCCCGCTCCTGTCGGAGCTGGACGTGCCGACGACGATCCTCTGGGGCCGCGAGGCCGACCTCCCGCCGCTGGCGGAGGGGCGCGAGTTGGCCGAGACCGCCGACGCCCGGCTCGTCGTGTTCGACGACGCCCTCCTGCTCCCGCACGTCGAGTTCCCTCGGCAGTTCGTCGACGCCGTGCGGGGCGACACCGCCGACGCCGAGCGACCCGTGACGGTCGAACGGGAGTAGTCGTCAGTCGAAGGCGAACTCGTCCGTCTCGAAGTGTTTGAGCTTCGATTCGATCTTCCAGCGTTCCCAGTCGCAGGTGTCGTACAGGAATTGTGCCAACGCGCCGAACTCGTCGGTCTTCAAGTCTGCTTGTTCCGGCCCCCTGTTGCCGACGAACGGGTACGCCTCCGACGTGCGGAGCGTCTCGAAGTCGTCTTTGGCCCGGTCGAGATCGTGGCTGGGCACAGCAGCGAAGTTCACCGCTGCGTCGCGCGAGATCGGGGGCCCCCCAGCAGTGACGAGAGACTAGCACGGAGATGAGCTGACAGGCATACGTTGGTTTATCATTCGTCACATAGACCCTTTCTCTGCGCCATCGGTTATAAACCTCCGCCTTACCCAAACAGATTTGCGTCCCAGGCGCTTTTGTACTACAACGGCGAACATCAGGCACGCATGACTGACGAGAGTGAGGATCGACCGACCGAGACCCAAACTGACCTTGGGGAACGCCCCGGCCTGGACGAGATCAAACGGATGCGTCGGGAGCATCCCAGCGGTTGGCTGGAACTGTCGATGACGCCGGCGCGGGCGCTGTTGATCGACGCGATCCTCGACTCGCCGCCGGGTCACGAGTTCACTACTGGAACGATCTCCGAGCGCGCCGGAATTACGCCGCAGGCCGTCCGGGACCACCTCGGCGTTCTCGTCGACCGCGGCGTTGTCGAGGCAGTCGACGGGACAACGTACCGGATCGTCGACGACAGCGTGGTCTTGCGGGAACTGGAAGAGCTGAACGCCGCCGTTGGCGCCGTTCGCGCCGGGGCCGCGGACGAACGGGTCCACGAGACGCCGCCACACGAGCGGGTCGACAACGCGGACGACGACGGGAGCGGGAGCGGCCGCAGGGTTGCGGAGACAGCACCAGATCCGGGGGTCCTGAATGCCGACTGATCGACGGATCGAAGCTGTGGCCGCGGAGATCGCCGAGAAGTACGAACGAGTCGGCTACGAGGTCGAAGAGTTCGACGGACCAGCAGAGCGGCCCGACGCCGAAGAGTTCTACCTCTACGTCTCCACGGAGTACGCGAGCTTCTACCTCACGTTCCACACGGGCGTACCGGCCGTGACCGTCGCGTACCCGTTCACTGTGACACGCGCGCTCGGGGGGAGGCTCGGGGAGTCCGAGCGGGAGCGGCTCGTCGAGTCGACCCGAGGAGACGGGACAGAGCCGACGCCCGAGGCTGTAGGCGAGATCGTCCTCGGTCGAGCGGACGCGGACACGCTCCACGAGATCGAGTTTCGGCTCGCAGACCACGCGACCGTCTCGCTCGTCGATGTCGAGTTCGACCGGACGGACGACGGACTCCCGACGCGATTCTCCTCGTACACGAACCTTCTCCCGTACGCCGACGGGTTCGATCTCCAGACACTCGACACGCGAACGGACGTGGCGATTGCCGCGGGAGCGAGCGGCAAACGCTTCGTCGAACACGCCCTCGCGGTCGACACCGACGGCGATCCCTCGGAGTACGCCGTCGAGCTACGGTTCTGATCCCGGCTCTCGTCGGGCCCCCGCTCACTGCTCTCGCGGCCGGAACACGATCAGCCGTTTCCCGGTCGTCCGATTCTGTGTCACGTCCACTTCCACGTCCGTGCCGATCTCCACGTCGTCGTTGTCGATGCCGCGGACGACCCCGGTGAGTCGGACCGGACCGAAGTCGACGACGGCTGTGACGTACGGCGTGTCGTCCGCGAAGTCCGGCGGCGCGACGTGGACCTCCGAGAACGTGAGCACCTCGCCGACCAACGGGAGCGACTTCTCCGACAGCGAGTCGGAGCCACACTCCGGGCACACCCGACGGGGGGGCAGCGAGCCGTGGCCCTCGTGACACTCCAGGTAGAAGGCGTCGTCCGCGAGCGCGTCGGCCCACTCGTCGTACCCCTCGTCGACACCGGGCACGGGGTCGCCGCTCATTTCGCCACCTCCAGCACGTGGACGACGGCACTCGCGACCGTCCCGCCGGCGTTGTGCGCGACGCCGACCTCCGCGTCCGGGACGGCGTCGCTGTTGGGGTGGTCGCCCCGGAGCAAGCGTGTCAGCTCTGCGATCTGTGACCCGCCGGTCGCGCCGACCGGGTGACCCTTCGCCTTCAGTCCCCCCGAGAGGTTGACCGGGAGCGCCCCGTCGGCGGTCGTCTCCCCGCGGCGGGCCGCTCCGACGGCCTCACCCGTCTCGTACAGTCCGAGCGACTCCAGCGCCAACACCTCGGCGATGGTGAAACAGTCGTGGACCTCCGCGACGGCGACGTCGTCGGCCGCGACTCCGGCGTCGTCGTACGCCGTCTCCGCCGCCCGCCGAGCCGCCGGGGTCTCCGCGATGGCGTCCCGGTCCTGGAGCGCTGCCCGGTCGGAGCCCTGCCCCGTGCCGGTGATCGCCACCGGCGCCGTCACGTCCGCCTCGGACGCGAACGACTCCGAGATCAGGACGATCGCGCTGGCGCCGTCCGTGATCGGACAGGCGTCGAACAACCCCAGCGGCGACGCGATCTCCGGGGCGTCCAACGCCTCCTCGACGTCGATCTCCCGTTGGTACTGAGCGAACTCGTTGTCGACGGCGTTCGCGTGGTTCTTGACCGCGACGTGTGCCAGGTCCTCCGGGTCACCCCCGAACCGGTCGAAGTACCGCCGCGCCATCAGCGCGTACGCTCCCGGGAACGTCACTCCCGCCCGCACCTCGAACAGTTCGTCGGCCGCGACCGCCAGCGACTCCGTCACCTTCGGCGTCGAGAGGTTCGTCATCCGCTCCATCCCGCCGGCGACGGCCACGTCCACTTCGCCGGACCGCACCGCGCGCACCGCCTCCCGGACGGCGACCCCGGCACTGGCACACGCCTCCTCGTAGCGCGTCGCCGGACACCGCAGTCCAGCCGCCTCGGCCATCAGCGGGGCCTGGTGGCCCTGCCGCTCCGCGAGTGTCCCCATGAAGTTGCCGTAGTTGAGCTGTTCGACCGTCTCGCGCTCGACGCCGGCGTCCCGCAGTGCCGTGTCCGCGGCCTCGGCGAACAGGTCTCGGCCGGTTCGGCCCGGGTGTTCCCCGAACTTCGTCAGGCCGACGCCAGCCACTCGTACAGCAGTCATGTGCGTGGCTACGGAGAGGTGCCAGTAAAATACTGCCGGAGTCCACGACCCGACTACACGTCGGGCGCGTCGTCTTCGACCGCCCGCTTCATCGAGTCGCGCCGCGACTTGGCGTCCCGCCCGGTCGCCGCCTCCAAGAAGTCGTTCTTCACCTCGACCGCGTCGGAGGCCGCCTCGGCGTTCCCCTCCGCGATCACGTCCTCGGCGTCGCGCTCCTCGAAGTGGACGGCCAGTCGGTCCTTCTTGCCGCCGTACGCCGCCGCGCCGGCGACGATCCGTTCGAACACCGGATTGTCCGGGTCCTCGACGACGTACAGTTCGTGCCCGTTCACTGCCTCCGTCCCCGTCACCTCGCCGAAGTACTCCTCGATTTCCCCCTGGAGGTCCGGCATCCGGTCTTCCAGGTACTCCCCACGACGCATCTTGTACTCCTTCATGATCCGCCGTTCGACTGGGGCGTTGTTAGCAGTTTCGTCAGACGGTCGTTACTCTGTGGGCCGCTCGTCGATGTAACCGCGCATACACTCCGGGCAGATGTCTCCCTTCCGCATCGACGACGCTCCGACCGGCTCCGCGTGGCCGCAGTCCGGACAGAAGTACTCTCCCACCGGTTCGTCGCGAGTGGTCGAGAGGTCGATCCCGGTCGCCTCCCCCCCCGGGTCGGTGCCGTTCGTCACCGGCCCGGTCGTCGTCGGCTCCGACGTCACGAACTCCGTGTCCTCGTCGTCGACGAGCGACTCCGGGTCGACGGACGGCTGCATCCCGTCGACGGAGACGTCGCTCGCGGAGTCGTCCGGCTGGGCGTCGTACCCCCCGTCGTCCGCGTCGTGACTCGGCCAGGCGTCGTCGTCGCCGTCGACGATCTCCGCGTCGTCCGTCGGCGTCGGCGGATCGTCCGTCACCCCCTCCACCACGTCGCTGCGCGCCTCCCGGGCGGCCGGACTCTCCGCCGAGTGGGTCTCGTCGACGATCTCCGCGTCCTCGCCGCCCGGACCCTCCACGATCTCCGCGTCGTCGACGACCGACCCCTCGCCGTCCGGCGTCTCCTCGCCCGCGTCTACGGTCTCTGCCGGGTCGTCTGCCTCTCGGGCGTCTGCGTCCACGATCTCCGCTGGGTCGTCTGCCTCTCGGGTGTCTGCGTCTACGGTCTCTGCCGGGTCGTCGGCTTCGCGCGCATCCGCGTCCACGATCTCCGCCGGGTCGTCTGTCTCTCGGGTGTCTGCGTCTACGGTCTCCGCCGGGTCGTCTGTCTCTCGGGTGTCTGCGTCTACGGTCTCCGCCGAGTCGTCTGTCTGCTGGGCGTCCGCGTCCACGATCCCCGTCGACTCCTCGGAGTCGTCGCCCGTCCCACGGGGGTCCGTCGGCGTGGGTGTGTTGTCCGCACCGGGCGCGTCCTCCGGGTGTGTGGCGTCACTGTCCGGCCACTCCCTCGGGTCCCGCTCTGGTTCGGTGGCCGACTCGGACGGCGTCGGGTCGTCGCCGTCGATGATCTCCGCGTCGTCCGTCGTCGGCAGGTCCGTCTCGACGCTCCGGTCGCCCGTCGACGCCGCCGGTCCGTCGAACCCCCCCGTGTCCGACTCCGCGTCGTCGATCACGACCTCCACGTCCTCCGGGGGCGCGGCGTCCGTCGGCTCCGGCGGCTCCTGTTCGTCGGACTCCGGCTCGTCGGTGGACGGCTCCGTGCTCTCGGCGTTCGCCAGGCTCCGCACCTCGGTGTTCTCGGAGACGACCCGCGTGTCACCACACCGCGTACACTCCTCGATCTCCGTCTCGGTGACGACGATCTCGTCGCCCCGTTCCTCCTCTTCGCGCTCGGTTCGGGTGTCCCCGTAGTCGTGCCCGAGCAGACACCTGAGTCCCATTACCCGTAGAAACCCATCCCCGACCTAAAAGCGTTCCCTCACGTCTGACGCCCGACAGACGCCGAAACTGCCGGGCTCGGCCGCGACGACGCTCCCGAAGGCCGACGGCGACCCCCCGGCGGCTGCCGACGGATCTGTTGTGGTAACAATTGCCACAACACTTAGGATAGAGCCGTCCCTACGTTCTGGTGCCCGCGGCAAACGCGGCCACAAACTATGAGCTCAAACTCCCCAGCGACGTTCGTTCGGACGACGACCGACAGCCCGACTGTCGACGACACCGCAGAGATCGACTGTCGGGGCTGTGGCGAGCGGTTCGAGCGCACCGACCCGCGAGTGTTCGGCGCCCCGGTCGCGTACGCCTGCCCAGAGTGTGGTACCTCCGTCAAACTGTGGCTGGCCGGCGGTGAACTCCAGTACGAGTCGTAGTCGACGATCCGCTCCCGAGGCACTCACTCCTCTCTGACGCCACCGGCCCAGTCGCCGCTCCCGTCTGCGGTCGCCAGTTCGCCGCCGTCGACACTCCCCGTCTCGGACACCTCGACGCGGTCGAACGCGAACCGAGCGCCGCCGGTCGTCGACTCCCCGACCGTCAGCCGCCAGCCGTGAGCGGCCGCGATTCGGTCGACGATGCTCAGCCCGAACCCCGTGCCGTCGTTGGCCGTCGTGAGGCCAGCCTCCGTCACCTCGTCGCGCCGCTCCGGCGGCACCCCCGGGCCGTCGTCGTCCACGCGGAAGCCGTCGTCCGTAGCCGCCACCGTCACCGTCGGCGCCGGGCCGGCGTGGTCGACGGCGTTGCGAAACAGGTTCTCGAGCAGTCGTCGGAGGTACGTCTCGTCGGCCACGATCACGGTCCCCGGCTGCACCGTCAGCTCCAGCGTCGCCTCCTCCGTGGCGACCCCGTCCCAGGCCGTCCGGACGCTGTCGGCGAGTCGCACCCGCCCGGTCTCGACGGCCGCCGGGCCGATCCGAGCCAGCGCCAACGCGTCGCCGATGATCTGCTCCATCCGGTCTAAGGAGTCCACGACCGCGTCCAACCGGTCGAGATCGCCGTTCTCTGCCGCCACGTCCAGGTTGGCGCGCGCCACCTCCAACGGGTTCCGGAGGTCGTGGCTCACGACTCCCGCGAACGACTCCATCCGGTCGGCCTGTCGCTCCAACTCCGCCCGCTGTGCGGCCGCTCGTCGTTCCCGGTCGACGAGCGCAGCCGCCCGTCGTCTGTCGACGGCGACCCACCTGGCGACGGCCGCGGCCACGCCCACACAGCCGGTCGCCAACGGCACCGTCGTCGTCAACAGATCGACCGGAGGCGGACGGGCGACGACCGGTCCCAACGCCTGCCCGATCGCGCCGACGTACACGAGCCCGGCGCCGCCGAACAACAGCCGGCCGACCGTCCGGGTCAGCTCTCCGCGTAGCCGCCCCACCACCAGGACCCCTCCGGCGACCGCCGCCGGAAACGCCAGCCCGGCCAGCCGCCACGGCCCCAGCACCGTCGTCGGAAACACCGCCGTCTGGGCCACGGCCGCAGCTACACCCGTAGCCAGCACCGTGACCGTCCCCGCCGCACGCCGCGCCGCACTGTCCATCGACTAGGGCATACGATCACCGCGTCTTCGTTCTTTTGTTTGTTACCAGATACTAGAGTAGTAACTTCACGATGTGTCGGGAACGATACCGGTTCGGCGGGTTACTCGGCGAACGAGACGCTCTCACGGCCGACCGTCTCGCCGAACAGCCAGTCGGCGTGGTCGACGGCGTACTCTCGGTGGTCCGGCTGGATGTAGCCCAGGGCGTCTTCCACGACGACCGGGCGGTAGTCGCGCAGTCCCGCCGACCCGGCGGTGTGGAGGACACACACGTTGGCGAGCGTGCCGCAGATCACCAGGTCACGCACACCGCGAGCCGACAGCCAGCCGTCCAACTCCGTCTCGTAGAAGGCGTCGTACGTGTGCTTCTCCACGACGTGGGCGGCCGACTCCGTCGGGAGGTCGTCGACCAGCTGTGCGTCCCACGACCCCTCGACGACGTGGTCACCCCAGCGCTCGAACTCGTCGTAGTAGTGGTTGCCGTCGAACTGTCCCGGCGGGTGGACGTCCCGAGTGTACACGACTGGGACGCCGGCGTCGCCCGCCCGCTCGGCCAGCGCGACGACCGGCTCCACGACCGCCTCGCTGTGCGGGGCGTGGAGGCTCCCGTCCGGGTGACAGAACCCGTTCTGTACGTCCACCACCAGGAGGGCCGTCTCGGCCGGATCGAACTCCATGCCGGACGTTCGGCGGCCACGGACAAAAATCCGGCCGCGTCACCGGAGTCGTGCGCCCGTGTCCGTCAGCCGTGTGGCGTTCGGGAGGGTGTCGCCGGCACCGGTCGCCACCACCGTCTCCCCCACCATCGCCGCCGTCGCCGTTCCCCCGGCCGCCGCCACCCGTTCGAACGTCTCCTGCACTCGGTCGGTCGCCAGTCCCGTCCGGTCAGTGAACGTCCGCCCGACCGACAACAGCGTCGACAGCGACGCCGACGGGTCGAACGCGGCGAAGGCGTCCGTCGCCGCCGCCCGCACCCGCTCCATCGCCGCCTCGTCGCCCAACACGTCCGCCGTCGTGATCCCGCCGTGTGAGACGTACTGGAGATCACCCGTCCGGGCCCGACGGCGCCGCCCGTCGCCGGTGTCGTACACGAGCCCGCCCCGGTTCTGGACGAACACGTCGCCCAGCCCCGTGCCGGCGGCCACCTCGGCGCGGGCAGCCGCCTCGACGAGCGCCGACCGGTCGCGGCCGAGGTCGAACGCTGCGTTCGCCGCCAGCGCCGTCGCAAGCGTCGCCGCGCCGCTGGCACCGAAGCCGGCGCCGACCGGCGTCGCCGCCGTCAGCTCGACGGCCGCCGCGACACCCAGCCGTTCCAACACACCCTCGACCGGTTCGAAGGCCGTCGCTTCACCGTCGAGCCAGACGCGGGTGTCGTCTGCCGGTCGGACCTCCGCCTCGACGCCGTCTGCCGTGGTGAGAGAGATGCCGCGCGACCCCTGGCCGTCCCGTGTGGGCGCGAACGCGAGCGTGACGCTCCCGGGGGCGTGTGCGGTCGCGGTCCGTGTCACACCACGACTCCGACGGGGGCCGTGGTAAGCCTACGGGTCCCGCCGCCGCGCCAGCCCGGCGGCCGCCAGCAGTGCCACGAGCGCGACCACTGCGCCGAACCCGGGCGTCCGGGTCGCCGTCTCCTCGCCCGCGGTCGCCGTCGGGGTCGGCGTCGGCGAGTCGCCGACAGCCGGGGTCGGCGACGCCGTCCGGCCCGGCGTCGGCGTCGCCTCCGTCGCCGTCGACACCGACGACGCCGACGTGCGGACCTGCGTCAGGTCGTCCAACGTCGGCGCGTTGACGATCGTCACGGTGTCGCCGGACCGACGGATCTGGAAGGCGTCCGCGAACCCGGAGTCGGGGATCACGTAGGTGTCGTCCCCGACCTGGTCACCGCCGTAGTGGCCCAACAGCTGCCGGTAGCCGTCGACGAACTCCCGGGCGTCCGCCTCCGACTCCCAGGCGATCCGCCAGACGTAGCCGGTCTCGTTGTCGGCGTTTCGGTAGACGTGGAGCCGGTCGCCGTCCCAGCCGTCCGCGACGGACACGGAGTAGTTCAGCGGGTCGTCCGCGAGCTCACCGGTCTCGGTCCGGTTGAGCCAGTTCCGGGGGTCGACCACCCACGTGTCCGGGTTCGCGTCGTTGTACAACGGCCGAACGAACATCGCCGCCACGCCCGGCTGTCCCAGCTTCGCGTAGCTCGGCCGGCCGTTCACCTCGACACGCTGCCAGTCGCCGGCCGTCTGATCCTCGATCGTCACCGTCTGTGGCTGCGTCTCGTCCAGGTCCACCTCGGCAACTGCCGCCGAGGAGACCGGCGGGTTGTCGTACAGGGCGTTGACCGCCTCCCAGCCGCCGCGCTCGCGGACCGCCTTCACGTACTTCGGGCCGTCCGAGTACGGCTGGAACGTCACGAAGTACCGTCCGAAGTTGATCGACGTGCCGCCGCCGCTGCTGTCCTCGCCGCCGGTGTCGGTGAGACAGTTCCACTCTTCTTCACACTGTTGGCTGTACAGGCTGTCGACGTAGTTGCCGTCACCCTCCACGACGCCGTCGGCGGTGTTGTGCCCTTCACGGGTGGCGTAGTTCAGCGCGTCGTAGCCGAACCGTTGATCCTGGAGCGCGTGGAACAGCTCCTGTGACAGCGTCACCTCGCTGAGCTGTGGCGTCTCCGTGTTGTCGCTGACCACGACGATCCGATCCTCGCTGGGGCTGTAGAACCCCCCGACCGTCGCGCCACGGTTCCGGTTGGCGACCGCGATCGAGTCGGCCGACTCGTTGATTGCGAAGATCGCCTCCCACTTTGCGTTGTCGAACGCTCGGTAGGCGGGCGGCACGCCCCCGCCGTCGCCGGAGGCGTACCGTTGTTTGAACGTGTCCCGGTCGATGAGCGAGACCGGCACCGTCTTCTCGAACTCCACTTCTCTGATGTGCTCGACACGGGCCATCGACCGGGCGACGACCTTGTCCAGTTCCGTCTGGTTGAGCCCGTCGGTCGGATCGACCGCAGGTAGGGGGTCGTCGTACCAGTAGCCGTCCTCCCACCCGAGCGTGTCGTTCGCCGGGTCGGGCCGTACGTCGTCGGCCGTCTCGACTGTCGCGTCGTCGGCCGTCTCGACTGTCGCGTCGTCGGCCGTCTCGACTGTCGCGTCGTCTGCCGGGGCCGCCGCGGCCGCCGGAGCGAGCGCCACCCCGACCAGGGCCACGACGAACAACGGCACGAGCCATCGCATACGGATGGATCGTCGTCCGGTAACAAGAGCCTTGCCTGTTCGTGCACTGACAACGGGTGTCAGATACCCTCCATCTCACGCAGTCGGTCGGCGACCGGTCCGGGCGTCGCGCCGCTCGTCTCCACGCGGTGGTCCGGGACGAACACCGGCACCGGGTTCTCCCGCAGCGCCGACTGGACCGTCCGCACGTCCTCGTCGTCGTCCGGGTCGATTCCGGCGGCCATCCGCGCCACCCGCCGCGCCCCGACGGACCGCCCGTACGGCACGTTCCGGGTCGCCTCCAACACCGTCCGGTGGTCCGTCGGCACCGTGAGCGCGACGGCGATGTCCTGGAACTCGTCTGCCTCGCCGTCGAGATACTCGAACACCCGAGAGAGAACCGCCCCGTCGTCGGCCGCGTCCCCCGGCGCCGTCTCCGGGAACGACACCGAAACCACCTGTCCGCTGGCCGTCCCGACCTCGACGTACCGGCCCAGTCGCTCGCTGTGTCGCGCGTACACCCCAGTGTCGTCGGCTGTCAGTGTCACGAGCGAGAGTCGGGGCGGGAGCCACTTGACCGCGACGGCACGGTGGTGGCGCTCACCGTTCCCGCCGGTCGTCGTGGCCGGGGTAGTCGCGTTCGAACCGGTCGTCGATCTCCGTCGCGTCGAACCGAACGAGCACCGGCCGGCCGTGCGGGCAGGCGTACGGGTTCTCACACTCGTCCAGCGCGGACAACAACGCCGCGACCGACCCCTCCGTCAGCGACGTCGCGCCGGTGATCGAGGGGTAACACGCCAGGTCCGCCAACAGGTCGTCTGCGGCGTCGGCCGTCGGTCGGTCGTGGGTCGCAACGTCCTCTGCGAACGAGACGAGCGTGTCTCGCAACAACTCCGGGTCCAAGGCGGCGTCGAACACCGCCGGCACGGCCGTCACCGCGACCGCACGGTCCGCCGACGGGTCGTCGACCGACTCCGCCCGGAACCCTGCGGCCGTCAGCGCCTCTCGGAAGGCGTCGAACAACGCCGCCTCCCGGGCCGTCACCGACACCGTCACCGGTTCCGCCAGCGCCTGGACCGCCGGGTCGTCCCCGTCCGCCAGCCCCGCCGCTCGCCGCAGCCGTTCGTAGTTCACCCGTTCGTCGGCCGCGTGCTGGTCGACGAGCACCAACCCCGCGGCCGTCTCGCAGACGACGTACGTGTCGTCGTACTGCCCCAACACCCGCAGCGACGGCAGACTGTCGTGGTCCCGCCAGTCGTCCGTCCGCCCGCCGTCCAGTGTCCGCTGGCCCGCCGCCGACGCCTGCCAGTCCCGCGGGGTCGGGGCGTCGCCCGCAGTCGCCGCCTCGCTCGCCGTCGCTGCCGACTCGTCGTCGTGTGGGTCGTGTGGACTCGCCGGGTCCCCCGAGTCGTCGGCTGGGTCCCCCGTGTCCGTCGTCCCCGTCTCGTTCCCGTCGGCTGGGCCTCTCGCGTCCGTCGTCCCCGCCTCGTTCCCGTCGGCTGGGTCCGCGTCGTCCTCCGACTCCGTCGCCCCCCACGCCGACAACACCTCGTCTGTGGTCGTCGCCGTCTCGTCGTCGGCCGCCCCCATGGAGTCGTCTGTGGTATCGTCGCGCGGCGTGTCGGTCTCCGCAGCCGCGTCGGTGTCGGTGTCGGTGTCGGCGTCCGTCGGGCCCGACGCCGTGTCGCTGTCCTCACTCGGTGAGGCGTCGTCGGTACCGGTCGGTGTGGCGTCGTCGGTGTCGCTCGGCGAGGCGTCGCTAGTGTCGTCACCCTCGCCCGGCGTCGGTCCGTGACCCGCCCCGCCCAGCACCGCCGGGTCCAGCTCCGTCTCTTCGGGCGCGGACCGTCCGCGTGGCGCGCTCGTCCGGAGGAGCCCCGCAGACAGCAGTCCCTCGCGGACGGTCTCCCGGACCGTCTCCACGACGGCCGCGTCGTCGTCGAATCGCACCTCGGTCTTCCGTGGGTGGACGTTCACGTCGACGGCCGCCGGCGGGACGGAGACGGACAACACGGCGAACGGGTACCGGTCCGCCGCCAACTGCCCGTCGTACGCGTCCACGACCGCCCGACGGAGTTGGCCGTCTCTGATCCACCGCCCGTCGACGAACGTCGTCACGTACGACCGGCTCGCCCGGGTCGTCTCCGGCTCCGACACGAGCCCGGTCACCCGGACCTCGGCGTCCGTCCCCGCGACCGTCACCGACCGCGCCCCCGACACGGACAGCATCGACTCCGCCACCTCGCGACCGTAGACGGACAATACCGCCGACCGCCGGTCGCCGTCGCCGGGCGTGGCGAACACCTCTCGGTCGTCGTGCTCCAACGACACCGCCACCCCCGGGTTGGCCAGGGCGTACGCCGAGACGACGGCGTTCACGCGGTCGAACTCCGTGGCGGCCGTCTTCAGGAACTTCCGGCGGGCCGGCGTCTCGCCGAACAGCTCCCGCACCGTGACGACGGTGCCGGTCGGACAGCCCGCCGGCGTCACCTCTCCGGTGTCGCCGTGGTCGACGACCACCTCCGCGCCCGTCTCCGCGCCCGACGGCCGCGACCGCACCGTCAGCCGCGACACCGCACCGACCGTGTACAACGCCTCCCCGCGGAAACCCAGGCTGCCGACCCCGGCGTCCAGCTCCCCGATCCCGTCGAGCTTGCTCGTCGCGTGTTCCGCGACCGCCCGCCGGAGCTGGTCGCGGGCGATCCCGTGGCCGTCGTCGCGCACTCGGATCGACTCCTGGCCGCCGTCCGCGACGCTGACGGCGACACGGCTCGCGCCGGCGTCCAAGCTGTTCTCGACGAGTTCCTTCACCACGCTGGCCGGCCGTTCGACCACCTCCCCGGCGGCGATCTCCCGGACCGTCCGGTCGTCCAAGGGTGTGATCTCGACGGGGTCGCGCTCGCTCATCGTCCCGACCGTGTCACGCTGTGGGATTCACTCTGTCGGGTCCGGAGGCTCCGGAGGGGCCGGCGACACCGAGCGTCGGGCGACGCCCGACCCGGCTCACGAGTCGTCGATCCGTTCCTGCCACTCCTGCACCTGCGACATCAGCTCCAACGGCGACACCGCCGTCACGTCCGTCTCCTGCAGTTCCGAGACGACCGCTTCCGTCTCCGGATCGACGGCTGGAGCGTCGGAGTCGTCGCCATCGTCGGCGGCAGCCTCGTCGGCGCCGTCGGCGCCGTCATCGCTACTACCGCCCTCGCTCCCGCCGGTGAACTCTCCGGCCGAGAGGTCGAACACAGCCTGTGTCGGCTCGGAGTCGCCCGCCTCGCTCGCGTCACCCGCCTCCCCGCCACGAGCCTCGATGGCCTCCTCGGCCCGGAGTCGATCCAGCACCTCGTCGGCGCGGTCCACGACCGGACCCGGGACGCCCGCCAGGTCCGCGACGTGGACGCCGTACGAGCGGTCCGTCGGGCCGTCGCGCACCCGACGGAGGAACGTCACGCCGTCGTCGTCCGCGACGGCAACGTGGACGTTGTGGACCCGGGGGAGGTGGTCCGCGAGCGTCGTCAGTTCGTGGTAGTGGGTGGCGAACAACGTCTTCGCCCGGACCTCGTTGTGGAGGTACTCCGTGGCCGCCCAGGCGATACTGATCCCGTCGTACGTCGCCGTCCCACGACCCACCTCGTCTAACACGACCAGCGAGTCAGCCGTCGCGGAGTGGAGGATGTTCGACAGCTCCTGCATCTCCACCATGAACGTCGACCGGCCCTGTGCCAGTTCGTCCAAGGCGCCGACGCGGGTGTAGACCCCGTCGACGACCGGCAGCGTCGCGGCGTCCGCGGGAACGAAGCTGCCGGCCTGCGACAGTAACACGATCAGCGCACACTGGCGCATGTACGTCGACTTGCCGCTCATGTTCGGCCCGGTGACGATCAGGAACGAGCGGTCGTCGTCCATCCGGAGGTCGTTCGGGACGAACTCCGTCGTCGCCTCGACGACCGGGTGGCGCCCACCCTCGACGGCCAGCCGACGGTCGTCCGACAGCGTCGGTCGCACCCAGTCCGCCTGGGCGGCGTGGGTCGCCAGCGCCGCCAGCGTGTCCAGCTCCGCCAGCGTCCGGCCGACCGTCTGGAGCAGTTCCGCGGCCTCGGCCACCCGTTCGCGCACCTCCGTCACCAACTCCGACTCCAGTTGCTCGCGGCGTTCCTCCAGCCGCAGCACCTCGCGTTCCCGCTCTGCCAGCTCGTCGGTGACGAACCGCTTGGAGTTCTTCAGCGTCTTGATCTCCCGGTAGTGCTCCGGCACGTCGTCGGCCGACGACTTCCCCACCTGAACGTAGTAGCCGTCCGTCTTGTTGCGGTCGACCGTGACGTGGCTCAGCCCGTGCCGGCGCTTCTCTCGGTCCGCGAGCTCGTCCAACCACTCTCTGGCCGCCTCGTAGTCGTCGACGACCCCGTCTAGTTCCTCGTCGTATCCGGGCGCGATCACCCCCTCGCCGGGGTCGTCCGGATCCGCGGCGAGTGCGGACTCCAGCTCCTCGTACAGCTCCCGGGCGGCCGACTGGTCCGGCTGCGCCAACACGTCCGCCACCGGCCCGTCCGACAGCGGCGTGTCGGCGACCGCCGCCGCCAGCTCCGGGAGGAGCCCCAACGCCGTCCGGACGGCGACGAGGTCCCGCGGGCCGGCGCTCCCGTTGGTTGCCCGGGCGGCCAGCCGCGCTACGTCGGCCGTGCCGGACAACAGTTCCCGGAGTCGGTCGCGGGCCAGCGCTGCTCCCGCCAGCGCCTCGACGGCGTCGTGACGCCGACGGATCTCCGTCCGGTCCTGGGTGGGCGCCGTCAACCACTCCCGGAGCAGCCGCGAGCCGGCCGCCGTCTCCGTGTGGTCCACCGTGGACAGGAGCGTGCCGTCCGTGTCCCCCTGCATCGTCTCGACCAACTCCAGGTTCCGGCGGGTCGTCGCGTCCAGCGTCACCCGGTCGCCGGCGTCCAACGGCCCCAGCCGAGTCATCGACGCCGTCACGCCGACGCCAGTCGTCTCCACGTACGCTAGCACCGCTCCGGCGGCCGCGACGGCCGCCTCGGCGTCCAGTCCGACGGCGTCCAGCGCGGTCTCGCCGAACTGCTCGCGCAGGCGGTGACGCGCCCGCCCGGGGGCGAACGCCGTCGTCTCGTGGAGCGTGACGGTCGCGTCGTCCGCCCGGTCGACGGCCGGGTCGTCCGTCCGGGCGTCCGGGCCGGGCAGGAGTTCCACCGGATCGAAACGGTGGAGCTGTGCGGTCGCGGCCGTCGCGTCCGCGACCCGGCCGGCGCGGAATCGACCGGTGGTCACGTCCGCGAACGCCAGCCCGTAGCCGTCGCCGTCCGTCTCCCGGACGACGGCCGCGAGGTACCGCGCCGCCGCGTCGTCCGGGTCGATCACGGTGCCGGGCGACACCACCCGTTGGATCTCGCGGGCGTGGCCGCCGGCCGTCTCGTACTGGTCCGCGACTGCGACGCGGTAGCCCCGTTCCACCAACGACCGGACGTACGGCTCCAGGTCGTCGACGGGCACCCCGGCCATCGGGTACGAGGAGCCGTGCGAAGACTTCTGTGACACCTTCAGGTCCAGTTCGTCCGCCACCGTCTCCGCGTCCTCACCGAAGAACTCGTAGAAGTCGCCACACTGCATCGCCAACAGATCCGCCGCTGTCTCCCGCTTGAGCGACATGAACTCGCCGACGATTCCGGAGGGAGCGCTCATACCCCTCTCGTCTGCCGACCGCCGGGTAAAGTCCTGCGGGACGGGCGAGGGCGGGCACCCCGTCTGGTGTGCCGGGCTCTGGTTTCGTCACAGTCAGTGAGGTGAACAACAGACAGACCTATACCGTAGCCCTCGTACCGTAACGTATGGAGTTAGGAGAGGCAATCTCCGAGCTGGAGCGCGAGTGGGAGATCAGCCACAGCCACGAGATCGAGCGCGTTGCTAGATCTGTCTCCGATCTGCAGGACTAACTCAACTGTTCTAAGTAGCCCGCGAACTCCGCTCTCCCGAGGCCGCTCTGTGCCGGGTCGACCTGTTGCTGACGCTGTAGAATCTGCTCGGTGAGCTCCTCGCACAGTTCTTCGTGGTCTTCTGCGTACTTCTCGTGTGACCGGTTCAGGTCTCTCATCAGATCCCACTGCTCCAGGTCGATCTCTACCCCACCCTTTCTCACGACGGTCTCACAGCCGAGTTCGTCGAGATGGTAGAATCTGGGAGCGTTTCGCCTGACAGTCAAGATTCGTTTGGACTTCCTGATGTACTCGTCTGCCCACTCCTTCCACTCGTAATCGGAAGTGTGCACTCTCGGCAGGTCGAATTCCCGCTCGTTGGCGGCGACGTACCGTTCGAGCATCGTGAGACTCGTCCGGTGGTTCGCGTTTGGAAACGGGTGACGAAGAATGAGGTTCGACATCAGTCGCCCACCGATCTCTGTCACTGTTCCGTCCCAGTCTACGCGATCGAGCGCGTCAACGACCCCCTCCAGTTCCAGCTGTTTGTACGCCCGCAACCGTTCGTCTTCCTCCATCCGCTTGTCTTCGACGACAGCCTGGAACGCTTGTAGCGATCTGATCAAAATCGTGCGGGTCGGGGCTTCGACCTCGGAAGCTAACCGCTGTGGATCCATTTCGACTTCCTCGGCGCTCTTTGGGGCCTCTGATCCGGCGTACAACACGTACGCTCTCTCGTCGAGATCGTACGACAGTACGTCAGTCTCGGATTCGTCCAGTTCGTCGGCCTTGGCCTCAACAGAACTCCGGTCGGGGTGGACAAAATCGATCGACATGTGGTTTCTATCTGGGTGGTGGTATCTGACAGCCATATTTGAGGTATTAGTTACGGCATACAAATACTCGAGGGTAGACTCACACTCGGACTATTTTGTAGGCCGGCCCGCCCGCGACGGACGGACCGGCCCTGTCGCCCGTCGTCGGGCGCGGACCCCTACCCGGTGCCCGGACGGCACGACGGTGGACTGCCTCGCCGCGACGGACTTGGCACTTGTGTTCTCGCGTCCGCGCCCGAGCGTGGCGCTGCCGGGCGTCGAGCGGGGTGAACGAGAGCCGCTGGAAACTCCGAGAACGGGCGTCGTGCCCGAGGGCGTCGGACGTGGCCGGACCTCCGGCCACGGCGTCAGTTCACTGGTACTCGGTGATCGTCAGGGTGTAGGTGCCGCTCCCCTGGTAGGAGTCGACGGAGATGTACAGGTCCGTCGAAGTGTCCGGGTTGTCGATAGTGATCGACTCCTGGCTGTCCGTCGTGTAGGAGGCGTAGTCGTTGCCGTAGTAGTCCGGACAGGCCGCCTCGCCGTCGTTGGCGTACAGGTCGAAGTCGGCGTCCGACGGGCCGGACAGCTCGATCACGACCTTCGACGGGCTGGAGTAGTTGAACCCGTACGTCCAGCAGTCGCTGTCGTAGGAGCTGGAGAGGGAGTCGTCCAGCGACGCCGTCGTGGAGTCGCCCCCGCCGCCGCCACCGCCGTCGCCACCGTCGCCGCCGTCGCCGGGCTGTGTCGTGACTGCAGCCTCTGCGTCGACAATCCCGGAGCCCTCCTCCGAGTCCGACAGCGACGTGTCGTTGGCCGTCGCCTTCAGGTGGCTACGTGTGGTGACGTTGTCCGTCCCCCACTGGTCGATGATCAGCGCGGCGACACCCGCCGCGCACGGTGACGACATCGAGGTGCCCGACAGACGCTCGTACTCGCCACGGCCCGTGGTCGTCGTCGACAGGTAGTCGACACCGGGTGCGGCGACCTCCACGCCGCTGCCCGTGTTCGTGAAGGAGGCGAGGTTGCCGTTCGCGTCGACCGCGGAGACGGCGATACACTCGCTGTAGGCCGCCGGGTAGCCGACGGAGCTCCGAGAGGCGTTCCCGGCGGCACAGACGATCGTACAGCCGGCGTTGTTGGCGTAGCTCACGGCGTTCTTCATCGTGTCCGTGTAGCCGCCGCCGCCCAGCGACATGTTGATCACGTCTGCGCCCTGGTCTGCGGCCCACTGGACCGCGTCGGCGATGTCCGTCAGAGAACCGCTGCCGGACTCGTCCAGCGAGCGACCGTTGATGAGCCGAGACTGGCTGACGCCCGCGACGCCCGTGCCGTTGTCCGTCTCGGCACCGGCGATTCCGGAGACGTGTGTGCCGTGGTACTCGTTGGTGGCGTCCGGCGCCGGGTCGCCGTCGTTGTCGGCGAAGTCCTTGCCGGGGTCACTGGCGAAGTTGCCGTCGAGGTCCGGGTGGCTGTACTGCGCTCCAGTGTCGATCACGGCCAAGGTGACGTTCGACGATCCGAACGTCGTGTCCCAGGCCGCACGAGCGTTGATCAGGTCCAGCGAGGGCTGACTCGGCTCCTGCGGGTCGTTGACCGCCGCCTGTGCCTCGAACGTCTCGTTGCGCTCGGCGTACTTGACGGCGCTCTTCTTCGTGACCGTCTCCATGAAGTTCTGCTTGGCCCGTTCCGAGGCCCGACTCGGGAACTTCACCGAGACGTAACGGAGCCGTTCGTTCTTGTGGACAACCTCCGCGTTGCCCGGCACCGCACTCGAGACCTCCTTCTCCATCGACGAGACGTCCGGCGAAGCCGAGACCCCGACGACGATCTCGTCCTTCTTGGGACCGAGCTCGCGTCCGCTCGGATTCGCCGAGACGACGCCGCTGGCTGCCGCCGCCCCTGCAGCGGCACCCGTCGTCTTCAGGAAACCACGCCGTAGCATACCCCTGTCGTTGTCTGACATGCTTCGCTCGTGCAATTCGGGCGGGCCTACTTGATACTTACGCCTACCTACAGTATATAACCGAGACAGATGTGGATATCTCACGACGATACGTGTAATACGTCCGATGCGCCGTGTAGCGCAGACGCGTGTGAGAGTCCCCCAAGCGTACGATTTCGGAGACTGGGAGTTGATCTCGTATCTGAAACGTGTATCGTACACCAGATTGAAGTAGCGTTTCCTAGCGGTTCGTACCCGCGACGACCGTCGCGACCCGACGGGAGGCGAATCTCTCCACGAACGTGGTGTCGGCGGCAAGCTTCCGGGACTGCAGCCGTCTCGCGGCCGGTGACGGCGAGTGCGGGGAGCCACGGCGACGGTCGTCGCGCCGTCGGCACGTCGGTCGTCCGCAGGGGGCCGTGGCTCGCGCGCGGTCACCCGACGTGTTCCGTCGGTCTCTTGCCCACCGCCGCGAGACGGGAGGTATGGAGTGGCTCGGTCGGCTGCTGGGCGGCGGCGAGCGCGCGGACGACGAGACGGACGAAGACGACAGTCGGGGCCCGCCGCACCCGCCCGGGAGCGTGCCACAGGGTGTCGCCCTGTTCGTCGACGGCCCGAACGTCCTCAGAGAGGAGTTCGACGTGGACTTAGACGACGTGCGCGAGGCGGCCGCCGACGCCGGGCCGTTGGTCGCCACACGGCTGTACCTCGACGAGCACGCGCCCGCGGGACTGATTCAGGCCGCCGAAGCGCGTGGCTACCGGGTGGTCACCACGAGCGGCGACGTGGACGTTCGGCTCGCGGTCGACGTGGCCCGGTTCGTCGCCGAGGGACGGGCCGCCACCGTCGCCGTCGCCTCGCGTGACACGGACTTCAAGCCCGCCCTCGAAGTCGCGAACGAGTACGGGCTCGCCACCCTCGCCATCGCACCCGGCGAACACGGCCGGTCTGACGCGCTGCGAAACGCCGCGGACCGCGGGCTCACACTCGCCGACGGCGAGACGTAGTCGACGCATCCGACGCCGGCAGAGTCGACGCACCCGACATCGCCAGAGTCGACGCACCCGATGTCGCCAGACCCGACTCACTCGACGCCGACTGCCGCCTGCGTCTCGACACCCGCGAGCGCCGTCGAGGCGTGTGCCGCCAGCGTCTCCAACAGGTCCACGTCCTCGTCGTCGTAGTCGATCTCCGCGGTCGTCGACAGCGAGACGATCGTCGCCCGCCCTCGGTCCGTGCGGACGGAGATGACGAGCGCCGCCTCCGGGCTGTCACCCCCGAGCTCCACCGTCGTCTCCGCGTACCGGGCCGCCTCGATCTCTTCGTCCGGCTCCACTGCGGCCGCCAGCGACTCCAACACCGCGAGCTCCTCGTCGCCTCGGAGTGTGCTGTCGACGACTGTCACCGCGGGCTCGCCGTCCGTCTCGTCGACGAGGAGGAACGCCGCCCCGTCGCCCGGGATGAGGAACTCGACGGCCTCCACGCACAGCGCACTGATCTCGTCGAGCGTCTGCGAGCTGTTGAGCGCCTTCCCGTAGGTGTTGAGCGCCGAGGCAGACCGGGCGAACGCCTGGATCCGGTCGCGGTCCGCCCGGCCGCGTACGTCGTACACCCCCACCAACAGCCCCAGCAGCGCCCCGCCGGTGAACCCGTCGAGGAGCAGTCCGGCGACGGCGATGGAGCCGGCGACGCCCAGCACCGCGAGGGTCGACACCGCCGCAACCGTGGCGCCGCCACCGACGGTCCACGCCAACAGCCGGTCCGTCTCCCCGCCCGGCACGTCGCGGAGCGTCGCCCACCCCCCGGCGTACGTCACCGCCGCCGCCACCGCGAGCATCGGTCCCGTCCGGATGGCGACTACCGCCGTCGTCCCGTCGCCGGCCGTCAGCGCCTGTGCGGCTGCCAGCCCGACGCCGAGCGCAGAGAGCGTCACGGCCGCGAGCGTCTCCCGTCGCATACCTCGGGCGTTCGAGCGGCCGTCTGGTAAAGCTTCGTCCGCCCGCCGCCCAGCGGTCCGTCCCGTCGCCCCCGGCGACTCAGCGGTCGATCCCCCCACCGTCGCTCGCCACGACCGACCGCACCTCCTCGGGCGTGACCACCGCGAGGTCGCCCGCGACCGTCCGTTTGAGCGCCGCCGTCGCCGCCGCCCACGACAGCGCCGTCTCCACGTCTCCCCCGCGGGCCCGCTTGGCCAGGTAGCCGCCGACGAAGGCGTCGCCCGTGCCGATAGCGTCCAGCGTCTCCGCCTCGTACACCGGCTGTCGCGTGACTGTGCCGTCGTGGAGCGCCAGCGCCCCCTCGTCGCCCCGCGTGACGATCACCGTCTCGAAGTCGTGGTCGGCCGCGAGCCCGCGGGCGACCCGCGCTGCCGGACTGTCGCCCGGGTGGTCGTCCGTCTCGCCGTCACGGTCGAGCACCGTCGCCGCGTCCCGCTGTGCGGCCACGAGCACGTCGACCTCGGGGAACAGTTCCCGGAACCCCTCCCGCGCCGCCGCGGGCGACCAGAGCTTCCGGCGGTAGTTCAGATCGAAGACGGTCGTCGTGCCGGCCGCCCGCGCCCGCTCCAACAGCGTCCGGGTCGCCTCGGCGGCGGCCGTCGACAGCGCCGGAGTGATCCCGCTCGTGTGACAGTAGTTGGCTGCCTCGGCGCGCCCCACCGCCAGCTCGTCGGGCGAGACGGTCGTGATCGACGCGCCCGTTCGGTCGTAGATCACGTCCGTCCCGCGTGGTTCGCCGCCGGGCTCCAGGTAGTAGGTGCCCAGCCGGGCGTCCGGGTCGTCGTCCCAGGCCACGGCCGGCTCGACGCCGTGACTCCGCAGTTCCCGGACCACTCGCTCTCCGAGCGGGGACTCGGGCAGCTTCGACAGCCAGGTCGCGTCGACGCCCAACGACGCCGCCGCGACGGCCACGTTGCTCTCTGCCCCGCCCGCCCGGGCGTCCAACGTCCGGGCGGTCGAGAGCCGTTCACCGGTCGGCGGGGAGAGACGCAGCATCGTCTCCCCGAACGTCACAATCTCCGTCACACCCCGTCCGTGGCCGACGCGGCTGAAAAACCCGCCGGGGTGGGCCGGGCGGCGCGAACAGAAGACAACGCTTAAACTCCGCGGCGGTGGAATCCTCGGGTATGGCTGGATCTATCGAGGTACTCGTTCCGGGCGGCCAGGTGGACCCTGGTCCGCCGCTCGGCCCCGAGCTGGGGCCGACCCCGGTCGACGTGCAGGCGGTCGTCCAGGATATCAACGACGAGACGGCGGCGTTCGACGGCATGGAAGTGCCCGTCACCGTCGACTACGAGGACGACGGCAGCTTCGGAATCGAGGTCGGTGTTCCCCCGACTGCGGAGCTCGTCAAAGACGAGGCCGGCTTCGACACCGGCTCCGGCGAACCCCAAGAGGAGTTCGTCGCCGACATGAGCGTCGAACAGATCAAGACGGTCGCCGAACAGAAGCAGTCGGACCTCCTGGCGTACGACCTGAAGAACGCCGCCAAGGAGATCGTCGGCACCTGCACCTCGCTGGGCGTCACCATCGAGGGCAACGATCCGCGGGAATTCAAAGAACGGATCGACGCCGGCGACTACGACGACGTGTTCGCGGCCTGACGCCGGCCCCGTATTCTTCCCCTCAATCGTGCCGCGAACGAACAGCGTTTAGTCGCGGCGCGCACAGGAGTGGACGTGTACGACTACCACGTCCACTCGCTGTACTCGGACGGCGAGTACTTCGAGCCGATGCTGTCGGCCGCCGCCGAGGCGGGCGTCTCCGCCGTCGGCTTCGCCGACCACTGCAACCTCGCGGGCGACGCTCGGCGGCGGCGCGAGCGGGCGCGGTACGGTCGGAACTTCGATCTCACCTACGAGCGCCGCCGGGAGGCGCTGGCGGCGTTGGACGAACGGACCGACCTCACCATCTTCGACGCCGTCGAGGTGGACTACGAGCCGGGACTGGAGTCGGAGATCGACGACTTCCTGACGACCGCCGACTTCGACTACGCGCTGGGCAGCGTCCACTACGTCGACGACCAACACGTCTTCTCGTACGACCCGTTCGAGGGCGGTGAGGCCGCTCGCCGTGACTTCGTCGACGACTACTACGAGACGATCGTCTCGCTCGTGGAGTCGGAGCTGTTCGAGATCGCCGCCCACGTCGACATCGTGGAGTCACACCCCGCGCTCTCCGGGATGACGACGTGTGAACACGCCGAGATGGTCGCCGACGCCTTCGAACACTCTCGGACCGTCCCGGAGCTCAACGCCGGCCGTTTCGACGACGACGACAAGCCCGCCTCCTTCCACCCGGAGGGGCGCGTGTTCGAGGTGCTCTTAGAGCGTGGGGTTGAGTTCACGCTCGGCTCCGACGCCCACGAGCCCGGCGACTTCGCCGAGCGGATTCCGGCGCTGCGGGAGCGGGTGGAGCGGTTCGAGTTGGAGCCGGTGTGCCCGTTGTAGGGGATGGTCAAAGAACACTCAACTACCTTTACCGACTTTGACTTGATAATGGGTTTATAACACACCAGAACCTATTAACCGCTATGCTGGAAAAGAGGAATATGGAGACCCATTACAGAATTTGAGTATGCAGAGAAAAGGAATTTGGCTCTTAAGTGGGATGAAAGAGCTAAAGTGCCTGGGCGCCAGAATCTGGGCGTATGCTGACGCTCGGTGACGAAGAATCCCTCCTCATGGATATAAAAGAGGGGGTCCAGTACGCTCTCTATCTTGGTAAGCAAGAAGGAAGATTTACCGAATGCGATATCCTTCTGGACAAAATTCGAATGAATAAGCTACAGTATATAGTTAATGAAGAAAGAGATTTAGGCCTGACCTTCGGTTGGTTCAAGTACGGACCAGCCCCCGAAGATGTTACTACAGGCACAGGAGTAGAACTCGGGCCGAAGTCGGGCGACGAGATCGCACAGTTGGAGAGAAGTCGGCTGCCGAGCAAGAACCACCTCTCAACAGAAGCATTTGCTTATTATTTCCTTAAGAACCTCAATGACGAATTCGATAGGATTGTAACCGCAGAAGAGACAAAAGTGTATTTGGAGGATTTTTATAATCAATACGGCCCTAAAGACAAATACGCTAATCAGTTCACTAGTCTGTACAAGGCCAGCGTCCGTCTTCAGCGAACGCTTGACGCGATCGGTGATGGGGGAAGTTGGCATCAGGATTCTACACAGTACTATTACGAACTAGATAGGAGATTTCTATCAGTGAGCGAAGAGATAGCCAAGCACGACTCACTAACCTATACACTCGAACCATTTGAGGAGTATCAGTTGTTACTCACAAGTATAATTTCAGAAGCTGATGCAAAGGACAAAATATCGGCAAGACAGCAGTCATTTATCGATAACGTTATTCGTACATTCTACAATACAGTTTGGGACTTCGTGAGTCAGGAGATATCTCTTCAAACGATGCGCGGACAGAACGTAGACGAGCTTCGGCCAGGAGTTGAGGCAAGCGTCCAAAAATACCGTGAAGGGTCCTGGAGGTCAGAGTTGAATGCGCTGAGAGAGAGAAGGGAGACAGTAGAGCTGGAGCCTCAGATAGATGATATAGAGGAAATAGACTCTGAGGGAAATCAGCAGAGTGAGGGGCAGTCGTTGGACGAAGAGATGGTTGAGCAGATCTCTGAAATGGGAGCAGAGGTGATCAGTAATTGAACTTTCCCGAGTACGGGGATCTGATACACGTCGATTTTACTCCATCTGAGAGATCCAAGCCTGGGGAGTTTGAGGACCCACACCCCGCAGTTGTAGTCCAATACACCAGCCAGGACGACAGAGCTGTGGTTGTCGCCCCGGTCTCATCGCGCGAGAAGGATAGCCGATCACGCGAAGTCAAACTTCCTGCTGAAACCCCCGGATTAGACGAAGAGTCAGTGGTAATTCTGAATTTAATAACTACTGTTTCATTCGATGGCCGAGTGGAGCCGGAGGACGATGGAGATTTAGACTCTTGGAGGCTTGGAAAGGTCCCACCTAAAAAGATGGAAGAGGTACAGAAGAAACTCAAGCGGTTGTTCAGAATCTAAGGCAGTGTATCACCACCAGACTGGGTAAATAAACACCCCACTTACATTCACTTGTGCTTCGGCAGAATCGATTGATAGTCCCGGGCGGATTCGAACCGCCGTCACGGGCTTGCTTCCGCGCGGGGACCGAGCGCGTCCAAAGGCCCGTATGATTGGCCACTACACCACGGGACTACGATTCGTCGGTAGACGGTCGTCCCACAAGAGTCTGCCGTTCGTGGGTCAGTCCGCCCCAGCCTCTTCTAACTCCATCAGCGCGCAGGCGTCGGTCTCGGCGTCGAAGCAGTCCGGACACTCCTCGGCGCGGTCGACGAGTCGGTCCAACCGTTCGGCGACGGTGTCGTCGATGACGGCCTCCAACGACCGGGCTTCGACCCGGAACGCCTCGACCTCGAGGACGTTCGCCAGGAACCGCTCGATGATGCAGTAGTTCGACAGTGCGTCGCGGGCGCGGACGATTCCCTCGTCGGTGAGGTCGACACCCTTGTACTTCTCGTGGTTTGCGAGCCCGCGGCCCTCCAGTTTGCCGATCATCTCGTTGGCGCTGGCGGGGCTCACCTCGAGCGCGTCGGCCACGTCGCCGGTGGAGGCGGGGCCGTCTTCCACTTCCTGGATCAGGTAGATCGCTTTGAGGTACTGATCTGCCGTATTCATGTTCGTCGTTCCATCATGTCGGTCACGGTCTCGACGCCCTCGGCCTCCTCTTCGCGTATCTCGCGGAGCGTCTCGACGAGTCGATCGCGGTCGAGTGAGAACTCCGCGTCGGCCGCGAGCGTCGACTCGTCGGCGTCGTCGTCCGTCACCCCGAGTGCTCGCAGGAGGTCGTCGTAGAACTTGTAGGCCGTCTCCTCGTTGCACAGTTGGTCGTACAACACGTCGTCGAAGGCGTCGTCTGCGGCGTACTGTGCCTCGACGACCGCCTCGATCTCCTCGTAGGCGACGGAGTCGGCGTCCAACTCCGCGATCAACGCCTCCAACCGCTCGCGGTGTTCGGCCGACTCCTCGGCTGCCTCGGCCAACAGCTCCGTGACCGGCTCGTCTACCGCCTGCGGCTCTCGGCGAACGTGGTGGGTGGCACCCGCCTCCACCATCTCCTCCAACACGACACCGATCTGGAGGAGCCGCGCGAGCTGCCGGTCGGAGTCGACCGCGCGGCCGAGGCTCACGGTCCCCCCTCCGGTCGTCGACTGTCTCTCATGCTCGACACTCTGTGAGTCGCAGACTTAAGCCCTCGCACGCGTCGCCAGCGGGGTCGCGGTGTGTGGCTGTCCGGCTCGGCGACGGCTCACTCCGTCGCGGCCGCGACGCGCTCCATCAGCGTCTCTGGGTCCTCGGCCGGCTCCCCGTCCGGACGGACGACGGCGGTGCCGTCGGGAGCGTCGTCGGCTCCCGGGACGACCACCTTCTCGTGATCGGCGACCCGCAGGGCGGCGCGGTGGAGGTCGCTGCCGGGCGCCGTCCCGACGGCGACGACGAGCGGGTCGGAGCGGTAGCGGTCGACCGTCCCGCCGTAGCCGGCCACCTGCGCGCCCATCCGCTCGGTCGCGCCGGCGAACGCCGTCAGCGCCCGCCGGCCGCGTGCCCGGTACGACTGGTCGCCGGTCAACACGGACAGCTCCAACAGCCCCTCCGCCAGCGTGACGCCGTCGTCAATGGGCCGCAGCGGCCGGTCCAACAGCCCGACACCCGTCGCCGGCCCGTCGCGGAACCCGTCCTCGTCGCCCAGTCGATCGATCAGTCGGTCGGCGACGCTCCGGGCCACGTCGACCCCGTCACCGAGCACCTGGGCGGCGGTCGTGAACGCCCGGACGACCCGTGCGCCGTCGGCCAGCACGTCCGTCGGCGCGTCCGGGTCGGCGAAGTGACGCACCCGACCGTCGTCGTCGACGATCTCCTGGCGGAGATACCGGAGCACTCCCTCGGCGTCCCGGCGGGCGGTCTCGTCGTCCGTGCAGGCCACGAGCGTCAGCAACGACGCCGCCAGCGTCGCGTTGCCGTCCGCGTACGGCGTCAGATCCCGGCGGCGACCGTCGGGACCGACGCTGCCCCCGTAGCCGTCGCCCACCCGGAGCTCCGACCGGAGGTAGTCGGCCGCGTCCGTCGCCGCCGTGTGGTACGCCTCGTCGCCGGTGTACAGGTACCCCCGGGCGAACGCTCCCAACAGCGCGGCGTTGTCGAGCAGGAGTCGTTCCTCGTGGGTGTCCGACCAGTCGCGGGCGGCCGCGTAGCGGTCGAAGCCGCCGTCGTCGCCTTGGAGGTGCGCCTGGACGGCGTCCAACGCCCGTGTCGCCCGGGTGCGGTCTCGCTTGAGCGCGAACTCCACCGTCTCCGGCAGGGGGAACTTCGCGTCCGTCCCCCACCCGGCGAACTCCGGGTCCCACTGCTCCGTCAGCTGGCCCGCGAAGTGGCGCGGAATCGACGCGTCGAGGTCACCCGCCGGCGTCGGCGCGTTCGCCAACGCCCGCGGCACCCGACCGGCCTCCGTCCCCCGGCTGTCCCAGGTCTCTCGCACTCGGTCCAGGATCTGGCGGAACCCGTCGGGCGCGAGGTAGGTCGCCCCCGTCAACAGCTCCCCCTCCGGGGTGCAGAAGACGGTCGACGGGAACCCGCCGACGTTGTACCGCTCTCGCACTCGGGGTCGACGGTCGGCGTCCACCTTCACCGGGACGAACCCGTCGTTCACGTTGGCTGCGATCCGGGGCTCGCCGAACGTCTCTGCCAGCATCTCGTGACAGTCGTCACACCAGGTCGCCGTCAGGAACAGGAGCACCGGCCGTCCCGTCTCGGCCGCGTCCGCGAACGGCTCCGGCCCCCACTCCCGCCACTCGACGCGGGAGTCGTCTCCCGGCGTCGACTCGCTGTCGTCGTTCACGGTCACGCTGAGGGTTCCGGTCGCATGAACCTCGCGGCTCGCCGACCGGCCACGGCGGTGGTGACCCGACAGTCTGTGCCGCAGGGTCACGGCTTCGTCCAGCGCAGCCGAGGAAAAGGCTGATACACCGCTGCCGCGAATCGGCGGCATGGTCGACACCCGGTACCTCCTGGCGGCACTCCTGGGGGTCCCGTTGATCGACGCGACGCTGCTCGTGTTCGTCGCCGGCGCTATCGGTGGGGTGACGACGGTGTTGCTCGTCGTGTTGACGGGACTCGTCGGGATGCTCCTGGTCCGCGCGGAGGGCCGTCACACCCTCAGACGAATCCAGGGGTCGCTCGCGGACGGTCAGCCGCCCACGGACGAACTGCTGGACGGTGCGTTCCTGATCGCCGCCGGGGCGTTCCTGCTCACTCCCGGGCTCGTCACGGACGTGCTCGGGTTCCTGTTCGTCCTGCCGCCGACGCGGTACCCGCTGCGGGAGCTGCTGTCCCGGCGTGTGGTCACGCCGTACTTAGACGAGAAGACCGGCGGGTTCGCCAGCGGAAACGTCTACATCGGGGGGTTCCCCGGCGACGACGACGGCGACGGCAGCGCGTTCGGAGACCACGACGCGAGCGAGGAACGACGACGCGCGGAGTCGGACGGCGACACCGTCGACATCGGCGACGACGAGTACAGCGTCGAGTAGGTAACCGACGACAGTACAGCGTCGGGTAGGTTACCGACGACAGTACAGCGTCGGCGGCGGCAGACGAGTGCAGGCAGTGTCTACCCGTCTTTCTCCCAGTCGATCCACTCCTGTTCCCAACCGGTGCGGGCGAAGTAGCCCTGCCGTTCGAACTCGCGGTCCTCGCGTCGGGTGCGATTTCGGACCGGCGCGCCGGGTTGTTCACCCTCTGCCAACAGGGGTCGGAGGGCGACGTCGCCGCCGTCGGCGACGGTCTCCCCCCCCGAGTCCCCGTCGACCTCGACGGCGACGATCTCCTGCCCGCCGGCGCGACCCCTGGGGACGACCAGGCGCCCGTCGGGAGTGAGTTGGTCCAACAGAGCACTGGGCGGGGAGACGACGGCGCCTTCGACGAGGACGCGGTCGTAGGGGGCGTAGCGGGCGAGTCCGTCGGAGCCGTCGGTACGGTCGACGAGCACGGCGTCGTAGCCGGCGGCCGCGAGGTTGTCGCGGGCCTCCTGCACCATCCCGCGGGCGATGTCGACGGCGTGGACGCGGCGGGGGCCGACGATCTCTGCCAGCACCGCGGCGGTGTAGCCGACACCCGCGCCGACGACGAGCACCTCGTCGTCCGGCGTCGCCGCGAGCACGTCGAGGAATCGGACGACTGTCGCCGGCGAGAGGACGCGGGTGTCCCCCTGCTGGCCGGTCCGGTTGGCGTACGGCGCCTCGGCGACGAACTCGTGTCGGGGAACGCGCGCCATCGCCTCCCGGACCGGGTCGGAGGGGGCGCGACCGAGACTGTGTTCGACCCCGTCGAGCATGTCCTCCCGGAGCAGTTCCGGGTCGGGGCTGTCCATACGACACCTCCGCAGTCGTCGCTATTGAACCACTCGGTGCGGCGGCTCGGGGGGCAGCGGTGACCCGAGGTCTGTCGGACCGCCAGAACGATACGCCGGCCGGCCGCGGGTGGGCGTGTGTCAGATCCCACCGTGTTCGCACACCGCGGCTGTCCCGCACGCGGCCCCGAGAACACCGTCGCCGCCTTCCGACGGGCGGCAGCCCGTGTTCCGGCGGTCGAACTGGACGCCAGACGCTGTGGCTCCGGCGAACTGGTCGTCTTCCACGACGACACGCTCGACCGATTGCTGGGGCTCGACGGCCGGGTCGCCGAGACGTCGCTCGACCGACTCCAGTCGCGTGGCGTCCTCGACAGCGACGAGCGCGTGCCGACGCTGTCGACCGCGCTCGCGGCGATCCCCGACGACGTGACGGTCAACGTCGAGCTGAAGGAGACCGGAATCGCCGACGGCGTCGCCAGAGCGGTCGCGGCCGTCGACAACGAGGTGCTCGTCTCGTCGTTCTCGCGGACGGCGTTGTCGGAGTACGCCGCCGTCGCCGACGACCCGCGGGCGTTCGTGACGGTGCCGGACGAGTGGGAGAGTGCCGTCGAGACGGCCGCAGACGACGGCTGTGTCGCGCTCCACCCACAGTACGAGACCCTGTTCGTCGGCGACGACGACCGCGTCGAGACCGCCCGCCGCCGGATCGAGACCGCCCACGATCACGGACTGGCGGTGAACGTCTGGACGATCCGGTCGCCGGATCCGGTTGCGGATCTCCGGGCGGCCGGGGTCGACGGTCTGATCGCCGACGACTGGGCCGACGCCGGCGTCTCGGACGAAGGTTGAAGTGAAGAGCCGGGACCAGACGCCCCGTGCACCGAGCCAGCGACGACGGTTCGAGCGAACGACGACGGCGGCGGCCGACACCACACACCTGTCGTGGGCGGCGGCGCTGGAGTCGACAGCGCCGTTCGGGTCGACGCCACTGCTCCGGTCGGCGACACCGTCGACGGCGACGACGCAGACGACGCAGACGACGGCGACACACGACGGACGACGGGGTCATCCGGCGGCGGCGCGGCACTGGCGACTCCTCGCGGCCCCCAGTGTCGCCAGTGGTCGTCGGCACCGTCGCGTTCCTACTGACGGCTGCCGCGGTCGCGGTCGGGATCGGGCTCCTGACGGCGGCGTTCCCGAGGCCGACGACGGCGCTCGGAGTCGGTGGCGACGGGTCGACGGTCGGCGTGACCGACGAGAGTGCGGCCGTCGGGCTCGCGCGGACCGTCGCGCTCGTCACCGGCGCAGTCGGCGCGGTCGTCGGACTGTACGCCGTCGGACGGGCGGCCCGTCGGTGACGGGCGAGCGACGGTACGGCTGGTGGCCGTAGTCCGTCGGTACCGTGGACGGCGAGCAGCCCCTGGCTCGTCGTCACTGGGGTGTGCGGGGGCGAGGACGGGGGCGTTCCCGCGGTCAGGCGCGTCGTTCCTCGCCGTCCCCCCCGGGGGCTCCGGCAGTCGGGTCGACCGGGCCGCCGTCGGCGTCCGTCGGGTCGCCCCTGTCGACGCCGTCCGCAACGGTGACGCTGCGCTGTGGGAACGGGATGTCGACGCCCGCGTCCGTCAGCGCTGCGTACAGCCCACGGTTCACCCGGTGTCGGGTCTTCCCCTCCACCGTCGGGGAGGCAACCCAACAGAGGAGGTCGTACTGGAGCGCAGAGTCGCCGAACGACCGGAAGCGCATCCGCGGGCAGGGCTGGGCCAACACGAGCGGCTCCCCGTCTGCGACCGCGAGCGCTGCCGCCTCGAAGGCGTCCAAGTTCGTGTCGTAGCCCACGCCGACGGGCACCTTGATCCGCTTGCGCCGCTCGGGGGCGGACTCGTTGGTCACCTTCCCCGCGTTCAACGTGGAGTTGGGGACGGTGACGAGCACCTCGCCGCGGGTGAGCAGCGTCGTCGACCGGACGCCGACGTCGACGACCGTCCCGGAGTCGCCGTCTTCGAGGACGACGAAGTCGCCGACGCGGTAGGTGTCGTCGACGTACAGCGCCAGCCCGCCGAAGAAGTTGGCGACCGTGTCCTTGGCGGCGAAGCCGACGGCGACGCCCGCGACACCGGCCGCGCCCAGCAACGGTGTCACGTCGACGGTCCACAGCGACAGGAGGCCGAACCCGGCAGCCCCGCCGACCGCGAGCGTCCAGACGTTCGACAACACCGGCGCAACGTCGTAGTGGTGATCGCCGGCCCGCATCGTCTCGACGACGGCGTCGGCCACCCGGATCAGCCCTCGTGCCCAGACCAACAGGACGACCGACAGCGCCGGCCGCCCGAGGAGCTGCTGGACAGCCGTGTCGCCGAGGACGGCGGCAGTCGCCGGCAGCAGTGCGACGGCGTACACGCCGCCGAGGAACACGCTCGTCACGACCGGGAGCCGAAGCTCCGCGAACACGGCGTCGTCGATCGCGCTGTCCGTCCGGGCGACGACCCGCCGCAGCAGTTCTAGCCCGACCCGTTCGGTTGCGACCGCGAGCACAGCCGTCGCGGCCACGACGACGGCGACCGCCTGCCACAGCGGCAGCCCGCCGAGCGCGGCGGCGACCTCGGTCGGCAGCGTCGAGACGGACTGGAGCGGGACGACGGTGGGGGCAGAGGCGTGTGTCATGCTCTCACAACGCGGCCGGGAGGCATAGCCGTATCCGTCGGCGTGGTGTGCGCAGTGTGAACGGTTTTGTGGTCGGCGAACGGAGCGATCGTATGGTCGCAGCCGAGTCGGAGACGGATCTGGAGATCGGCGACGAGGCACCGCCGTTCGAACTGCCGGGCGTCGACGGGGAGTACGCCCTGTCGGCGTTCGACGAGACGGCAGTGCTCGTCGTGTTCACCTGCAACCACTGTCCGTACGCGAAAGCGAAGTTCGACCTCCTGAACAGTCTCGCGGCGGAGTACGACGACCTCGCGGTCGTCGGGATCAACCCGAACGACGCCGAGGAGTACCCCGACGACTCCGTCGAACAGATGGAAGCGTACGTCGAGTCGGGAGAGACCGCGTACGACGCCTACCTCCGGGACGAGAGCCAGGCGGTCGCGCGGGCGTACGGCGCCGTCTGCACGCCGGACCCGTTCCTGTTGGCGCGCGACGACGACGGCTACCGGCTGGCGTACCACGGCCGGCTGGACGACGCGCTCAATCCCGACGACGAGGTCACGGAGGTGTACGTTCGGGAGGCGATCGATCGGGTGTTGGCGGGCGAGGTCGTGGAGATGGACCCCGGGCCGAGCCGGGGCTGCTCGATCAAGTGGCGGGAGTGAGTTGGCGCGAACCGCAAGGGTCGTACCGTTGCCCGCCGACGCTCGGGTATGGACCTGTTCGGAACGGCCGGCATCCGCGGCGACGTGCGCGACCGCGTGACGACAGACCTGGCGCTGCGGGTCGGACGCGCCGTCGGCGCCCACGCCCACGAGGCGGGCGACCGGGAGTTCGTCGTCGGGCGCGACGGGCGGACCACCGGCCCGGGGCTGGCGGCGGCGGTGGAGTCCGGGCTGCTGGCGACCGGCGCGGACGTGCGCCGGGTCGGGCGCGTCCCGACGCCGGCGCTGGCGTACGCCTCCCGCGGTCGGCGAGGGGTGATGCTCACTGCCTCCCACAACCCCCCGACCGACAACGGCATCAAGCTGTTCGTCGACGGCCAGGAGTACGGCGAGACCGCCGAGACGGCAGTCGAGTCTCGCGTCGCCGACGACCCGGGCCACGCCGACTGGACGGCGTGGGGCCAGCGGACGGAGACGGAGCCGTTGGCGGCGTACCGCGAGGCGATCCGTTCGTACGCCGAGCGGTTCGGTGCCGACCCGTCGGAGACGACGGTCGCGGTCGACTGCGGCAACGGCGTCGCCGCGCGGGCGACCCCACAGGTGTTGCGGGCGCTGGGGGCGAACGTGGTGACGCTGAACGCCAACGTCGACGGCCACTTCCCCGGACGGGAGTCGAAGCCGACGCCGGAGACACTGCGAGATCTCCGGGCGTTCGTCGCCGACGGCGACGCCCAGCTGGGGATCGGTCACGACGGCGACGCCGACCGGATCGTGATCGTCGACGGGGACGGGGAGGTGGTCCACGAGGACACCGTCCTGGCAATTCTCGCGGAGGCGTACGTCCGGGCCCAGGAGTTCGCGGACCCCGTGGTGGTGACGACGCCGAACGCCTCCGGTCGGATCGACGAACGAGTGGCGGCCGCCGGCGGCCGCGTCGAACGAGTGGCGCTGGGCTACCTCCACGACGGAATCACCGCGGCACGCGAGGCCGGCGGCGACGTGGCGTTCGCGGCAGAGCCGTGGAAACACGTCCACACGGCGCTGGGCGACTGGATCGACGGGGTCGCCAGCGCCGCCGTGTTCACCCGGCTCGTCGCCGAAACGGGACTGGACGGCCTGCGTGAACCCGTCACAGAGCGACCGTACCGCAAGGAGAGCGTCGACTGCCCGGACGACGCCAAGCGAGCAGCGATGGAGCGGCTGGAGACGGCGCTGCCGGCGGCGTTCCCGGAGACGGACGCCGAGACGGAGTACGGCGTCCGGCTGACGTTCCCGGACGAGTCGTGGCTCCTGGTCCGCCCCAGCGGGACGGAGCCGTACGTCCGGGTGTACGCCGAGAGCGACGAGGTAGACCGAGTGGTCGCCGAGGCGGTGGAGACGGTCCGGGAGACTGTCGAGACGACCACGGGGTGAGCCCTCGCCGCAATAGCAGTATATAGACCGGTATCGGTATATGGCCACGAGACGTAGATTCGGAACGAAACGGTCCGAGGCGCCCGATTTCGGGGGAAGCGTCCGCCCCGAGGCGAGAGTTTTAAATCGTTAACTACCACCAGTACAGACGAGTATGACACGAGACATCGACAGACGGCAGTTCGTGCGCGCCGCGGGGCTCGCGGGCGTCGCCGGACTGGCTGGCTGTGCCGGTGAGAGCGGGGGCGGCGGGACCGAGACGGCGACCGCGGCCGCGAACATCGGGATGGTGTACGCCACCGGTGGCTTGGACGACGGGTCGTTCAACGACCAGGCCCAGCAGGGACTCCAACGGGCCAGAGAGGAGTTCGACATCGCCTCCGACCGGACACAGCCCAGCGAGGTGTCGCAGTTCACGAACTTCCAACAGCAGTTCGCGCAGTCGACGAACCCGGACTACGACCTGGTGTGTTGTATCGGGTTCCTCCAGACGGACGCGCTGGAGCAGACCTCCGAGTCACACCCGGAACAGAACTTCATGATCGTCGACAGCGTCGTCGAGCGCGACAACGTCGGCTCCTACGTGTTCAAGGAACACGAGGGGTCGTACCTGGCGGGTGTACTCGCCGGGATGCTCTCGACGCGGGAATTCTCCGCCGGGGCGGGCGAGAGCGCCGGCAACGCCAACGTCGGCTTCGTCGGCGGCGTCGAGGGGTCGCTCATCAAGAAGTTCGAGGCCGGCTACCTCTCCGGGCTGGAGTCGATGGACACGGACATCCAGACGCAGTCGACGTACGTCGGCTCCTTCTCCGACCCGCAGGGCGGGAAGGAGGCCGCGCTGTCGATGTACGACAACGGCGCCGACGTGGTGTACCACGCCTCCGGCAACACCGGGACGGGGGTGTTCCAGGCCGCACAGGAGCGAGGGAAGTTCGCGATCGGCGTCGACCGCGACCAGTCCGTGACGAAGAGCGCCTACGCGGACGTGATCCTGGGGTCGATGGTCAAGCGCGTCGACACGGCGGTGTACGAGTCCATCGCGTCCGTCGTGAACGACGATTTCGACGGCGGCGCGGTGACGACGCTCGGCCTGGACAGCAACGGGGTCGCGCTCGTGTACGGCGACGAGCTCGGCGGCGACGTGCCCGAGGACGTGAAGTCCGCGGTGTCGTCGGCCCGCGAGGGGATCATCGGCGGAGACATCTCCGTTCCGACGGACCCGAGCGGCGTCTGATCGGCCGTCGCAGTCGGGGACACGGGTGGTGTAGCGTCGACTCTCGCTCTCGTGATACGGGCCGACAGCCGCTCTACACCCCGGGAACACGGGCTTTATCACTCGACCACAGAAACCCCACACAGGATGGTCGAAGCGGTTCGTCTAGAACGGATCACGAAACGATTCCCCGGCGTGGTCGCCAACGACGAGGTGACTCTCTCCGTAGAGCGCGGCTCCGTCCACGCCCTGTTGGGCGAGAACGGAGCGGGCAAGACGACGCTGATGAACGTCCTCTACGGACTCTACCGGCCGACCAGCGGGAGCGTGTACGTCGACAGCGAGGGGCTGGCGACGGACACGGGTGGGACGGTGGAAGCGAGCCCTCGGTCGTTCGACTCACCGCGGGACGCTATCGACGCCGGCGTCGGGATGATCCACCAGCACTTCATGCTGGTCGACACGATGACGATTGCGGAGAACATCACACTGGGCAACGAGCCGACGAAGTGGGGCGGACTCGCGGTCGACCGGGCGGCCGCGAGAGAGGCCGTGCGCGACCTGTCCGAGCGGTACGGCTTCGACGTGGACCCGACCGCGCTCGTCGCGGACGTCTCCGTCGGCGTCCAACAACGGGTCGAGATCCTGAAGGCGCTGTACCGGGGGGCCGACGTGTTGATCTTAGACGAGCCGACCGCCGTGCTCACGCCACAGGAGGTGACGGACCTGTTCGAGGTGTTCGAGGAACTCACCGCGGCCGGGAAGACGATCATCTTCATCACACACAAGCTGGGCGAGGCGATGGAGGCCGCAGACGACGTGACCGTGCTGCGCGACGGAGAACACGTCGGCACGGTCGACGCGAACGCGACCACCCGCGAGGAGCTGGCGGAGATGATGGTCGGTCGCGGGGTCGTGATGGAGACACAGACGCCGACGGTCGACCACGGTGACCCGACGCTGTCCGTCTCCGACCTCGTCGTCGAGGACGACCGCGACGTCCGGGCGGTCGACGGGGTCGACCTCACGGTCCGGGAAGGGGAGATCCTGGGCGTCGCCGGCGTCGACGGCAACGGCCAGTCGGAGCTGATCGAGGCGATCACCGGTCTCCGGACGCCCGAGACCGGGAGCATCAGTCTCGCCGGCCGCGACCTCTCGGACGTGTCGCGCCGGGAACGGGCCCGCGCCGGGATGGCGTACGTCCCCGAGGACAGACAGGAGCGTGGGCTCGTGATGGAGTTCGATCTGACCGCGAACGGTCTGCTGGGGAGCCAACACGACGAGCCGTTCTCGGCGGACGGCCGGATCGACTGGCGGCACACTCGGGAGCACGCCGAAGACATCCTCGAGGAGTACGACGTGCGGCCGCCGGACCCGGAGGCGACGGCAGAGTCACTGTCGGGCGGCAACCAACAGAAGTTCGTCGTCGGCCGGGAGGTGTCCCGGGAGCCGAGCTGTCTGATCGCCTCCCACCCGACCCGAGGGGTCGACATCGGCTCGACGGAGTTCATCCACGACCGACTGATCGACCTCCGGGGAGAGGGGACGGCCGTGCTCCTGGTGTCGTCGAAGCTCGACGAGGTACGCGGACTCTCCGACCGGCTGGCCGTGATGCACGACGGCGAGGTGGTGGACGTGGTCGACCCGGACGCGGTGACCGAAGAACAGCTCGGCCTGCTGATGGCCGGCGAGGAGCCGACAGACACCCCGGCCGCGGCGTCGGTCGAAGAACGCGACGACACGGTCGCCGCCGGGGAGGTGGCAGATGAGTGACGACAGCCTCCGGGGGCGCGTCGAGACCGTCCTCGAACGACTGACGAGCGCGTCGGCCCGGGAACGGTTCGCCATCTCCGTGTCGGCGTTGCTCCTGTCGGTGGCGGTCGGCGGGCTGTTGATCTACGGCGCCGGGCTCGTGACGACCTGTCGGCGGGTGGCGTTCCTGGGGTCGTGTTACGACCCGTTGGTCGTGTACGACGAACTGTTCCTGCGGTCGTTCGGCGACGCGCTGGCGAATCCGACGAACGGGAAGGTGGCGACCACGCTCGGCGAGACGACGATTCTCGTGCTCACGGGGCTGTCGGTCGCGGTCGCGTTCAAGGCCGGCGTGTTCAACATCGGGACACAAGGGCAGTTGGTCGTCGGCGCGCTGGCGACGGCAGTCGTCACCTACGCCGTCTCACAGACGGTCTCCGGCACGGTCGGGACCCTCGTCACGCTGCCGATCGGCGTGTTGACCGGCGCCGTGTTCGGCGGGCTGTACGCCGCCATCCCGGGTGCGCTGAAGGCGTACGCCGACGCCAACGAGGTGATCACGACGATCATGCTCAACTTCGTGGCCACCAACCTCGCTCTGTTCGCCGTCCAGGCGGAGTTCAAAGACCCGGAGAGCTTCGCCACCCAGACCCGGACGCTACCGGAGTTCGCCCAGTTCCCTCGGGTCGTGTTCCCGGAGACGGCGGACTTCTCGATCGTCGCGTTGGCGCTGGCGGTCACGCTCGCGTTCGCGGCGGCGTACCTGCTCGCGGCGACGGCGTTCG
The DNA here is from genome assembly GCF_041361465.1 of Halobaculum sp. MBLA0143. Lineage (NCBI taxonomy): Archaea > Methanobacteriati > Methanobacteriota > Halobacteria > Halobacteriales > Haloferacaceae > Halonovum > Halonovum salinarum. The sequence goes on from NZ_JBGKAC010000001.1 coordinate 2,158,704, forward strand.
GCTACGACGTGCGGACGAGCGGGCTCCAGCCGCCGGCCGCGGAGTACGGCGGGGTCGACGCCAAGCGGACGGTCGTGGCCGCGATGACGCTGTCGGGCGCGCTCGGCGGCATCGGCGGCGCGGTGTACGTGATGATGAAGCTCGGTAACTTCCAGACGAGCGTCCCGGCGTACGGCTTCGACGGTATCACCGTCACGATCCTGGCCGGCAACAACCCGATCGGCGTGCTCGCGGCCGGACTCCTCTTTGGGGTGTTGAAGTCCGGTTCGATCAACGTCAGCGTAGCGACGGACGTGCCCCCGGAACTGGTCGGCGTCATCCGCGGGCTGATCGTCCTGTTCGTGGCGATGCCGGAGTTCTTCCGGCTGCTGGGCCGCCGGTACGTGAGCGACGACGACGACGCCGGCGTCGCCGTCACGGACGGCGGACGGCCGACGGGAGACGGCGACACCTCCGGCGGGGGTTCGGGATCGACCGCCGACGCCGACGCTTCCGACGGCGGCCCACCGACGGCCGCCGACGCTTCCGACGGCGGCCCACCGACGACCGCCGACGCTTCCGACGGCGGCCCACCGACGGCCGCCGACGCTTCCGACGGGGGTGACGGCTCGTGAGTGAGACACCGACACCGTCCGGCGACGACGGGGACGGGTGGATCACCGCCTGGCTCGCCGACGCCGGGGTGACGGAGTATCTCGGGCTGTTCGTGGCCGCGGTCGTGGCCGTGACGCTCGTCTTCGGGCTGGCGGTGCCGTCGTCGCTGCCGGGTGCGGTCGTCGCCATCCTGCTGTCGGAGGGGACGCTCGCGGCGACGCTCCGCCGGACGGTCCCCATCGCGTTCGCGGCGCTGGGCGGCATCTTCGCCGAGAAGTCGGGCGTCATCAACATCGGACTGGAGGGGCTGCTCATCATCTCGGCGTTCGTCGCGGCCGCGGGCGCCCACTTCACCGGCAGCGTCTGGCTCGGACTCGTCGCCGGCGTGGTGGCGTCGATGCTGTTGGCGCTGTTGTTCGCCGTGGCGTGTATCGAGTTCCGCGCCGACCAGATCATCGCCGGGCTGGCGATCTGGCTGATCGCGCTCGGGCTGGCGCCGTTCGCCTCCGTCGTGATCTTCGGCTCGAAGAACACCCCCACCATCGACTCCTTCGGGACGCTCACGCTGCCGGTACTGTCGGAGATCCCGGTGTTGGGGGCGTTGTTCGACGCGTCGCCGACCGTCTACCTCCTGTTCGTCGCCGTCGTGGGGTCGTGGTGGCTCCTCAACCGGACGACGTTCGGCCGGTGGGTGCGCGCGTCCGGCGAGAACCCGGAAGCGTTGGACACCGCCGGCGTGGACGTGGCCCGGGTGCGGTACGCGGCGGTGCTCCTGTCCGGCTTCCTCGCCGGCGTCGGCGGCGCGGCGTTGTCGATCTCGCTGCGCGCCTTCACCGGCAACGGCCCGACGATGGTCAACGGCCGCGGGTTCATCGCCATCGTGGCGTACCTGTTCGGCAACTACGACCCGATCGGCGCGCTGCTGTCGACGATGCTGTTCACGTCGCTCACCCAACTCCAACTGGAGCTCCAGGCCAGCGGCGTGTTGGCCGTGCCGGGGTCGGTCGTCCGGACGATCCCGTTCCTCACCGTGATCGTGGTGCTCGCGTTGTTCGGGAAGACCCGGATCCCCGCGGCCGCGGGCGACCACTTCGAGTCCGGCGAGGAGTGACGAGTCACCGGGCTGGACGCCGGGCACGACCCCCGTCCGGTCGCCACCGCCCGGTCGCGCGCCGACACAAGACGTATGCCGTCGGTCGGTGACGCCCCGTCCGTGTCCGACCACACGCTCTCCCGTCGTCGCGTCCTCGCGACGGTCGCCGCCGTCGCCACCGGCGGTTGTCTCGACGCCGGCACGTCTGGGCCGGGAGCGACGGCCGCCGACACCGACGCGCCGCCGTCGGAGGCGGACCCGACGGACTCGACGAACTCGACAGACTCGACGGACCCAACGGGCTCGGCGGATCCGACGTCTACACGCTCGGCGTCTGCGACGCCGCCGCGCGCGGACGTGGGTCCGGACTGGCCGGCACCCGACGCCACGACGACCCCGGGGTACGGGGCAGAGCCGACCGCGACCGCAGCCGTCGGGGACCCCGAGCGGCGACCGTCGGGGATGGAGCCACACGGGGTCGTCGTCCGGAACGCGGCCGGCGGCACCGCGACGGCCGACGACACTACGACGACCGACGGTGCCGCGACCCGGATCACGACCCGAGTCTGGCGCGACGGGACGCGCGTCCTCGCCCGTACCGACCCGCTGGCCACGGGGGAGTTCCTGCGCGTCACGCTCCGAGAACCGGGGGGGTACCTCGTCGCCGTCCGGGCGGCCCCCGACCGCCGGGGCGTGGTCGTCTCGAACCGCGACCGGACGTGGTTCGACTGCAACGCGTCGACGACGACGGTCGAGGCCCGGCCCGAGGGCTACGCTCGCGGGTACATCACGACCTCGCTGGCGTGCGTGACCCCCGAGTGACCGGGCGACCGGGCGACGAGACGGGAGTGTGGGCCCGGGGCTGCCGACCGGCTTGACAAGAGTTTTGCCCGGGCGGTGGCCAGTTCCTGCCAATGAGTACCACCTACGAGCCGGACGTCGCGGTGGTGGGCGCCGGCACCGTCGGCTGTTACGCGGCCGCGACGGTCGCGGAGGCGGGACTGGACGCCGTCGTCGTCGAGCGCAAGCCCGAGTCGGAGGCCGGCCACATCGCGTGTGGCGACGCGCTGAAGGGGGCCGCCAACTTCCCCGACGCCATCCCCAAGTCGCAGATCGAGTCGGCGTTCACCAACACCGGCGTCGACCACGGCCGGTTCGAGATCCCCACCGAGGACACCACCCTGGAGATCCCCGTCCCGGGTGAACTCGCCGTGATCGACCGGCTGGAGTACGGCCGGAAGCTGATCGAGGGCGCCGAGCGGGCCGGTGCGGAGTTCCACTACGACACGGTCGTCCAGGACGTGTTACAGGACGACGACGGCACGGTGACGGGCGTCCGTGGGAAGTCCGGCGGCGACGTGGTCACCTACGACGCGGAGATGGTGATCGACGGCGCCGGCGCGCTGTCCATCCTCCAGGACAAGGCCGACCTCCGCGACACCACCTTCGACACGAACGTCTCCTTCCAGCAGTTCTGTTCCGCCTACCGCGAGGTAGTGGAGGTGCCGGAGCCGGTGGAGTACGACGACGCGCTCGTGTTCAAGCCGACGGAGCGGGCAGCGGGGTACCTCTGGTACTTCCCGCGGACGGACACGGAGATCAACGCCGGGCTGGGGTTCCAGATGACCGAGGAGCCGATGAAGCTCGTGGACGACCTGAAACGCGACATGCAGAGTCGGGCGGAGTTCGCCGGCGCCGAGGTGAAAGACAAGCTCGGCGCCTCGCTGCCGACCCGTCGGCCGTACGACTCCGCGGTCGCGCCGGGGTTCCTGGCCGCGGGCGACGCCGCCGGCCACGTCAACCCGACCACCGGCGGCGGAATCGCCGGCGCAGCCTACGCTGCCACCTACGCCGCCGAGCAAGCCGTGACGGCGATCTCCGAGGGGGACGTGAGCGAGCCGAACCTCTGGAACTACAACGAACGGGTGATGGACCACTTCGGCGCCCGCTACGCCGGCTTGGACGTGTACAACCTCCTGTCGACGGCCGTCGACGTGGACGAACTGATGGGGCTGCTGGCGGCGCTGCCGGGCGAGAAGCTCGCGGAGGCGCTGTACTCCGGGAAGGCATCCGTCGGCCTCCGGCTGGCGCTGAAGACCGCCTACGAGAGCTACGGCCACTGGAGCCAGATCTGGGAGTTCTACAAGACGAAGCGGACCGCCGAGGACCTGATCGACCACTACGGTCGCTATCCGGACAGCCCGGAGGACTTCGCCGGCTGGCAGAACACCCGCGACGCGCTGATGGAGGACGTGTACGAGGTGACGGGCGCGGAGCCGAAGTACTGAGCCGAGTCAGTCGGCACCATCCCGGAACCGTTCAAGTGGAACGTCGGCCACCTCGTCGTAGTCGTCGTCACCGCCGACGACGAGCACCGCACCGAGTCGTTCTGCGGTGGCGAGCGCAACGGCGTCGCCGAGAGCTGGACTGTACCGGAGCACGTAACGGCAGTCTGCCGCCAGACACCGTCGGTGTCGACCGGTTCGACACCGATGGTGACGAGCCAATCGAGGTACTCGTCTTAGTGCTCGGTCGTGGTTTCGTGCGAGGACGCACCGTACTTCGGCGATGGTTGTTTGACTCGCGTAGCCACCTCTATCACCCGACTCAACCGCGTTGAGCAGTTTTGCGACGTACTCCGCACCGAGTTCGTCGTCGGCGTGCGCAATCAGAGGCTCCGCGTCGAACACCAACGGCCGATTGCTCGTCGGTGTCCTCGAACTTCGCCTCCCGATCGGGTACGTCTTGTTCGCGTTTCTCCTTGAGCAGGTCGGTCGCTCTCTTGTCTCCGTCCGTCTCCGAGCCTGCGCGTGCCGTGAACCCTCGCATCTCGTCGGGCGACGGAACCGGCTCGACGACAGTTTCACCATCGTCGGTCTCTCTGAACGACACTCTCCCCGGGGTGTCCAGCCCTAACCGGTCACGGAACCGCTTCGGGATCGTCGCCTGTCCGTGTTTGCTCACAGAGACAACTTCTTTGACAGAGCTGTTCTTACATTCAGAGTCACTCGTGTTCTCGAGTATAGCGTAGAGTCTGAATAACTGTTTGCCAGAGCACGTCGCCGGTACGTTCGTCTACCGAATTCGGTCAGTCAGACTCTGCTCACGACAACACCCGTCCCGACACGGAACGCTTTAGCCGCCCGTGGCCGCAGGATTTGCCAACAGATGACCGGACAGCCACGAGGTGGTCGCCCGTGACGATGGACGACCGGATCGAAGAGCTCCGGGAGCGACGGAGCGAGGCGGAGAAAGGTGGCGGCGAGGAACGCATCCAGTCACAACACGACAAAGGGAAGCTGACCGCCCGGGAACGGATCGACTACTTCCTCGACGACGACACCTTCCACGAGTTCGACCAGTTCCGCAGCCACCGCACCCACAAGTTCGGGATGGAGGAGAAGCAGTACCCCGGCGACGGCGTGGTGACGGGCTACGGCGAGGTGAACGGTCGGAAGGTGTTCGTGTTCGCCCACGACTTCACCGTCCTCGGCGGGTCCCTGGGCGAGGTGTTCGCCGAGAAGGTGTGTAAGGTGATGGACAAGGCGATGGACGTGGGGGCGCCGGTGATCGGGCTGAACGACTCTGCCGGCGCGCGCATCCAGGAGGGGGTCCAGTCGCTGGCGGGGTTCGCGGAGATCTTCCGGCGCAACACGGAAGCGTCGGGCGTGATCCCGCAGCTGTCGGCGATCATGGGGCCGTGTGCCGGCGGCGCCGTCTACTCGCCGGCGATCACGGACTTCGTCTTCATGGTGGAGGACACGAGCCACATGTTCATCACCGGGCCGGACGTGATCGAGACGGTCACGGGCGAGCAGGTCACCTTCGAGGAGCTGGGGGGTGCCAACACCCACGCCAGCACCTCCGGAGTGGCCCACTTCGCGGAGCCGTCGGAGGAGGACGCCTTGGACGACATGCGACGGCTCCTGTCGTACCTCCCGCAGAACAACGTCGAAGACCCGCCGCGGGTGGAGCCGTGGGACGACCCGGAGCGGCGCGACGACGCGCTGAACGAGATCGTCCCCGACGAGCCCCGGAAGCCGTACGACGTGACGGACGTGATCGACAGCGTCGTCGACGAGGGCTCCTTCTTCGAGACCCACGAGCGGTTCGCGCAGAACCTCGTCACCGGGTTCGCCCGGCTGGACGGCCGGTCGGTCGGGCTCGTCGCCAACCAACCCCGGGTGAACGCCGGCACACTCGACATCGAGGCCAGCCAGAAGGGGGCGCGGTTCGTTCGCTTCTGTGACGCGTTCAACGTCCCGATCGTCACGTTCGTCGACGTGCCGGGGTTCATGCCCGGGACGGATCAAGAGCACGACGGGATCATCCGTCACGGGGCGAAGCTGTTGTACGCCTACAGCGAGGCGACGGTGCCGTTGCTCACCGTCATCACCCGGAAGGCGTACGGCGGCGCCTACGACGTGATGGCGTCGAAACACATCGGCGGCGACGTGAACTACGCCTGGCCGACGGCGGAGATCGCGGTCATGGGCCCGAAGGGTGCCGTCAACATCCTCTACGACGAGGAGCTCGAGGCCGCAGACGACACGGAGGCGCGGCGCGACGCCCTGATCGAGGAGTACCGCGAGGAGTTCGCCAACCCGTACACCGCCGCCGACCGCGGGTTCGTCGACGACGTGTTGGAGCCGACCGACACCCGGCCGCGACTGATCGACGACCTGGAGCTGCTGAACAGCAAGCGCGACGAACTGCCGGACAAGAAACACGGCAACATCCCGATCTGATGAGCGAGGACGACAGCGAGCCGGCGACGCTCGCGGACGCGCTGACGCTGCCGGCGGACGCGACGGCAGACGAGACGGCGGCGATCACGGCCGCCGTCGGCGCTCACATCCGCGATCAGGCGGCCGCCGCGGCCGCGGCCGAAGCGTCGGGTGACGACGAGGAGACCTGGGACGACCGTCGGTGGCGCTTCGCCGGCCGGGCCCAGGCGCTCCAGGGCCGTGCCGCGCGGGCTCCCGACGGCGCTCCGGCGGACGCCTGGACCGCTTCGGGCCGGACGGATCGGTTCTGACCGTGTGAGCGGGCCTCGGAGGGTCGTGAGGCTCGTCGCCGGGGGGAGCCGACGAACCGAAACGGCCAACTCACCCAGTCCGTTACCCGGTCGCGTGCAGAACGTCACGGACAGAGTGTCGAACCCGTTCGGCTTCCGGCCGGACTGTGAACGGTTCGTCCCGGGGTACGGCGACGCGAACGCCGACTTCCACGTCGTCGGCGACCACCCGAAGGCACACGGCGGCGTCGACACGGGCGTGCCGTTCACCGGCACCGCCGCGGCCGAACGACTCCAGGACACTCTCCTGCGGGCCGGGCTGTTGAAGACGACCGGCGACCGCCCGACCGTCGCCGACGCGTACCTCTCGTACCTCCACCTGTGTGTCCCCGAGGGCGACGAGCCGACGGCGGCGGCGTACGCCGACGCGGAGCGGTTCCTCGACACGGAGGTACGGGCGATCACCGCCCACGTCCTCCTGCCGGTTGGCCAGCGGGCGACGCAGTACGTTCTCGACAACTACACCGCCCGGGCCCGGACGGTCGACGAGGAGTTAGACGGGCTCCACGCGACGGAGGTCCGGGGCGCCGGCTGGCTCGTCTTCCCCGTGCGCGACCCACGGGAGTGGGCGGACGGCGACGGCGACGCGCTCGTGGACGCGCTGACGCGGCTCCGTCAGACGGACTACCGTCGGGAGTCGGATCTGGGGCGGTTCCTCCCGGGCGACGACCCGTACCGAGTGCGGTGAGCCGTCGAATGCGAACGCTCTTGTCGGCCGGTCGCACACGTCGGGTGTGAAGCGGATTCGGCTCCACAACTCCGAGTTCGAGGGCGAGAACGTCGTCTACGTCTTGGACGACGGGACGGAGACGGTGCTCGTCGACGTCGGTGCCGCAGAGGAGGCGGTCCGATCCGACCTCCGGGCGGGACTCGCGGAGATGGACCGGGAGCTCGCGGACGTCGACGCGGTGTTGCTCACACACTGGCACTACGACCACTGTGGACTGGCCGGCGAGGTGCAGGCCGCGTCCGGGGCGACAGTGTACGCCCACGAGGCGGACGCCGGGCTGATCGCCGGGGGCGAGGGCTCACCGTTCGACGACCCCGACGAACGGGACGAACGACTGACCGGGTGGGGTGTCCCGGGCGACGCCCGCGAGGAGCTGTCGGCGTTCGTCGACACCCACCTCGACCTCGCCGGCGAGTCGGTGGACGTGACCCCCCTGTCGGACGGCGAGGAACTGACGCTGGCGGGTGTCGATCTCACCGCCGTCCACCTCCCGGGTCACGCCGCCGGGCTCGTCGGGTTCACCGCCGCGAACGAGGATTTAAACGCGACGCTGGGCGACGACACCGTCGAGACGGGCGGCGACGGCGCGACGGCGGCGTTCGTCGGCGACGCGATCCTCCCGCGGTACACCCCGAACGTCGGCGGCGCGGACCTCCGGCTGTCGGAGCCGTTGGGGCAGTACGTCGACAGTCTGCTCCGGCTCGCCGACCTGGCGCCGGCGGTCGCGTACCCCGGCCACCGCGACCCGATCACCGACCCACGCGGGCGGGCGCTGGAGATCCTGGAGCACCACCGCGACCGCACCAGCCGCGTGGTCGACGTGTTGGCCGAGCGGGGACCGTCGACGCCGTGGGCCGTCTCCGCGGCGTTGTTCGGCGACCTGTCCGAGATCCACATCCTCCACGGCCCCGGCGAGGCGTACGCCCACCTCGCGCACCTCGCAGCCGCCGGCGTCGTCGCCCGCGACGGCGACCGCTACGAGCTCGCCGTCGACCCCGAGACGGTCGCCGTCGCGGACCTGTTCCCGACCGCCGACTAGTCCTCACTCGTCTCCGTCGCCCGCTCGCGGGGCGTCCTCGCTCGCTCGCGGAGGTACAGTACGACGACCACGACGAGCGCCCCGACGAGCAACGGGACGACCGGTGACAGCCCGTCTCCCTCACCGTCGTCGCCACCGGGTGCGGCCGTCGGGCTCCGGGTTGCCGTCTGCGTTCGTGCCGTCGTCTGCGTCCGTGCCGTCGTCTGCGTCCGTGCTGTCGTCTGCGTCCGTGCTGTCGTCTGTGTCTGCGTCGCAGTCGGTGTAGCCGTGGTGGTCGGCGTCTGGGCCGCGGTCGGGGTCTGCGTCGGGGTCTGTGTCGGAGTCGGGGTCGGTGTCACGACCGCGACGGAGCCGACCGGCCGGCCGTCGACACCGAACGTCCGTCGGCCGGGGCGTCCCGGTTCCCGGACGAACCGGACGGTCGCCCGGCCACGCTCCCGGACGGTGACGCGCCGGGTTGCGACCAGGCTCCCGTCGACCCGGAGCCGGAGCCGTCGGGTCGCGTCGACGGAGTGTCGGTTGGCGAGCGTGACGTTCACCTCGATCGACTCGCCGACGCGGACCCGTCCCTGGCTCAGCTCCGTGGCGACGATCTCCGGCTCGGCGGTCGGGACGCTCCCGACGGCGAACACGGACAGGCCCGGCGAGACCGCGCGGAAGCGGTGGTAGTCACCCTCCCGGCCGACGTGGACCGCCTCCAGGTCGTCCCACTCCCGCTCGTGGAGTCGGAACAGCGTCACCTCGTCGGGAGCGACCCCGGCGTCCTCCAGCCTGTCGGCCGCCACTCGGAAGCCGAAGGTGACGAAGCCGATCTCCTCGTCGGCGACGGAGTGGTTCACGACGAGGTAGCCGACCACGGCCGGCGACGGCGGACCGTCCGCGGCCGCGTCGTCGCCGGCGACCGTCCCGTTCGTAGCCGCCCCGTCCCCGCCAGTCGTGTTGCCCGCAGTCCCGTTCTTCACACCGTCGACGGTCGTGTTACCGGTCGTCCCGTTCGTCTCGTCCCCGACGGTCGCGTTGCCCGCAGTCCCGTTCCCGCCCGGTCCGTCGCCGGTCGTCTCGTCGCCCCCGACGGCGACGCCCGGCGGCGCCGCCGTGGAGATCGTCGTGTCGACGCTGTAAGTGGTCTCGTCGACCGACAGCCCGATCTGGTCCACGACGACCGTCTCGGACGCCGAGCTGGTGTCGACACCGACCGTCACTCGTTCCGTCGGGGTCGCGTCCGTCACGTTCACGCCGACGCTCTGGTTCGATCGTCTGGTGACCGTCACGTCCGCGGCGGCGTCACGCTCGTCGGCCGTGGCGTTGCTCCCGCCGCCGAACCCGTCCGTCGCGTCGGCCCCGCCGGCGTCGTTCGCGCCGTCGGGACCGTCGGTGGCTCCGTCGTCGCCCGGCTGTGGCGGCGGGCTGATCCCGGCGGGGGGCTGGCCGCCACCGTCGTCGCCGCCGTCGTCGTCACCGGGGACGAGGCTGAATCCGCCGCCACCGCCGCCGCCACCACCGTCGCCACCGCTCCCGACGGAGACGGCGACCACCTCGCGGTACGTCACTGTAGTGCCGTCGTCGTCTGTGAGCCGTTGGACCTGGACGGCGTAGCTGCCCGCCTCGGCGTTCGGCAGCGTCGCGGTGTAGGTGTACGGGCCGTCGCCGGTCTCGGTGAACGCCACGCGCCGGAGCGTCGCCTCCGACGCCCCGGTCAGCCGGACGGTCAGGACGTGGAGCCGCTCGTCGCTGTCCAGCCGCACCCGGACGCCGCCGGCGTCCGTCGCCGTCGCCGTCAGCCCGCTCGGCTCCGGTACCGTGTCCACCGTCACGTTGTCCGTCCGAACTGTCCGGCGGTTGCCGAGTCCGTCGGCGACGACAGTCGTCGCGTTGGTGACCCCCTCGCTGTCCGGGGTGGGCGCGGTCACCGTCAGGGTCGCCGTGTACCGCCGGCCCGTCCTGGTCACTGTCGGGTCGGGTGCCCCGAGCCCGGGCGCAGAGACGTTCACGGTCGCCACGCGTGTCGCGTCCGTGACGTTCACCGCGATCCGGACGCGGTCCCCGTCCGCGACGACGCCGTCACCGTCCGTCAGATCGCGGATCGAACGGTTCGCCGTCGCCGGCGGCGTCGTGTCCAGTTCGAGCCCGCCGACCGACCGGGTGCGCCGTTCGCCGGCCGCGTCCGTCGCCACGAACTCGACCGTGACGCCGCCGTCCGGGTCCGCCCTCGTCGCGTTCACCGTCGCGTTCGCGGTGTAGCCCCCCGTCTCGTCGGGAGTGAGTGTCACCACGCCCGCGCCGACGGCCGTCAGGTTCGCACGCACCGTCGCCACGCCGCTCGCGTCTGTCGCCGTCGCGGCGACCCGGACGCGGTCCCCGTCCGCGACGACCCCGTCCTCGTCGCCGTCGGTGACGACGAGTCCCGACAGCGTCGGCGCCGTCGTGTCCAGCGTCAGGTTGCCCTCGCCGTCGGCGACCCGGCGGGTCGACAGTCCGGCGTCGTCCGTCGCCCGGATCCGGACCGCGCGTTCGCCGTCGGCGGCGGCCGCACCGGCCCGTACGTTCGCCGTCGTCGTGTACACGCCGTCGTCGTCCGGGTCCGTCAGCGCGACCACGTCGCCGCGGCCGAACGCCGAGAGGTTCGCCGTCACGGCCGTCACTCCGGCGGTCGCGTCCGCGACGGCCGCCCGGACGGTGAACGACTCGCCGCCGCCGACCAGCCCGTCGTCGTCCGAGTCCGTGACGGTCGCCTCGACGGTCGGCGCCGTCGTGTCCAGCGTCACCGTGTCGGTCACGGTCGTCGTCTTCCCCTCGGCGTCCGTGACGGTCGCCGTCACCGTCGCCGGCCCGTCGGCGAGCCCTCCCGTGTCCACCGGAACGGTCGCGGTGTAGTTGCCCGCGCGCCTCTGGAGTCGGACCGTCGACTCGTTGCCGACCGCCGACAGGTCGGCCGTCACCGTGTCGACGCCGCTCGTGGCGTCCGACGCCGTGACGTTCACCCGCACCCGGGAGTCGTTCGTGACGAAGCGTCCGCCGGTGACGGCCCGGACGACCCCGGTCGCGGTCGGCGCTGCGGTGTCCAGGGGCACCGTCGCCGTCGCGGTCTGGGTGTTGTTCGCCCGGTCGCGCACCCGGACCGTCACCGTCCGGGGGCCGCTCCCGCCGGCGGCGTCGCCGTCGGCCGTCACCGTCCGACTGTACACCCCGTCGTCGTCCCCGTCCGTCAGCCCGACCGCGTCGCCCGCGCCCACGGCCGACAGGTCTGCCGTCACGTCGCCCGTGTCGATCCCGGTGCCGTCGTCCGTCGGCGCGACCACGACCGTGAGCTTCTCCCCGTCCGTGAGCCCGCCGTCGCCCTCCTCGGTCGTCAGCGTCGGCGTCGGAACCGTCGGCGCCGTCGTGTCGACCGTCACCGTCGGCGTCCGCCGGGTCGTCTGGTCGACCCAGTCCCGGACCGTCACCGGGAGTTCGACCGTGCCCGTCGCCGCCGTCGCTGCGTCGACGGTCGTCGTGACCGTCACGCTCCCGTCCGTCGGGGTGCGGGTGACCACGCTCCCGCCGACGCGAGTGAGATTCACCCGGACCGTCTCCACGCCCGCCGTGGCGTCGCTCGCCGTCACCTGGAGCGTCAGCGTCTCGCCGTCCCGGACCCGGTCGTCGTCGCCGTCGCCGTCCGTGACCGACAGCCCGGAGACAGTCGGTGCCGCCGTGTCCAGCGTGACCGTCGCCGCGGTCGTCGTCGCCAGCCTGGCCTGGTCTTCCCCGGTCACGTCGACCGTCACGTCACCGTCCGGGTCCGCGTCGTCCGCGTCCACGCTCCCCTGGCCCGTGTACGTCCCGCCGCCCTGGTGGGTGAGCGTCACCGTCCCGGCGCCGAGCGGGCCGAGGTCGGCCGTCACGCGCCGGACGTTCGACCCCGTCCCGTCGACGGTCGCCGTCACCGTCACCGTCTCCCCGTCCGTCGCGTTGGCGTCCGTCTCCGCGCCGGTCGTCACGGTCACGCCCGACACCGTCGGCGGGGTCGTGTCCAGTCGGACGGAGCCGCTCGCGTTCGTGACCGCGTTGCCGGCGCCGTCCGTCGCCGTCGCCGGCAGCGAGACCACGCCGTCCGACGGCCCGCTCGCGTCCACCGTCACCGTCCGGTCGTACACCCCGTCGTCGTCCCCGTCCGTCAGCCCGACCGCGTCACCGCCACCGATCCCGGTCAGGTCCGCCGTCACGTCGACGCCGGTCGGTCCCGGGTCGGTCACGGTCGCGCGGACGGTCACGTCCGCTCCGTCGCGGACCACCCTGTCGCCGTTCGCCTCGTCGACGACTGTCACCGACGACACGGTCGGCGGCGACGCGTCGACGGTGAGCGAGCGCGAGCCGTCCGTCGCGTCGTTGCCCGCGGTGTCGACCGCCTCCACCTCGACCGGAGTCGTGCCGTCCGTCGGGTCGCCGTCCGACCCGACCGTCACCGTCCGGTCGTACACCCCGTCGTCGTCCCCGTCGGTCAGTGTCGCGGCCGTCGTCGAGACACCCAACGCCGTCACCGTCGCGTCGGTCAGTCGGACGGTCTCGACGGAGCGGTCGTCCGAGACCGTCGCTTCCACCGTCACCGTCTCGCCCGCCCGGACGCGGCCGTCGTCCCCGTCGCCGTCCGCGACCGTCACCGCCGACACCGTCGGCGGCGTCGCGTCGACGACGACGGCGCCGGTCGTCGCCGTCTCCGTGTTCGTCTCCACGTCTTCGACCGTCACGTCGGCCGTCTGTGCCCCCTCCGTCGCTCCGGGTTGGACCGTCCGCACGACCGTGTAGTCGCCGTCCGCGTCCGGCGCCCCCAGACTGACCGTTCCGAGCCCGAACGCCGACAGGTCCGCCCGCACCGCGTCGACGCCGCTCGTGGCGTCGCTGGCGTCCACCGTGACGCGCACGTCGTCGCCCGGCCGGACGACTCCGTCCCCGTCCCGGGGCGTCGGGTCGCCGTCGTCCGCCTCCGCGAGCGCGACCGCGTCGATCACCGGCGCCGTCGAGTCGAGCTGGAGCGAGTCCTGCGAGGTCGCCGTCCGCGACTGCCCTTCTGCGTCCGTCACGGTCACGTCGACCGTGTACTCCCCGTCGCCGGCGGCCGCGGACTGTCGGACCGACCGCTCGACAGTGTACTCCCCGCCCGCGAGCGTCGCCGGCACGGCGTCGCCCAGCCCGAACGCGGAGAGGTTCACCGTCACGCCGCTCACGCCGGTCGCGTCCGCGGCGTCGACGGTGACGTTCACCGTGTCCCCGTCGCCGACCGCGCCGTCGCCGTTGGTCGCGTCCCGGACGCCGACCTCCGCGACCGTCGGCGGACCGCCGTCGAACACCGGCCCCACTTCCGACGTCGTCCGTCGGTTGGCCGTCGCGTCCGACGCCGAGACCGACACCGTGTCGGCACCGTCCGTCCCGGTCGCCGCCGAGTCCTGGTAGCCGTAGTCGTCACCCCCCTGCGGCGAGAGAGTGACGGTCCCGAGCCCGTACGCCGACAGGTCTGCCGTCACCGTCGCGTCGACGACGCCGCTGCGGCCGTCCGTGACGGTCACCGTCACCGTCACCCGCTCGCCGGCGACCACGCCGCCGTCGGCGTCCTCGTCGGTCACGGACAGCCCCGACAGCGTCGGCGCCGTGTCGTCCACGATCACCGACGCCGACCCGGTCGCCGTCTGGCCTTCCGCGTCCGTCACGGTCACGCCGACGGTCGCCGTTCCCGAGCCGACGCTCCCGACCGTGACCGTCGTCTCCGGGTCCCCGTCGCTGTCCGTGTCTGTCAGCGTCACGTCCGCGCCCCCGCCCAGCGCCGACAGGTCCGCCCGCACGCTGTCGACACCGCTCGTGGCGTCCGTCGCGGCCACCTCCACCGTCACCTCGTCGCCCGGACTCACGTAGCCGTCCCCCTCCGTGCCGCCGTCCGTCTCCGTCTCGGTCGGCGTCACGCGTTCGACGGTCGGCGCCGTCAGGTCGACGACGGTCTCGGCTGTCTCTCCGTTCGACACGTCCGGGTCCGGCTCCGTCCGGTCGCGCGCCTCCGTCAGTGTCGCCGTCACGTCACCGTCGCCGGCGAGCGAGACGGTCGCCGTGTAGACGTTCCCCGGCGACTCCCCGAACGTCGCGTTGGCGACTGCCGTCGTCGTCCCGTCGCGGTCGACGGTCGCCGCCACCGTCCCCAGCCGCTCGGACGCCTCCACCTCGACCGTGACCGCCGGACTCCCGGGGGTGGAACTGTTGATCACCTCGAACCGCTCGATCGCCGGCGGGCGGTCGATCCGGACGCTCCCGGCCGACTTCGTCTGCTCGTTGTCGAGCCCGTCGCGGAGCGTCACCGGAACCGAGTACGTGCCGTCCGGGTCCGCGTCCGCCGTGTCGACGGTCACGCTCGTCTCGTAGGTGCCGTCGTCGTCTGCGTCCGTCAGTTCGACCGTCGAGCCGGCGCCGAGCGCCGACAGGTCCGCCTCGACCCGGTCGACGCCGGTGGTGTCCGACACGCCCGTGGCCGTGACGGTGACCGTGTCGCCGTCTGTCACCGGTCCGCCGCCCGAGACGGACACCGACAGCGACGACACCGACGGCGCGGTCGTGTCGATCCCGAGACTGCCGGTCCGTGCGGTGTCGGCGTTCGTCGGCGACGCCGTGTCCTCGGCGGTGAGCTGTACGTCGTGCGCCCCCTCCGTCACACTGCCCGCCGAGCCGACCGTGATCGTCGCGGCGTACGTCCCGCCGCCCTGGTCCGTCAGCGTGACCGTGCCGGCACCGAACGCCTCCGTGTCCACCGTGACGTTCGCCACGTCGGTGGTGGCGTCGAACACCCCAGTCGCCTCGACGCGAATCTGGTCGCCCGGCGCGACCGTGCCGTCGACGCCGTCGTTCTCGACGTCCGACAGGGTCGCGTTCGCGGCCGTCAGGACCGGTGGCGTCGTGTCGACGACAGTGTCGTCGACGACGTCGGTCGTGTCCGCGCTCCCGCCGCCGCCCGTCTCGGCCGTCCCGAGGTCCACCGTGTAGTCGCCGTCACCGCCGAAGTTGGTCGCCTGGAACGTCGCCTCGTACGTGTACGGCCCCGTGCCGCTCTCCGAGAAGTCCGCCTCGTTCAGAACACCCTTGAACCCGCCCTCGTGCTCGATCGACGCCTGAATCTCGCTCAACTGCTGGCTGCTGTCGAACGTCACCCTCACCGTGTCGGCCGTCGGGTTCGTCACGGCGTACTCGGAGACCGTCGGGCCGGCCAGGGCGTTCGCGGCCACCGGCGGCGCGCCGTCCCCTCGTTCGTCGCCGGGCGCCGCTGGTCTTACCCCGTCGCCGGGCGGCACCCCCGTCCCGACCCCGTCGTCGGGCGGCACCCACGTCTCGACCTCGTCGTCGGGCGGCGCTGGCCCTACCCCGTCGCCGGGCGGCACCCCGACGGACAGCCCCGCCCCTCCGGCGACCACGACGACCGCGAGCAGCACCGCCACGAACGACTGGGCGTCCGTTCTCCCGAGACTGGTCATACTACCACCTACCGTCTCACGAACGGATTTAATCCCCACGGAGTGAATACGGACGGGGGAAACCGGTCGGCGGGGTGGCGTTGGGGAAGACATAACCCCGAACCGGACGGAGACGGGAACATGATCGACGAGACGGTCGCCGAAATCCGCGAGATGCAGACCCACTCCTCGTCGGTGGTCGCGGTGAAGGCGACACGCGCACTGGAGGAGCTCGTCGACCGCGAGTACGTCACGCTCGAGGAGTTCGACCGGGACCTGGAACACAACGCCGGCGTGCTCCGGCGGGCCAACCCCTCACACGCCTCGCTCCACCGCGCGATGCGGGACATCGTCGACCGGGTGGCCGGCGAGACGGCGTCCGTCGCGGAGGCGCGCGAGCTGTTGGCGAGCGTGGTCGACGACGTCGCAGAGCGGATCCAGGCCGGCAAGCGCGAGGCGGCCGCGACCGCCGCCGAGACGTTCGTCGACGGAGAGACCGTGTTCACCCACGACTACTCCTCGACCGTGTTGGAGGCGATGGAGACGGCCGTCTCCGAGGGGGTCGACCTCACCGTGTACGTCTCGGAGGCGCGGCCCCGCTACCTCGGCCGGAAGACCGCCCGCCGGCTCGCCGGGATGGACCCCGTCGACGCCCACCTTCTCGTGGACGCCGCCGCCGGACACGTCCTGGGCGACTGTGACCGGGTCGTCCTGGGGATGGACTGTATCGTCGGCGACAGCTACTACAACCGCGTCGGCACGTTCCCGGTCGTCGCCGCCGCCGACCGGCTGGGCGTGCCGGTGGACGTCGTCGGCTCCGGGACGAAGGTGGTCGCGGACGGCTTCCGGTTCGAGAACGAGTTCCGGCCCCCGTCGGAGGTGATGCGCGAGCCCGTCGAGGACATCGAGATCGAGAACCCCGCGTACGACGCCACGCCCGTCGATCTCGTCGACCGGGTGGTCACGGACCAGGGCGTCCGGGAGCCGGAGGCGATCCGTGAGTGAGACGGACGACCCCGCTCGGACGGGGGACCTGCTCGACGGCGTGAACGTGGCTTTGGGCGTCACGGGGTCGATCGCCGCGGTCAAGACCGTCGAACTGGCCCACGAACTCCGGCGACACGGCGCGGCCGTCCGGGCGGTGACGACGGACTCGGCCGAGGGGATACTCCACCCATGGGCGTTGGAGTTCGCCACCGAGCGCCCGGTCGTCCGGGAGATCACCGGGGCGGTCGAGCACGTCGAACTGTGTGGCCGGGACGGCTGGGCGGACGTGCTCCTGATCGCGCCCGCGACGGCCAACACCGTCGGGAAGATCGCGGGGGCCGTCGACGACACCCCGGTGACGACGTGTGCGACGACGGCGCTCGGCGCCGGCGTCGAGACGGTCGTCGTCCCGGCGATGCACGAGCCGATGTACGACCACCCGGGCGTGCTCGACGCCCTCGACCGCCTGGAGTCGTGGGGCGTCCGGTTCGTCGACCCCCGGATCGAGGAGGGGAAGGCGAAGATCGCCGCCGCGTCGGCAGTCGTCACGGAGGTCGCCCGCGCCGCCGGCGACCGTCCGCTCTCCGGCCGCCACGTGGTCGTCACCGCGGGCGCGACCAGCGAGGCGGTCGACCCCGTCCGGGTGTTGACGAGCCGGGCCTCGGGCAAGACCGGCCGCGCAGTCGCCCGGGCCTGCCGGGCGGCGGGCGCCGAGGTGACGCTGGTTCACGACGGCGACGACGTGCCGTGGGCGGACTGCCGGCGCGTGGAGTCGGCCGCCGAGATGCTGGCGGCCGTCCGGGATGCCGTCGGGGGCGACGCGGGCGACGGCAACGACACAGGCGAGAGCAGTGACGCAGGCGACGGCAACGACACAGGCGAGAGCGAACCGGCCGCAGACGCCCTGGTCTCGGCGGCAGCGATCTCCGACTACACGGTCGCGGCCGCAGACCAGAAGATCCGTTCCGGTCGGGAGTCGCTCACGCTGGAGTTGGAGCCGACGCCGAAGCTGATCGACGAGGTCGCCGCGGACCACCCGGAGCTGACGGTCGTCGGGTTCAAAGCCGAGACGGAAGGCGACGACGACGCGATGGTCGCTCGCGCCCGCGAGACGATGCGCCGCGCCGGGCTGGCGTTCGTCGTCGCCAACGACGCGAGCGTGATGGGCGACGACGAGACCCGGGCGTTGGTGGTCCGGGAGCCGGGGGCCGCCGAGCCGGTCGCGGAGTTCACCGGCACGAAGGCGCGGCTGGGGACGCGGGTCGCCGCGGAGTTGGCCCGCGAGCTCTAGTCGCGGCTGCTCACGCCCAGCAGTCGGTAGATCCCACACCGCGAGGTGAGACCGTTGGCGAGCAGGCCGACGGACGCGACGCCGAGGTAGGCGGCGTACCGTCCCGGGGCGGCGACGCCGTCGAACAGGACGGCCAACGCGGCCAGCCCGGCGACGGCGCCGAGCACGATCCGGAGGCGGCTGTCGAGTGAACTCAGGTTCTTCTGCACGAACGGACCGAGGGGCTGCAGCGACGAGAGTGCTTCGCTCGGGTGGGTGAGAGTAGTCAGTCACCGTCTGCGGGCGGCTTCGGTCCGCCGCCGCAGTCAGTCCCCGTCTGCGGACGGCCTCGCCCCGCCGCCGCAGTCAGTCACCGTCTGCGGACGGCCTCGCCCCGCCGCCGCAGTCAGTCACCGTCTGCGGACGGCCTCGCCCCGCCGCCGCAGTCAGTCACCGTCTGCGGGCGGCCTCGCCCCGCCGCCGCAGTCAGTCCCCGTCTGCGGGCGGCTCCGGCTCGCCGTCGCGGTGGCCGGGCCACCGCACGCCGGCTTCGAACTCGACGCCCATCCGTTGGGCGGCCCGGGAGATCAGGTGCCCGCCGGTCGGCGCCGTGACGAACAGGAACAGGATCGTCACGAGCGCCTTCAGCCCCTCGCCGGCCGGCCCGAAGTACACCCACGCCGCCAGCGCGATGGAGGCGGCACCCAGCGTCGACGCCTTCGAGGTGGCGTGGAGCCGGTTGTACACGTTCGGCAGCCGGAGCAGCCCGACCGTGCCGGAGACGAGGAACAACACCCCGACCGCCAAGAGCACGACGACGAGCAGCGAGCCGACGAGCCCGGGCGGACCCGTCGTGACGCTTCCGCCCGCCATCAGTGGTCACCCCCGTCGTCGCGTCCCCGTCCGTGTCGCTCGTCGCCGCCGCGGCCCGTCGTCGTGTCGGTGGTGTCGTGCATGGTGGGTGTCACTCGATGATGTCCCCGTCCGTGACGTATCGCGCCACGGTGACGGTGCTGATGAAGCCGATGATCGCCAGGACCAGTCCCACGTCGAGGAAGTAGCCCCGGCCCGTCGCCATCGCGTACACGACCGCGACGGCGACGACGTTCGTCCCGATCACGTCCAGCCCGACCACACGGTCCGGCGTCGTCGGGCCGACGATCACCCGGTAGCCCGCCAGGAGCGTCGCCAGCGCCGCGATCGCCAGCGCGACTGTCAGGATCAGCTCCAGCGTCACCGGTCCCGGAAGCGGGTCAGCCATCCGTCTCACCTCCGTCTCCGGCGGGGTCTGTGTCGCCGCCGGGGTCGCCGACGCGACCGCCGTCCGTCTCCGGCCGCGGATCGGGGACGGGGTCGCCCGGCTTCAGCTCCTCGTCGAAGATGGCGAGCGCGTAGTCTTCCCAGGTTCGGATCGGGTCCAGCACGGTCTCGCGGTCGGTGACGACGAGACTGTGAACGATCAGGGTGTTAGTGGCGGCGTCGTAGTCCATCGTGAGTGTTCCCGGCGTGAGTGTGATGCTGTTTGCGATGGTGGTGACGGCGGCGTCCGACTGGACGCGCAGGGGGACCTCCACGACCGCGGGGTCGATCGGCAGCGACGGCGACAACACGATCCGGGCCACCGAGAGGTTGGCGATCAACAGCTCCTTCAGGAACGTGGCGACGTACAGCAGGGCGTACGGCGCCACGCGGAGCGTCCGGCTCGTGACGGTGTCGCCGTAGAACCGTCGGAGTCCGACGGCGACCGGCAGCCCGACGGCCAGCCCGATCAACCCCTCCTCGGCGACCCGGGTGGCCGTCGGCGGCACGCCGCGGACGAACAGCCACAACACGGCCAGGAACACCGTGTTGGCGATCAGGCGTCGCATCAGTGTTCACCTCCGCCGGCCTCGACCGGCACACGCTCGGCGCCGAGCACGGCGTCGACGTAGCCCGCGGTGTCCGTCGCGGCGTCGCCGGCGGTCGCGGCCGCGTCGACGACGAACTCCGCGCCGACGCCGAAGCCGACGAGCGCGACCGCCAGCGATACCACCACGGCCACCTCAACGACCAACGTCCGACTCCCCGTCGTCGTGTAGCCGCCGTCGGCGGCCGCGCCCGTCGGGTCGGGCCCGCCAGCGCGCCACCGGTCGGGGACGAACGTCTCCACCCGCCCGGACGGGTCACCCCAGAAGACGGCGTTCCACGCCCGGGTGACGTACGCGATCGTGAACACGGCCCCGACGAGCGTCGCCGCGAGTCCGAGCCACGCGAGGGTCGCGGCGACGCCGCTCCCGGCGGCACCGCCGACGACTGCGACCCGGAACACGAGCAGCTTGCCGAAGAAGCCGACCAACGGTGGGACGCCGATCAGCGACAGGCCGCCCAGCAGGAACCCCGCCGCGAGCACGGGCGTCCGGCGGGCGAGCCCGCCCAGCTCCGAGAAGTCGGCCGACCCGACGGCGTCCCGGAGCGTGCCGACCACCAGGAACAGGAGCGCCTTCGCGATCGCGTGGTTGAACGCGTACACGAGCGCGGCGGCGACGCCGAACGCCGCCAGCGTCTCGCCGGGCGCCGACGCCGGGACGGCCGTCGCCGGCGCGAGCGCGACCACGCCCAACGGGACGATCACGAACCCGATCTGGGCGATCGAGGAGAACGCCAACAGCTCCGACAGTCGGTCGCGGCCGATCGCCGCGACCCCGCCGTAGACGGTGGAGGCGACGGCCGTGACGAGTAGGATCGGGCCGACGTAGTCCAACGCCGAGCCGTTGGCGTACTCCGCGGCCGCGAACACGGTGAAGAACAACCGGATCACGGCGTACACGCCCACCTTCTTCACCACGCCGGCGAGCACGGCCGTCACGGGGTCCGGGGCGGCGTCGTACGCCGCCGGCACCCAGAAGTGGAACGGGACGACCCCGGCCTTCAGCGCGAACACGGACAACAGCAGCGTCGCCAGCCCGAGCGTCGGCGCGACTGCGACGTCGTACGCCGCCGGGTTGGCGAGCCGTTCGGCCATCGCCGCCATGTTGAGTGTGCCGGTCGTGGCGTACAGCCCGCCGATCGCGACGAGCATCACCGCGCTGCCCAACAGGTTGAGCACGACGTACGACAGCGCCGCCCGGGTCTCGTCGGGACCGGACCGGAACACGACGAGCACGTAGCTGGCCATCAGCATCACCTCGAACCAGACGAACAGGTTGAACACGTCGCCGGTGAGGAACGCGCCCGCCACGCCGGCGATCATGAAGTGGTACAGCGGGTGGAACGAGAGGCGTTGGCCCTCCCGAGAGACGGACACGAGGGCGAACACGAGCGCCGGCAGCGTCACGACGCCCGACAGCGCCAGCATCGACGCCGACAGCCCGTCGGCGACGAACGTGATCCCGTACGGGGCCGGCCAGTTCGAGAGGTAGTACGGCAACACGCCCGACCCCTGGAGCACGACCCGTTCGAACAACAGCGCGACGGCGACGGTGTAGCCGACCCCGCCCAGCAGGCTCACCGCACGCTGGAGTCGGAGATCCAGGCGGGCGAGCAACGAGAGGATCGCCGTCGACAGCGCGATCAACACGGGCGCGACGACGAGCGGGTCGCCGGCGACACTCATCGCGGCTCACCCCCGTCGCAGGCGGCTGTGGCGGCTGTCACAGCCCCTCACCCCCGAGTTCGTACACGTCGATGGTGCCGTGTTCCTCGTACACCCGGTAGGTCAACACGAGCGCGAGCGCAGTCGTCCCGAAGCCGATGACGATGGCAGTCAACACGAGCGCCTGGACCAACGGGTCCGTCGGGGCCGCCGCCGTCCGGAAGTCGCCGATGGGGGCCGGGCCGAGGAACCCACCCATCGTGACGAGGTAGACGTTGGCCGACTGCGAGACGATAGCGACACCCCAGACGACACGCACCACGTCCCGCCGGAGGACGAGGTACGTCCCGAGGGAGAACAACGTCCCGAGCACGGCCGCGAGCAGCCACTGGGTCACTCCGAACCCACCTCCGAGACGATGGTGAGGAGTCCACCGACGACGGTGCCGTACACTCCGAGGTCGAACGCGAGAGCGCTGGCTACCTCTAGTTCACCGTACAACGGGAGTCCGTGGACGAACGCCACACCCTGGGTGAGGAACCCGGAGCCGGCGGCCATCGGGACGATCCCGCTGCCGGCCGCGACCGCGAGGCCGCCGGCGAACAGCCACCGGTACCACTCCGTCGCGCCGTGGCTGCCGTCGGCGGTCGGCGGCCCGATCAACAACCCCTGGAGGTAGTCCAGGCCGAACGTGACGTACACCAACACCGCGGCGGTCGCGGTCAACACCGCGCCGATGAAGCCGCCGCCCGGGCGGTTGTGGCCCTGGAACAACAGCGCCAGCGCCGTCACGACGATGATCGGCACGACCGCCTTGACGACGGTGCGCGCGACGACTGTCGTCTGGTCGTACGGTTGGCCGGGTGGTCGGTCGTCGGTGCGTCCGTCGCTCGCGGTCCCGCCGTCCGGGACCGGCTGGCTGTCGTCTGTCACTGTGTCTCACCTCGTTCCCGCATCCGGATCAGCGTCAACACCGCGAGTGCCGCCATCGCCACGACGGCGATCTCGCCCATCGTGTCGGTCGCCCGCAGGTCCACTAAGATCACGTTGACGACGTTCGAGCCGCCGCCGTAGTCCGTGAAGAACGCACCGTGTTCGCCCGGCGGGAGGTTGGCCCGCGAGACGAGCACCTCCGACAACGGCTCGGCCGGCGACGCGCTCGTCGAGACGACGACCGTGACGAACACGGTCGCGCCGACGAGCGTCGCCACGGCGCCGTCTCGGATCGCCCGCAGCCGCGACGGTTCGCCGTAGAACGCCGGCAGCCGGTTCAACACGAGCAGGAACAGGACGAGCACCAACGTCTCCACGACCAACTGCGTCAGCGCCAGGTCCGGCGCGTCCGCGAGGATGTAGAAGATCGCCACCATGAACCCCAGGATCGACAGCGTGAGCACGCCGGCGATGTGGGACGGCGCGCCGGTGACGGCGGCCGCGCCGACGACCGCGACCGCCAACACGATCACGAACGCAGGGGTCAGCCCCGCGGCGGGCGTCAGTGCCGGGATCGACACCGCGGCGACGAGGTACGCCCCCAAGGCGAGCACGGCCGTCGTCGCCACGGTCCAGGCGGCGTACGTCCGGACGAGTCCGGTCTGGGCCCACTCGGAGAACCGCCGGCCGGCCGTCGTCAGTCCGTTCACGCCGTTGTCGTACCACCAGTTCGCCCGGGCGGGGCCGGCCAGCAGCCGGCGGACGCCGCGGTGGAGTCGGTCGTACTGGGGCCACAGCAGTGCGCCGACGCCGATGGTGATCGCCGACATCACGACCGCGGGCTTCAGCTTCGTCGGGAACTTCACCGAGAAGGAGTGTGCCTCCCCGGCGACGGTGCTGGCGTACACGTCACCGACCAACAACCGGATGGCGCCGTTCGGGTCGGCGCTGATGGCCGCGACGGCGACCGCGAGCACGGCCGCCGGCGCCAGCATCGCCGCCGGCGGGCGGTGGACGTGTCCCAGCGTCTCCGGGCGGTCGCCCAGGAACAGGGAGAGGAACTTCACGGAGTAGAGGAAGGTGAACACGCTCCCGAGGACGGCGACGACCGGGAACACCCACGCCGCCCCGCCGGCGGCGTGACCCACCTCGTAGGTGGCCTCGAACAGCAGTTCCTTGGAGTAGAAGCCGTTGAACGGCGGCAGCCCGGCCATCGACAGCGAGGCGAGCCCGGCGATCACGGCCGTCACGGGGAGGTCGTGACGCAGCCCCCGGAGGTGTTCGATCTTTCGGGTGCCGGCCTCGTGGGCGACGATTCCGGCGACGAGGAACAGAGCCGCCTTGAACGAGGCGTGGTTGAGGACGTGGAACGCCCCCGTCTCGGCACCCAGCCCGTTCGCGGCGCCGAAGCCGGCGGTGATCAGTCCGAGGTGCGAGGCCGTCGAGTACGCCAACAGTTCCTTGATGTCCGTCGCCGCCACCGCGAGGACGGCCGCGACGGTCATCGTCAGCAGCCCCAGAGAGAGCACGACCACGGACCACTCCGGGACGAGCGTCTCGGCTTCGGCGGGCAGGAAGAACGGCCGGAACCGGCCCAGGAGGTAGACGCCCGCCTTCACCATCGTCGCGGAGTGGAGGAACGCCGAGACGGGCGTGGGCGCTTCCATCGCGTTCGGCAGCCAGACGTGGAAGGGCACCTGCGCGGACTTCGTCGCCGCGCCGACCCCGACCAGGAGGAGCGCGGGGACGAACAGCCCGGCAGTCCGCAGCTGCTCCCCGGTGGAGCCGGCCTGTGCGACCAACGACCCCTCGCCGGCGATCAGGGTCGTCCCGCCGGCCCACGCCAACACGAGGAAGCCCGCCAGCATGAACAGCCCGCCGGCGACCGTGATCAGCATCGACTTCCGGGCGGCGTACTGGGAGTCGTCGGCCGACGTGTAGTGGCCGATCAACAGGAACGACGAGAGACTCGTCAGCTCCCAGAACGTGAACAGGGCGAACAGGTCGCCCGCGAGCGCCACGCCCAGCATCGACCCCATGAACGCCAGCATCGTGGCGTAGTACTTCGCCTGGCCGGGTTCGCCGTGCATGTAGCCGCCGGAGTAGACGAGCACGAGCACGCCGACACCCGAGGCGAGGAATGCGATCAGGAGCGCGAGGCCGTCGACGTACAGGGCCAGCGACACTCCGAGCGAGGGGACCCACTCGACGGCGTACCGCGTCCCACCCTGGAGGCCGACGCCGGCGGCGTACAGCCGCCAGACGAGCCCGAGACAGACCGCCGCCACCCCGGCCGCGTAGTAGGCGGTCTGCTCCCCGAAGACCCGGTAGGCCGCGGGAGCCAGCGCCGCCCCGAGGAACGGGAGGAAGACGACGGCGAGGACGGTCTCTATCACACCACTAACTCGGCCAGACCCGGCCTTGAGTGTTGTCAAAGCTCGTGGTCCTCGCCGAGCGGACGGAGCGGACGGCTCCGGTCGGTCTCAGTCGTCGACGTGGATGGTCGTGACGGGGACGGCGGCGGCTTGACCGACGTGGTCGGCGACGCTGCCGGTGACGAGTCGGTCGAGCCCCTGGCGGTTGTGGGTGCCCATCACGACGAAGTCACAGTCCTGGTCCCGGACGGTCTCGACGATGGCGTCGCCCGGGTCGCCGGTTACGGTGACACGCTCCAACGGGACGGCGTCGTCGACGTGGTCGGCGACCGCCTCGAAGACGGCGTCTGCGCCGCGTGGTTCCGTGACGGTGCCGGTCTCCCCGGGCGCGGCGGTCCCCCCGTCGTCGTCCGGGTCGACGACGTGGAGCGCCAGAAGCTCGGCGTCGAGTGCGACGGCGAGGCTGCGGGCGTGGTCGACGACCGGGTCCACGTCGCCGTCGCCGGCGACCGGGAGCAGGATACGCTCGTACTCCATCGTACCTGCGTGTGGCGACACCACGGAGTTAACTCCTCGTGTTTCGCCGCGACGGACGCCACCCGTAGCTTTAGCACCTGGGGTGTAGTAACGCCGAACATGTCAACGATTGTGATAGAAGGCGGGACGGTCGCGGACGCAGACGGGACAGTCGTGGCGGACGTGGCGGTCGACACGGAGGCGGGAGAGATTCTCGCAGTCGGTGACGTGTCGGGAGCAGTCGAGGCGGCGACGACGGTGACGCGGCTGGACGCGACCGGACAGTTCGTCGCGCCGGGGCTCGTGGACGCTCACGTCCACCTCCAGATGGACGGTCGGCCGGACACCCAGTCCGGTCGCCACGAGCCGCGGGACAGTTACGCGTACACCGCGGCGTCGAACCTCCGGACGGCCGTCGAGAACGGGGTGACGACCGTCCGAGACCTGGGGGCGACCGGCGAGGTGGCGATCCAGGCCCGAGAGGCGGTCGCCGACGGCCGGCTCGTCGGGCCGCGGGTGTGCGCCTGTGGCCGGACGGTCGTCGTCACCGGCGGGCACACCCACTGGAGCGGTCGGGAGGCGGACGGTCCGGCGGAGGTCCGCAAGGCCGCCCGCGAACAGCTGAAACGCGGCGCGGACGTGGTGAAGTGTATGGCGACCGGCGGCGTCCTCACCGAGGGCGCCAAGACGGAGGCGACGGAGCTGACGCCCGCGGAGTTGGAAGCGCTCGTCGACGCCGCGTCGGCGAAGGGGGTGCCGACGGCCGCCCACGCTCACGGGAAGGCGGGGATCGTGAACGCCGCCGAGGCCGGGATCACGAGCGTCGAGCACGGGACGTACATGGACCGGGAGGCGGCCGCGACGATGGCAGAACACGACACCTACTGGGTGCCGACCGCCTCCGCCCTCCGCGGGATCGTCGACAACGCCGACGCCGAGGGGGGTATCCCGGCGGATGCGGTCGAGAAGGCGGAACGGGCCGCCGAGGTGTTCGCCACCTCTTTCGAGCACGCCGCCGCCGAAGGGGTCGAGATCGCAATGGGGACGGACGCCGGCACGCCGTTCAATCACGTCTCGGAGATTCCGACGGAGCTCCAGTACATGGTCGAGTACGGGATGGAGCCGGCAGCGGCGCTGGAGGCCGCAACTGTCACCGCTGCCGAACTGTGTGGCGTCGGCGACGTCGGACTGATCGAGGCGGGCTACGCCGCCGACCTGGTCGTCCTCCCGGCGAACCCACGCGAGGACCCGGCCGCCTACGAGGAACTGTCGGCGGTGATCGCCGACGGACAGCAGGTGGTCTGAGTCGGCGGTGGACACACGCCGGCCGCGTGGCCGACCATTCATACCGTCGCCCGGCGTAGCCGTCTCCGTGTCGCACAGACTCGGGTTCGAGACGCAAGACGAGGAGCACACCGGGGAGTCGCTGCCGGTGTCGGGGTCGCTGCCGGACTGGCTCGTCGGCCGGCTGATCCGCAACGGTCCCGGGCAGTTCGAGGCCGGCGAGACGGAACTGCGCCACTGGTTCGACCCGCTCGCCATGCTCCGGGCGTTCCGGATCGACGGGCGGACGGACAGCGTCACCTACACGAACCGGTTCGTCCGCAGCGAAGACTTCGAGTACGCCCGGCAGGAGGGGGGCGTCCGGCGAATGCTCCCGGGGACGCCCCCGGACCGACCCGTCTGGACGCGACTACGTCACAGCCTCAGCGGGGCGTTCCAGGACAACCCCTCTATCGGCGTGGCCAACTTCGGGAACACCGTCACGGCGATCACGGAGTCGCCGGTCGGTGTCCGCGTCGCCGCCGACGGCCTGGAGACGACCGGTCGGCGCGACCTGACGACCGGGCTGGACGCCGACTTCACGCTGGGTCACCCCCACTACGACCCCGACCGTGAGGTGTTCGTCAACCTCGCGGTGTCGTACGGCCGCGGGGCGACGTACACCCTGTTCGAGCGCGACCCACAGACGACGGCCGTCGAGCCGATCTGCGAGCTGCCGTTCGACGACGCGCCGTACGCCCACTCGTTCGCGCTCACCGACGAGTTCGCCGTGCTGGCGGCGATCCCGTACGGGTTGGACACGACGCAGTTGCTGACGGGTGCTCTCTCCGGCGGGACGTTCGTCGACGCCGTCACGTCGTTCGAGGACGGAATCGGCGGCGAGACGGAGACGAGAGACGCCCGGTTCGTCGTGGTCGACCGCGAGACCGGCGAGGTCCGGCGGGAGGTGCCGGCGGACCCGTTCTTCGTCTACCACCACGCGAACGCCTACCGCGACGGCGACGACCTCCTGGTGGACATGGTCGCGTACGACGACGAACGGGCGATGACGCGGCTCACCGTGTCCAACCTGGCGAGTGACGACCCGGACGTGCCCGCCGGCGACTTCGTTCGCTACCGGGTGCCGTTGGACGACGGCCGGGCGACCTACGAGACGCTGTACGAGGGCCAGGTGGAGTTCCCCACGTTCGACTACCCGACGAGGCTCGGGGAGTCGTACCGCTACTGTTACCTCGCGGCCAACGCCGACGGCTCCAGTCTCCCGACGCGGCTCGTCAAGTACGACTTACGAGAGGGGTCGACGACGACCTGGACACCCGAGGGGGAGGGGTACCCCGGGGAGCCGTTGTTCGAGGCCGCGCCGGGCGCCGACGGGGAAGACACCGGCGTGATCGTCACGACCGTGCTGGACGCCGACGCCGAGCGGACGGACCTCGTCGTGTTGGACGCCCGGGACATGACGGAGCGTGCCCGCGCGATGGGAGTCCACCGGCTGCCGTACGGCTTCCACGGCCAGTTCTACCGGGACGGCAACCGCGTCCGGAGTATGGCGTGAGTCGTCCGAAGCGGTAAGCCGTTCCGGGCCCCACCCAGAGCGTGAGACGGAGACGGTTCCTGCGAGGGGTCGGCGTCACCGCGGTCGCCGCAGCCGCCGGCTGTGGCGCCGCCGACGAGTCACAGACCCGGACGGTCAACCCCGCGCTGGCCGGCACGCCGACCCAGTCGTCGACCCCGACGGCGACGGCCACGGCGTGGGCCGCGCCCGCCAGCGCCGTCGTCCCGGCGGTCCTGCTCGGGGGGCACGTGGTCGTCTCCCGTGGCCCGCCCGAGGCCCCTCGGGTCGTCGGCTTGGACCCGGCAGACGGGAGCGTCGACTGGCGCCGGGAGTACGACGCCCCCGTCCGGGCGGACACGGACGGGCGACTGCTCGGCTTGTCGAGCGAGATCGCCGCCGACGAGCCGTTCGGCACGCTCGTCGACCCCGAGACCGGGCGACGGCTGTGGCGGACGGACGCCGTCTTGGGGGTGGAGGCGACGACGGCGACGCGGGCGGTCGTCGAACTGTGGCGGACGGACGGCCGCGGGCCGGACCGTAACGCCGTCTTGGAGGCGGACGGGCTCGGCGACTGGGGGCCCGTCTGGCGCGTTCGAGGCGACCCACGGCTGTTCGACGGCGACCGGCTGTACCTCACCCGGATGGACGGCCGGGTGGCGACCGTCGAGGCGCGAACCACCGACGGGACGGTCGTCTGGCGGCGGGGCTGGGAGACGACTGCCGGGGTCGCCTGGCTGGGGCACCACGACGGCCACTGTGTCGTCGCCGTCGGCGACACGGTCAGGGCGCTGTCGCTCTCCGACGGCGAGACTCGCGCTCGGGCGAGCAACCGGTTCGGGCTGGACGCCGCCGTCGTCGCCGGGGAGGAACGGCTCTACCTCGGGGCGGGCGTCCCCGGCGGCGACGGCGGCGGACTGCTCGTGCTCGACACGGCAGGCGGACGGTTCGACTGGCAGCCGCTGGAGGCGGCCGCACGCCCGGTCGCCGTCCGCGACGGGCCGGTCGTCCAGTTCGTCGACGAACGCGGGCGGTGGGTGGCGTCGTACGACCGGTCGCTGTCCCGGCGGTGGCGCCGCGGCGGCACGGCGGTCGCCGAAGACGACCTCGGGCTCTACCTCGCCGCCGGCCGTCGGCTGGCCGCCGTCGACGACGGCGGCGAGGTGCGGTGGCGCGTCACCCCGGAGGTGGGGAGCGGGTCGGCACCGCTCGACGGGCTCCGCGAACGGGAGGCGACACGGGTCCGGCTCGGGCCGGCGCTCGTCGTCGCCGGCAGTCGGGGGATGGTCTCGTACGACCCCCGCGACGGGACGGAGCGCGTCCGGGCCGAGGGGCTCGGGCCGGTGCGGCGCGTGCTCCCGCGGCAGTGGCTGGACCGCCCGACGCCGCCGTCTGGCGACCGAGTCGTGCTCGTCACCGGCGGCGCGGTTCACGCCGTCCCGGTGTGAGGGCGACGACGACGGCGACTCACCCGAACGGTTCGGCGACCACCGTCGTCGTCTCCCCACCCGGGCCAGTCACCCGAACGGTCGCCGTCGGCGGCGGTGTCCCCTCGTCTGGGAGTCTGACGAGCAGGAGTCGCGTGGGCGCCGCCTGTGTCGGCCCCGGGTCGACCTCGTGGACTGCCAGCCGCGGCTCGGTCGTGCCCACCGCCTCCACGGACTGGAGTCGGAGTCTGGACGCCCCGGAGGTGGCCCGCCGCTGAACGACGACGACACTCGCCGTCGAGAACTCCGTCGCCGCGGTGAACCGGTACCCCGACAGGGAGACGTCCGTCGCCGACTCGACGGCCGCGTGGAACTGCTCTGCGTCAGTCGACGACGCCAGCAACGCGGCCGCCGTGTCACTGTCGCCGAGCGGTCGTGCAGCGGTCCGGCCGACGACACCGTCGGGGGCGAACGGCCACGCCGCCGCGTAGTTCGTGTGGTTCAGGTCGTTGGCTGTGTCAGTCGGCTTGTCGGTATTCGTCCGAGTGGGAGTTGTCTCGTCGCTCCCGTCCGTCAGAGTCCTCGTTCCTTTACCATCCGTCGCTGTCTGGGTGTTGTCTCCTTCGGTCGTCTCCGTCTCGGCGCTCGGGCTGTCGGCACCACACCCACTCAAGCCGATCGTCATCCCCGCGAGGAGCGCCGAGACGCGGCGTCGTGTAATCTTGTCAGCGTTTGTTAAACTACCGACACCCAAATTCATGCGTAACAAGTATTCACTTTTTACGCGTGAATTTTTTAATTCTCAGAACTTTGGTGATCAATCCATCGATACTGCTATCGCCGTTGTTACACCAGATTTGGTACGTTCAACACATCGCCTTGTTGTGAGGATTCGCTAGGACAGACCGTGTAGTTGGACATCTCGTGGTACTTACGAACGTGATCGTAGTACGAGATTGGACCATTCGCGGACGCATGGATCGCGGTCCCAGCACCGACGATTGGCGATGCATATGAGGTCCCAGCGATGGTCACACTCGCGTCAGTATCGTACTCGTATGCCGAGTAGACGTTCGGTTGGAACCCGTAGTCTCCCCAGTCGGTGTGACACCACTTACAGTAGGCAGTGTCGTAGTTGTCCGCGTAGTAGTCGATAGACCCATAGTTCGAGTTCTGATCGTAACTGTACCCACCCGAACAAGAGCCGAAGTAGCCACCGACGCCGATGGCGTGATACGAGGTCGCTGGATGACACACCTCGCTGGACTCATCATCGTTCCCCGTTGCGACGGTCATCGCGTACCCCGCGCTTGTGTACGAGTCAAGTTCTTCACACAGTGTACTCGTACAGTACGGCTCGTTAGCTGCGGTCTCCAGTGCTGTCACACTGGCCGGGATGTCGTTTTTTACAGCGTACTCGATTGCGTTGCGCCACTCACTGGCCTTGATGTCTTCCGACGTGTCGTACACACGGAGCGGAACGTGGTGACTCGAACTCGTCGTCTTCCCGTCAAGCATGAACGCTGTTGCGTCCATCACGTTCGTTCCGTGGGTAGCGTCGGAGGACTTCCACGACCCTGCACCCGTGAAGTCCTTTGCAAGCCCGGTGTCGATGCCTTGTGACTCCGCCCAGTTCTTGCTCCATTCGGTCGCATGTCCGCCATCACCGTATGCGTACCCTAAGTTGAAGCAGCCAATTTTTAGACTGGAGTCAAGGCTGTGTGATACTCCATCGAAGTCGCTGTGGGAGCTGCTACGTAGGTCATCGGCTGACGGAGGTGTCGCGGTGGTTGAGAGCTGTGAGTTGGTTTCTCGCAAGCGCACTTCGGGATCGTGCCCGATCTCCAGTACGAACCCGAGGTCAGCGATCTCTGCAACATCATCAACCTGTACACTTGAGAGACCCACCTTCGTTGAGGCGACTTCAGGGACGTACCGGACTGTCCCGTAGCTTCTGAGTTGTTCTACTTCGCCAGGAGCCGGCTGCCATCCGTGGAGGGTTCTCCCGAACGAACCGTTAGACGTGTACCTTGCTCTGCGGCCGGTTGTTGTGACCGTGATGTCTACTCTCTCTTGGTTACTCTTTTCGAGCTGTTCTCGAAGGTGAGGCGTTAAGAGGGCCGACCGCTTACCGCTCCGTTCGTACTGACGGACCAGCCTTCGGGCTGCCGATAGGTCGGCTATGTGGCGGAAGTACGCGGGGTCACGGAACGAATCACCGTCTGTGCCATGCTGCGAGTAGGTGTTCGGGAGTTGCTTGTCGGTTGGTTGACCTTGTGCGACTCTTGATCCGAGGACTCCGACAGCACCGAGGGCACCAGCGGACTTGAGTACGCCTCTTCTCCGATAGTTTAGCTTGTCTTCGTTGGACATACGTAATGATACGAGTGGAAATTGTATATATCTTGTGATTCCCCTAAGTTCTAGAAAACTTTTGGCAGGCGGAATTGCTTGTGAGAGTATATGAATGGCTTCGGTAAGACGAAGATTTCAAAACGATACCGAGACACTGCTCTCCTGACGCCGGACCGACGACGTTCCGACAGATTCCTACTCCCCCCCGGCGAACCGCCGGTCGTGACCGGAGCGACGACCGCCGGGCGACGACGGGGTGAGCCGGCGTGTACGTGAGCCACTACTTCGAGTGGGAGTCGGCGATCACGGGCGGCCACTACCAGACCGTCCAGAACCAACGCCGGATCTTGGACGACCACGGCGTCGCCTACACGACGGAGCCGGACCCCTCGGCGGACCTGCTCCACCTCAACAACATGGGGCCACGCTCCGTCGTCGCCGCGGTCCGGGCGCGGCGGCGCGGGACGCCCGTGCTCGTCCACACCCACCAGACGGCCGAGGACTTCGAGGAGAGCTTCGCGTTCTCGAACGTCCTGGCGAAGCCGCTGCGGCCGTACCTGGAGTTCGCATACGGGCTCGGGGACCACCTGGTCTGCCCGTCGACGTACACGAGCGACGTGATCGCGGGGTACACGGACACTCCGCGGACGGTGATCTCCAACGGCTTCGACGCCGACCGACTGGCCGGTCACGACGACCCCGACCTCCGACGGGAGTACCTGGACCGGTACGATCTAGAGCCGCCCGTCGTGTTCAACTTCGGCCACGTGATCGAGCGCAAGGGGCTGTCGGCGTTCGTGGAGACCGCCAGACGGATGCCCGAGGTGGACTTCGCGTGGTTCGGCTACCTCAACCCCACCGGCGGCCGCCTGGACGCCGTGCTCAAGAGCTCCACCGTCCGCCGGACCGTCCGCGAGAGCCCCGACAACTGCACGTTCACGGGCTACGTCGAGGACCCACGAGGCGCGTTCGCCGCCGGCGACGTGTTCTTCTTCCCGACGAAGAACGAGAACGAGGGGATGGTGTTGTTGGAGGCGATGTCGTGTGGCCACCCGCCCGTCGTCCGGGACATCCCCACCTTCGAGTGGCTCACCGGCGGGGAGGACTGCCTGAAGGCCGACGGGGTCCCCGGGTTCGTCGACGCCCTCTCGACGTTGTTGGACGACCCCGAGCGCCGCGACCGTCTCGGCGACCACGCCGCCGAGTTGACCACCGACTACGGCCTGGACGCCGTCGGCGAGGAACTGTTGGACCTGTACGCGGATCTCGTCGGCGAGGACCCACGCGGGAGCTGAGTCGAGGCGTGGCCCTCACTCCGGCGTCTCGTGGAGGAACGTCTGGAACTCCGCCGTCCGGCCGTCCGGGTCGTCTGCGAAGAACTGGTAGATCTCGTACGGCTCGTTGAGGTGTGGTTCCTCGCGGGCGGCGTCGCCGACGCGGTCGTGGAACTCGTCGACGCCCGCGCGGTCGTCCGTGACGAACGTCAGGATCCCCTCCGTCTCCGTCTCGCCGTCGTCGGCGTCACAGAAGCCGAACCGGAACCCCTCGTACGTCAGAATCGTGCAGCCCGGCTGTTCCAGCCAGACGCTCGCCCCGACCGTCTCTGTGTACCACTGTACGACCCGTTCGCGGTCTGCCGTCCGGAAGAAGACGAGTCCACTCACGTCACCGGCGTCGCTGCCCGGGGACAAAAGCGTGGGCGGTGTCGCTTCCGGTCTACCGGAAGGGCTCGGTCACTCCCCCTCGCTCGGCCGTTCCTCGGGCGGCACGACCCCCGCGACGAGCACGACGAACCCCACGACCCCGGCGACGCCGAACGCCGGCAGCGCCGCCAGCTCCAGCTCCTGTGACAGCCCCGTCGCCGCGACCGCGACCCTGACGGCCAGGTAGCCTGCGACCGCGAACAGGATCGTGAACCCCCCGACCAGGACTCGTCGCGGCTCCAGGCGTGCGCCACTCGTGTCGTCGCTGCTCACGTTCCCTCGGGCGGTTGGCTCGGTCTTAGTCCCTCCGGACTCGTCGGCCGGCGAGGCGGCCCGGACCCGGAGTTTATCCGCGATGCCGCGCAACTTCTGGGCGAGTCGATGGCCCACGTCGAACGTGTCTCCGTGGAGGGGTTCAAGAAGATCGAGGAGCTGACGGTAGAGCCCGGGCAGTTCACCGTCGTCACCGGGCGGAACAACTCCGGGAAGACCTCGTTGCTGGAGGCGATTCGGCTGGGGTGTGAGCCAGGAAGTGTAGACCAATTTACCCATTCAGACCTGGTGCACTCTAATGGCACTCCTGGTAGAGGAGTCGAGAAAGTATTCAATAGACAACGGAGCGAATCTGTCGTTGAGGTGAAAGTTGGCGATCAAGAAGGGCTGACGAGGCTGCGTCCGGCTCCAGTCGCACAGGCGAGGGCAGCGGTCGCGCAGGCGGCAGCGAACCTACTCGAGTCGAGTGCTGGGGGGTTCGAGGATCTGATAAGAACCCTATCGGACCACCGTGAGTTTGAGCCGATCAGGGAAGAGCCGGAGGAGGGTATTCCTAATCTGATTGCAGACCACATACCCACAGACAGTCAGTGGGTTCGTCACGGAGTCTCTGTTCTGGAAGTCGACGGTGAGTCTTATCCGATTGTCGAGGATCCGGGGACAGTGGAGAAGGCTGCCGGAACATTTATACACAGTTTGAATGCAGAGACTGGGATCGATCTGGCAGAGAAGTTCGACGTTCGGCTATCTGACGAGCCGGAAGGAGAGGGTATCACAACGATAGTCCCACGCGGACTGGTGCGGCGGCCGTCTCTCCCGACTGAAGTGAGTCCAGACCCTCGCACTTCCACGAACTTCGTCACCCACGGGACCACAATCAAGCCTGACAAAGAAGAACCGATCAAGACCGACAACGTCGGCGACTTCCTCCGCGAGAAGGAGATCGTGGACGATCTCAAGACGTTCACGCTCGACGACCTGATCTTCGACCCCGAAGACGGCGAGAAGTACTCCGTCCCGTTCGAGCAGATGGGCGAAGGGTTCCGAGCTATCGTCGCGCTGCTGTGGGAACTGCTCGACGACGACCTCCCCGAAGTCCTCTTCCTCGAAGAGCCGACCACGCACATGCACCCGGGCTACGTGCGCGAGGTGGTGTACTTCTTGATCGGGCTGGCGATGGAGGAGGATATTCAGTTGTTCGTCACGACACACAGTAACGACTTCCTGAACGACCTGTTCAACGAGAATCTGCGTGACGACGAAGTCGCGTTCCTCGAAGAGGAGTTCAAGCTGTTCCAGATGCAGGACGGCGCCGCGAAGACGCTGGAGTACCGCGAGGCGGAGCGGTCGCTGACCGAGTTGTACAACGATCTGCGGGGACTATGACCCAGGAACGAGATCGCGTCGTTCTCTGCGAGGGGAAGCGCGACGTGCGGCTCGTCGAACAGTTCTACGAACTGGAGTACGCCGGCGTCGAGGTGGATCGGTTTCTCGCCGAAGACGTGGACCACCAGCGCGTCCGGAACTTCGAGCGACGGAAGCTACAGAACTTCACCGAGCGTCGCAACCCGTACGACGTTCTGGTGAAGTCGGAGAACGGGGTGGAGAATCTCGAGTTCCAGTTCGCGGGGCTGTGCAACGTTCTGTTGAAGCAACCAGACTACGAGGTGTGTCTGCTCACGGATCTCGACAAGAAAAACTACGATCACCTGACACACGGCTCGGACATCCGGAAGTACCGAGAACTGCTCAAGCAGTTGGACGAGCGGATCCAATCGGTCCACGAGGGCCGAGCGTACGAGATCGAGTGGTCAGATCCACACGCGAAGACGAGCGTCCAGGTCGCCGGAGAGGCGACGCTCCACAGCAAACAGGGACCCGTCGGGAGCTTCGACGTGCTGGCGTTCCGATCAGATCTCGAAGAGGCGAGCGACATCCGCGACGGCGATAGAGACGAGACGGAAGGTGACAAACTGCGTTCGTTTCTGGCGAGTGCGGACTCCAGAGCGATGACGCGCGTCCTCTGACTACTCGTCCGCGGGCGTCACACCCTCCTCTTCACCTTCCGCCAGATCGCGTCGCATCGCCATCTCGAACCACGGGCAGAGTCGAAGCTGCCGGTAGAACTCGGGGTTGTCGTGGAGGTGTTCGTAGTTGGCCCACAGCAGTCCGGCGATCTCCTCGTCGTCCGGGTCGAGCGAGATGTCCGACAGCGTCACCTTCAGGACGGCACACACCTCCCACTCCAGGCCGGCGTTCTCGTAGTAACGCTTGTACTCGAAGCGGTCGGTGACGCGGAGGTCGTCGTACTGGTCGGGGGTGATGCCCAGTTCCTCCTCCAGTCGCTGTCGGGTGGCGGCCTCCTGGCTCTGCCCCTCGACGGGGTGGGAGGCAACGGTGCCGTCCCAGCAGGTGTCCCAGAGGCGCTTGTCGTGGGCGCGTTGGGCCAGCAGGATACGGCCCTCCTCGTCGAAGACGAGACAGGTGAACGCACGGTGACGGATGCCGTCGCCGGTGTGGGCGTCGAGCCGGTTGACCGTCCCCTGGGGCTCGTCGTCGCCGTCGACGGCGATCACGTCCTGGAGTGCGTTCTCGTGGGCCGGTTCCTCGGCGGACTCCGCCGCCGACTGGGCGTCGTCTGCGCTCATACGCCGACAGACGGCGAGGGGTATGAAGGCAGTTCCGATACGGCGTTGTAGCTGGTGTTCGACGGCGCAGGCGTAGTGTCACGCCTCGTCGGCAGTCAGTCGGTGCTCGACGCCGAGGTACCCGAGCGCGACGACCGTGGCGACGGCCCACCCGCTCAGCAGCGTGGCCAGTTGGGTCGCGGGACCGGCTGTGTCGAACGACACTCCGACGGTATGAGGGGCAACGAGGCTCACACCCGGTATGCACACACCGAGCGCGACGATGTACACTGCGAGGAACACGACCGGGTGTGACAGTGAACGGGTGCCCCGGCCGGGTTCTGACATCCGTCCACCGAACTCCCCACGAGATACTTCAGTTTTGCTCGTCCGATCCGGGGGTCTCTGGCCCGGAGACGCAGTAGGGCGTTCGGACACTCCCCGACGCTCGGAAGTCGTCTCTCACCCCAGCCGTTCGTCCAAGATCAGTCGCGTCTTCGTCCCCTCCACATCGTCCACCTCCCGGGCGCGGGAGATGAGTTCGTTCACCGCCGCAGTGTCGACACAGTCGACGACCAGGACGATGTCCTCCTCGCCGGAGACCTGCCAGACGAAGTCCACCTCGGACCACTCCGCGAGGCGGTCCGACACCTCGCTGGTGTCGACGTTCATGTCGACGCTGATCTCCACCATCGCCTTCACGTTGCCCGTCCGAGTGGTGACGGTGAACCGTTCGATGATCCCCTCCTCTGTCATCCGGTCGACGCGATTTCGAACTGTCCCCTCGCTCGTGCCGACCGCCTCGGCAATCTCCGTGTACGGCGTCCGTGAGTCGCGTCGTAGCCGATTGAGGATCTCCCTGTCGAGGTCGTCCATACGACCCAGTCGACCGCCACCCACAAACGAATTACGAATTTCGTAACTCGCTTCGAACGACACAGTTATGCCCCGCCGGTTCGTCCGTTTCTCGTAATGACGAACGCCTACGTAGCGCTGGCGGACGGACGCGTGTTCGAGGCACGCTGTCGTGCGCCGGGGCGTGCGCGCGGAGAACTGGTGTTCACCACGGCGTACACGGGCTACGAGGAGTCGCTGACGGACCCCTCCTACGAGGAACAGGTGTTGACGTTCTCGTACCCGTTGGTCGGCAACTACGGCGTCCGGCCCGAGCGGTTCGAGTCCGAGCGAGTCCACCCGAACGCGGCCGTCGCCCGGGAGTTCACGGACGACGTGGCAGAGTGGCTCGCCGAGGCGGACGTGCCGGCGGTCGACCACCTCGACACCCGAGAGATCGTCACGAGCGTCCGCGAGGAGGGGGCGATGGCCTGCGGAATCGCGGCCGGACCCGAGGCGACGCCCGCGGACGCCCGGGCGGAGTTGGACGACGCCGTGCCGATGTCGGACCACACGGAGATCGGCGCCCAGGTGTCGACGCCGGAGGCGTACACGGTCGCCGGCGGGGACGAGGCCGACGTGGCGCTCGTCGACTGCGGTGCCAAAGGCTCCATCGTCTCCTCGCTCACGGAGCGCGGGGCGACCGTCCACGTCCTCCCGCACGACACGACGCCCGCGGAGCTGACCGACTACGACCCGGACGTGTTGTTCCTCTCGAACGGGCCGGGCGACCCGGCGACGTACGGGGCCGCCGAGACGCTCGTCTCGGAGTTCCTCGGCGAGCTCCCGGTCGCCGGAATCTGTCTGGGCCAACAGATCGTCGCCCGCGCCGTCGGCGGGGAGACGGAGAAGATGGCGTTCGGCCACCGCGGCGTCAACCAGCCCGTCCGCGACCTGGAGTCGGATCGGGTCGTCATGACGACCCAGAACCACGGCTACTCCGTCGCCGACCCCGGTCCGTTGGAGGTGACGCAGGTGAACGTCAACGACGGCACCGCCGAGGGGTTGGACCACGAGGAGTGGAACGTCCTGACGCGTCAGTACCACCCGGAGGCGAATCCCGGCCCGCACGACTCGCTCGGCTTCTTCGACGACGTGCTCGCGGCCGTCGAGGCCTCCCCGCGGGTCGCTGCGGACTGACCACGAACGACACCGTTGAAGTAGCCGGGTCGCAGACGGCCTCGTATGGCCGACCACCACGACCACGACCACTACCGTGAGTTCGACGACGAGCGTGTGACCAGCCCGATGCAGTCGTTCGGCGGGCGCGAGGTGGCCGTCGGCACCCTCGTCGCCGCCGTCGGCTTCTTCGTCCTGTTCGGCGTCCCGACGCTGTTGGGCGTCTGACCGACGACGACACCGTCTTCGCCGACCGTCACCGTCGCGTTCGCGACGAACCCGGGGTCGCCGGCGACGAGTGCCGTCGTCCGGTCGTCCAGCCGGCGGAGTCTGTACGTCCGGCCGTCACTCCGCCAGCCGGTCGTCTGGCCGTTCGGGCCCGTGACGGCGGAGCGGTTCTGTGTCGCGTTCAGGTAACGGCCGAACGCCGCCGTGAACTCCCGGGCGTCGCCGACGGTGTCCCAGCGGTGTGTCCAGACGTAACCCGCAGCGTCGGTCGTCTCACTCTCCGTTCCGTCGACGAACACGAGTCGTTCGTCCGTCCCCCAGCCGGCGGCCGCTCGGGCGGCGACGGACGGCTCCAGTCGGGTCGCCAGCGTCTCCCGGACGAACAGTTCGCCGAACGTCGTCCGGCGGCGGGGGCGTGTCTCGTACGTCTCCGTCTCGGCTGTCACCGGGAGCGTCGCCTGCGGGCCGGCGTCGCGGCCGTGGAGCAGTTGTTCCGTCGTCTCCGGCGGCGACTCGTACACCCGCTCCAGCCCCGCCGGCGAGTCCAGCCGGTCGCGGACGTGACGAGCGCCGTAGTAGTAGATCCCGTAGCTGATCCGGCCGACGGTCGTCCGGTCGGCGAGGAGCCGCCGCAGGTCGTCGATCCGAGTGGTCGTCGCGTTCTGGTAGCGCCGTTGGTAGACACTCTCCGTGTAGACTGCGGTCCCCTCCAGCAGCGCCGTGACGACGTAGCTCTCGTCGACGGTCACTCGCCCGCCGGCGACGGCGCGCCGGAGCGTGACCGGACGACGGTTACTGAACTGGAGGACGTGAACCGCCTCTTGTGCGAGCGTCGCCTCCAAGAGCGCCGGTCGCGCCGTCAGATTGCGGTTGACGACGATCCGGTCCGGGTTCGCCACGAAGGCGGGGTACGCCTGGGTCCCGTTCGGGCGGGCGATGCCGAGCACGTCGAAGAACGGGGGGTACCGCCCTGGCCCGACCTGCGTGCCGGCGTCACGCCGGATCTCGACCGTCGACGGCGGCTCGGCGTCGGGTCGGTCGGCGAGCAGTGCCGTCCGGGCGAACACGAGCGAGACGTTCGTCGGGAGCGCCGCCGGCGTGTCGACGTCGTACGTCGCCGCGAGCGCACGCGGTGACCGTGGTGGGGTGGGTGTCGCCGTCCGGGTGGTGTCGTCTCCTGCGGGCGCGTCCGCCGCGGAACTGTCGGTTCGGCCGGCAGTCGTCGCCGGCGTGTCGCCGCCGGCAGTCGTCGCCGGCGTCTTCGCGTCCCCGGCGGCAGTCGTCGCGGGAGTCCCGGTCTCGGTAGCCGACGGCTGTCGTGTCGCGGGTGCGTCACAGCCGGCGAGGACGAGACAACAGACGACGAGGAGGATGCGGAGACGAGCGCGCACGGCGGATGCGTCTACGCGGGGCGAAATAACTCCTGTGCCGGCCGCTGGCTCACGACAGCGCCGCGCCGACGGTGTCACGGAGCTCGGCGACGGTCGCGGCGTCGAGTTCGACCGTCTCGCCGCCGACGGTCAGGCTCACGACGCCGGTGTCGTCGGCCGTCCCGAGTTCGGCGACGGGCACGTCGTCCGGGAGCGTCGCGCGGACGGCCGCGGGGTCGGTCGTCTCGACGACGGCCCGGCCGGGTTGTTCGTGGAACAGGGCGGGGACGTCCGGGAGGCTCGCAGACAGGCCGGCGTCGGCGGTCGCCGTCTCGGCCAGCGTGACTGCGAGCCCGCCGTGGCTCGCGTCGTGGGCGGCGGTGACGGACGGGTGGGCGACGGCGTCGCGGACGGCCGCCAGCGTCCGGGCTGGGTCGGCCGGGAGCGACGGGAACCGGTCACTGCCGCCGATCTGGGCGAGGTACTCCGAGCCGCCGAGTCGGGCGTCGGCGTCGCCCGCGAGCACGCGGTCGCCGACGACGAGCAGTGTCCCGTCGCCGGTGAGTGTCGTCGGCGGGGCGTCCGTGTCCGGCCGGGTGCCGAGCACGGCCAGCGTCGGCGTCGGCGGGATCGGTCCGCTCTCGGAGTCGTTGTACAGCGAGACGTTGCCGCCGACGACCGGGAGGTCCAGGTCGCCACAGCCGTCCGCGAGCCCGTCCACGACCGCCCGGAAGCGACCGTACGTCTCCGGGTCCTCCGGGTTGCCGCCGTTGAGACAGTCGACGGCCGCCAACGGCTCCGCGCCGACGGTCGCGAGGTTGGCGGCGTTCTCCAGCGCGACCGCCCGAGCCCCCTCGTACGGGGCGGCGTCCGTCCACCGCGGCTCCGCACCCGCCGACAGCGCCAGCCCGGAGTCGGCCGCGCGGAGCGCGAGCACCGCCGCGTCCCCGCCGGGCCCGGTCGCCGTTCGGGCACCCACCTCGTGGTCGTACTGGCGGTACACCCACTCCTTCGACGCCGTGTTCGGCGCCGACACCACCGTCTCGACGGCCTCCCGGAGCGGGGGTGTCGACGGGCGGTCGCGGGCGGGCCGTTCCGGCTCGACGTGGTCGAGATCGTTCGCCGGGGCGCCGTCGCCGAGGAACTCGGCGTCGGCGTCGACCACGGTCTCGCCGTCGGCGACACAGACGAACCGGTCTCCGGTCACCTCGCCGACGACGGAACAACCGAGGTCGAACCGGTCGGCGATCTCGCGGACACGGTCCACGTCCTCGGGCGCCACCTCGTAACACATCCGTTCCTGGCTCTCCGACAGCAACACCTCCACCGGGGTCATCCCCGTCTCGCGGCGGTGGACGGCGTCTAAGTCGATCCGAGCGCCCAGTCCGCCCTTGGCGACCATCTCCGAGGCGGCACCGCCCAGCCCGGCGGCACCGAGGTCGCGGGCGGCGACCGGGAGCCCGGCGTCGATCAGCGCCTCGTTGCACTCGATCAGCCGTTTCTCGGCGTACGGGTCGCCCACCTGGACCGCCGGGCGGTCTTCCGTCTCGGCGTCTTCGTCCAGGTCCTCGGAGGCGAACGCCGCGCCGCCGAGCCCGTCCCGGCCGGTGGCGTTGCCCACGAGCACGAGCTTGTCGCCCGGCGTCTCTGCGTCGGCGGTGACGAGCCTGTCGGCGTCCGTCAGCCCCACGCAGGCGACGTTGACGAGCGGGTTCCCCTCGTAGTCCGGGTGGAACGCGACGCTGCCGCCGACCGTCGGCACGCCGATGGAGTTGCCGTAGTGAGAGATCCCCTCCACGACCCCCTCGAACAGGTACCGGGAGTGCTCGCGGTCGAAGTCGCCGAAGTACAGCGAGTCCAACAACGCGATCGGGTACGCCCCCATCGAGAGGGTGTCGCGGACGATTCCGCCGACGCCCGTCGCCGCACCGTCGAACGGGTCGACGTAGGAGGGGTGGTTGTGGCTCTCGACCCCGAAGGTGAGGTACGGCTCTGGGTCCGTTTCGGCTCCCGACTCACCCTCGCCGGCCGCGTCGCCGACGGGAACGGCCACGACGGCCGCGTCGTCGCCCGGACCGACGACGACCTGCTCGCCGTCGGAGTCGAAGGCGGTCAGGAGCCGGCGCGAGGACCGGTACGCGCAGTGTTCACTCCAGAGGTTCTCGAAGAGGGCCCGCTCGGCACGGGTCGGCTCTCGCCCGAGCTCCGACTCGATCAGGTCGCGGTCCGCGTCGTCGAGCGGCATTCGCGTTCGTGTTCACTGCTCCGTGTCATATGCGTTTCCATACGCACGTTCGTGTAGCGTGGAGCGCGTGACGGGGGTGTGGCGCGCTACCGGGGCGGCCGGAGTGCGAGCGCCCCGACCCCGGCGAGAATCGCCAGCGCGCCGCCGACCGCGAACGCGACGGACCACGAGGCGGCGCCGACGACCCAACCGACGACCGCGCCGCCGAACACCCCGCCCCACATCTTCCCGGAGTACAGCAGCGCGTAGTTGGCCGAGGAGTGCTCGCGGCCGTAGTAGTCGCCGACGACCGAGGGGAACAGGGTGTACTGTGGCGACCAGAAGAAGGTAGCCACGATCACGGCGGCGACGAACGCGAGCGGCCGGCCGGCGCGAGCGAACAACACCGTCCCGAGGACACCGACGCCACACAGCAGGAACGACGCCGCCATCGCCCGTTCGCGGTCGACCCGGTCCGAGAGGTCGCCGACGACGAGCCGGCCGACCCCGCCCGCGACCGGGAGCACCGTCGCCGACGCCGTCGCGGTGACGGCGTTCAGCTCCAGCGCGTCCGCGAACGCGACGATCTGTGCCGTCAACATCAGCCCCGCCGCCGACACCCCGATGAACATCCCGTACATCAGCCAGAACTGCCAGGTGCCCAGCATCTCCCGCCACTCGTACTGGCGGGTGTCCCCGTTCGTCGCCGGGTCGCCGGCACTCTCGTCTCTGCTCCCGTCGCTCTCGCTGCCCTCGCCGTTCCTACCGCTCTCGCCGTTCCCGTCGCCGTCGCCGTTCTCCACGTCGACGCCGTCGAGCCAGCCGTTCGGCGGGTCGCGGAGCACGACCGCGCCGACCAGAATGCCCAGCCCGATCACGAGGCCGAGGTTCTGGAGCACGCCCGGGTACCCCCCGACGGTGGCGTTCGCCCGGACGTACGGCACGACCAGCGCCGACCCGCCCGCGAACGCCATCGTCCCGATCCCGGTCGTCAGCCCCCGGCGATCCGGGAACCACTTCAGCGCCGTGTTCACCGCGACGGTGTAGACGATCCCCACCCCGACGGCGCCCAGCGAGTACAACAGGTACACCTGCCACACCTCCGTCGCCACGGACAAGCCGAGGTAGCCGCCGCCGGCGAGCACACCCGCCACGAGCGTGAGCCGCCGCGGACCGTGTCTGTCGCGGTACCACCCGACCGGAAACTGCGAGCCGGACTGGAAGATCACGAACAACGTGAACACCAGTCCGATCGCCTCCGGCGACACGTTCAGCGCCGACTCCAGCGGCGACTGGATCGACGACCAGACGTACTGGTACGGGCTCACGAGCCCCATCATCGCCGCCGCGGCCGCGACCTGCCACCAGCGCGAGAAGCCGAGTTCCTCCTTCGCTCGGGCGGCAATGCGTCCGTCTTGGCCCGACGAGGCCGTCTCGCTCATGTGCCGTGGTGTCTCGTGACCGGTATCAGAATTGCGTTCGCGGAGGCTACCGAACTCCGTGTCCACTTTCACGACGGTGGCCCTAGTTACTTCTGTCCACGTCATCTACCGTAGCGTATGTCGCACGAGAAAGAGTCGAAACACACGTTAGCGGGCATCGGAACTGGATCCACTCTCGGCGCGATGGTAGGGGGTCCAGCAGGAGCACTCGCAGGTGCAGTCCTCGGAGGGGCACTCGGGTACAACAAGGACACCGAAGAGGAGTAAGTGAGAGACGCCTGGTGAAATACTCAGAGGCTCTACCAACACGCAGGCTGTTCGGTGCAAACCATCGGTGGGACTGGGATTCGAACCCAGGAGGCCTGACGGCCACCTGCTCTCAAGGCAGGCGCAATAGTCCACTCTGCCATCCCACCGCGTCTGGACTGATGGTCGTCTGTGATT
Organism: Halobaculum sp. MBLA0143; assembly: GCF_041361465.1. NCBI lineage: Archaea > Methanobacteriati > Methanobacteriota > Halobacteria > Halobacteriales > Haloferacaceae > Halonovum > Halonovum salinarum. The sequence goes on from NZ_JBGKAC010000001.1 coordinate 2,203,291, forward strand.
TCAACCTACCGTTCGCGGCTCGGGAACAGACGAGATGGCGCTGGGGAATGTGCCGCAGGCGGTCGAGGTTTTTGAGGTGAGAGGACACGGGTTCGCTCGGAGACAGCAGACCCCCGCACACAGTTTATGTAGCGCGGAACGCAAAGGACCAAATGGAGATGCCAGAGTTTGTCGAATACAGCATTCGACACCTTCCGGACAGTGACAGTCACGACAGTGTCGGTTTGCTCGTCGGATGCTCCGGAGACCGAGACGAACTCAAGCGAGACGTTTGCTCTCTCGACACCGAACGTGTCGATGAAGTGGGACGGAAGACACTGCTTGTGGAACTCCCGGCGTCCGAGGCTGGGGAGATTTGGGAACTCGACAGCATCGAATCGATCGAACCGAACGACACTGGTGTCGAGACACAGGGAAGCTCGTAGTTCTCGACCATCTCTCCCCCGGACAACTGGAAAAATCGGGTTTATTACTCGTTTCTTAATTCGGTACCCTACCACCGATGTAATCACGGGCAGCCGCACTCTGCCATCTCACCGCGTCTCTGACCCCGTCCAGACCGCCGTCGGAAACTGTCGTTCCTCTCGGCTCACTCGCGTGTGATTCCGTCCCAGCCGTGGGTGTCGTAGTACCGACGGAGGGCGTCGGCGAGGGCCGTGACCGCGCGTTCGCGGGTCGTCTCCCCGTCGGTCGCGGTCGTCTCTGGTACCGCCCGCACGACCGCCGCCGGCGGAACTCGGTCCCGACGGTACGGCGCGGCGTTCGTCAGCGTGGTCTCGACCACGCCGTCGCCGTCGGCGACCGTCGTCTCGACCGCACAGACGACACACGCGACGTGTCGCGGCGGCGAGCCGTCGCGGCACCGGTTCGCCTCGGCGACGTGCGCGAGGAATCTGTCGGAGCTGTCGACCGGTGGCTCTTCACCGAGTGGGTACGGAGGTGGCTCGCTCACGGCTCGACAGCTGTGACTATCTGTGGTAATTGTTGGGCCGGTGTCCAGGCAGTTCACCACTCCCCGCCGAAGGAGACTTGCAGACCGACCTCGTCGGCGAGCAGTTCGAGCTTCCGGCGCTTGTCCGCGACACTCAACGAGGTGTACAGGAACGTCCCGTCGAGGAGTTCGTAGAACGCCCGCATCCGTCGCCCGTCGGGGTGGTCGGCGGTGTCGTTGAGCAGACAGTTCTTCTGCGCCCGTGGCGTGGAGTACGGGAGTTCGACCCGGTCGGTCAGATCGTGTGCCGCGATCAGGTGGTCGACGGCGGTCCCCAGCGCCTGCCTCTGTTCCGCGGGTGGAGACTCGCCCGGGGCTGGGAGACGCCAGCCGTCGTCGAAACCGACGGCGTACCCCTCCGACACGTCCTCGACGCGCCAAACGTCGCCGTCGACGGACGCGCCGCGGGTCGGTGCCGTCGTGCCGCCGTCCGTCGGCGTGTACGACTCGGCGACGAACTGACGACGATCCTCCAACACGGCCGCGAGGTCGCGGACGAACTCGCGCGCCTGCTCGCTCGTGTCGACGCCCACGTCGCCGACCTCCGACTCGACCGTCTCCGCGACCGCCTCCGCGACGGCCGTCTCCTCGCTGCGGAGGTGTTCGATCGCCTCACTCGTCCGCCTGATCTCCTCTGCGATCTCCCTGGCGCGCCCGGACTGGATCGACTCCTTCGTCAGCAGTTCCAACACGTCCGGGTCGTCCCCGAGGTCGGCGAGGTCGAACTCCACGACGGACACCTCACCACTCTCGTCGGCGTTCTTCGACAACACCTCGAACTGACGACCGTTCGTCAACACGCCCCACTCGACGCCCAGTTCCTGCCGCATGTAGCTCCGTAGTTGCTCGACGTTGTCGTCGGTCAACCCCGACCGAGCCGCCTTCGCCTCGACGAACACGGCAGGTGAGTCGCCGACCGTCAGCGCGTAGTCGACGTGTGTCGTCCGGGTGGCGAACCGGACGGTGTACTCCAGTTCGACCTCGGTCGACCGGAGGTCCCACCCCAGCAGTTCGAGAAACGGGTTGACGAGCCGAACCTTCGTCGTCTCCTCGTCCATCTGGGGGGAGGCGTCGATCAGCCCCTGGCTCTGATCGACGTACTCCGCGACCGCGTCCTCGTCCATTTTGAGTACAGTTCGAAAGCGTTCAGTATAATACTGCGGTTACGACGGTGTCGTGTGGTCTGCCTGTTTGCCGAGTTTCTGACTACCATAGAGAAGAGAAACCAACACGGCACTGCGGACTGTTTCTACGTAGGGTTGCGCCAGCGGCAGAGGGTGAACAGCGTTTTATATCTCACCAGTATGAACTACACCAATGGCCGACGGCGACGCCCTCCACGGCGCACTCCAGACGATCGGAACGCAGACGGATTCGGACATGAGCGAGCGTGACGTGGAGAGTCTCTTCCTCGAACACGAGTTCTACGACGCGCTCGGCTACGAGGGGACTGGCGTCGACCTCCAGAGCGAATTCAGCCTCCCGGACAACCGACGGCCGGACTACATCACACGAGACACGAACAGGGCGGTCACCGCAGTCTACGAGTTCAAGACCACTGGGGCCGACCTGCTCGAACACGAGTCACAGCTGTTCGACTACATGGACGAGCTCCGTTCGAAGTACGGAGTGTTGACCAACGGGGAGACCCTTCGGCTGTACCGACGCGGGGAGACGACTGCGATCAGTGTCGTGGCGTTGGAGTCGGCAACCGCGAGCGAGGCACGCGACCTGGCGAGCGCCCTGGAGAAACGGGAGTTCGACCTCACGGACCCCGACGACGTGAACCAGTTGCTCGACAGTTCCGACCCGATTCCGCTCGACAGGAACGCCGACCTCGGGAAGGACCACTTCTTCGACACGTTCCAGCTCGACGACCGGAGTCCGTTCGCCGATCTCGTCACCGGGCTGATGGATCTGTTGCACGAACTCAGAGACGAGCGGGACAGGAAGTTCGTGGAGGGTGCGTACGACTTCTGGGAGGCGACGTACGCCGACATCCCGGACGAAGATGACATCCCGACCGCGTGGGAGCCGTTCGTCGACGGTGACGACTCGCTCCGTGACTTCATGTTCTGTCTGGAGAGCGGCCACGCACTGCTCTCGCGGCTCCTGTTGGCGAAGGCGACGGAGGATCACGACTTCTTCGCCGGCACCGGCTACGACGGGATGCAGGGGTACTTCCGCGGGCTACAGGGGTTCAGCGACAGCATCAACCTCGATGCGTTCCCGGTCGCGGCCAACAACCTCATCGACGACATGCAAGAGCAGTTGGTCGAGGGGTTGTTCCAGGACGACATCTTCGTCTGGTGGACCGACGGATACAGGGAGCAACTGGATCGCGGTCACGGGAGCGGCGTGAATCAGTTCGAGGACGTGGCTCGCGGGAGCGGGTCGGTCGAGCGGATCAGTGAGGCGACCCGAGACCGGTTCAGCCGTGCGGTCGCGGAGGTGTTCTTCAACGTCCTCCGGTTCGACTTCGAGGACGTCGAAGGCGACCTCCTGGGTGATCTGTATCAGCAGTACTTCGACCCGGAGACGCGGAAGGCGCTCGGGGAGTTCTACACGCCACAGCCGGTGATCGACTACATCATGGACGGCGTCGGCTACGACCGTGGGGTGTCGGGCGAGCGGCTGATCGACCCGGCGTGTGGCTCCGGGACGTTCCTCGTCGAGGCGATCGAGCGGTATCTCGACGACATCGAGCGGTACGAGGACGACCCGAACTGGGAGGAACACCTGCGTGATCTCTGTACGCGGCCGCGGGTGGTCGGGCTGGACATCCACCCGTTCGCGGTGTTGATGGCACAGATTCGGTTCGTCGTCGCAATCCTCCCGGCGTACCAGAAGGCCAAGACACAGAACCCCGACTTCACACTCCGTCGACTGCCGATCTACCGGACGGACACACTTCGCAACGAGAGAAAATTGACGGGCGTCGACCTCGGTGACGACGGCTCACAGCAGTTGACCCTCGACGCAGTAACCGAGGACGAACAAGACGTGTTGATCCCCGTTCCGTTGCCTGTAGAGGTGGACGAAGGCAACGGACAGGAGACCGATGACGGATTCCTCGTTCGACGGGTCCGGATGCCGTTGTTCGAGACGATCCAACTGGGGACGGGTGTCGACAACTTCGGGGAGTACTTCGCGGCCCTCCAAGGCGTTCTCGACAACGTCAAGGATCACATGCAGTACGCCGAGGAGGTGGGTGACGACTTCGACTGGGAGTACCAGAGTGGGCTCGCTGAGAGTATCGGAACGTACACTTCCCGAGACTACGACGGTGTCGAGGAGTTCTTCGCGCCGTACGTCGACGACATGCTGGAGAACGTCCAGTACCTCAAGGAGGAACACAACGACGGGCGGCTGTTCAAGATGTTCGAGGACACCGTCCTCGCGTTGGTCGTCAAGAACTACATGGAGTACGACTACGTCGTCGGGAATCCGCCGTACGTTCGCGTCCAGAACCTCCCGGACGATCAGAAGACGATGCTAGAGGAACTGTACACCTCGACGACGGGCAACTACGACATCTACTGTCCGTTCTACGAGCGGGGGCTCGACTGGCTCTCGGAGGACACCGGAAAGCTCGGCTACATCACGCCGAACCAGTTCGCGGTCACGGACTACGGCGAGGGACTGCGAGAGGTCCTGCTCCGTGACTCTCGGATCGAAGAGGTGTACGACTTCCGCGACTCCGGCGTGTTCGAGGACGCGACCAACTATCCGGCAATCGTGATCGCCGAAGACGAACCGGACGCGGACGTTCGGGAGAGCAACGACATCCGGTGTGTCCGGGTGAAGGCGGACACGGACGACGACGACGAAGGGCGGGAACTGGACGAGGCGATCATCGACGGCGTGCGAGACCACCGCGACGAGCCGGGCTATAGTGACGACCTGATCGACGTGTTCGACTTCCCGCAGAGGAAGCTGTCTCCAGAGCGGTACTGGGCGTTCATGCCGCCCGAGGAGTTGCAGGTGTTCGAGAAGTTGGAAGAGAACAGCACCGACGAGTTCGAGGACATTACTGACGCCATCTTCGCCGGGACACAGACGAGTGCCAACAAGGTGTACTTGGTGAAGCCAGTCAACGCGGATCGAATTCTCCCCAGCAGTACGGGAGGCACTGTCAAAGTCGTTCCAACCGGGGAGTCCCGTGAGTACGAAATCGAGACGGACCTCCTCTGTCCGTGGCTGAACGGTGACGATGTCGGGCGCTGGAGAGGTGAGTGGTCGGGACTGCACGTAATCCTGCCCCACTACGTCGAGCACGAAGACGGAGAGCCGACGACGAAGTCGTACGACAGAGAGTACCTTCGTGAGAACCTTCCGCTGACTTGGGAGTACTTCGAGGCTCACAGAGAAGCCCTGGAAGGGAGAGAGAGTGGCCGAATGGAGGGTGAAGACGACTGGTACTCGTTCATCTACCCGAAGAGTCACCCTAGATTCGAGAAGCCGAAGATGATAGGCGCACACATCTCACAGAGCGCCCGGTTCATGCTCGACAGCGAAGGTGTCTGGTACTTCAAGACGGCGTACGGAATCGAATTAGACGAGCCGTACCGTCACCTCACAGAAGAGATAGCCTGCCAACTCAACTCGAAGGCGCTCGACTTCTACTTCAAGCACATCACGACAGTCAAGATGGGCGGCTACTACGAGTACCGCTCACAGTACGTCGAGAAGCTACCCTGTGTCACCTCCGACGACGGAGGGGAGTTCGAGACGATGGAAGAGTCCGCCAACGAGATCGTCGACACAGTCGACCTCGACAGCAAGACCAAACGGTTCCCGGAGGCGTACCTCGGCGACTACGACGGCGAACTCCAGTACATCGACTACGAGTGGCAAACTGGCCGACGCCCGGTAGACGCCAGCGTGCAAGGAGAAGTGGACGGTGACTTCACCGTCCAAGCGGGGCGCACGGACACGATCCGGGACCCGGCGATGTACTCCGACGAGCGCGAGGCCCGGAAGCGCCGTGCGGAGTACGTCCACGCGGCCGTCGACGGCCGCAACGTCAAGAGCGGCGAGGAGACCTCAATCCCGATCCCGCGCAGCGACGCCGGCGTGGAGGAACTGCTCGCGCGACTGGAGGCAGACCGCGAGCGTGTCGCCGAGACCGACATCGACGCGCTGGAGGCCGAGATCGACGACGCCGTCTACGACCTGTTCGGCCTCACGCCGGACGAGCGCGAGGTGGTCGAGGAGTATCTGGAGGTGTTCTGACCGCCACAGCCTACCGAATCACACCCTTCTCACCCACCCTCAGTTTGTCACCGAACCTATAATTCCAACCGCAGAGCAAGCGTTAAGTGCCCCTAGGCGCGATGGGAAACTACGACGCTGCGGGCGCGTCACTCGAAAGAGTGGCAGGGTGTTGGAGCACCCTACCCGCTGCGTCGTGGGCCATCCACGACATGTGTTCGAACACTTCGCCGTCTGAAAAGCATGACGGCACGGTGGACGTATCGGAGCTGTGCGACCAGTACGAGCAGCACGTCGAGACCGTCGAGCAGCTACCGCTGCCGGCACACCGGATCGACTCGCTCGTCGCGGAGACGGAGACGGTTCGGGAGACCCTGGCGACGGACGGGGCGGTGCCGGCGAGGACGCTCCAGACGCTCCTCTGTGTGATCGCGGAGGCAATCGGCGACGTGGAGCACGCCCGGACGGTGTCGCCGACGGCCGCGCGGGACGCGGACCGACGCGACAGCGACCCGCGACCCGAACTGACGCCCGACGAGCAGGCGACGTGTCTCGACGCGCTGTCGCAGTTGCAGTTCGCGGTCGTCGAGACGCCGGTCGGGAGCGACTGATCGGCGCGGTCACGCCGCCGTCCGTCGGCGTGTCCGACTCGGCGGCGATCTCTTTGCCCGAGTCAGTAGGTCTCGATCTCGACACCGAGCCGTTCGAAGTCGTCGACGTTCCGTGTGAGTACGGGTTCGTCGACGACCTCGGCGGTGGCGGCGATGATGACGTCACCGTCGCCGACCGGTGTGCCGTCGTTCTGTAGTTCGCCGGCGAGTCGCCCTGCCTTCCGCATCACGGCCGTGTCGGCGGGGTAGACCGGCTTCGACGCGAGCACGTCTTCGACCGTCTTCCGTTCGGCCGCCGAGTCGGTCGCGCGAGCGACCCCGTAGTACAGTTCGAACAGCGTCATCGCCGACAGGCGCTGTTGGACGAGATTCGCTTCGAGTTCGCGTGCCTTCTCCACGGCGTCGGCGTCACCGTTCATCAGATCGACGAGATAGGCGGTGTCGAGGAGCATGCTACCGCAGTTTGTCGGCCGTCGATTCGAGTTCGGCCGCCCGGCGCTCGCGTCGCTCCGAGATTGCGTCCCGAAGCGCGTCTGCTTCCTCGTCGCTCAACACCCCGGCGAGATCCAACAGCGACCGCTCCCCGGCGAGACGGAGCACGACATCCGAGAACGTCTCGTCGTCTGCCTTGTGTGCGTCGAGCCGTTCGTAGGCTTCCTCCGAGAGTCGGATGCTCTTCGACATGTGCATACAGTTGTATGCAGCGCCTCATATCTGTTTTCCTCGGTCCAATGCCGTCGGCCGTTCGTGTCACAGACCTCGACGCCCTCTCGCAGTTGCGGTTCGCGGTCGTCAAGACGCCGGTGGCGATCCGCGAGCGACGCTCAATCCGCCAGTACTCTGAAGTCCACGGAACTCGGAGTTTATCGTGTGACGGGAGAGGACGCGGGGGACGCCGACCCACAGAACGACGCCGATCCGCGAGGCGGCAACGACCCGAGAAACGGCGCCGACACCCAGAGCGACACCGACGAGCGCCCGCCGACGGCAGACGGCGGCGTCGACGCGCGGCTCGCCGGGCTCGACGCGGCGCGGCTCGACCCGGCGGCGATGGCGTCGCAGTCGTCCGGGCTCGACGGGCTGTCGACGCTGTTGGACCGGCCGTCGCTGGCCCGGGTGTACGTGTACGTCTGTTACTGGGAGCCGACGACCGTGCCGGAGACCGTCGACGCGCTCGACCTCTCGGAGTCGACCGCGTACGAGTACGTCGACCGGCTCGTCGACCACGGGCTGGTGACGCGCGCCGACGCCGGCCGGCCGCGGACGCTGCGCGCCGACCCCGTCGCGGTCGTCGACCCGGTCGGCCCGGTGGTCGTCACCCCGACGGTGTTGCACGCCGTCGCGCTGGCCGCGACCGACGAGGGGCTCGCTCGGTTCCACGACCGCCACGGCCTCGGGACGCTCGTCGCCACGCTCCGCGGTGCGGGGCTCCACTACGCCGGCGAGACGACCCGACGGAGCGTCGCCGCGGACGTGGGCGTTCGCCCGACGGAGGCGATGCTCGTGATCGAGGCGCTGGCGCCCGTCCTCGCGGTGGGCCGCGAGCGTGACCCCTACTTCGAGGCGTTGTTCCCCGACGTTGCGACGGCGATGGAGCTGCCGGATCTGACCGACCGCGCGACCGTTCCGGCGACGGACGGGCCGGTGGACGACGGAGCGTGAGTCGATGTCGGGGTCCGACACGCTCCCGACCGGGGCGACTGTTCTCGTAGACACGAACGTCTTCTTCGCAATCGGTGGTCCGTCGAACGAGAAGTACCGACGGTTCCGGGACGCGATACGGGCGGCCGAGGCGTCGTGTCGCCTCCCGCAGCGTGTCGTCGAAGAACTCGGCGGCCCGGAGACGGATCGAATCGAGACCGCGCTGTCGACCGGCTGGGTCGAGATCGCCGAGCCGCCCGACCGGACGGACAGTGACGTGGTCACGGCCACGGACGTGGCTCGCCGGACAATCGCAAACGAGACCGACCGCCCGGAACACGACATCGAGAAGGCAGACGCCGCGCTCGCTGGGCTCGCCGTCCAGTTCGCACAGCGTCGGACCGCGCCGGTCGTCGTCGTGACAAACGACATCCCGGCCCGCGCCGGCGTCGAACACGGGGTGACGGCGAGCGGCTACGACGAGACCGTCGACGTGTGTGGCGTTGACGCCGTGATCGGCGACGACACAGACGATCCGGTTCCGATACTCTGATCGGTCGGCACTCACCACAGCCCGGCGACGGACCCCTCGTGTCGGAGGGCGTACTCGACGCCGGCGACGGCGAGGTACACCGCCACACACATCGGCCAGAAGAAGAGCAGGAGTCCGAACGCGGGCGTCTCCGGCGGATTCCGTTCGAAGAGCGTCGGCACGAGCAGGACGCCGGCGACGACGAGCGGGCTCACCGTGCCGTAGCGAACGTACAGCGCGACCGGGACGCCGGCGACGGCCATCGACCCGACGAGCACGAACCCCTGTCGCAGCAGGGTCGCGGCCGGCTCCTCGCCGAAGGCGGCGAGACTGAATCCGCGCCGGAGGTAGACGGCCAACACCGGCAGCCCGGCGAGGAGGCCCGCGACGACACCTCGGGGGAGGCCGAACTGAACGGACGGGAGAGACACACGTGCCATCGGGCGGGGAGGGCGGTTGTGGTTGTCGGCTCCGACGCGACACTCACCGCTCGGTCGGGGTCACTCGTCGAAGAACGTCCACCAGCCGCTGTGTGACGAGAAGTCGCTGGTGGTGTTACCGACGTAGGTGTACTCGGCGTCGACATCGTGACCGCTCTCCCAGAAGTCGTCGACCTCGTCGCGCGACCGGTCGAGCTGCCAGTCGACGTCGAGCTCCACCATGGGGAGCTTCGAGAGGAACCGCTCGGGGTTGCCGTGGAGACACGGGTCGTAGTGGGCCTGCCCGATCGCGCTGACGCCGTAGTACGGAACGTCGTACAGCCGGACGTGGTACTGCTCCGTGGGACACCAGCCGGCGGACTGCATCACGTGGGCCGTCGTCGAACTGGTCCCCCCGTCCGGGAGGTTCACGTACAGGTCCTTCACCAGGAAGTCGGGGTAGATCCACTCGTTGCCCCACTCCGGGCCGTTCGTCCCGCTCTCCATCGCGGATTCGACCGCCGAGGCGTCGGTGGCGTCCCAGGCGACGTTCATCGGCGAGGTGCGGTCCTGGAGCCCGCCGCCGTCTGCGCCCGACTGCGTCGCGTAGCTGTACAACGGGACGTTGCCGTCCATCTCCGGGACGTACAACGGGTGCGTCTCCTGGTCGTCGACCTGTCGCTTCCAGACCGTCCGTTCGGAGGTGCGTTGTTCGCGCGGTGTCCCGACGACGCGCTGGGTCCGGAAGCTGTACTCCGACCGACCGTCCTCGCGGAGCGTCTCCGGCACCTCGTCGGCCGGGAGCGTCGTCGGATCGTACTCGAACGTTCGGGTGCCGTAGCGCTCGTTCAGCGCGTCGCTGTAGAACGTCGGCTGCACACGGAACCGACTCCCGTCGACTCGGGTCAGTGTCACGACCAGTCGGCCGTCGGCCGCGACCGGCAGCCCCCTGTCGTTGTCGGCGTCGGCTGCCCCGGCCGGTGTCGTGGTGTCGTCACCGCCACGAGCGGTTCCGAGCCCGGCGACACCGACGGTCCCGACTGCCGCGCCGATCGACTGCAGTACGCCACGCCTCCCGAGGCCGCGTTCCTCACTCACACCGGATGGGTTCTCGTGTCTGCACTTGTATTTTCCTCTGACGAGTGCACACGCCACGGAGGCGTCGTTCGGCCGTGACACACCACCTCGTCTCGGCAGGAACTGTGCGCTCCGTCGGCCCGGCAGCCGCGACCGTGTCGGGTGTCTCGAGACGACGAGTAGAACGCGAGTCGAGATCGGATATCTGAGCTAGAGTCGAAGAGTGGATACAACCCACAGATACTTCAACTTCGAGTAGGGAGATATGCGTATGGCACATAAGAACACGTCACCCGAACCGGAAGGATCGGCAGCGCCGGAGCCACCGACGCTCTCGGGGTGGTTCGCGAGCCACTTCGGTGGCTGGGCGCGCGACTACGTCGAGATGCGAGCAGCACGGTACGATTGACTCGTACCGGGGTCGGGTCGTGTTCGACCCGGTGATCGGGAGTCAGACGCCGGCCGCCATCCCGAACAACGCGACCGAGATTACTGCGAACAGTCCGCCGACACCGACGGTGATCGTGTCGGTGTCCAGCGCGTTCGAGACGTACGGAGCGACCTGTCCGCCGGTGACCGTCGCCGGCACGGTGAACACGACCATGTTCCACGGTGTCGACGCCAGGCTCAGCGAGTGACCACCGGGGACGAGCCCGCCGCCGAACACGTGGACCAACGACGCGAGGACGGCCGTCGAGGCGACGACGATGTGGTTCGTCCCGATAGCGACCCGAACGGGCACTTTCGTGCCGAGCATCGAGACGATCCCGAGTTCGCCGATTCCGAAGCCGGCCAGCCCCTGGAACGTCCCGCCGATGCTGTAGTTGAGGAACCGTCGGAGGTACCCCCCGCGGGTGTAAGTGTAGTCGCTCCCGTCACGGTCGACTCGGGTGACGGTCCCCTCGGCGTCCGTCTCGACACCCGCCGGTCCGAGCTTGCCGGGGTCGTCCGGCAGGCCGGCGTGGCCACCGTCCGTCGCGGCGGCGTCGTCGTCGTCGTGAGTCTCCCCGTGGCCGAGGTCGGTCCGGAACAACAACACCGAGGCGGCCAACAGCGCTGCTCCGAGGAGCCCGTGGAACAACGGCTCCGGGATGACGAACGACAACAACGCACCGCCGACGACGAACGGGACTCCGCCGGCGACGAGCGACAACGCCAGCCGACGGTCGACGAGTCCGTACTGGACGAACGCCACCGCGGAGCTCGACAGCCCGAACGCCTCGCTGATCAGTCCGACCTTCACCAACGTCTCCGGAGTCAACGGCTCCGAGAACAACGGGAACACGAAGATAAGGAACGGGACGAACAACGCCGACCCACTGATCCCGACCGTGTTGACGATCGTCGCGCCCAGCAGGAAACACGGGAACAGCCACCAGAACTCCAGCCAGTAGCTCACCCCAGATCCGCTCGTCGGTGCGAACCCCAGCACACCGGCGATGAACACGATGGGGGCGACGAACACCAGTAGATGTTGGTGGCGGAGGAACGTCCGCTGCACCTGTTCGACGTTCACGCCTGCTCACCCGACAGCCGTGTCTCTGTGGCCAGCCGCGTCGCGTGCCGTCTCGTGACGACCGCCAGCATTCAGTGGACACCCCCTCTCGCCGACCGCAACCAGTTCGGTGTCGTGTGTGGGTAGTGACTGCTCTCTCGGGATGTACGGAGAATCACGATAACGCGTCCTTACGGTTCCCCATTGAAAAGCATTGATACCGGTGACCGACCGCCGTCCGTCCCGAACGGTTCTTGAGCCTCCCCGGAGTACGGGGCGACATGTCAGAGCCGCGGATCGTGGTGATCGACAACCACGGCCAGTTCACACACTTGGAGAAGCGCGCGCTCCGGGACGCGGGCGTGGACACGGAGATCGTCGACAACGAGACGGCACCCGCGGAGGTGGACGCCGACGGCGTCGTCCTCTCCGGTGGGCCGTCGATGGACCGCACCGGCCGCGCCGCGGAGTACCTGGACGCGGACGTCCCGGTGTTGGGGATCTGTCTCGGGATGCAGCTGATGGCCACCGAGCTCGGCGGTCGGGTGGCGAGCGGCGACTACGGCGGCTACGCCGACGTGACCGTCGAGGTGACCGACGGCGACGACCCACTGATCGGGTCGTTGGCGCCGGAGACCCGCACCTGGGCGTCACACGCCGACGAAGTGACGGAGCTGCCGGCCGGGTTCACCCGGACGGCCACGAGCGAGGTGTGTGGCGTGGAGGCGATGAGCGACCCGGGGCGTGACCTCTACGGCGTCCAGTGGCACCCGGAGGTGGCCCACACGGAGCAGGGGGAGGCCGTCTTCGAGAACTTCCTCGACATCTGTCGGTAGCTACTGGGGCCGGAGGTCCCCGAGCACTCCGAGGATCAGCCACAGCAACACGCCCCCGACGAGCGCTCCGGCGACGACCGCTCCGACGAGCTGGACCGGAGTCGCGCCCGCCCGGACGGCGACCAGCCCGCCGGAGCCCGCAACCAGGGCGACGAACCCGACCTTCATCCGCGTGCGTGCGGCGTCCCGTTCGGCGGGCGTGGTAGAGGGACCGACCATCTACTCCTCCGTCGGCCCGGCGACGGAGACGTGCATCCCGGCGAACTTCCAGACGGCCGCTTCCCCAGCTTCCGTGTCCCCCGCCTCTGTCCGGGTGAGCGTGCCACTCCAGCGCGTGTCGTACGCGTGAGTCTCGAAGTCGTCCGTGTCGTACCACTCCAGGCGAACGTCGTCGGAGAAGGCGGCGTGGTCGTCCCGCGTGACGGTCTGGAGCGCCCGGCTGTCGACGGTCCAGTCCCGGGTGCGGGCGGTCTGTGACTCCAGCCCGTCCGCGACCGCGGCGTACCCGTCCAGCCGTTCGCCGACGCCGAACTTCACCACGTCCGGCGACTCCAAGAAGAAGGTGGTCAGCGACTCCCCTGTCCGCAGCGCCTCGTAGTACGCCCTGACGGTCGACTCCGGTGTCATACCCACCCGTTGTCACCCGGGTCACGTAATCCATGCCCTTTCGTCGTCCCGAGGCGACACAGTCACCCTGCTCGTCGCGCCGGGGCGAAAGCCGAAAGCCTCCGGCCCGTCTCGTTCGGGTGTGAGCTACACCGTCACCTACTACTGTCCCCGATGTGGGACGCTCGCCGGTCTCGAACGCGAAGGCTACCTCGACGACAAGTCCGTCACGCCGTACCCGTTGGAAGGGTGGTCGTACGTCGCCCCCGACGAGCCGTTCGGCGACGCCGACGGGGTCCGGTTCGTCTGTGGCGCAGACACGACGGTCTCGTGGCAGACACCGCCGACGGCCGACGACCCGGACGCGACACCGGCCGGGGCCAGCGGAGCGACACCTGACGACACGGGCGGAGACGGCCCCGGCGACGAGGGCGACGACGGCGAACCGTCGGAGCTCGGCTGCGGCGAGCCGTTCTACCTCTCGTTCGTCCGGTTCGAGGAGGGGGAGGAGGTGGACCCGCGGGGACCGAACGAACAGGTCGAGCTGGCGGAGGGGAGCGGCCCGACCGGACCGGGCGGCCCGGACGGGCCGACGGGACCGGACGGCGGCGGGTTCTGGGGGTGAACTCGTCGGAGGAGACGGACCGCGGGGTGTCGGTGACATCGACGATCTGCGAGGTGTCGTCGACGCCGACGAGCCGCCGCGCGTCGCCGACCGAGAGGGCCCGTGACGGTGTATCGAGAGGTTCGCCCGACGGTGGAGTTATGTTCGTCACGCGCGAACGGGGCGGCAGTGAGCGTCGAACTGGAGAAGCGGACGGACACACCCGGGGAGGCGACCCACGAGGAGGCGGCGTGGGCGCTCAAGGAACGTATCCGCCGCGAAGATGGGGTGCTCAAGCAGCGTCGCGGGTTCTTCTCCGACGCCTACCGACGGTCGACGACACACCTGTTGTTCGAGCGTGGCCGAGACGACCGGTCCGACGAGCCCGGGGCGCTCGTCGGCTTCGTCTCCGCCCGGCGTGACGGCTACGTCCTGTTCCTGGCCGTCAGCCCGGACGCCCGGGGTCGTGGCTACGGCCGTCGGCTGGTCGGCGAGGTGGCCGAACAACACCGCACGGTGACGTGTCACGCCCGCGCGACGAACGGGGCCGCACTCGACTTCTACGAGGCCATCGGCTTCGACGTCGAGCGCCGGATCACGGGCTACTACGAGGACGGCGGCGACGCCCTCTACCTCAAGCTCGGGGAACAAGAGAGTCTGACCGAGCGGCTCTCGAACCTCCTCCGGTGACGGCCCCGTGACGGCAGGTGTTTGTGTGTCGGGACCACAGTAGGGGTGCGCGCCTTCAGTCCCCGTCCGAGCCGACCCACACGGGTGCGATGACGGAACGGCGAACCCGGGCGCGCGACACCGGCTCTCGTCGGCCGTGACGGCGAGCGCCCGGCACGAGGGTTAGCCGGCCGACCAGGGCACGCCGCCGGGAGTGACGCCGGTCGTTAGTGTTCCGGGCGATACCACTCCTTCGAGCTACTGCTGTGTGACAGAGACGACCCCGTCGGCTCGTCCCGGGTTCGAACGGGCCGACACGCCGAACGACGCCACCTCGTTCCGGATTCACCGTTCGTCTCCCTCCCGGCTCACTCGGGTGGCTCGTCGGGCGCGACGGCGTCTCACGCGGTCGCGTCGGTCCCGCCGTCCGCGTCGTCGAGCCGCAGAGTCGCCGCGTGGAGATCCGCGGCCGCCGCGACCCGTTCCTCGTCGGCGACGGTCCAGTGATCGTCCGTCCGTCTGACGAGCCCCCGGTCGGTCGGTTCGTCGAGCGCCGTCACGACCGTCTCGTGGTCGACGCCGAGTTCGCCCGCGACCTCCGCCGGGGTGTACGCCAGGTCGGCGTGCGACGCGAGAGACGCGACGATCCGGCGTGGTGGCTCCGGACGCGGCGGCTCCGCGCCGTTCTCGAGTCCGTCGATACTGATCGGCACGTCTGCCGTCCCCGTCCCGACCGCAGTCGACGCTGTCGGCGGCCCACAGCACTCAAGCCCGTGACCACGTTACGCGGCCGTGTGACCGTAGACGAACTCGACGCGGACATCGACGACGCCGCCGCGGCGCTGGGCGAGGAGACGACCGTCGAACTGGATCGAGAGACCCGGTCGGAGCTGGCGACGCTCGCGGCCGTCACGGACGCCGACGCGGACGAACTGCTCCGGCGGGCCGTCCACACGTTGTTCCGGCAGTCCGTCGACACGGGCGACCTGGACTTCCAGCTGCGCCGCGCGTACGACCTCACGTACGACGAGTACCTCGCCGGCGTCACCTACGACGAGATGACGAACGACCCCGGTGGACAGCCGCCGGCCGACGACCGCGAGAACGGGAGACCGTACCGTCAGTAAACCGACCTCTCTCCCCCTCGGGTGAGGCGCTGCGCGCGCTCGCCGCTCGGGGCAAAGGTGTCGACCGAAGAGGCGCTCGCTCGGGCTTTCGACCCTCGCTCGCGTCCGAATCGGAGTGCCGCACCGCGACCGCACCTCCGAGTCGGTTCGAGATACCGAAGTAAAGTGCCGAACTGCGTGCCGCAGCGTCCTCCCGACTCAGTTCATCGTACGCTCGGTGACGAGCGTGTCGTCCTCGAGGTAGTGCTCGAGGTGGTGGGCGTGTTCCTCGACGGTCAGGAGCTGCTGGCGCAGCAGTTCCGCCGTCGCGTGGTCGCCGAGCCCCCGCGCGAGCTCGACGTGGTCGCGCATCTGCTCGATGACGTCACCGTACATCTCCATGTCGTTGCGCAGCGACGTGCGGATGTCGTACACGTCGTCACCCTCCGGCTCGACGGGCGCGCGCTCCTCCAGCTGTGCACCGCGGGCCAGCGGCACGCCACCCAGCGACTGGGCGCGCTCTGCCAGCTCGTCTGCGGCCTCCTCTGCGTCCTCGGCCGCCTCGCCGAGGTACTCGTGGATGTCGTTGAACTCCGCGCCCTCGACGTTCCAGTGGTGCTTCTTCAGCTGGAAGTAGAGGACGTACGTCGCGGCGAGGTCGCTGTTGAGCGCCTCGACGAGCTGTTCGGTCTTCTCCTGATCGAGGCGGAGCGCCTCGCTGGCTTCGACGGTGTCGGCGGCGTCACGAACGGACTTCTGTGTGCTCATCTCGTATACCCTTACGAGCGCCACGGCCTTAGTTCCGGTGGTGGTCCCCGCCTTCTTGTAGTTTTCGGGTCTGCTAGCACTCTACATACGTTCGAGGGCGAGTGTGTGTGACGGGGACACGCAGGGGGAGTTCGGGCGACAGGGCCGGGTTCAAGTGTCCGCAGACCGTGGCGAACACTGATGCACCGAACGGGGAGCCGTCAGTTTACCGGGAGTGATCTGGCGTGACGAAGGAGTACATCGAGGTGCGCGGAGCGGAGGAACACAACCTGAAGGATCTCGACGTAGAGATTCCACGCGAGGAGTTCACCGTCGTCACCGGGCTGTCGGGGTCGGGGAAGTCGTCGCTGGCGTTCGAGACCATCTACGCCGAAGGCCAACGCCGGTACATCGAGTCGCTGTCGGCGTACGCCCGGAACTTCCTGGGCCAGATGGACAAGCCGCAGGTGGAGAGCGTCGAGGGGCTGTCGCCGGCGATCTCTATCGACCAGAAGAACGCCGCCAACAACCCCCGGTCGACCGTCGGGACCGTCACGGAGCTCCACGACTACCTCCGACTGCTGTACGCTCGGGTCGGGACACCCCACTGTCCGGAGTGTGGCCGGGAGGTCGGCGAACAGAGCGCCCAGCAGATGGTCCGCCGGCTGTTGGAACTGCCCGAGGGGACGCGAGCGAAGCTGGCCGCGCCGGTCGTCCGGGACCAGAAGGGCGCCTTCGAGGACCTGTTCGAGGAGCTCGCGGGCGAGGGGTACACCCGCGTCGAGGTGGACGGAGAACCGTTCGACCTCTCCGTCGAGACGCCGGAGTTGGACGAGAACTACGACCACACGGTCGACGTGGTGGTCGACCGCGTGAAGCTGCGCCCCGCGGACCGCTCGCGGATCACCGACTCCGTCGAGACGGCCCTGGAGGAGGCCGACGGCACGCTGAAGGTGATCCTCCCCGACCCACCGGCGGCCGTCCGCGACGGCGAGGTGGACATCGGCACACAGTCCCGGTCGACGGGCGACCTCGCGGGCGACGACGACGAGCGTCTGCTCGCGGAGTTCTCGGAGGAGCTGGCGTGTACGGTCTGCGGAATCGACTTCTCGCCTATCGAGACCCGGTCCTTCTCGTTCAACTCGCCGTACGGCGCCTGCCCGGAGTGTGAGGGGATCGGCTCCACCAAGGAGGTGGACCCGGATCTGGTCGTGGAAGACCCGTCGAAGCCGCTCCGGGAGGTGTTCGAGCCGTGGAGCTACGATCGGACGTACTACCGCACGCGGATCGACAACGTCGCCGACTACTTCGGCGTCGACGTCGACACGCCGTTCGCGGACCTCTCCGAGCACGTCCGCCAGCAGTTCCTCTGGGGCACGGACGAACAGGTGACGTTCACGCGCCAGACGAAAGACGGCGTCCGCCGGAAGACCAAGCGGTTCGAGGGCGTCATCCCGAACCTGGAGCGACGCCACGTGGAGACGGACTCCGACCGTACCCGCGACCACATCGAGGAGTTCATGGCCGTCACGACCTGCCCGGAGTGTGACGGCACCCGACTCAAGCCGCAGTCCCGGTCGGTCCTCGTCGACGACACGTCGATCACGGAGGTGAACCGGCTGTCCATCGGGGACGCGCTCGCCCACTTCGAGGGGATGGAAGCGGAGCTGACGGAGCGGGAACGCACCATCGCCGAGGAGATTCTCAAGGAGATCCGCGCCCGCCTCGGGTTCATGGAGGAGGTGGGGCTGGAGTACCTCACCCTCGACCGCGAGGCCGCGACCCTCTCTGGCGGCGAGAGCCAACGCATCCGGCTGGCCACGCAGGTCGGCTCCGGGCTCGTCGGGGTGTTGTACGTCTTAGACGAGCCGTCTATCGGACTCCACCAGCGCGACAACGACCGGCTGCTAGACACGCTAGAGGGGCTGCGCGACCTGGGCAACACCCTCCTCGTGGTCGAACACGACGAAGAGACGATGCGCCGCGCGGACAACATCGTCGACATGGGCCCGGGCCCGGGCAAACAGGGCGGCGAGGTGGTCGTTCAGGGCGAGTTCGACGACGTTGTCGCCGCAGACGAGTCGATCACCGGCGACTTCCTGGCCGGCCGCGAGCAGATTCCCGTTCCCGAGGAACGCCGCGAGGCCGACGGCGAACTCGTGATCCGTGGCGCCCGCCAACACAACCTCCGGGATCTGGACGTGCCGGTCCCGTTGGGGCAGTTCACCGCGATCACCGGCGTCTCCGGCTCCGGGAAGTCCACGCTGATGCACGACGTGTTGTACAAGGGGCTCGCCCGGGAGATGAACGACAACACGGAGGTGGACCCGGGGGACCACGACCGGATCGAGGGGACCGAGGCGGTCGAGAACGTCCGGCTGATCGACCAGTCACCCATCGGTCGGACCCCGCGGTCCAACCCCGCGACGTACACCGGCGTGTTCGACCACATCCGGGAGCTGTTCGCGGAGACGGAGCTGTCGAAGCAACGCGGCTACGAGAAGGGTCGGTTCTCGTTCAACGTGAAGGGCGGCCGCTGTGAGGAGTGTGGCGGCCAGGGCACCGTCAAGATCGAGATGAACTTCCTGTCGGACGTGTACGTCCCCTGCGAGGAGTGTGACGGCGCCCGCTACAACGACGAGACGCTGGACGTGACGTACAAAGGCGAGACGATCTCGGACGTGCTCGACATGTCCGTCGCCGAAGCCAGCGACTTCTTCGACAGCCACTCGGCGCTCTCGCGCCGACTCGAACTGTTGGAGGACGTCGGCTTGGGTTACATGCAGCTGGGTCAGCCGTCGACGACGCTGTCGGGGGGGGAGGCCCAGCGCGTCAAGCTCGCCGAGGAACTGGGGAAGCGCGACTCCGGCGAGACGCTGTACCTCCTAGACGAGCCGACCACCGGGCTCCACAAGGCCGACGAACGGAAGCTGATCGAGGTGCTCCACCGGCTGACGGACAAGGGCAACACCGTCGTCGTGATCGAGCACGAACTGGACCTGGTGAAGAACGCCGACAACGTGGTCGACCTCGGGCCGGAGGGCGGCGAGGACGGCGGCGCGCTCGTCGCGACTGGGACGCCCGAGGCGGTCGCCCGCGACGACGACTCACACACCGGGCGCTACCTCCGGGACCTGTTGCCGGACGTGGACGTGGAGGGGCCGCGAGCCGATCGACGGCAGCCCGCGAAAGGCGACGAGACCGACGACGAAGAGGAAGCCGAGGCACCGGCGGCGTCGGACGACTGATGGGGAGTTAGTCGTCTGCCGCTTCGATCAGCCGCTCGCCACGACGGATCAGGCTCGCGCTCAGTCGTTCCCCCACCTCGTCCATCGCGTACAGTCTGTCGACGGCAGTCTCGGTGTCGATCGAACCGAGTTCGACCGCTCGGACGAGAATACCGATCGGGCCAGTGACGGGAATGGACAGCGCCTGACACGTCTCGCGGAGCGGCTTGTCGTCGCTTGCGACTACGACCTCCTGGCGGGCAGACAGCGCGTGTGCGAGGAGTGCAGTGTCACCTTCGACTCGAACATCGTTCTCATCAGCCGTTTCGGGCAAGCGGGCGGTGTGCTCGGCTCCCAAGTGGTTCGCTGCGTCGCGGAGTTCCGTGAGTGGTGGAAGGTCGGCGATATTGATCCACCCGTTGGTGACAGCTGTCGAGAGTCGGGAGACACCTGGATCGTCGCGCACCTCGCGGTCGACGGCCTCCGGAACGATCACACGACCGTCGATCACACGCAACAACGATAGTTCGCCAACTTCGGACAGGCGGACGACGACACTAGCGTCCGTCAGAATCGTCCGTTGGTCGGTCATCTGAGCGCGTCGACATCGTCCGCCAACTCGGAGACATCGTAGTTCAACAGGACACCCCGCTCGTTCGCCTCGCGCATCATCTCGGCAATCGAGAGGTTGGCGATGTCGGCCGCACCGCGAATGCCGACCTCACCGTCTCTGTACTGCTCGATCGCAGCACGGACGAGTTCCTCACGAGCTCCGCGCTGGACGGCCGCTCGAATCGCCTCACTCCGGCTTCCGCCACGTTCCTCTGCGAGTCTGTCGAGGAGATCTATCTCCTCATCGTCCATCCGAGCCGTGACGTTCTCCATGCGTAATGCAACGCAATCAGACGTAATGAGATTTGGGGAATAAACAATCCGATTGCTGACTCACCGTCGCCACAGCCACGCCACACCCTCGACGAGCAGCCAGACGGCGACGACCGGGACGGTCACGAGCAACGTCGCGGCGTCGGCGGTCGTCGTCCACGTCGGTAGGACGAACAGGAGTCCGTGGAGGACCAACGGCGGTGCCGCGCGGGCGACGCGGTACGCCGGGGCGAGCCCCGTCGCCTCCGGGGTGCGGGAGGTCAGACCGGCGCGGTCGGCGGTCGGGCCGCGGCTCTCGTCGCCGGTGCCCAGCAGTTCCACGTCGTAGACGCCGTCCGGGAACGGCGCGCTGGCGGCGACAGAACCGTTCCGGCCGACGACGAGCACCCGCGAGCCGTGGGAGTCGGCGACGAGTGTCCGCCCGGACGGGAGTCGGTCGGCGTCACGCGGCCACTGGAGTCTGCGGTCGGCCCACCGCCACGTCCGGGTCCAGTTGCCGTCCGTGCGGCGGTACTCCACGAGCCGGTTGTTCTCGCTGTCGGCGATCAGCACCGCCGGCCCACCCCGCGACCGCGGGATGTAGTCCGGGTTGTGCGGCTCGTACAGCCGGTCGTGGGCGCCGTCTGCACCGAGCGTCCAGTTGGCCTGGACCCCCTCGCCCGGCTCCAAGAACACGACCTGGTCGTGGTTGCGGAGGTTGACCATCACGCGGCCGTCCGGGAGCAGCTCCACGTCGTTGAGGTGGGTCCAGTCTGCGGGGTAGCGCCCGCCGCTGTCGGGCGAGAACGCCGACGACACGCGCCACTCCCAGAGCACCTCGCCCGTAGTCGTGTTCACCGTGTACACTCGGTCGGGGTGGCTGATGTCCGCGATCAGGAGGACGCTGTCGTTCACCCGGTCGACGTCGTGGATCTGTTTCGACCCCCGAACGTCGGCGACGGTCGTGTACAGCCGGGTCACCTCGCCGGTCGTCAGGTTCAGGCGTTCGACCACGTTCAGGAGGCAGCCGTCGCAGTCGGCGGCGTCCTGATCGCTGGCGACGTACTCCACCGTCCGATCGCCGACCGGACTCGGGTCTACGTCGTGGTAGATGTCCCACGTCTGGTTGCGGTACTGGAGGTTGCCGTCCGGACCGTAGGCGACGATCTGGCCGGGGCCGGTGCCGTCGACAGTCGCCACGAGCGTGTCGTCGGTCGTCGCCGGTGCGCCGACGGCCGGGTCGCCGGCGAGTGCGGACTGCCCGAGAGCGACGACTGCCAGGAGGGCGGCGGCGAGCGCGAGCAGTCGGAGGAGCGTCAGCGGTCGAACTGCGAGACGGGACACGCCGGTGTTGGCGTCGGCTCGGTTGAAAAGTCCTGGCGTCTACCGCCCGACGGCCGCGCCGTCGCCGCGTCCACGGACGAGGTGGATCACAGTCGCCAGTCCGGTCGGGCCGAGACCCAACAGCAGCGCGGCCGCGAGACTGCCGGCGACGCGGAGTTGCCCGTACAGTATGCCGTCCCACACGGGGCCGCCGGCGACGGCGAACGCCGCCGCGCCGACGACTGCCGTCGGCGGCCACCCGGCCAACACCCGCCCGAACGGGAGTCGCCGGGTCGCGCCGACGGCCAACGGGAACACCCAGACGCTCAGTCCGGCCGCGAGCGCGACGGCGCCGAACGCCGGCGCGTCGCCGGGGTCTACGGCGACGGCGGCCGCGACCGCGACGGTCACGGCCGCAGCGACGGCCAACCCGACCGCGACAGTCAGGAAGCGATCCGCGTCGACGCCGCGCCAGACGCCGACGATCGCCGCCGGGACGGCGAGCACGGCCGCGAGCCCGGCGGCGACCGGCAGCGCCGGCGCGACCGTGTTGCCGTCGACGCGCGCGACTGCGGGTAGGAGGGCTGTGACGACGGCGAGCGAGCCGACTGCGAGCGCAGAGCGGTCCAGACTCACGGGTGGGGCGAGGGTCGGGCGGGACAAGAAACTACTCGCCGTCCACCGGCCGACCGCCGTCGAGCCGTCGCCGACGCCCGATTCTCGTCTGCTCGTCACGGACGGCCGGAACGTTCCTGTCCGCGGCGCGTCGAGACGGGAGGGTGACCGAACTCCACGCACTCCTGGGCGACTGTCACAGACGAGTCGACACTGCGACCGGCACTGTGGTCGAGAGCGACACGCTCGACGGCCGGCGGCTGGAGTGTGTCGCCGCGGACGGCGCCGGGCGCGTGTTCGTCGGGACGTTCGACGCCGGGCTCTGGCGGTCGACGGACGGCGGCGAGACGTTCGAGCAGGTCTCCCTCGACGAGACGTTCGAACGGGCGTCACTCGACGAGACGTTCGAACGGGCGTCACTCGACGAGACGACGTCGCCGGGCGAGACGGCGTCACCGCCGGCGGTGACGGCGGTCGCCGTCGCCGCCGACGACCCGGCAGAAGTGTGGGTCGGGACGGAGCCGTCCGGGGTGTACCGGTCGACGGACGGCGGCGAGACGTTCGCGCGACGGCCGGGGCTGACCGACCTGGACTCCGCCGACGAGTGGTCGTTCCCGCCGCGGCCGGACACCCACCACGTCCGGTGGCTCGCGCCGGACCCGAGCGACCCCGACCGGTGGTACGTCGCCGTCGAGGCCGGCGCGCTCGTCCGGACGCCCGACCGCGGGATGACCTGGCGCGACCGCGTCGCCGACGGCCCGCGCGACACGCACACGATTGCGACCCACCCGGACCGGCCGGAGACGGCGTGGGTCGCCGCCGGCGACGGCTTCGCCGTGACCACGGACGGCGGCGAGACGTGGTCGTTCCCGACCGCGGGGCTGGAACGGACGTACTGCTGGAGCCTGGCGGTCGACCCCGACGACCCCGACCGACTCCTGGTGTCGGCCGCGCGCTCCGCCCGGGAGGCCCACACCGCCGCCCGGGCGGAGACGTACGTCTACCGACGCGCCGGCGACGACTGGGAGCGACTGGACGGACGCGGGCTGCCGCTGGGCGAGGGGGTGACGCGACCGGTGTTGTGTCGCGGTGGCGACGCGGGAGAGTGTTTCGCACTGTCGAACCGCGGGCTGTTCCGGACGACCGACTGGGGTGACTCTTGGGAGGCGGTGGGAGTCGAGTGGCCCGAGCGGGTCGAGACGGGGACGGCGCGGGGACTGACGGTGGTGGAGTAGGTTAACCGTAATTTTACTCGTAGTATCGAATGTTGGAGTATCGCAGTTCGGACAGGTACAAGAGCAAGGGGGCGTTGTGTCGACTTAGATGTCCGAGTCGGAAGAGCAGACCGTTACTCGGGGCCACGAGAGTGCCGACTCGGACACGGTGCGTGGCGAGAACTCGGTAGATAGCGAGGGGTCGCTT
This sequence comes from Halobaculum sp. MBLA0143, assembly GCF_041361465.1. Taxonomy (NCBI): domain Archaea; kingdom Methanobacteriati; phylum Methanobacteriota; class Halobacteria; order Halobacteriales; family Haloferacaceae; genus Halonovum; species Halonovum salinarum. The sequence goes on from NZ_JBGKAC010000001.1 coordinate 2,227,290, forward strand.
CGGTTTGAGCAGTGGGAACAGTGGTGCGACTCCTATAGGTCCGACTTCGATGGATCGTACACTGAGCGGCTACGAGGGCTGACGAAGTACGCCGTGACGTGGGGCCTCCTGTTGGGTTCAACCGGATCCGCCCTCGGCCTCACTATCCACCTATTGCTCGCGGTGCTTCCGGTGAGCTTGTTTGGCTCGTTTCTCGGTAACGTCGGAGCGGTTGTCTCCATCGCACTCGCACCCTGGGGCGCCGCCGTCGGAGGGAAGATCAACGAACTGTTCGGTTAGCGCGACGACGACCGGCCGAACAGGCTGTCGCGGTTGACGAATACGGTCGGCCAGCGCCGCCAAGTCGCAACCCGTTCCGATCCACGACGGACGTTCGGGTCCTTATCCCCGTCATCCGATCGGAGAACGTTCCGGACGGCGAGTCGGGCGAGCAACAGCGACGCGAGAGTGTAGACAGCCACTCCAGTGACACTGAGTGGCACCGGTGCCGGGAGCGCATCCAGCGTCGTGAGTTCCTCCCACCACGGGTAGAACAGTCCCATGAAGACGACCGCGTCCGTGGAGAGTCCGAGTAAGTTTCCGACAGCCGGCAGGGCAACCGCGGCGAACGCGACGATCCCGGAGTAGATGGTCACCGCCAGCAAGCCCCTCCCGAGCATCTGGAGACCGCTTGACTCTGCCGTCTCACCGTCGGACTGCCGGAGCTGCCAGGCGAGTACGAACCCGTAGCCGACGACAACAGCGACCGCGACCCTGGCTGCCGGGTCGCCACGGCCGAGCGCCCACTGCAACCCCGGCATCGACATCATCCCGACCAGAACTGTCGACAGCGTCGCCGCGAAGACGACGCCGACGACGAACCGGACAGGGTCACGGGGTATTTGATCGGTGGTCATCAGTTGCTAGTTCGCTCACTCGACATATACATCTTATGCGTGAGACAACGAGCGAGTTCGCAGTGTTCGAGTGAGTGCTAGTCGGTAGTCGCGTTCACCGCTGCGTTCGACATTCGACTCTAGCTGGACACCACAGAGACAGGCGTTGCAACGATTGACCACGACCCCGTCACAGTTCCACGAGACATATGTGGACCGGGCCGCAACAGCGGTTCATGTACGACTTCCTCGTCGTCGGTGTCGGTCCCGCCGGCGCGCGCTTCGCCCGGCGCGCCGCCGACGTGGGCTACGACGTGCTCGCCCTGGAGAAGGGCGAGGTGGGTGACCCGCTGGCGTGTTCCGGCCACGTGTCGACGGACCTGTGGGAGTACGTCCCGGAGTCGGCCCGCGAGCGACTGTTCCAGAACCGGATCTACGGCGCCGACTTCCACGTCGGCGGCCCGGGGACGGACGCCCACCGCTTCTACAAGCGCGAGGCGGTGTCGAACGTGATCGACCGCGTGGAGTTAGACCGGACGCTGGCGGACGCCGCCCGGGCGGCCGGCGCAGACGTGCGCGAGGGCCACACCGTCACGGCGGTCAGGGAGCACAGCGACCGCGTGACGGCGGCGGTGTCGACACCGGACGGGCAGACGGCGTTCGAGGCCAAGCTGCTGGCGGGCGCGGACGGCCCGGTGTCGCGGGTCCGGACGGAGGTGGGGCTGCCGGAGCCGGACGAACGACTCCACGGCGTGTTGGCGTTCGACGACGCGCCGGACGACGGCGACCACGTCGACGTCCACCTCACGGCGCCACGGTTCTTCGCCTGGCGTATCCCTCGCGGGGACGCCGGGGTGGAGTACGGGCTGGCTGCGCCGCCGGGCGACTCCGTCTCGGAGATGTTCGACCGGCTCACGGCCGCCTACGACGTCGAGACGGACCGGTTCTGTTCCGGCGCCATCCCCATCGGGCCGCCGGCGTCGACGACGAACGAACGGGTGTTCCTGTTGGGGGACGCCGCCGGCCAGACGAAGCCGTTCACCGGCGGCGGCATCCTCTACGGGATGCGGGCCGCCGACGTGGCCGCGGACGTGATCGACCCGACCGACCCCGGGACGCTGTCGGCCTACGAGACGGGCTGGCGGTCGGAGCTGGCCAACGAGATCAGACTCGGCCGGTGGGTCCGGCGGGCGTACTCGCTGCCAGAGCCGCTCCAGCGGCTGGGACTCCGGCTGTTGTCCGGGGAGATCGGCGTCCACATGGACGAACCCAGCTCCTTCTTCTCGCGGGAGAACCTGGCGAAGCTGGTGGGCCGGTAGGAGACTCAGTCGCCAGTCGCCGGTCGGCCGTGGCAGTCGGTCATCAGACTCAGTCGCCAGTCGCCGGTCGGCCGTGGCAGTCGGTCGTCAGACTCAGTCGTCGGTCGCGGGGTACGACGGCAGGCGCGCGGAGCGTTCCGGCGTGTCGACGAGCGGGAGCGAGGTGAGCCGGGCGGGGGTCTCCGTGCCGTCGACGCGGACGGTCACGTCGCCGTCGGCGTCGAAGTCGACGTACGCCAACGCGACCGCGGCGTCGAGCGTCGGCGAGTGGAGTGCACGCGTCACCTCGCCGACGGCGCTGTCACCCTGGAAGACGGCCGCGTCCGCCTGGAGGCCGTCCGTCTCGTCGTCCGCGACCGCGACATCCGTCTCGAAGCGTAGGCCGGCGAGTCGCCGGCTGGGTCGGCCACGGTTCTCCACCTTCGACACCACCTCCTGGCCGACGTAACACCCCTTCTCGAAGTCGAGCCCGTTGCGGACGCCGGCGACGTTCGGGAGGTTACCCTCCAGTTCGAACTCGAACAGGGGGGTGCCGGCCTCGGCGGTCAGGATCTCCCAGGTGCGGTAGCCGAACGGGGCGGCGCTGATGCCCCGCGTGAGCAACGTGTCGAACACCCGCTTGGCGTCGTCGTCGGCACAGATCACCTCGTACCCCTCCTCGCCGGTCGGGGCGTCCGACGCGATCACGGAGACGCCACAGTCGGCCATCGACCCGCGGACGAACGACAGCCGGGGCTCGGGCGCGGGCGCACCGCCGAGGACAGACGCGATCTTCTCCGTCGCGTTCGGGCCGTGGACGCCGAACACGGCGAGGTCGTCCGTCACGTTCTCGATCTCCACGTCCTGGATGAACACTTTCCCGGACCAGTCTTCGACGAGCGGGGTCGTCCGTGCCGGCGGCACGAACAGGAGGAGTCGTTCGCCGGCGTTGTAGACGTACAGCTCCGTCTCGATCCCGCCCTGCGGGTCGAGGAGGAGTGCGTACACCCCCTCCCCGTCGGAGCGGGGAACCTCGTTGGAGACGGCGTCGTCGACGAACTCGACCCGGTCGTCACCGGTGACGCGGACGACGCCGTAGCTGGTCTCACAGGCACCGACACCGTTGCGGACGGCGCGGGCGGCGCTGGCCGGGCGGCCGTAGTGGGCGACGCGACGGCGGCCGTCGCGGCGTTCGAACGTCGCGCCGTACGTCTCGTGGGTCTCGCCGACGGAGGTCACGGCCGGCGATACGCGGTCGAGCGGCAAAACCCCCCCGAGTCGGAGACCGGGTCAGCCGAGCAGTCCGCGCAGCCACTCCACGATTCCGGGCTCCTCGTCGTCCGTCTCCCCGGGGTCCGGGACGACGCTGTCGTCCGGGTACAGCCAGACGGTGTTGTCGTCGGCTTCGACGCGAATCAGGCCGTCCGACTTCAGCGCCGTCAGGGCGGTCTCGATCCGATCGATGTCGGCGTCGACGTGCGACCGCAGTTCGAGGACGGTCATCCCGTCCTCGGCGCGGCCGACAAGCGCGTCCAGGACGGCTACCTCCACTGTGTCCCGGTCGCGGAACTCGGCCCGAGCTGGCATACGAGACAAGAGGGGCGGCGGAGGCTTACGCTTTGCGAGCGGTCACTCGGACGGCGACCGGCGCCGGGCGAGCGTGTCGAACCCCGGGCGCCACCACAACAACACGACCGACAGGAGGAACACGACCGTCGAGGGGCCGTAGCCGATCCCGGTCGCGGCGGCGGCGACGGCGCTACCGCCGCCGACGGTCGACGCGATCGCGCCGGCGAGGATCGGGAACGAACAGGAGACACAGGAGAACAGTCCGAGCAGCCCCGCGAGCCCCGAGGCCGACGCCTCCGCCAGACTGCCGTACAGGAGGTAGACGAGCGCCCCGTACCCCAGGACCTTCGCGGGCAACAACGCGACCGCGACCTCGGGGCCGCCGTAGACGGCGGCGGGCCCCCAGCCCGGGGGGAGGAGCGCCAGCCGCCAGCCGCCGGTCGTGGCCGGCGACGACGGCCCGACGACCCCCCCGAAGACGGCCAACAGGGCGGCGTAGCCGGCGGCGACGGCGGTCGCGGCGAAGCCGGCGCCGGCCGGCGGGTCGTACCAGAGAAACACGACCAAGGCGACGTCGACCCAGACGAGCCCGTAGAAGGTGAACGCGGGCGACGAGAGTGTCGCGTCCGTGAACGCGAAGTACGCGACCACGGCCGCCAGCTGGACGTTGAGCAGGCCGGCGCCGGCGAGGAGTCGCCGGGGGCTGGGGAGGGTAGCCATCTACACCACCAGCGCGTCGACGACAGCCGCCAGCAGGAGTGTGCCGAGGTAGGCGTTGGAGGCGTGGAACGCCCGGAACGCCGCCGACTCGTCGCGCTCGTAGTGGAGCCGGACGACGGCCCAGAGGAACACCGCACCGAGCGACACGCCGACGACGGCGTACAGCGTGTCGAGCCGGGTGAGCCCGACGAGCGCGGCCGCGACGGACAGCGTCGCCCCGAGGTACCAGAGGATGTGCCGGCGGGTGGTCGTCTCGCCGCGGACGACCGGCATCATCGGGAAGCCCGCCCGCTCGTAGTCGTCCTCGTACGCGAGTGCGAGGTTGTAGAAGTGGGCGGGCGTCCACAGGAATATCAGTGCCGCGACGGCGAGCCCGCCGAGCCCGACCGTGCCGGTGACGGCGGCCCAGCCGATCAGCGCCGGCAGCGCGCCGGCGGCGCCGCCGACGACCGTGTTCTGGACGGTGTTGGGCTTCAGGATGAGCGTGTAGACGACGGAGTAGAACAGGATGGCGACGAGCCCGAGCACGGCCGCCAGGAGGTTGACGGTGGCGAACAGTCCGAGCGACAGGGCCGACAGGACCACACCGAACGCGACGGCGTTGGGGACGGAGACGAGATCGACCGCCAGCGGGCGGTCGTTCGTCCGTTGCATCCGGCGGTCGATGTCGCGCTCTAGGACGTGATTGAACGTGCCGGACGCGCCGATGGAGAGGGCGCCGCCGGCGAGCGTGACGGCGACCGTGCGGGCCGACAGCGACGGCCCGGCCGCCAGCGCCATCGCGGCGGCGGCGACGAGACACAACAGCCACATCAGCCGGGGCTTCGTGAGCCGGTAGTAGGCGGTCGCGGTCAGCCGGGCACGCCGGAGCGGACGGTCGGTCCACGCCGGCACGTCCGGCCGGGTCGGCTCGGACAACGGCGGTGCGTCTGCCTCCTCCGGGCCGGAGGGTGGGTCGGTCGGCGTGTCGGTCGGGTCGCCGGTGCGGCGCTCTAGCTCCCAGGCGAGCGCCGCCAGCAGCCCGCCGAAGATAGCGAGCCCGACGAGGAGGTGGAGTGTCCGAACTGTCAACGACAGGCCGGCGACGGCCGCCAGCACCGTGTCGCCGCCGGCAGTGGCGACGAACGCGCCGAGACCGGCCTGGAGCGGGAACAGGAGCGTCGCGGCCGCGAGTGCGGCGGCGACACGACGGCTCGGGCGCACACGGACGGCGACGGCGGCCGTGACGAGCACGAACAGGCCGACGACGGCGGCGACCGCCCGGTGACCGAGCGCGACGAGCGCCGGGCCGGTGGTTGCGAGCCCGCCGTCACACAACGGCCAGCCGACACAGGCGTCGGCGGCACCGGTGACGGCGGTGGTCGCTCCGACGACGAGCAGGAGGTAGACGCCCATCGCGGTGGACGCCAAGAGAGCCGGAAAACGGTCCATCGTTGGTCGTCTGCGCTACCAACTGGCCACATATCAACCCCCCGCTTCGGACCCCGACCGTGGGAGCCGTCGGCGCGACGACGCGGCCGTACGAGGGGTGTGCCGGCGTGGTGACGGCGCCGTCACCGTGATCGTGGTAGCTCGGTGACAGCCCGGGACGGGAGCGGGGTGGACAACAGTAGGTATTTACGTACCCTACGCCAAGCGCGGCGTAATGACGGAGACGCGACTCGGGAGCCTCGCCCGAGGACTACTGGTCGGGGCGCTCGCGACGGTGCTGTTCGCGGTGCCGGCGGCGGCACAGACCTCCACGACACAGCAGTTGATCGACGGGCTCAACGCCCGGCTGCTGTGGGTGGCGATCCCGATCACGATCCTCGTCGAGGCGATCCTGATCTACACCGTGTTGAAGTTCCGGAACGCCGACGAGGCCAAGGAGACGAAGGAGAATCGTCGCCTGGAGATCACCTGGACGGTGGCGACGGCCGTGATCCTCCTGTTCGTCGGTGTCGCCTCCTACGGCGTCCTGGCCAACGAGGACGTGACCTACACCCAGCCGGAGCCCGGCGAGGACGGCGTCCACGTCGAGACGGTCGCCTACCAGTGGAACTGGAAGATGAACTACCCGAGCGAGAACATCTCGCGGCTGACCGCCCGTGACGTGAACTTGGACGTCGTGGAGGAGAACGACGTATCCGGGCCCATAATCGTGGCACAGAAGGGTGAACCCCTGTACATCACCACCACCTCGGAGGACGTGATCCACGCCGTCCACGTCCCGAAGATGGGGCTCAAGCAGGACGCGATCCCGGGCCAGAACAACACGATCCGCACGGTCCCCCTAGAGACCGGTGTCTTCCAGGGCTACTGTGCGGAGTACTGTGGCCAGGGGCACTCGAAGATGTACTTCCAGGTAGTCGTGGTCGATGAAGACACGTACCAGCAGTTCCTCCAGCGGCAGTCCGACGACGGGACGACGAACGCCTCCGTGACCGCGCCCGCCTGAGGCCGGGCGCGACCGCCAGCGTTGATTACACTCCGGTCGTTACACCGGGGTATGCGTGACGAAGAGGAGATCCGCGAGCAGTACGAGTTTCTCGAAGAACAGCTCGACGCCGAGGAGATGAACCACGAGGGTGTCCGCGAGATGTTCACCTACTACAAACGGGCGCTCGGGTGGGCGCTGGAGGAAGAACACATGTAGACCGCCTCGGGGCCGAGCCCCGAGGCTCTCGCGTGAGCCACCGTCGCTCCCTCGCGCTACCACCCCGGCGCTCGGGGTGGGGTCGGAACGCACCGGGCGTCGACTGTCTACGTCGTCGTTCCCGAGCGGACCGTGCTCCGGCGTTCCTGCTCGTCGGAGTTGTCTGTCTGTGAACCCACAGTCGGTCCGAGCACGGCGTCGGGACGTGTGTTCCGGCTCGGTCCGCTCTACGAGACGGCCCGTTCTGGTGGCGTGTACTCGACACACGCGCAGAGGTGTCGAAGCGAAACAGCCAGATACCACCGCTTCGCTCGGGGAGGCGACCGCGCACCGTTCGCCGACAGTCACAGTCCCGCGCCACCTGCCGACAGTCCTAAACCGATGGCGTCTGTCATACCATACGACGCTTCGCTTGGAGGGCCGAAGCGTCAGCGGGGACCAACTCAAGGCGGCACGCGCTGCAGTTGCGGCGCGTATCCGCTTTCTCACGTCAGTCCGTTCAAGTCGCCGGAGCGTTAGGTGTCGGTATGTCCGTCTCGTACGACTTCGACGGCACGGTGGCACTGATCACGGGCGCGTGCGGCGCGCTCGGGAGCGCCGCGGCGGCCGCGTTCGCCGACGCGGGAGCGACGGTCGCGGCCGCAGACGTGGTAGACGTCGACAGCGACGACAGCCTCTTGGACCGGGAGACGGTCGACAGCTTCCACCGGACGGACTTCACGGACGAGGAGGCGGTCGGAGAGACAGTGGCGGCGGTCGTCGCGGAACACGGCCGACTGGACCACCTGCTCAATGTGGCGGGGACGTGGCGCGGCGGCGACCCCGTCGACGAGACGCCCGTCGAGACGTTCGACATGTTGTTCGACGTGAACCTGAAGACGGCGTTCCTGGCGTCGAAACACGCGATCCCACACCTCCGGGAGACGGACGGCGCGATCGTCTCCGTGTCGGCGGAGTCGTCCCTGGAGGGTGGCGAGGGTGACGCCCCCTACCGGGCGAGCAAGGCCGGCGTCCGGCTCCTGACGGAGTCCATCGCCGAGGAGAACCTCGGCAGCGTCCGGGCGAACGCCGTGATGCCGTCCGTGTTGGACACGCCGATGAACCGCGACATGATGGAGCCGAGCGACGACTGGGTCCAGCCGGCAGAAGTCGCGGACGTGATGTTGTTCCTCTGTTCGGACGCCGCGGACGTGACGAGTGGTGCCGCCGTCCCGGTGTACGGGCAGGCGTAGTCGCCGTCAGACGCCCTCGGACTCGCGTTCTCGCCGGCGGCGTGCCTCGCGTCTGGTCGACTGGAGTCGTTCCTCGTCGGGGGCGTCGTCTGCGGTCACTCGTTCACCGGGCGCTTCGCGGGCCGCGAACACGTCGTCCAGTCGGCGCTCGAACTCCTCGCGGGTGAGCTCGCCGGCTGCGTAGCGGCGTTGGAGGATCTCCTCCGGGTCGGCTTCGGGCGTCTCCAACCCGTCGCCGACGCCGTAGGCGGCCGGCTCCCGGAGGTTGCCGATGACCGAGAGGTAGACGGGCCACAGCGCCGCGAGCCCGACGACGAACAAGGGGACGCCGACGAGCAGCCCGGCGACCCCGACGAGGAACGCCGACACCGTGCCGGCGAACACGCCGGCCAGTCCGATCAACGCCGTCCCGGCTCCGACGCTCCCCACGAGCAGCCCGAACAGGAGCCGTCCGAGCGCGCCGTCGGGGGTGTAGTGTTCGATCAGTGCGTGGTAGTCGGGGTCGTCGTCTGGAGGGCGGGTCACAGCGACGAGTGACGGCGGCAACGACGTAAGTGTACCCGTGTTCAGTTCTTCTTCTCTCGGACCTTCTTCCCCCGCCGGACCATGTCCTCACAGTGAGGACACGCCCGGGGGCTGGTGATCCCCTCGGGCTCGAACACCTTCACGTACCGCTCCGTCACGAAAGAGCCGCAGTTCTGGCACTCTGGCATACCCGTCCGAGCGCCACACTGCTGTAAACCAGTTGTGGATCGACACCGGCGTGTGAACGAATCCCGTGGCGAGAGGAGGGACGGCTCACTCCCGCAGCCACGCCAGCGTCTCCCCGTCTCGTTCCTCGACGGCGACGAGCCCGTCGTCCGCGAGGTCGGTGACGAGCCCGCGGAGCCACTCGCGGCCGTGGTCGCCGTCGGGTGTGTAGTTCTCGACGGCTCTATTCGTCGGGGTCGAGTTGGATACGCGTCACACCGCCGAGGTCGTCGTACACACCGTCACTGGAGACGATACGCCCCTCGGAGAGCGCGGCGTGGAACGCGTCGAACGGTGACAGGCCTCTCTCGACGTTCTGTGACGCCTGGTACACGACCGTTGGGTCTCCCGGGAACGTCGCCAGTTCGAGTATCGCAGTGATGGCACGCTCACGGTCGAATCCGAACCGCTCTTCGACCAGAAACAGTTCGACGAACGTCGCCAGCGAGACGGTGAGTTCCCCCTCGTGTTCGTCGAGAATCCGCTCGGCACGGGCGGCGAGCCAGTCGTCGTCTTTCAGGAGTGCCAGCCAGAAGTCGAGATCAGCGTACATGTTCGCTGCTCTCGTCGCGTGCCGTCTCGCTGGCTGCGGCTTCGAGTTCGTCGAGTGACGCCGAACGGAGCTCCGCCGATCCGGCGGCGCGGAGTGCCTCCACTGGGTCGTCCGGGATCGGAACGAGTTTGATGCCGTTGTCCAACTCCACGAGTCTGAATCTGTCTCCGTACTGCTCGCGCGTCTCCTTGGGAATCGTCACTCGCCCTCGTTCGTCTGTCTGTAGTTCACTGGTCACACTCGTACGGTCGTGGTGGGGGAGTGTAAAGGCTGCTCCCACTCAGTTAGAATTCGTGGGTCAGAACTACTCGCCGCGGGAGTCCGGGCGTCGGTCTACCCTCACTGACGCAGCCGGGCGACGAGCTCCCCGTCCCGTCGTTCGAGGTCCACCAGTCCGTCGTCGGCCAGATCCGAGACCAGCCCGCGGAGCCACTCGCGGCCGTGGTCGCCGTCGGGTGTGTAGTCGACGCGGACGCGTGGACCGAGGGTGTCCAACGCCAACGGGCCGTGTTCACCCAGGACGCCGACGACCCGGCCGCGCATCTGGCGGCGACTCCCCTCGAACGACGGCTGTTCGGGCACGTCCGGCGCGGTGAAGTCGCCGGTCTCGTAGGCGCCACACCACCGGCGCCACGGGCACCCCTCTTCGTCACACCGCGGCGTCGACTCGCAGGCGACACCACCCAGTTCCATGATCGCGTTGTTCCAGACCCGCGACTCCCCGGCGGGCATCAGTTCGTTCGCGGCCCGTTCGAAGGCGTCGTCGTCGTCCGGTACGTCGAACGCACGGTGTAGCACTCGTTTCACGTTCGTGTCGACGACGGCGTCGCCGTTGTCGAACGCGAAGGATGCGACGGCGTTGGCGGTGTACGGCCCGACGCCCATCAGCTCCTGGAGTCCGTCGGGGTCGCGGGGGAACTCGCCGTCGTGGTCGTCGACCACCTGGCCGGCGGCCTCGTGGAGGTACTTCGCACGGTTGTTGTAGCCCAGCGAGTGGTCCGACCAGAAGGCGACGACGGCGGCGCGGTCGTCGGCCGCCAGCTCCTCGACGGTCGGCCAGCGGTCCAAGAAGGCCTCGTAGGCGTCGACCACCCGGGAGAGCTGGGTCTGTTGGCTCATCACCTCCGAGACGAGCACGGCGTAGGGGTCGGTCGTCTCCCGCCAGGGGAACGAACGGTGGTCCGTCTCGTACCAGTCGACGAGCGCCTCGCGGACATCGGCGACGGCGGAGGCGTCGTCCGCGAGCCGCGGGAGGTGGTCGGGCACGCCCCGCGGTACGACGCGCGTTCACTTCGACCCGTCGGGTCGCACACGGGCGTCTCCGTCGCCGGGTCGCACACGGGCGTCTCCGTCGCCGGGTCGTGCACGGGCGTGCTCCCTGTGGTATCGCACACGGGCGTGTCCAGCGCCGGGTCGCGTCGATCCGACGTGTTCAAGCTTGTGCAACCGTCCAACACCGGCATGAACAGAGCAGAGAAGGCGACTCTCCAACTGCGGGCGGTCGCCGTGTTGCGGACGCTGAAGGAGACTCGGACGTACGAGGAGTTGGCAGAGCTGACCGGGCTGCCGGCGGGCGACCTCAACCGCTACGTCAACGGGCACGTCCTGCCGGGCGCCGACCGGGCGGAGGCGGTCGTCGCCGGGGTCGGTCGGGAGGCGCTGGCGACGGAACTGCGCGAACGGGTGTCGTTCGACGACGAGGGGTACGTGGACAACTCTGCGGTCGTGTTCGACCAGTCGTTCTTGGATCTCGTCGCCCCGGTCGCGGCCGAACGCCTGGGGTTCGAACGGCCGGACGTGGTGTTGACGGCCGCGACGGACGGGATCACCCTCGGCGCGGCGATGGCCTCGCACTTCGACGCCCGGGTGGCGTACGCCAAGAAGTCGAAGGAGACCGCCGTAGAGGAGTTCGTGGAGTCGCGCCAACGGCTCGCGTCCGGGATCGAGCTGACGTACTACCTCCCGGCCGACGCCGTCAACGACGGGGAGACGGTGCTCGTCGTGGACGACCTGATCCGGTCGGGCGAGACACAGGAACTGTTGTTAGACATCGTCGAGCGGGCGGGCGGCGAGGTGACGGGCGTGTTCGCGCTGATCGCGGTCGGCGACGAGGGCGTCCAGCGGGCCGAACGCCAGACGGACGCGCCGGTGGGATCGCTGACGCAGTTCGAGCAGTAGTCTCCTCACACTCGCCCGACAGTCACGTCGAACGGTACGACCTCCACGCGCTCGTAGTCGTCGGTCTGCATCTGTTCGACCACGTCGCGGCCCATCGCCCGCCAGCGCTGTCGGAGGTCGTCGTAGGCGGTCGGGGACAGCGCCCGGCGGAGCTCAGTCTCGTGGCTGGCGAGCGCGGCGCCGGTCGCCTTCCGGGTCGCCCCCTCCAGGTCCGTCTCGGAGTACGGCGGCGTCACGCGTTTCTCGTGGTGGTAGCGACGGGTGGAGACGGCAGACAGCCCCGCCGCCGCGAACGTCTCCGTCAGGTCGGCGGTGGTCACGTCCGTGGCGACCCCGTCGACGAACGCCGCTCGCGCCTCCGCCTCCAGCGACGCCTCCGTCTCGACGGTCGAGGAGACGGCCACGTCGGCGTTGTCCGGCTCCACCGCCGCCACCAGATCACGAGAGACCCGGGCGAACTCCCGGAGCGCCGCCGGGGGCTCCGGGAGGTTGACCAGCAACGCCTGACAGACGACCAGATCGAAGCTGTCGGCGGCGAACGGGAGTCGGACGGCGTCGCCGGCGGCGTAGCCGTCGATCCCGTCTCTCGACCGGTCACGGGCCGTGGTCAACAGTTCGGTGTCGGCGTCGACGCCGACGACGGTGCCGCCGGTCTCCTCGGCCAGCACGGCCGTCAGCTCGCCGGTGCCACAGCCGACGTCGAGAACTCGCTGCCGGCTCGACAGGGAGAGGTCCGCCAGCGCCGCTCGGCTGTCGGCCCACATCCCGCGGCGCGTGCGGTCGAGGTAGTCGGCAGAGAACTCGCGCACTGGCGCCGGCTCGGGGAGCGACGCGCCTGAGTCTGACGGTCGCGGGTGGCGCCGGGCGACCGAGCCGTGCCCGTCGGGTCCGCGGGACGGTGAGCTACACCGACTCCTCGAGGTCGTACAGCGCGCCGTACTTCTCGCGGACGTACGAGAGGAAGGCGTCGGCGGTGAGCTCCTCGCCGGTCGCCTGGGCGACGAGTTCGTTCGTCTGGTAGCGGGCGCCGTGGCGGTGGACGTTCTCGCGGAGCCACTCCTGGAGCCGGCCGAACTCGGCGTCGCCGATCTCCTCAGTGAGGTCACCCAGGTCGTCTTCGGCGGCGTCGAACAGCTGTGTCGCCATCACGGAGCCCAGCGAGTAGGTGGGGAAGTAACCGAAGTTGCCGTGGCTCCAGTGGATGTCCTGGAGACACCCCTCCGCGTCCGTCTCCGGCCGAATTCCGAGGTACTCCTCGTACTTGTCGTTCCACACCTCGGGCACCTCCGAGACGTCGAGGTCGCCACGGATCAGGTCGCGTTCGATCTCGAACCGGATGACGATGTGGAGGTGGTAGGTGAGTTCGTCCGCCTCCACCCGGATCAGGTTGTCGTCGTACACCTGATTGACGGACTCGTACGCCTCTCGGGCGGTGGCGTCCGTGTCGAAGTACTCCGCGAACGCGGGGATGATCTGCTCCCAGAACGCCTCCGTCCGGCCGACGTGGTTCTCCCACAGTCGTGACTGGCTCTCGTGGACGGACAGGTCGCGCGACTCACCCAACGGTGTCCCCCAGCGATCCTGGGGGAGGCCGAGGTTGTAGAAGGCGTGCCCGAACTCGTGGACGGTCGCCGTCAGTCCGCCGAGCGGGTCGGACTCGTCGAACCGAGTCGTGACACGGCAGTCGTGCTGGTTGCCGGAGGTGAACGGGTGCGAGGAGGTGTCGAGGCGTCCGCGCTCCCAGTCGTACCCCAGCGTGGACAACACGTCCCGCGAGAACGCCTCCTGGTCGTCCGTGTCGTACGTGCCGGAGAAGGCGTCGGTGGTCACGTCGGCGTCGCTGTCGGCAATCTCGTCGATCATCGGCACGAGCGCCTCCTTCAGCCGTTCGAGGATACGCTCGGCTCGGTCGAGAGAGAGGTACGGCTCGTACTCCTCGAACAAGACGGCGTACGGGTCGCGGTCGTCGTCGATAGCGGCCGCCTCCTCCCGGCGGAGTTCGACGAGCTCCTCCAGGTACGGCGCGAACGTCTCGAAGTCGTCGTTCGCCTTCGCCTCCTCCCAGGCGGACAGCGCCTCCGAGGAGGTCTCGGAGATCTCCTCCACCAGCTCGCGGGGCTTCGACGCCTCGCGGTCGAACTCCCGACGGACCTCCCGCACTGCCGCCGCCTGCTCGTCGTCCAGGTCGCCCGCCTCCGCCGTCTCCAGCAGTTCGGCCATCTCGTCGTCCGTCAGGAGGTCGTGGCCGATGGACGACAGCGTCGACAGCTCCTTCGAACGGGCCGGAGTACCCCCCTCCGGCATCGTCACCTGTTGGTCCCACTGGAGGACGCCCGCCGCCGACGCGACGGCGCTCATCCGCTCGTACCGGTCGAGCAGTCGGTCGTAGGCCGTCGGCTCCGCGTCGGCGTCTGTGGTCTCCGTTGACATACTACTCCGTTGCGCGCCACGGTTTTTCAAATGCCCGTTCCAGATCGTCCGCGAGGGTGGTCCAGTCAGTCCGGATCGTTCGATTTGTCTGTGGGCGTTTGCGGCGTGTCAGACGGCGACGTGGTCGCGTTGTCGCCGGCGGTTCTCCGGAGATCCCACTCGACGGCCTTGCGAACAACCCCGCCGCGACGGTCAACTGTGTGTTGCCACGCCCGTCCGGTAATCGGAATGCCCATCGACTGTGCTCGTCTCGGGCGCATCGTTATGTGAGACCAAAATACAATTAACCTGGTGGAAGCGAATCCGTGTAAATGCGCGAAGCGCTCACCCGCAGACGAGTGCTGGCTGCCTGCGGCGCAGTGGCGACAGCCGGGTGTCTCAGCGGCGGCGACCCACCACTCGGGCTCCAGCAAATCGAGATCACCAACTACGCAGACACAGACGTGACAGTCGACGTGACAGTCGTCAAGGGAGAAGAGATTGTGTACGATAGCACCATCCCCGTCGAAAGCGAACACGGGCACAGAGTGGTGCAGATACGACGCGACTGGATGGGTGACAGGGTCTACTACGAGGGCCGCTTCAGCACGGTCGTCAACGGACAGCGACTCGAAGCGTCGTCGGACTCGTTCGCGTTGGTCGGCGACGACGGAGACTACGGCGAGATGGCTTGTTTCGCCCTCCACGCGGACGTGTACCCTGACGAGATTCTGACCGCCCACGGGTACTCTGACACCTGCGAACCGCCGACGACAGAGACCTCAACCGAGTGAGTCTCTCCCGATCAGTCGGCTCTCCTGCGTTCTTTTCTTCTAGAGTGGCTCACTTCGACGTTCTTGAACGGGCACTCCGTAGCAACGTGCGTGACTTCGTGCCTCTCTCCGTCTACGACCGTCGTCAACCGCTCGTCTTCAGGAACCCGGCGGATCGGGAGTTCTTCCATCTCTCTTGCCGTCAGGCGAGTCGGGTCGTCCAGACTGGAGGGATGTGAGTAGTCACTCAGGCTGTAAGTGATGTCGTCCCAGAAGTACACATTGCTCGCCGTCACTAGGTCAGAGATGGAGGTTCGAACGTTGAGTTCGGGGCTGAACAGGTCACTCTCATACTGGACCTGATGAAAGGAGGTACACTCTCGCCAGCTCTTGATAGAGACTGTATTCGTGTGCTTGAATCCGTGGGGAACGCCTAAGTCGAAGCCATCAACTGGGCCGAGTTTGTTTCGGAGCTTGTCCGTGACGAGGAAGAACCACGATGGAGCGGCGGTCTTACTCAGTGTTGAGAGGGTGGTCTTCAGGACGGCGGCGGTCCACTGTTCAATCTCTCCGCTGTTCGGTCCAGGGTGCTCGCCGTGCGTATTCTTGCTTGTTCGGGCTAGAATACTTCCATCTGGCCCCTGGATCTTGTACTGTTGTCCCTGCAGCACATCACCGTAGGTGTACTGATCGGTTGAGGCTGCACCCACAGAGACCGAAATTTCGTGCTCCCACGTGTTCCTCGTATCGAGGTAGACTGAGCTAAACCAGTGAATAGCAGACCCACCCTTGTAGCCACCACCGGGAGAGAACTCGTCGTCACGGATCACAGTGTCAGGACAGTCGGTGCTGCAGTTCCACTCGTCTGTGGATTCGACACCCGCGACACGCTGGGAGCCGAACCCAACGAGAGACGTAGCGCCTGCGGCAGCGATTGATCCCAGTACACCTCTTCTTGACGTGCTCGAACTGTGTTTTTCAGACACATGGTTAACATCCGGGCAGATAGTATTAAGTGTTCTGAAAAAGAGCGTGACTGGGGCGCGATAACATGCCTACCAAGGCAGGGCTCGGTGTAGGTGGTCGTCTGGGAGAGCGGACCCGAGTCCGTATCGGGACTGATCGACACATCGAGTCCGAACCAACTGAATCGTTCTACTGTTCTATTGGGAACAACAATGGTGAGCAGGGCGTGTTACCTGGCAACACGGACTTGCCGCGGATAGCGACGGGGGGTGTCTTCGACAGCCAGCCACGGAT